>CAZKGI010000111.1:0-1641 GCA_964552315.1 uncultured Akkermansia sp. | reverse complement strand
GGGCTGGCGATGTCGCCGATGGGCGAGGCGCTGACGGCTGACTCTGGTGAGGGCGCTGTCCCTGGGGCGGAAACTTCCGGCTCGAGCCGGTGAAATGCAGACAAAAACGATGATGAATTCCCTGCTGAAAATTGAGGTCTCGCCGGTGCTATCGATGACCCAGAAGGAAGCCGCGACCGCCCTGGGTGGGGTGGACGTGCTGCGGCAGCTGGAGGAGCTGCACGGGCTGAAGCCCTGGTACTGCAACGCCACGCTGCGCCGCTATTCGGTGGCCTCTATCCAGGCCGCCCTCGACCGGGCCGAGCAGGCCAACACGCTCACCGCCCGGGTCCGGAGACCGAGGGGATAGGAAAGATGATCTAATCCACCGCCGAAGCATGGGTGTTGCCGCGCTGATAACCGACGTACGTCTCGTAAACGACTTTGTAGTCGTCGCCGAGCTCTTTCGCCAGGATGGTGAGGGGTGTGCCGGCCAGTGCGTGCAGGCTGGCGAAGGTGTGCCGCATCGTATGGAAGGTGACCCAGTCGAGCCCGGCCTTGGCCACGTGGGCCTCGAAGGGGGCGCGGGGATCGTAGCGGTAGCGCCAGGCCTTTTTGCCGCGGGTCTTCTGTTTCTTGCCCGGAGCCCTGTCAGGCCGCAGCAGGTAGGGGCTGTCGCCGAAATCGGTGGCGGCCACGTACTGGGCGAGGAAAACGGCCAGGCGGGGGGAGAGGCGGATCTGGCGGGCCTTCTTACCCTTGGGCAGGAAGGTGTCGGTGCGCCGCACGCTCATCACCCCGGCCTCGAGGTCGAGCCAGTCGCGCCGGGCCTCGACGATCTCGTTGCGCCGCAGGCCAGCGAAGAAGCCCAGCCAAAGGCAGAGGGCGAGGTCGGGCCGGTTTTCGGGGATGGTGGCAATCAGCCTTTCGCGTTCCTCTCGGGTGCAGTATCGCTCGGCCCGGGTGGGGAAGTTTTTCTGGTAATCGAGCTCGGCCACGGGATTCTCGGCGGTCAGTCGCTCGGCCACTGCCCAAGCGAAGAAGGCGGCCACCCGGGTGAAGTAGCTGGCGATGCTCGCGGCAGCGAGGCCCTTCTTCTGCCAGTGGGCATGCAGGCGAATCATGTCAGCCTTGGTGTAGGCGGCGACGTCGTGATTGCCCAGAATGGCAACCACCTGGCCGAGGACACGATCGGCGTGCTCGGTGGTGGCCGGGGTGTGCTTCGCCTCGGCCTGCTTCTCCGCGATATAGCGGGCGGCCTCCATCCGCAGGGATCCCCGGCGGAACTGCTCCTCGACCTGTTCGAGCAGGGCGTAGTAGGCGCCGACGGCCTCAGCCTCGTCCCTGGTGCCCAAGGCGATGGCTTTGGGCCGGATCCCCTTGGCCATGGGGGGCTGATAGTACCAGAAACCAGTGCGTTTGACCTTGTAGAGTCCCTTCAGCTTCATCCTGAAATCAGGACAGCAAAACGGGACAGCAAAATCAACCTCTCAATTATTCAACCCTTAATAAATCAAGGCTTCCAGCCTCAATCTGAACCCAACCCGATCTGCTGTCCGCTTACCTTGTCGCCTCGGCCCGAAACCCTTGTTTTATCTAGGATTAGGACCGTGGAGCATAGCGGATTCGAACCGCTGACCCCTTGCATGCCATGCAAGTGCT
>CAZKGI010000110.1:0-1791 GCA_964552315.1 uncultured Akkermansia sp. | reverse complement strand
CGACAGTGGCGCGAGATCCTCGACGCCTTCGACCGCAGCGACCTGAGCCAAGCCGAGTTCTGCCGCCGTCGCGGCCTCGCCCTGGCCACCTTCCGATACCATCGCGCCCGCTCCGCAACGAGGCCGGTCTCGCCTGAGACCCCACGCGTCGTCGAACTCTTCACCGAGCCGGCGACATCCCCGATGGGCGAAGTCCGCCTCGAACTCGATCTCCCCTTCGGACCGGTCTCCGTTCACGGAGTGCCCGCCGCGCTCGCCGACTTGCTCCACCGGCTCGCATCACCTCCCGCCACCGTCCGTGGATGATCCCGCTCTCGCCTGCCACCCGCGTTTTCGTCGTCACCGGTGCCACCGACATGCGCAAGGGTTTCAACGGCCTCTACGGCATCGTCGCCAACCGACTCGGCCTCGATCCCACCAGCGGACATCTCTTCGTTTTCTGCAACGCCGCCCGCAACCGCATCAAGGTGCTCCTCTGGGACGGATCAGGTCTTTGGATCTGCACCAAACGTCTCGAGCAGGGACGATTCCGCTGGGACTGGGACGCGTCGCAGAACTCGGCGACGATCCCTCACGAACAGCTCGCGATGCTGATCGGCGGCATCGATTTGAAGCAAGCGCAGCCACGTCGCCGGTATCGCAAAAGCAACCCGCGCGAAGCCGACGGCGTCCTGACAAAGATGCCCATGGCATCCTCGTGATCGCGTGCTAAATCTCCTGGCATCGACACCTCCGCCACAGCCGAACTGGAGTCCAAGGTCGCCTCGCTTGAGAGCGCGCTCGAGGAAGGACGGCGTCTCCTCCTCGAAGAACGCCGCCGCCGCGAGTATGCCGAGTGGCAGCTCAAAAAGCTCCAGGCGCAGCTCTTCGGCAGCAAGAGCGAGAAGATGGATCCCGAGCAGCTGCAGCTCCTCCTCGAAGGTTTCGAGGCCGTCGCCGTCATCGACGAGCCCGGGGAGGACGCCGTCGTCAAGAAGACCAAGGGCAGGAAGCCGAGCAAGCGGATGCGCTTCCCCGACGACCTGCCCGAGGAAGTCCTCGAGTTCGACCTGCCCGAGAGCGAGCGGACCTGTCCGCAGACGGGAGCCGAGCGCCGCCTCATCCGCTGGGAAGAGTCGGTCAAAATCCATTTTGTTCCCGGGCACTTCAAGCGGTTGGTCATCCGTCGCGCGGTGCGGGCGGTGCCCTTCCCGGCCCAGGAGGCCAGCGAGGAACCGGTGGCAACGCCGGTCCTCACCGCCGAGTTGCCCGCCGAGTATCGCGTCATCCCCGGAGCGGTCGCCACCTCGGGGCTGCTCGCCTACCTGATGGTCGCGAAGTATTGCGATCATCTGCCGTTCTACCGCCTCCAGCAGATCTTCCACCGCCGTCACCGGGTCTTCATCGACCGCAACGTGATGTATCACTGGATGGGACGCTGCGAGGAGCTGCTCGAACGCCTCCACCAAGCGCAGCGCAAGGAACTCATCAGCGGCCAGTATTTGCAAATCGACGAGACCTTCATCAAACTGATGGATCCGGACAGTCCGGGCAAGACGAAGAACAGTTGCTTCTGGGTGATGCTGCAGCCGAAAGAGGGCGTGCTCTTCCAGTTCGATCCGGGACGGGCGCACACCGTGCCCTTGGAGATGCTGGAGGGTTTTGCCGGAAGGCTGCAAAGCGACGGCTTTGTCGCCTACGGAACCCTGGCGGCGAAGAACCCGGGGCTCATGCGCCTCGCCTGCTGGGGCCATGCGCGGCGCAAGTTCGTCGAAGCGGTCGATCGCGAAGGCGCGGCGGCGGCTTGGTATG
>CAZKGI010000109.1:0-1877 GCA_964552315.1 uncultured Akkermansia sp. | reverse complement strand
GTCGATGGCGAGCGCACGGCCAAACTCGTCCCAAGCATCCGTATTCGAAGCCTTGAGATAGGCCTCTTGCCGCCAGAAGCTCACGCCGGTCCGTTCGAAGACATAGACCGCCCCAGCAGAGGAGGCACCGTTGTTGTTCTGGTCCCCGTTCACTCCCGTCGCCGCACTACCCTCAATGGGCGCGGCCACCACAATCCGATTTCCGCTGATGGCCACCGGCCTGCCGAACTGGTCCCCCGCTTGGGTATTCGAGGCTTTCAGATAAGCCTGCTGACCCCAGTCTGTGCCGAAGCGGGCGAACACGTAGGCGGCCCCAGCGAACGCGGCACTGTTATCCCCCTCGTTGCCATTCACGCCCACGGCGTTGCTAGACTCATAGTTAGCCCCCACGACCGCGCTATTCCCGCTGATCGAGACACTCCCCCCAAACCAGTCGCCCGTTCCGGTGTTCGAGGCCTTGAGATAAGCCTGGCTGTTCCACACATTCACAGCATTGCGCACAAACACGTAGGCCGCCCCGGCGTTGCTTGCCGTATTGTCAGATTGATCAGCATTCACCCCCATGCTGGCACTGTCCTCGAAGGGAGCGCCGACGAGGACGGTATTGCCGCTGATCGAAATGCTGTAGCCGAAGTGATCGCCGGGTCCCGGATTGGTGGCCTTGAGATAGGCCTGTTGACCCCACACCCCACCGACTCTCACAAACACATAGACAGCCCCGGCTTCGGCTGCACTGTTGTTCCCCTGATCTAGGTTGGCGCTGTCCTCTCTCGGGGCGCCCACGACGATGGTATCGCCCTGGATGGCGACGCTGTAGCCGAATTCATCCCCCAGGTTGGTGTTGGACGCCTTGAGGTAGGCCTGCTGTGTCCAAGCGCCCCCCGCGCCGCGCACAAACACATAGGCCGCCCCGGCCATGTTCGCCCCGTTCCCCGAACCGTCCTGGTTCACTCCGGTGACCGCGCTGGATTCGCATCTCGCCCCCACCACCAGGGTGTTTCCGCTGATCGCCACGCTCCAGCCAAATTCATCGCTGGCGTCCGAGTTCGCCGCCTTGAGATAGGCCTGCGGCGACCAGGCGCCTCCGACCCCTTTCACGAAGACATAGGCGGCGCCGGCCGCATTGTCCTCAAAAGGCGCCCCGACGACGGCGGTGTTCCCGCTGACGGCGACGCTATAACCAAAGTTGTCGGCCGCGCCGGGGTTGGTGGCCTTGAGGTAGGCCTGCTGGACAAACACCGGGTCGATGACCAATGGATAGACGGCCTCGGTCTCCTCCACTTCCACGATCAAACTCCCCTCGCCCCCTAGGAGACGGGCCGGAAACTCGCGGCCACTAGCATCCCAGACCTTGAGATGGCGGTAGTTCAGCACCTCCTTTCCCTCGGAATTGATCAGACTCACCTCCTGCCCCGACTCCCCCACGCGGGCTCGCAGCTCCCCTTCCACGCCCAACTGCAGGCGCAGCGGCTCGCCCGATTCCCGACCTTGGGGGGGATGGGGCAGCGTCCAGCCCTGCTCCAGACCGTCCCGCCGGTTCACGAACCACTCGACCAGTTCGGGGCGGACGATTTCCACCCGATCTCCGTCCTCTCGTGATGGGTCCTTCCGCACTTCCCCCGCGGCCAGGGGGGCCAAGTCGGCGCCATATCCCAGGGCCAGGGTACGCCATTGGCTGCGGTAGGACCGCTTGTTTTCCGTCCTCCCAGCCTGGGGCTGCACCTCCAGGGTCATGCCCTCCGGGGAGAAGCGCGCGCTGAAGCCCTGGGCCGGGTTCTGGATCCCATAGCGTGCGGAATCATGGGCCTCGCCTTCCACGGGCCGCACCGCATGGCGCGCCTTCTCGTAGGCCTGCCAGAGAGAGACGCGATTCGGAA
>CAZKGI010000108.1:0-1886 GCA_964552315.1 uncultured Akkermansia sp. | reverse complement strand
CCGTCGCTATCAGGATTATTGGGATCGGTGCCAAGTTGGTATTCCTCTAGATTAGTCAGTCCATCCTCGTCGGAGTCGAGGGCGGCATCGTCGGGGGAGTACGGATCCAGGTCATGCCCTACCTCCCAGACATCGGGCATTCCATCGCCGTCAGTGTCGGTTGTGTCGCCAAACAGGAGGAACCCAATACGACGTGGCACGTTGTCCGAATGGTTTTCTTGTACAGAGAGATCAACCTTTTTCTCAGAAAGGCCGCGCTGGCGAAGGTCGGGGGCAGTGGCGTCAGGATCGTCCTGAACATGGGCGAAGAAATAAGGGGCGGCGTAACTTTCGCCAAAGCGGAGACGACTCCAGGCGCTCCAATGGAGCTGATCGGGAGCGAGGGACTTGGCCTCAAACTTCAGGCCGGCCTCCTCAGACATACTCCCTTTGCCAGGCTCGACCGCGATATAATGGACGAGCTCGCCGACCTGGGGGGACAGCTCCGTCCCAGCCAGAGAGAGCTGCATTCCGTCCTCCCGGATCTCCGCGGGCTGGACCCAAACGGCATCCGGGTTCCCCGAACTGATTACTTGGGCAAGTAGAACAGGGGGTTCTGAAAACTCCCCAGAAAAGTCCACTTCTTCACCGTTCTCTCCGAGCACCAGACTGCCCGCCTCCCAACGCCGCCCTCCGATCTCGTAGACTCCGGACTCCATCGCCATCCAATAGAGGCTGCCGACTGCTGGGTTGCCTCCGTCAGGCTGTTCCAAAAGGACCTCACAGCCCGTGGCTGTGAGGTTGCGGATCCTTACCCGCGCTGTCGATGGGGTGGAAAGCGAGAGGGGCAGGGCGCCGTCATGCGATGGGGGGGCGACGATCACGATCGGATCACGAAAGGGGACGCTGAAGGACAGTGGATACCACTGGTCCACCGAGGTCGCCTCGATCTCGCCGAGCTCGAGCTTCGTGTCCAAGTCGGTCCCTCCACTGGAACCCCGTCCCATCGCGAGATACCCGCTCGGTTCATTTGCGCCGGATGTGATGGCTTCGCCAGCATGGTCGGCAAGGAATGAATCGAATCCAAGAGTTCCTGAGCGCTCTAGGCGACAGCGTAACGGGACTATTGAGACATTCGCCTGAGTAGTCGCAAAGACCACGGGCTGGGGACAAGGATTGAGGAAAGCGACCGAAGCGCCTGCAGTTGCATGGGAGAAACTCCCAGCCTCAAAGGGCTGGCCCCCGAACGCACCGCTACCCGCTTCTACCGCTATATAGGTGACATCGACGGTGGCGGGAGGCGTGTCACCGCCGAAGTCGAAGGCGAGTTCGAGCCCGGATACAGTGGTTTGAGTCAGACTTATCCCAGCCCCGATGCCTGCGAGAGGGCGCACCACCGCAATGGGAGACGCAGAAAAGGCGTTCGTAAAGGCAATCTGGGGAGTGGGGTCAGCAATGGAGATCGTTTCTGTGCCGACCTTCCAAGCGAGGCCGCCATGGGTATATTCGCCCGCGGCTGCGGCGAGGTAGCCGAGCCTGACCAGAGAGGCGGAGTGAGCACCGGGATCCTCGACGGTGAATCGATACTCGAAGCCGGAAGTCCCGATATTGCGCAGTTCAACAGTATCCGCTCGGATTTCGCCAACTTGATCCTCTACGAGGACGACCGGGGGGGAAAGAAATGCGTCTTGAAAAGTAACCGTGTGCCAAGTGTTGGCCTCGGAGACAACTCGTGTCTCCATGCCGTATAGCACCACCGCTGGCAGATCCTCCTCAGACGCCTCAGGCGCAGGTATATGGAAACCTAAAGCGGCGAGGGTCGCGATTAGGGCGAGCCCACAGAAAGATTTAAGGGTCTCTTTCACTTTTGCAGGCGGATTCGGCGGGGCCGTGTCGGGATTCCGGCT
>CAZKGI010000107.1:0-1902 GCA_964552315.1 uncultured Akkermansia sp. | reverse complement strand
CCATGTCCATCCTAACTCTTTGAATCACTTAGCTCTGGAAGCGATTCTAATGGGGGTGATTTTCTCCACCTCGGAAAGCGGTTCCGACGGAGTTCCGAAATCCACCGCGTTAAACCATGCCTCCGCATCGGCCTCCGTCATGGCGTCGTGGTACGAACGCTTGGCCTCGGCCTCCGAGTTCCCAGCTTCCACGGCTGTCTTACCCAGGCCAACCTGGGCGGCTCGGTAGGAGATGAATGAGTGGCGACAGGCGTTCGTCCGCCAACCCCCTACCACGGCACCCAAGATCTTGGTTACGCTCAATGTATTTCTCCGAGTAACGCCGGGGTTACAGCCCAGGCAAATGGGGGCGTCGTCTGGCTCGTGCGCTCGGCGGATCCTCTCTTGCGCGAGGAATGCCGCTAGGATGGGCTGCAGGGGGATTATTCGCTTCCCGGTCGTCGCCCCGGTCTTCCCTACCTCGGGGCGAACCTCAAGGTAGCCTTGACGGACGTCCTTCCACCGAAGGACATCTTTCTTGGATTTCGGGCCCCTCTTGTAGGCTTCCTCGGTGCGGATCCCTGCCCAGCACGCGAGGGCGAGCCAAGGCCGATAGTCGGGCGGGCAAACTTCCCACATGGCCCGCAGCTCGGCGGGCGTCCACGTGGCCGGTGTCTCACGAACAACAATGACGGGTGATGACTTCTCCGCGGCTGTCTTCCTACCCTCGGGGAGATACTCTCGCTCCTGGGCCCATCGCCATAAGGTGACCGCGATTTTCCGTCGCTGCAGGCGAGTTTTGGGCGCGAATTTGCTCTCATACGTGGGCTGCACGCGGCTTTTCTTCCATAGCTGGTATTGCTCGACCGGAAGTCCGGCAATCCAAAGGTCGATTTCCTCGGGGGTGATCTCGCCGATTTCCCGATCGGTCCAATAGAGCAGCATGTTCCTGATGCCATACGTCAGGCTCTCGAGATTCCGGGTCGACAGGCTCGCAGCCGCCTCCTTCGCGCGCAGGAAGGCGGCGGCGACTTCCTGAAACTTGTAGGTTTGCGTGTGGCGCTGTTTCTCGATGTGATCGAGCTCGGCATGCGTGACCTGCATCGCGAGAACCCGTCGGATGAGGGCAACGGCGGCGGGATCCTCGAGGACGGCCGCCAAGTCGGCATGCTGGGTCGCCAAGCGGGCGGCCTGGCGGGCGGCGGCGGTGAGCGCTTCTTTCCGGTCTTTGCGCGTGCCGTAGCACCATTTCCCGGTGGCGGGGTCCTTCCATGCCCATCGCCATCCTTTGGCGTGCTTCCAGACGGGCAGGCTGACATGACCGTGTCGGACTCTCTCGGACGATTGGCGAGCCATAATGCTCCCTATTGTGGCAAAATCGGGGGATTTATCCATAATTGGCGCATTGTGGGAGTTTTACAATGCCGTAAGCGGATGACGTAAAGAGACGGGCCTTTCAGCGGGCTTACCAGAAGCGCTACCGAGAGTAGCGCCGGGAGGCGATTGCCGAGGCCAAGGCGCGCGCCTTCCAGCGTAACAAGGAGCGTCTCAACACTCGCCAGAATGCGCAGAGGGCATTGGCGCGGGCGGCCGGGGCCCTTGAGTCGATGAGCGCTCCGGATCGGATGTTCGCCGAAGCGCTCCTCGTGCTCGGCGCCGTTCCGGACATGCCGCCAGAGGCTCTCCGGGCCCTGTGGGGCGCCATCGCCCCGGAAGGACGGAGATCCTTCCTCGAAGGGCTGCCGGAGCGATCGAGGCGGCGCATCCATGGGATCCTGGGTGAACTTGACTTTTGATCTGGATGTTGGTGAAATTTACGAGTTCCCGATTGTGATGAGCGATTACGTAAACGTGCCGAAAGCTCTCGCGCGTATTAACCAGCTCGAGATTGAAATAGCAAGACTGCGGGCGACTGTGCAAGCC
>CAZKGI010000106.1:0-2081 GCA_964552315.1 uncultured Akkermansia sp. | reverse complement strand
CAAGGCTTCGAATACGGATGCTTGGGACGAGTTTGGCCGTGCGCTCGCCATCGACGGAAACACGATCGTGGTGGGGGCTCCCTATGAGGACAGCATCAGCGCCGGGGTCAACGGCAACCAGTCGGACAACAGCGCTAATGATGTCGGAGCCGCCTATGTGTTTTCCTTCCCGCCCCCGCGACTGAAAATGCAGAAGCCGAAGCGCTTTTCGGCGACCCTTGTCGGTCGCAAGAGCCGGCCGCAGAAACTGCGCCTGACCAACAGCGGGGGGTCGCCCCTCGTCAACCTTCGGGTGAGCTTGTCAGGACGCGCCAAAGGGGACTACAAGGTGAGCAAGGCAAAGCTCGGGACCCTTTCCGAGGGCGGCTCGGTCCGCATCAAGCTGACTTTCCGGCCCCGTGGGCCCGGCGCCCGCAAGGCCAAGATCACGGCCACGGGCACCGAGGTTTCCTCGGTGAAGCACAAGCTCAAGGGGAATGGCAAGGCCGCTCCCTGAGAAGGGGAGTCGGGATGGGACAGCGTGAGGAACGGCCCCGGGTGCCGCATGAAATCGGTGGATCGAGTGATATCATAGTTCCGGATCCGATCGTGACGCGGCCTTGTTGAAATCAACTCCCAGCACGATGCGGGACGGGAACCCCCAAGCTGAGGCGGTGAAGGGGCGGCGATCTTTCCAGAGAGAGGTCGGTCTGGTAGGCACTCTATGCGCGGCGCTGCTGGCCTGTGCCTGGTGGCAATGGCTGCCCCTGGACCTGACTGAGGCCTTCGGATTCACGAGCGGGGCCGTTTGCGTCTGGTTGGTGACTCGGGGAAGTCTCTGGAATTTCCCCGTGGGCTTGGCCAACAACCTCTTCTTTGCCCTGCTCTTCTGGCGAGAGCGCTTGTTTGCCGACATGGGCCTGCAGGGGGTCTATTTCGGCCTGGGCCTCTGGGGCTGGTGGCAATGGCGGCACGGCGGGGAGCAGCGTTCGCGACTGCGGGTCTCGAGGGCGCGTCGTTGGGAATGGCTGGGGATCTTGTTCTTCCTGACACTGGGGACCTGGGGGCTGTGGGAACTCCTCATCCTCGTCAAGGGCGCGGCCCCCTTCTGGGATGCCCTGACGACCACGCTGAGCCTTTCGGCGCAGTATCTCCTTTGCCGCAAGCGGCTGGAAAATTGGTATCTCTGGATTCTTGCCGACTTGATCTACGTGCCGCTCTATCTCTCCCGCGGTCTGCCACTGACGGCCTTGCTTTACGCCGGATTTATCGCTCTTTGTGTTCTCGGTTTGGGACGATGGAAACAGGAAGCAAAGCAGGCCTGAAACCCTTCGGTCTGGGGGTGGTCGTCGGAAAGTTTCTGCCGCCCCATCGGGGTCATCGTTACCTCATAGAGACTGCGCTGTCGCGTTGTGAAAAGGTTAGGGTCATCGTCTGTGGAAAGCGGGACGATCCCATCCCCGCCGACCTCCGCACGGCCTGGCTTCGCGAGCTGCTGCCGCAGCCCGCGGCGGAGGTGATGGAGATCGATGACAGCTACGACGCCCAGGATTCCCGGGTCTGGGCGGAGAACACCATTCGCTGGCTGGGGCGCGCCCCGGACGCGGTCTTCACCTCGGAGGACTACGGAGACCACTACGCCGCCCACCTGGGCTGTGTGCACGTCATGGTGGACCGGGAACGGACGACCATCCCCTGCAGTGGGACGGCGGTGCGGAAGGATCCCCTGGCCATGTGGGAATACCTCGATCCGCCGGTGCGCGCCTGGTTTGCCAAGCGGGTGGTGGTCGTGGGGGCGGAGTCCACGGGGACCACGACCCTGGCCGCAGATCTCGCCGAGGCGTTCTCGACCTGCTGGGTGGCGGAATATGGACGGGAGTATTGTCAGGAGAAGATGCGGCGGGGGGAAAGCGCCTGGCACAGCGACGAATTTCGGGAGATCGCGCGCGAGCAAACCCGGCGCGAAGATCTCGCCGCACGACGTTGTCGCAGGGTGCTGATCTGCGATACCAATGCCTTTGCCACCGGGCTCTGGCATCGCCGCTACCTAGGACACGACGATCCCTGTCTGCAGGCCTACGTGGCCGAGACCTGCCGGGCGG
>CAZKGI010000105.1:0-2302 GCA_964552315.1 uncultured Akkermansia sp. | reverse complement strand
CCACAGGTCTCCCTCGAATCGATGACGTACCTTGCCTCGACGGCTCCAGGGACCGAGGCTCGTGCCCATGATTGCCCGCCCGCGCCGCCGTCCCTCTCTCACCGTCGTCGGCCTGCTCTTGCTCTGCGGGCTCTCCGCTCTCCCGGGCTGGGCTCAGGCCCAAAAACTTCGGGCGGCCGCCGTCAAGGTGGACATCACCCCTGACCGCCCGCAGCACCTGCGCGGTTATGGCCCTCGCGTTTCCACCGGCGTGCACCAGCCCATCCACCACCGCGTCCTCGTCCTCGACGACGGGCAGCGCCGCCTCCTCATCGTCTCCACCGAGGTCTGTCTCGTTTCTCCCACCGATTATGATGAGCTCGCCGCCCAGGTGGAAAAGACCTACGGCATCGCCCCCGTGGATTTTCTTTGGACCGTGACCCACACCCATTCCGCTCCGGAATGGGGCGGCGCCTCCATCGGACGCCTCTACATGCCACAGCGGCACGTGCACGAACCCGATCTCGAATACCCTCGCCAAGCCACGGAGAAACTGCTCGCCGCCGTCGGCCAGGCCATCGACGCCCTCGAACCGGCCCAGCTCGGCGTCGCCTGGGGCCGCGCCGAGGCCAACATCAATCGCCGCGAGAATCGCGACGGCAAGATCGTCCTCGGCAAGAATCCCGAGGGCCCCGTCGACCGCCACATCGGCGTCATCCACCTGCGTCGCCCCGGCAGCGGCCAAGCCATCGCCACCCTGGCCAACTACGCCATCCACGCCACCGTCCTCGGCTCCAAGAACCTCCTCATCAGCGGCGACGCGCCCGGCGTGGTCGCCGAGCAGGTCGAGGCCCAGACGGGCGCCCCCCTCCTCTTCATCAACGGCGCGGCCGGGAATATCGCCCCCCTCTATAGTGTCTTCCCCACGCCGGAGGAGGGCCATCTCGACGAATTCAAGACGCTCCTCGGCGATCCCATCCTCGAGACCCTCGACGGCATCAGCGACTGGCGTTCCGCCCCGCAGTTTCAATCGGCTGAGTTTCGCTTCGAGTCGCCCCGCAAGGAAGGGATGGGCTGGCCGGAGACCTGGGGCGCCTACACGCGCGACGACCCCCAAGGCAAGCCCCTCGTCATCATGCCCTGCCGGCTCCTGCGCATTGACCAGGACATCGCCATCTGGACCGCCCCCGTCGAGCTCTTCTGCGAAGTCGCCCTCGAGGTTCGCGAGCATTCCCCCTTCCCCTTCACCTTCTTCTACGGCTACACCAACGGCTGGATCGGCTACCTGCCCACTCGCGAGGCCTTTGCCGAGGGCGGTTACGAACCCGGGGTCACCCCCTTCACCGACGCCGCCGCCTCCGCCCTCACCGAACAAGTCCTCAAGGAACTCCGCCAGCAGACGCCCTGAACTCGCCGCCGCGCCTTCCTGCCCCCCTGGCCCATCCCCCCATCGCTTCTTCGCTCTCCGCCATGAACGCCCTGCTCCCGAACACGCTCACCTCCCTGACCCAGGCGCTCCGCCTTCCCACCCTGGTTCTCGGACTGCTCTGCCTGGCCAGGCCTGCCTCGGCCGATCCGGAAAGGCCCCCCATCCGCTGGCCCGAAGGCAAGCGCATGGCCCTGAGCCTCAGCTTCGACGACTCCCGCGTCAGCAATCTGGACCACGGGATTCCCCTGCTCAACGAGCTCGGCCTCCGCGCCACCTTCTTCGTCCTGCCCCGCGTGGTGGAGAAAGAGCTCGATCGCTGGCGCGCCGCCGTCGCCCAGGGACACGAGATGGGCAACCATTCCCTCCTCCATCCCTGCAGCGGCCACATCACCGGTCCCCAAAGCAGCTCCCTGGAGGAATACACCCTGGAGCGCATGCGGGCCGAACTGGTCGAGGCCAACCTCAAGCTCGAGGCCCTCCTCGGCGTCAAGCCCCAGGTCTACGCCTACCCCTGCGGCCTCACCTATGTGGGCAAGGGACGCCAAACGCAAAGCTTCGTCCCCCTCATCGCCGAGCTTTTCCTCGCCGGGCGCGGCTGGCTCGACGAGCGCCCCAACGACGTCCTCCGCGGCGACCTCGCCCAGATCACCGGCGTCAAGATGGACGGCGAGACCCTCGAGAGCCTCCTCCCCATGTTCGAGCTTTCCCAGAAGGAGGGCCGCTGGCTTGTCCTCGCGGGACACGACACCGCGGAGAGCGGCACCGGTCTCACCACCCACCTTTCCCTGCTTCGCGACCTCGCCGCCTACGCCAAGGATCCCGCCAACGGCATCTGGGTCGCCCCCATCGGCGAAGTCGCCGCCTACGTGAAGGAACAGCTCGAGGGGAAGTGAG
>CAZKGI010000104.1:0-2379 GCA_964552315.1 uncultured Akkermansia sp. | reverse complement strand
AGGTTCGTGGTCATCACCACCACGCCCTCGAAGCGGTCGAGCTCCTGCATCAGGCAATTCCGGTTCTGGTTGATCGAGGTCGCACAGGATTCATCGAGACTGACTCGCTTGGAAAGCAGGCTGTCGGCCTCGTCGAGGAAGAGAACGGCCCCGTGATGGGTGGCACGCTCAAAGGCCCGCTTGATGTGCTTGGCGGTGTCGCCCAGATACTTCGAGATCACCGACGAATAGTCCACCTGATAAAGCGGTTGGCCGATCCGATGCGCCACGCCCTGGGCAGCGCGGGTCTTCCCGGTTCCGGGCGGCCCGTAGAAATTGAGGATGCAGCGCCCCTGCTGAGGCTGCAAGCGGCTGATGCTCCAGACTTCCTCCAACTGGTCACGGATCTGGATGGCGCGCAGGCCGTCGAGAATCTGCTGCTTCACTCCGCGATGGAGGATCAGACCGCCGAGTTCGTGGCGGGGTTCGGGGTGGACGAGGACGCCCACTTCTGGCTCCTCCTCCTGCTGGGCCTCACGGTTTCGGCGGCGCGGGTTGCGATGGTCGGCGGCGACGGCCGCGTCGGGGGGCAGTTCGTGGAGTTCTTGGATGGTTGAATCAGGCATGGCTTTTGGGTTTCGAGTTCTGTGGAAAGGCAGGAAATCAGACGGCCTCGGCCATGGAGAACCACTCGTTCTCCGCAGCTTCGGCTTCGTCCTCAAGGACGGTGATCCTGGCGTCGATCATTTCGCGGAGACTGCGCCACGGGCCGGAAACCACACTCCCGCACTCGCACGGAGCGAAGGCGCTCATCGGATCGTCGTCATAAGCGGTCATCGCGCGCTCCACGGCGACATAGACGAGGTTGAGCACGGATCGAGCAGCGAGGAGCGCGGTGCGGGGATCACCGCCGGGCTGCGTCGCCTCTTCAAAGAGGGCGCGCAGGCTGGCTAGTGAAAGCGGCGACGGATGGGGTCGGGTGGCTGTGTTCATTGAATTCATGAGTTGAGGTTCTCGAAGACCCTTGAGCCTCTTCTTCGCGCCTCGCAGCGTCGCGCCGTTGTGGCGGCGTGAAGCTGCCGCCGGGGAAGATCTCCGCTTCAATCTCGAACTCCCGCTCCGTCACTGCGGCGAAGTCCGCGGCGCTCCACGGATCGGGATGGCGGGCGAAGAAGCGTTTCAGCGTTTCTTCTGTCTCGTGCATCGCAGCCGGCACGGTGAACTCGTAGCGCAGGGTTTCGGTCACAATCAGGGTCTTGGTTTTCGTTTTCATCGGATTCATGGGTTGGGTTTGGATCTGGGTTTGAGGCATTCGGAAAGCGGGGCCAGCTCCGCCTCGGGAAAGCCCAACGCGGTGCGTGCGTGTTCGAGATGGGCATTCGCCTCTTCGAGGTCGGCGAAGGTGTGGGCGAAGACGGCAGGCACCGGAACGATGCCGCCATGGATCGTGTAGCGGCCGAGACAGCGCCCGTCGGGTAGTCGGATGGCGTAGCGGGTTTCAGAGGGTATGTTCATGGGATGATCGGGGTTCGGGTTCATGGTCGGCAATCAATCCACGATTCGAGGTCGGCGAGCGTGGCCCTGACACAGCCACCACTGCCGACCGCGATCTGGAGGGCGGTTTGCCGGGGCACAGGCCAGTGCGCGATGAGGAAATCGGCCAACTTCTCGGTCTCCGGCGGCAGCAGCTTCACAGCCTGGAAGCGGGTCTGGAACCGCTCGGTGAGAAGGTCCAACTGGAGGTTGCTGGTGCCCAAGAGCGCCCGGCCCGGCGGGAGACGGTCGAGGTAGGTCAGGAGCAGGTCCTGCGCCTCGCGCGAGCAGCGGTCGAGTTCGTTCACGATCCGCACGCTCCACCGGCTGAAGAGACTCCCGTAGGCGAGGCTTCGCATCCATTCGCGCACGACCTCCACGGTGACCTCCCGCCCGTTGAAGTCCTCGACCGCGAGGGCCGAGCCGGTCAGTTCGCGGGCGACCATCTCGACGACGCTGGTCTTGCCCACTCCCGGCGGGCCGTAGAGAAGCAGCTTCATGGAGGCGCTCGGACGATCCCCGGAGGCGAGGCGGCGGGCTTTGCTCACCTGTGCCTTCGCCACACGCGCGGCCTGGCCGATCAGGTCTTCCGGCCCGATCGGTTTCCAGTTCATTGGAGACACGAGAAGGGCGGAGTCACGCGGCAAGGATGACATGGTGGACCTCCTTTCCGGCTGACGTGGAAATGCGAATGAGGGCGTGGGCGACGGCCTGGGCTCCCTTCTTGTAAACCGTGACCGCGAGCAGCTCGCCATCGAGCCAAACGGCCCAGTTCCGGTTCCCGTATCGGGTGATCTCGATGCGGTTGATCGGGTTCATTGTGCCCAGCCCTCCTTTCTGGCGCGCGCCTTCACGGTGTTCACGGAC
>CAZKGI010000103.1:0-2493 GCA_964552315.1 uncultured Akkermansia sp. | reverse complement strand
CACGATCCGAATTTGAAATATATTAAATCCGAACACTTTTGCACTCCTTAGTAAGACCATCACGGGCATGGGGAAGACCCGGTTGATCTGACGGGCGATCCCGGTCAGCTTGCCGCGGGCGTAGTTTTTCCCCGTCAACTCGACGGCGAAGAAGAGATAGGACTGGAGCAGCCCCGCCCGGACTTCGGTCTCCCGGAAGAGCGTGGCGTGGCGCGCAATCTCCTCGTCGGTGAGCTGGAAAAGGATGTCGGCGGATTTCCACTCGTCGAAAAGCGCTTTGGTCCGGTCGAAGCGGTCGGCATTCGCTCCTGAAGCGATGAACTCGAGGAAAGCGACGGGCTTCGATCCCTCAAGCGCTACGGTGCGTTCGCTCTCGTAGCCAAGCGTGTTCAGCAGGCCGGTCGCCGCCTGCCGCAACGGCTTTTCCGCAAACGCGGCAAGGGCGGACTGGATGGATTCGCGCAGATCAGGAGCGGGCATTGTGAAACGAGGAAAAAGAATTCAGACCGTGTGCGCCAACGATGAAGCCGGCCTCACTCCCGCCACCAGCTTCTTCTTCTCCTTCGCCAGCGCGCGGAAGTCGCACTCGACCTGGATCCCGTGCCAGAAGTCCTCCGACTGCCCGAAAAAGGCCCCGAAGCGGATGGACATGGCCGGAGTGATGGAGCGCTTGCCGAGAACGATTTCGTTGATGGCGCGAGGCGGCACCCCGATGGCCCGGGCCATGGCGTTCTGGGAGATCCCGAGGGGCTTGAGGTATTCCTCGAGAAGGATTTCGCCGGGAGTGATGGGAGGATTCATGGGTATAACGTATGACGTTACAGGGTGCAGTCAATGATAATCGACGATGCCGACCTCGGCGGGTCCGAGGTCGGTCCAACGGAAGACGATGCGCCACTGGTCGTTGACGCGGATGGAATGAAAACCGACGAGATCACCGCGGAGCGCCTCGAGACGGTTTCCCGGAGGCACGGCGAGATCCTGAAGGACGCGGGCACGGTTCATCTGGATGAGCTTGCGCAGGGCGACCCGGCCGATCGCGCCGAAGCGCCGGCTTTTCTCGGTGAGGAAGAGTTCCTCGGTCTAGCGGTTGGCGAAGGATTGGATCATGGCGGAGTTCAATCGGGATCCATAATCACGAGCCAGGTGACGAGCTCCATATCGGCGGCGGAGGACGGGGTTTCGTCGGCGCGGGGAAGCATTCCGTCCCGCCCCGAAAGCAGGGCGACCCCGGCCCGGCGCGCGAAGGTGCGCTTGATCGACTCGATCGCGGCATCAAGGAGGCGGGTCTCGTGACTCATGTCGGCGCCGTTGTGGTTCCGGGCATCGAAGGCGTCGCAGAGCTTCGCGAAGGCGCTCGCGTGACCGGCGGCGAGGGTGCGGAAGAGTTCGAGGCACTGCTTCGGCTGCATGAAGGTGAGACGGACATTCCCATCGTCGAGCACGTAGACGAGGTAGTAGGGCGCGAGCGGATTCACCTCGACGGGGCGTTTGTCGTCGCGCTGGCGCAGGCAGAAGAGGATGCCCGGCTGGGAAACGGGGAGATGGGGATCGGGCGGGACGACGGCGAAGAGTCCCAACTCGGCCGTTTCGAGGAGCTCGCGGTTCGTCTCCAGATAGCGGAGCAGGTCGAGGCGGAAATCGGTGAGGGAGAAGTCGGCGAGCGAGATCATTTCCTCGTCGAGGTCTTCGAGATCGAGCACTTCCTCCTGCAAGCGTTTGAGCTGGCGGTTGCGGTAGTGGAGATCGGCGGTGATGAGATCCTCGATCTGGTCCGAAGCGAGTAGATTGTCCTCGCCAGAGGCGGTCAGATCGACGAGGGCCATGCGGTCCTCGACGCGGTTCTTCACATTCAGGTAGGCATCGAGGTCCTTGGTCGGCCAGAAGTTGACGAGGGAAACCGAGGGATTCCGCGAACCGATTCGGTCGATCCGGCCGAAGCGCTGGATGATGCGGACGGGATTCCAGTGGATGTCGTAGTTGATCAGGAAATCGCAGTCCTGGAGGTTCTGCCCCTCGCTGATGCAGTCGGTGGCGATGAGCAGGTCGATCTCCTCGCTCTGCGGCAGCTCGGGCTGGCGATCACGCTGTTTCGAGAGCGGGGAGAAGTTCGTGAGGATGTGATCGAGATCGGCTTTCCCGAGAGAGGTCTTGTATTCGCCGCCGCCGGCGACGAGGGCGAGATGCAGATCGAGCTCCTCCCGGCACCAGGGAGCGAGGTGCGTGTGAAGGTACCGGGCGGTGTCGGCGAAGGCGGTGAAGAGGAGGATCTTGCGAACGGGCTTTCCGTCTCGGTTCACCGAAGGGGCAGCGCATTTCGCGGCGATCAATTCCCGGACCCGGGCGAGCTTGGCATCACGCGTCGCCACGACGGGACGGGCGTGGTCGAGCAGGTTCTGGAGCTGGACGCGGTCCTTGCGCACGGCCATGAGCCAATCCGGGAGATTGAGGTGCGCGAGGCTGATCTTGTGACGACCGCCAATGTGGAGGTCC
>CAZKGI010000102.1:0-2589 GCA_964552315.1 uncultured Akkermansia sp. | reverse complement strand
ACATGGACTCCCTGCCGAAAGGCAATAAGGACGGGTCTGCTGCCCTGTGGTCCATTGGCCCTCCGGCGCTTCCCGCTCACGGCTCCCCCAGCGGCAGTTCGATGGGGCCTTCGGGATCGTTGAAGGGCTCGAGGCGCAGGCGGTCGGGACCGAGCTCGAGGCGGAGGTGGCCGGTGCGCGCCAGTTCGTAGAGGCGGATGCCGCGCTGCTCGAGGTGCTGGCGCAGGCTGTCGGAAAGGCGTTCGGATTCGGGGAAGTCGGCGTGCGCGGAGATGACGACCTGCGGTCCCACGGCGTCGACGAAGGCGGGCAGGCCGGAGGGCGCACTCTGGTGCTGGCCGCGGATCCAGACGGTGGCGCGGAGGTCGGCCCCGCTTTCCAGAAGGCTCTGTTCGGTGTCGAAGCCGCTGTCAGAGCTGAGGAGGAGGCGATGCCCGGCATAGTCCAGGCGGAGCACGAGGGCCCGGTCGTCGGCGAGCCGCCCGGGGGCCGCGGAGTCGGGATGGAGGACGAAGAGCTCCAGTCCCTCCCCGACGCGGAGGCGCTGACCGCGGTCCAGTTCGAGGCGCCGGCCGCCGAGGCGCTCGTGCCGCCTGCGGATTTCCTTGTAGACGGGGGAGCGGTTTTCCACCGCCGCCTCGAGGAGCAGGGGCGGGCGGAAGTGCTGGAGCAGGACAGGCGCGGCGCCGATGTGGCCCTGGTCGCCGTGGCTGAGGACGAGGGCGTCGAGGCGATTGATCCCGCGCTGGCGCAGCAGGGGGAGGACCTGGTGCTGGTAGGTGCGCGGGCCCCCGCTGTCGATCATCCAGTGGAGGGGCGGGCGATGGGCTCCGGCGGGGACCTCGAGCAGGGCGGCGCTTTCGCCCCTGTGGCCGACGAGCTCGAGGCGGAGGATCCCGGAGGGAGGCGGGGGCGCGGCGGAACCGGTGTGGAGGCTGGCCTGTGGCCAGGAGGCAAAGAACTGCGCCAGGCTGGCGAGGGCGAGGGAGAGCGTGGCATTGGCGCCGTTGCAGAGGCCGAGCAGACCGCTCAGGCCGAGGGCATAAGCCAAGAGCGAGAGGGCGGCGAGGGCCATGAGGACCGTGGCCGTGGGCACGAGGACGAGGTTGGCGAGCAGGCCCACGGGGGCCACGCTGTGGAAATGCCAGGCGAGCAGGCCGAGCGAGCCCAGCCAGGAGGCGATGGACACCGCGGCGAGGGCGGCGATTTGGCCGGCGCAGCGATCGGCGAGGCGGCGCAGGGGACGCAGGCAACTCGCGGGGAGAAAGGGGTCGGCGAGAAAGGGCCGCGCCAGGGCGGCGCTGAGGGGACGGGCCAGCAGGGCGATGCTGAGCAGCACGGCAAAGGAAAGCTGGAAGCCCGCCTGGAAGAGCTGTTGCGGTTGGAGGGCGAGGAGGAAGAGCGCGGCGAAGCCGAGGCTGTTGAGGAGGCGCGGCCGTTCGCGGCAGAGATAGCCGGCCAGAAAGACCGTCGCCATGAGCGCGGCGCGCACCGCCGAGGGACTCAGTCCGGTGAGGAGGGCGTAGAAGAGCACCAGGGGAATGGCGAGGGGGGCAATGGTGGCCCGGGAGAGGCCCAAGGCGGCCCCGAGCTGGACCAGCAGGGCGGTGACAATGGCCACGTGGAGGCCGGAGACGGCGAAGAGGTGCAGGGTGCCGCTGCGGCGAAAGGCGTCCTCGAGGGCCTCGGGCGCGTTTTCCCGCGCGCCCAGCACCATGGCCGTGACGAGCTGGGCGTAGGGCTCGAGTTCGTCGGGGACGCCGTGAAGGAGGGCGCCCTCGAGACGCGTCCGCAGGGCCTGGGCCTGGCCGACGAGAGGGAATCCAGCCCGGCCCGGGAGGATCTCGAGGCGGTCGCCCGCGTGAATTTCCAGGCGAGCGAGGGAGCCGGACTGGCGAAAGTAGAAGCGTCGGGCGTCGAAGCCGCCCGGCCCGGAGGGGCCCTCCAGAGGAAGGAGTCGTCCCGTGAAGCGGATGCGGGTGCCGTAGGCCAGGTCCCGAGTGGCCGGCTGGATCCAGCAGGGCACGCGATGCGACCAGCGGATCTCGTGATCGCCGAAGCGGAGCGTTTCGATCTCGACGAAGCTGCGGAGCCCGTGGGATCCCCGCTCGACGCGGTCGGCGATCCAGCCCTCGCCGGAGAGGGAGAGGCGCTGTCCTCGCGAGAGCATTTCCGCCAGGGGAAAGGCCCGGATGTGCAGGAGGACCTGATGCTGGCGCCAAGCCAGTCCCCCCATGGCGAAGCCGGCGAGCAGGAGCACCCGGGCCAGGCCGGGAGAGCGCCGCCGGCAGGCCAGGGCCGAAACCAGCCAGAAGGCGACGCCGCCGAGGAGCAGGTCGAAGCGCGCCTGATCGGCGAGCCGGAGGCCCGCGGCCCCGGCGAAGGCGGCGAGGAGCAGGGGCCCCTTGCGCAAGGCCTCGCCAAGGGCGATCCAGGGGGATCGTCGCGAGGGCGGGCGGCGCTCGGGAGAGGGGCTCACGGCATTCCGGAAAAAGCGAAAAATGGGGTTGGCAAAAAGAAAAGCTTTGTCTAAATTTCTCGCCCTTACGGTTCCCTCCGGGATGAGGCCGTCGGCTTCGGTGGAAATTT
>CAZKGI010000101.1:0-2802 GCA_964552315.1 uncultured Akkermansia sp. | reverse complement strand
CCAGCATCGCCCGGCTCATCCCGAGCTTCGTCAGTTTCCCGATGAGTTCCTCGATCCCGACCGGCAAGGAGGAATCGACCAAGTCCATCTCTTCCTCGGCGATGCGGCTCGCGATGCGTTCCGCCCGATCCGGTCGCTCCAGCAGCTCCCGGAGCATCCCAGGCTCGGGTACCACCGCGTCGCTGAACTCCCGGAAGGAATTGAACAGGGTTCGCCGCCCTTCGCTCGCCGAATAGAAGGCCTGATCCAACTCCGAAGGATCGAGGCGTCCCTTCAGCCAGGAATCGGCAAGCTCCCGTGACGCCGGATCGGAGAGGAGGCGGTCCGTCTCATGGAGGAAGTAGAACTGCCGGATCTTCCCCGCCTCCGCTTCGAGGTAGCCCTTGATTGCCTTGACGTCGCTCGGGTCCGTGATTCCGTTCCTGGCCAGATTTGCCGCCAATTTCGTCCGCTCACGCAAGGACCAGGCCGACAAGTCGCGGATGCGAGGATCGCGAAGCGCCTCGTCCAGCGCCCGGTCGAGATCCTCCCGCTCCTCAAGGACGCTCACCAAATCGGGGCGGGACTCCAAGGCGTTCGCAAGGATGTCCCAATACTCGCCGGGCAGCTTGCGAATCTCCCTGCCCACGGCATCCCTCTTCTCCCGCAAGGCCCGCGCCTCCTCCTTCAGCTCGCTCAGGCGGGCACCCTCCGCCCCCGAAGGTTGAAAGGTGATCGCTTCTTCTTGCTTCTCACGGACGGATTCAAGCTCCGAGACGCCACCATTCCTACCGGCAGAAGACAACACTTCATCCGCGCCGAGCCAGCCCTTTAAGCGATCCGCGCCGCCCATCCTAACTCCGGCCAGCGCCAGAAGGGCGAATACCACACCTACCGCAACAAGCTTGAGCCAGCGATCTGCGGTCCCCCCGCCACTCGCCCCCTTCCGGTGCCTGTCTGTATCGAGGTTCTTCATCGCATTTCAACAGGGAAGAGATTCACCGGCTCGGAAGCCGGGATCCGAGGGGAAGGAAACGGAAAGCGGCCATCCCGCCGAGACAGGCGGCTTTTTGCGTGCGAAACGACGAAGTGAGCCATGACCGCCCCCGGCGCAGAAGCTGTTCCACGAGAGCGGAACCTCGACCCATTCGAATGAACGCACTGGGGGGGCACACGAATCGCCCGAAGCGCGAAGAAGTCTTGAAGGTGTCTTTCACTCCTTTGCTCACGTCTACGGCGTTCATGGTGGCGGTTCGGACCCCGAAGCTAGGTTTAGCTAGACAAAAAGCTGCCATTTTGGTCAATGGAAACATTGGCGCGAATGCGCATTTCGATATTTAGTGTTTCGCAAGTCTTTTGGCCTGAATTATGCTATTACATCTATTACATACATGGAGGCCCCGTATCACTCTGTCCAGATTCCTGATCAGCGACTTCCTCGGTCCGACCCTGCTGGCGGTCAGCTCCCGTCTGGGCGAGGAATGTCTGGTCTATCGGAGGAATCTCCGACGACTCCAGGCCGGAGGGGGATGGCCGCAAAAAGGCAGAAAAGAGGCGAGGGTGGATCGGCTCCGTCCTCCGCAGAAACTCCGCTTCGGAGGATGGGGAGGAGGGATGATTTTCGCTGATGGACGCTGATTATACAGCGCAAAAGCCACCGGACCCATAGGCGGAAATCACCAAGCTCGGCGGGCTCAGTGAAAGAGGCCCGCCGCCGTCTTCATGGGCAACACAAGCCGCATGGGGGCGGTATCCAAAACCGTGAATCCGTGCTTCTCGTAAAATCGTTTGGCGGCATCGTCCTTGGCTTCGACCACGATGAGGGAAGCTCCGATCTCGTCGGATTGGCAGACGCAACGGGCCAGCGCGTCGGCCAGGAGAATCCCGCCAAGTCCGGGAAAGGCCACGTCGCGCGCAAGACGTCCGATCAGGATACCCGGCACGGACGGGTAGCGCGAAAGCATTTGGGACATGCTGGGCGGAAGCATGTCCAACTCCAGCGAAGAGGCAGAGAGCGTATAGAATCCCGCGATGCGTTCCGGTTCGGAATCGGGCGCCAGGACGAACACGGCGGCGGAAAACCGCTTCACATCCTGCGAGGCGCGGGTCCGCAGGTAGTCGTCCAGCACGGGAACCCCGCAGGAGAACGCGCTGCGCTTGTGGCGGGAGGCCAGCAGTTCCGAATGGAACCCGCTCATCGCATGGCGACCGATTTGCGGTGCTGCGCGGCGGCCTTTTTCAGGGCGGCATTCGGCTTGGGCGGATGGATCAGCAGTTTGGCCACGCGCAGGCTGTCCGCGGCGCTCAGGGTGATCACCTCATGTTCGCGAACCGTTTCCCGCGCCACTTTTTCGAGGCTTGCGATCACGAAATCCGTCAGGGTCCGCCCCTGGAGGTTGGCCGCGTGCTGGATGGCTCTCTTCAAGGCGACGGGGACGCGGGCTTCCAGCCGCTCCGTTTTTGTCGTCGTGGGCATGAAGTGAAGTTTCCGGCAATTTGCCGGAAAGTCAATCCTGCTTGCTGTCCTTCGTCTCGCGCTCTCCCGCCTCGTGCAGGATTTCGGCGGCGTGCTCGACCTCATGCGCAGGCAGGGGAAGGCTGGCCTTGCGGAAGAGGACGCGGAAGGGGGCGAGCAGCGCCCAGATCACCGCGCCGAGGGTGAAGTCGTAGATCCGCACCGGCCACATCAGCGCGCCGTTGACCGGCTTCATGACCGCCTGGACGACGGCGCTCTTCGAGTACCAGATCGTCAGGGCGATGATCGCGAGGATGCCGAGGAACTTCTGATAGGTCTTGATGTCGTAGTGGAAGCTCAGCTCGACG
>CAZKGI010000100.1:0-2930 GCA_964552315.1 uncultured Akkermansia sp. | reverse complement strand
AGCCAGAGCCAGAGCCAGAGCCAGAGCCAGAGCCAGAGCCAGAGCCAGAGCCAGACGCGGACCTTGTTCCGGAGGCCTCCCTGCCTGCCCCAGCGAGGGACCCGCTCGAGGATACCAAAGCCCTGGGGCCGCGCATGGAGCGCTTTGGCGAGGCGGTGCGTCGTCGTCTCGACGCCGTGGAGGTGATCATCTGCGATGGCGACGGCTTTCCGCTCTACTGGTTTCCCGGCAAGGCCGAGGACGGGGTCAAGGAAGCCCTGCGCCTGTTAGAGGTCTCGGGAAAGGCGAACCGCCTGCTCGGCTTGGAGGAAGGTCAGGCCACCCAGATCACTCTGGATGGGGGCATGTGGCGCTGCCTGCTTTCCAGCCTGGGCGGTCCGTCTCGGCTCTATGCCGGCTTTGTCTTGCCGCGCCCCATGGAACACGAGGAGATCACCTATTGGTCCGAAGCCCTCGCGCGGACGCTGCATCCCGAGGCTCCCGCCCCTTAATCCCGCCGCTCGTGTACGACGAATTGTCAGTTTCCTTCGATAATCCCGCGACGGATCCCCTCGGGCACAACCCGGTGGAGGGGAAGCTCTACTGCGGGCGGGATGCCATCGAGCTGCAGTTCAAGACCAAGGACCGCGCCTTTCGTCGCGGGGACCCCATCGTCGTGCCCATTGACTACGCCGAGGTGGAAAAGGTGGAATACCTGAAGCCCTGGTTTCAGCCAAAGCGCCTGATCTTCCAGACGAGGAATCCGGAGAAGCTGGCTGGGTTTCCCGGGGCTTCGGTGGGACGCATCGAATTGTACGTGCTCCCCGAGTCGCGCCGCGATGCGGCCAAGGTGGCGGAGCTGATCCGCTTCCGACAGTCCGAGGCCTTTCTCGCCGAATCCGAATCGCGCCTGCAGCGTCTCCGATCCGAAGAGCCATGACGACGGATTCCACGAAGGGAGGGCGCGCTGGGAAGAGCTTCGCCCGTTGGGCCATCTACCTTTCGGCCCTCTCTCTCTACGCCTGGGCCTATGGCTACTTCGGAGCCATCCTCATCTACGAGGTGAACACGGATCGCACGAGCCGACCCCAGGCGGATTTCATCGACGCCGTCTACCGCGCGGCCTCCCTCGACACCGGGGACGAGCGGGCCTCCATACTCGGTGATTTCACCCGGGCCTTTCCGCGCTACACGGATGGCATCGTTGACCCTCTGCTTCCCTGGCTGATGCGTTCCTGGGCGGACTCGCCTCCCGATGTCGTCTTCGAGGCCGGCAAGTGGCTCAACTTTCTCCTCGCCGCGAGCCTGTTGGCCGCCTTTGCCGTCGCCGCGGCGCGGGCCTTTTCCTTCTCCGGCGCGGCGGCCATCGTGCTCATGGGCGGCTTTGGGGTCATCCTGGAGCGCTCCGGCTATTTCAGCTCCGATGCTCTTTATTTCCTCCTCATCGTCCTGACCTGGCTCTGCGCCCTGTCCCTGATCCGACAGAATCTGCTCTGGCTCTACGGCGTCTTTGGCGTTTTGCTAGGTCTGAGCTACCTCACCAAACCCTTGGTCTGGCCGATCGTCGTGGGCTTTGTGGCGGTCTCCGTCGTTCGCTCGCTCTGGATGGGGATGCGTTCGCGCCGCCATGTGGAGGAGAACGAACTCTGGTCCCCCTCGAACCAGATGGTCGGGCTAGCCATGACGGTGGCGGCCTTTCTGCTCGTGACCGGTCCCCGCCTCAGCTATGCCGCGACGACCTATGGGGATCCTTTTCACAACTACCTGAAATATTCGATCTGGCTGGATACGCCGGGCGAGGCGACGACCTTCCAACAGGCGCATCCGGGGCGTGCCGAACTGGCCGCGATTCCCCCCGGAGAGACGCCGGGGCTGCTGCGTTTTCTGCGAGAAAAGGGCCCGGCCGCCCTGGCGGAGCGGGGCTTCACGGGAGCCATGGCCCAGGTGAAGTCCAGCATCCTGGGACGGGGAGGCTGGATTCTCGTCTACGGCCTGGTCGTCTTCGTCGCTGTGGCCACCATCCATCGCATCGCCGCAGTTCATCAGGAGGATGAGGTCTGGAGGGTGCGCGGCACCAGTGCGCCGTGGATGTTGCTGTTCCTCGGCACCGTGGGGGGGATCACGCTCTTTTACGCCGGGATCGGGAATCCCGTGTTGCCCTACAACGTCATGACCACTTCGCTCTTCCTGCCGATCCTGGTGACCTTCATCTGGATCGCGGAGCGCTATCGTCGCCAGCTCCAGCGCACCCAGTATGCCGTGCTGGTGAACCGGGTCCACGGCTTGCTCATGGCCGGAGCGATTCTTTGGATCACCTTGCGCATCGTCCTGTCCGTGCGCACGCCGGTGTCCTGATCGGGGGGGAGAGCTGGGCCGCCCGTGGCCTCCCCCTCGAGTCTGGGGCTCAGTTGAGATCCTGGAGACGGCGCACCAGGGCCTTGACCCGACGGGCCGCCCAGATCTGGTGGAAGGTGATTTCCGGCTCGTCGCCCGCAGTGAAGAACTCCACCGTGCCGACGCCGAGGATGCCGGCGAGGCCTCGGCAGTCCACGTTGATGGAACGGACATCGGCGATGCGCACTTCCCGGGAACTGCGCGCGAGGAACCCTGTGGAGAGTTCGATGCGCCGACTGCGAATTCGATAGTCGTGCGTGAGCCGCAGCAGACCGATGCGGGCCAAGCCCCCCATGGCAAAGCCAAAACCGACGAGGGCAAAGGCCGGGTCGATCCGGTAGAGCCAGATGCCTCCGGTGACCCCGCCGACGAGGGCGAGCAGGGCAATGGGCGCCGAGAGGGCCGAGGGATGGCCAGCGTAGAGGAGACGGTCAGAGGAGGGGCTGGACAACGGATGGGGGGCGCGACGGGGGGGGCGAGGGGCCGTCGGCGGCTCGAGAGGCTCCTCGTCTTCGAATTCGCATTCCTCCTCCCCCTCGTAATCTTCCTCCTCTTCG
>CAZKGI010000099.1:0-3472 GCA_964552315.1 uncultured Akkermansia sp. | reverse complement strand
GAAAGGGGCGTTGCTCACGGCGCCCAGCAGGGCCAGGGAAACGACGCGCGGGGCCCGCTCCGCTTCGCCGGGCGGGGCCGGCGGCCCCTTGGGCTGTTCCCCCTCCGCCGGCCGGGGCCCCGGGGACTCCGGACTGGGGCGCGAGGGCCTCTCGGGGCGCTGCGGAGACCGGGCGGCCTCCTCCGCCGACTGCAAGCTCGCCTTGGCCAGGCTGAAGAGGTCCCGGGCGCGGCCCTGGGACGGCGGGGCCTGGTCGCCCGAACGCCGCCACTTCCCCCAGGAGGGGGCCTGGTCCCCACAACCGCGGGCAAAGAAGACGAGGCGCTCCGCGGGGGGCTGGGGGCTCAGCAGCAGGGACAGTTCCAGCAGCAGCAGGCCGAGCTGCCGCTCCTCGGGGTCGAGGGGCGGCTCCAGCAGGCGCTGGCCCTGAGTCCAGAGGGCCTCCGCCACTTGGACCGGGGTCTCCCAGGCGGGCAGGGGCGCCGGGCTCTGGCCGGCGAGCAGGGCCTGGTGGGCGGCCCGGGCGCGCAGGTCAAAGGGCTCCAGCTTCAGGGCCAGGCCCAGGGCCTTTTCGCGGATTCCCTCGTCGATGCGCTGGTGGTCGGGGAAGTTGGCGGCCAGGGCGACGAGCGCCTCGAGCAGCTCGACCCGCTCCTCCGGCGCGAGGAAAATCCCGTCGCTGGAGAAGAGCGGGTTCCCGAAATCCGGCGCCTCGTAGGCACAGGCCGGCCCGGCCGGAGCGCTCAGGAGCAGCGCGGCCAGCGCGGAGACGAGGAGGGCGAAGCGCGACGTCATGGCTCGGGGCCTCCCCCTTCCCTCCAGGCCCTCGTTCTCGCCGCCTTCTCGCGGCGTGGGGCGGCTAGGACTGGCGATGGCGGGATCGGGAGAGAACCAAGAGGGATCAAAAGCGAGGTGGGGGAGGATAAGGGCGCGCCCGGGAGATGTAAACCGGCGTTATCTCGGCCCGGCCGCGATCCGACGGGCCCCCGTGGCCCGGGCCGCCCGCCGCGGCGCCGCGGGCGAAAGTCCGCCGCGGAAGTCCGTCGCGGAAGTCGTGAGACTTTCGACCGACCGATCGATCGACCAAGCGACGAGCTCCCCGACGTGGTTCTCTGTCAGGGGCGGGGCTGGCCGCGCGCCTCGCGGTGATTGCGCGCTGGACATTCCGGGGGGCGACGATATACCAAGAGACCGTGAATTCCCCGCTATCGACCCCTGAACAAGCCTTCCTCGACGAGCTCGACAAGAAGCTCTGGAACGCCGCCGACCGGCTCCGCTCCAACCTCGACGCCGCCGTCTATAAACACGCCGTCCTCGGCCTCATCTTCCTCAAATACGTCTCCGACGCCTTCGACCTCCGCCGCGAGGAGCTCGAGGGCGCCTTCCGCGATCCGGCGAACGACTACCACCTCGACCGGGCCGCCTACGAGTCCGACGCCGCCTACGCCGCCGCCATCGCCGCCGAGCTGGAGGACCGCGACTACTACACCGAGAAAAACGTCTTCTGGGTGCCGCCGCTCGCCCGTTGGAAAACCATCCAGGAAAATGCGGCCCTCGCGCCTGACACCCCCATCACGCTCGCCGACGGCTCCACCTACACCTTCCGCTCCGCCGCGCGCCTGATCGACGACGCCCTCGAAGCCATCGAAAAGGAAAACCCCCGGCTCAAGGGCATCATCGAGAAAAACCGCTACATGCAGCTCCAGATCGAGCCCGCCAAGCTCGTCGGCCTCATCAGCGAAGTCATCTCCGCCATCCCCTTCCGCCACGCCAGCCTCAACGCCAAGGACATCCTCGGCCACGTTTACGAATACTTCCTCGGCCAGTTCGCCTTGGCCGAGGGCAAGAAGGGCGGCCAATACTACACGCCCAAGAGCATCGTCTCCGTCATCGTCGAGATGCTCGAGCCCTACTCCGGCAAGGTTTACGACCCCGCCATGGGCTCCGGCGGCTTCTTCGTGCAGAGCGAGGCCTTCATCGAAGCCCACGGCGGCCGGCCCGGCGCGATCTCCGTTTACGGACAGGAGAGCAACCCCACCACCTGGCGCCTCGCCGCGATGAACATGGCCATCCGCGGCATCGACTTCAATTTCGGCAAACAACCCGCCGACACCTTCCTCAACGACCAGCACCCCGACCTCCGCGCCGACTACGTGATGGCCAACCCGCCCTTCAACATCAGCGAATGGTGGGACGGAAAACTCGAGGGCGACCCGCGCTGGGTTTACGGCACGCCCCCGAAGAGCAACGCCAACTTCGCCTGGGTGCAGCACATGCTCCACCACCTCGCGCCGACCGGCTCCATGGCCCTGCTCCTCGCCAACGGCTCCATGTCGTCCAACACCAAGGGCGAAGGCGAGATCCGCCGCGCCCTCGTGGAGGCCGACCTCGTCGAGTGCATGCTCGCCCTCCCCGGCCAGCTCTTCACCAACACCCAGATCCCCGCCTGCGTCTGGTTCCTCACCAAAAACAAAAAGGCCCGGATGATGCCAACCAATGGGCCGCTGCCGGCCTGCTATCGGGACCGCCGCGGGGAGGTCCTCTTCATCGACGCCCGCAAGCTCGGCTACATGAAGGACCGCGTATTGCGGGACTTCGGCAAGGAGGACCTCGCCATGATCATCAACACCTACCACACCTGGAAGGTCGACTTGGGAACCCTGCTCGCGGAATCCAAAAAGCGTTCCATCTATCCGGAACTGATCCCGCCTTACGCCGACATCCCTGGCTTCTGCAAATCCGCCACCCTCGAGGAAATCGCCGCCCACGATTACGTGCTCACTCCCGGCCGCTACGTCGGCGCCGAGGAAACCGAAGACGACGGCGAACCTTTTGAGGAAAAGATGCAGAAACTCGTCGCCGAACTAAACGCCCAGTTCGCCGAGTCGGCGAAACTGGAGCAGGCGATCAAAGCGAATTTGGAGGGGCTCGGGTATGGCGGCTGAATGGCCAACGAAGTCAATTGATGAGGTGAAAGCTCCGAAGCCCGGAGCTATCGCAATCGGTCCGTTTGGCTCTCGCATGAAGAGCGAGAACTACGTCCCATCGGGCGTTCCGGTCATTCGCGGCACGAACATCGGCGACACACGTCGATTCATCGGTGATATGGTCTATATCACGGACGAGTTCGCTGATGACCTCGGCAATGCTGTCGTTCGCGCCGGTGATTTGGTTTTCCCTCATCGCGGTTCGATTGGCCAAGTCGGTATTGTCCCACAGGACGAGAATGATCGCTACGTCCTTTCTACGAGCTTGATGAAGCTCACCTGTGATCCGAAGCAGGTAGATCCCGTTTTTCTGTTCTATTTCTTCCGATCAAACGTAGGTCGGCATGAGCTTCTCAAAAATGCATCTACTGTCGGAACGCCCGGAATCGGGCAGCCGCTTAGCTCACTACGTTCGATTCGTTTTCCGTGTCCGCCCCTCCCCGAACAAAAAGCCATCGCGCGAATCCTCGGGACGCTGGACGACA
>CAZKGI010000098.1:0-3893 GCA_964552315.1 uncultured Akkermansia sp. | reverse complement strand
AACAGTGTTTATTCGTATGACCTCCCGCCGTGATATCACCTGAGGACGCCAGACATGAGGATCCCCAAAAATCCCCGTCCTGACAAGGATTTTGCGTGAAAAACGTCCGTCTATCAGTGGTGCCCGGCTCCACGATTCAGGGGCGGGCTTCCCTTCCTGATATCACCGTCCCCGGGGGGAGTCGGTGGCCCGAAGTTCCCGAATCGGGCCGCTGAGGCGATTCGCAGGGACGCGGTGGTTTTTTAAAAAAAACTGTTCAGGCGAACATTTTTGGTTTGACCCTTTCCCTGAAAACTGTCTTTTTGGACAGCATGAGCACAACTGGTTCCAAAACAAAGACACGTTGGTGTTGGCGGCGGGATCTCGCCGGGTTTCGCGGGCTGACCGACCGGGAGCGGACCGGATTCCTCCTCGTCCTGGAGTGGTTCGAGAATTTCCGGCTCCGTCACGAGCTTCCGGCCGGGCGCGAGGCGGCGCGGGCCTTTTGGCGGGGCGAGGTGCTCGCCGAAGGGCGGCCGCGGGAGCCGTGGCAGCTCGAGCAGTGGGAGGATGCCCTCCAATGGTATCTGCGTTGGCTTGCCGCCTGCGCGGAAGAAGGCGGCGATCACCGGAGCCTGCCCGAGCGGGTCCGCGCGGCGGTGGCCTCGGCCTGCGCGCGGCGCGGACTGGCGCGGCGGACGAAGCAGTGCTACGGGGCCTGGGTGGCTCGCTACGCCACCTTTGCTGGCGACGAGCGAGAGGTGATGCGGGTGGAGACGGCGACGCGCTTCCTCACCGCGGTGGTGGCGGAGGAGGATTGCGCCTACGCGACGCAGAAGCAGGCGCTCAACGCGGTGGCCTTCTTCTTCAAGCAGGTCTGCGGCGTGGAGGATCCGGTCTTCGGGGTGAAGCTGCGGAAGACCGGGGCGCGGATGCCGGTGGTGCTTTCCCCGGGGGAAACCCAGCGGCTTTTCGAGGCCCTCGGGGAGGCGGTCCCGGAACGGAACCCGGATCCGGAGGGGAATGCGGACACCGGGGAAGCCGCGAGACGGGAGCCGACGCGGGAGCCTCGGTATGGTCTGGCGGCCCGCCTGCAATACGGGGCGGGGCTGCGGCTCTCGGAACTGGTGCGCCTGCGGGTGAAGGATGTGGATCTCGACCGTGGCACGGTGACGGTGCGGCAGGGCAAGGGGGACAAGGATCGATGCACGGTGCTGCCGCGACGCCTGCGCGAGGAACTGGCGGCACAGATCGAGCGGGCGAGGACGGTCTGGGAACAGGATCGTTTGGCCGGAGTGGCAGGAGTTCATCTGCCCGGGGCGCTGGCGAGGAAGTTCCGCACAGCGGCCGAAAGTTTCGAATGGTTCTGGATCTTTCCCGCCAAACAACTTTCGGTCGATCCGGAAAGCGGCATCCGGCGGCGGCATCATCTCCACGGCAAAGTTTACAATGAGGCGATCAAGAGGGCGGCACAAGCGGCGGGAATCCGAAAGCGGGTGACGAGTCACGCGCTGCGACACAGTTTTGCCACCCATCTGCTCGAAGCCGGGACGGATCTGCGGACCATCCAGGAGATCCTCGGTCACGAAGACATCACGACAACGGAGATCTACCTGCACGTCGCGACGGGAGCGAACGGCTTGGGTGTGGTGAGCCCGCTCGACCGGGAGCCACCCCGTGGAGAGGACTTCTATTTGGCCCTGAAGGCACGCTGCTGACCCAACTTTCAAGACTGGCTCGGCGGGGCAGCGTCGATCTCTCCTAGGTGATCTCCCATCTTGGACAAGGGTTGGGTCCGCAAGACCTCCCAGATAAAGAAAACCCACCCCCATGCATGCAGGCGGATTTTCCCGGACCGGACCTCCCTCACGCATTTGGGAGCGTCCGGTCGCTGCGCTCGACCACCGTCCTTGGCCCGGGGAGAACGGGACAGGACGGGAGTGCTTGTTGGTGTGTTAGGGTAGAGGTTCGTCGGGCAAGTTGGAAAGGAGCACAGCCATCTCACCCGACCTCGATCTTGCGGTCCTGACGTCTCGACGGCTTGTCACCGCCCGACGCATGCCGCGCCCGCCCCTTCGCCCACTGCCGCAGGCGTTCGATGGACTCGCTCATGGACACGGCCAATGGGACCGACTCGTTGAGCACTTCGCCCAGGTCGAGTTCGCCCGGCTCGCGGTCTTCGGCGAAGGCCCGGTGCAGGGCCTCGACGAAGGCGGCCTCGATCTCGGCCCCGGTGTGCAGCTCGCTGGCGCGGGCCAACACGACGGGATCGTAGGCGGTGACCTCGCGGCCATACTTCGCGATGACGAGGTCCCAGATCGCGGTGCGCTCCCGGGTGTCGGGCAGATCGACGAACCAAAGCTCGTCCCAGCGCCCCTTGCGGAGCATCTCGGGCGGGAGCTTGCTGACGTCGTTGGCAGTGGCGACGACGAAGACGGGCGCGCTTTTGTCCTGCAGCCAGTTCAGCATCGTGCCGAAGACCCGGGCACTGGTTCCACCGTCGGTGGAACCGCCTGATCCTCCCGCGCCGCCGAAGCCCTTCTCGATCTCATCGATCCACAAGACGCAGGGGCTGATGGCCTCGGCGGTCTGGATGACGGAACGGACGTTGGCCTCGGACTGCCCGACGAGACCGCCGAAGAGACGGCCGGCATCGAGCTTCAGCAGGGGCACGCCGAAGACACTGGCGGTGGCCTTGGCGGTGAGCGACTTGCCGGTGCCGGGGACGCCGAGGACGAGCATGCCCTTGGGCACGGGCAGTCCGTAGGTCCGGGCCTTCCGGGTGAAGACTTCGCGACGTTGGACGAGCCAGACCTTGAGCGCCTCGAGTCCGCCGATGGAATCAAGGGACTCGGCTGTCTCGATCACCTCGAGCAGGCCTCCCTTCTTCAGCGCCTGGGCCTTTTCCCGGGCGACGATGGCGGGCTGGATTTCTCCAGACTCGATCACCGACAGGGCGAAGGCGTTCTCGGCTTCCAGGGTGGTGAGACCCCCGGCCGCGTTCAAACTCGCTTCGCGCACGCCGGGAGCGAGGGCTTCGAGGTGAGCGGAGGCGAGGAGGCCGTCGAGCACGGTGCCGAGCCCTTCCGCATCCGGCAGGGGCAGGTCGATCCGGGTGATCTCGCGTTCCAGTTCGGAGGGCAGCGGCTTCCAGGTGCCGAGGAACACGAGCAGCTTCCCGGCGGACCGGGCGCCGCGGAGGCTGTCGCGGAGCTTGCGGATCAGGACGGGATCGTGGTCCTCGAAGTGAAGGCCGAAATCGCGTAGGAGCACGACGATGTCACGCTCGAGGCTGTCGACCTGATCGAGCGCGGAGATGGGGTCGGGACAGGCGCGGACGGAGCCGGAGGCGGTGTCGACGAATCCCTCGGTCAGGCTCCAGGCATGGAGCGGGCGAGCGAGTTCCTCGGCGGCCGCCTTGACGAGGGCCTCGGCCCGCGCCTCTTCCGGGGTGCACAAAAAAAGGCCGGCGTAACCGGCCCTCGCGTAGCGGATGAGTGGGTCTTTCATGGGGGATCAGGTGGTGGGGGATCGGTTGAAGTGTTCCCGTTCCCAGTGCAGGCAGGCTTCGCGGGAGGGGTCGGCGAAGACCCGGGTTCCGGTGTAGTCGAAGACCTCCCACTGCTGGGCGGCGTCGTTGAATTCGATCTCGGAGGCGCGGACGACTTCGAGGGTGCCGATCTGTTTTAGATCGATGCGCTCGGTGTAGAGTCCGGCTCCGGTGCCGTCGGGGTTGAAGTGCAGCACATCAGGGATGTCGGTGGTCATGTGGTTTGGGTGTCGGGGTTCTGTTGTTGGTTCTTCTGACGGCGGTAGTAGTCGCGGGTGCGCTGCTTGCGGCCGACGGTGCCGAGGGATTCTGGCGCTTCGCTATTCCGTGTGGAGTTCAAAATGCGGATGGCAGTGGATCGGGG
>CAZKGI010000097.1:0-3910 GCA_964552315.1 uncultured Akkermansia sp. | reverse complement strand
ACGAGACGGCTGCCGTCGCTGCTGACGGCGACGGTCAGCCCGCCGAGAGGATTGGCGGCGCGGAGGCCGGCGAAGGGCAGCGCCGCGATGGCGAGAAGGAGGGATAGGGTTTTCGTGGTGTTCATTGGGTTCTTGGGTGGTGGCTCGATGGTTTGGGGTTCAGGAAAGAAAGTGCTCGGCCAGCGCCGCGGCCTCGCCTTCGCCGCCTTCCGGGACGGGGATGGCGAAATGGGCCGTTATGTGCGTGAACGATTCGGGATGCCGGGAAGAGTGCTGGCGAAGCTTGAAGTCCAGCCGCGTGCGGCCGTCGTGGCGGTCGGGGAACTTCAGGGCGATCTCCCGTTGGCCCTTGGCCCAGGACTTCACGGGGACGAAGCGCCCCGGCTGGTAGAAGCCGGTTTCGGTGAAGATAGTCTCGGAGGGCAGCTTCTCCGCGATGGAGATTCGGATGCCCATGAGAAACCAGGCCGGAACGGCGAACAGCAGGCCGATTCCCAGGCCGATGGCCGCGCCGCCCGCCCCGACCTGCCAGACGAGGCCTCCGTTTCCCTTCATGTAGGCGCCGATCCCGCCGAGGGCGAGGCCGCCGAGAGCGAAGACGACGAGGGGCGCGAAGAGGAGGAGCTGGACCTTGCGCCGACGCTCCTCGATGGCCTCCGCGCCGACGCCGCCTCCCCAGTAGGACCAGCGGGCCAGGTAGTCGCCGCGGCGGATGCGGGCGATCTCGCGCTGGCCGCGCCATCCCACGAGAAGGCAGAAGACCCAGGCAGAGGCAAAGGCGGCGGCGACGATGTAGAGGGGGGCGGGTCCGTTGCCCCGACCGATGTGGCCGTGGGTCCGCAGCCACTCCATCAGCCATCCCAGCGCGAGCGGAACGAGGGCCATGCAGAACCAGACCCGCGCCTGCCGCATCGCGGAGATGGCCAGAGGATGCTCGATGGGAGGCTTGGGCGAGCGCAGATCGGGTGGCGGCGCCAGCAGCGATTCGATCCGGTCGAAGACGGACGGCATCGGAATCCCGCCCTTGAGGAGGCTCGCCCAGGCGCCGGCGGAGAAGCGCTCGCTGCGGTGAAGGCGAAGGAAGAGCTGGCCGAGCTCGTCGAGACCGGCCCCCTCCAAATCGGCAAGCGCCCTCGTGGCCGCCGCCTCGTCGTAGGAAGGGCGGGACCAAGGCGGCCCGACGAGCAGCGACATGAACTCGTTCACCTCCTTCGGATAGATCGGCCCGCCCCCTTCCCAGCGGATGCGGTCCAGCGCATCGACGGCCAGGCGATATCGCGATCGGAGCGCTTCGAGGTCGTTTCGGGTGGGGGTCGGCGGCATGCGGAGAAGGGTCGGATCAGGGCGGGGGCGTCCGCCAGCTCACGGCTGCGCCGGTGAGCTGGGCCGGGCGAAGACGCGCCAGGCTTTGGGGATGAAGAACCACTTGCCGTCGACCTTGAACAGGGCGTCGAAGGACGTGCCGAGGGTGCTGCCAGGCTCGACGTATTTGAAGCCGTAGATCTTCACTCCGGGCTTGAAGTGGTCGATGGCCTGGGCGTAGCCGCCGGGAAGGTCCCCGAGGTCGGGCCCTTCGACGAGGATCTCGGTCTGGCCGGGCTTGGCCGCGGGCCTGCCGGAGGGAAGCTGCCCGAAGCCGGTTTCGACGTATTGGTGCATCCGCTCCGCGCCGACGGTGGTGAAGACGATGGCTTTGATTTGGTCGAGGCTGGGTTTGTATTTGGCCAGCTTGGCCATGTCGTCGCGGATGTCTTCGGCGATTTCGCGGATCTCGGCTTCCACCGGGTCGGCGGAGGCGGTGTCGGAGACGGAATCGGGGACGGACGGGGGCGCGTCCGCCGATCCGGCCGCAGCGGGAGGGAACAGGGCCGCATCGGCCTGCTCTTTGAGCTTCCAGTAGCTGTCGGCGAGGCTGTCCTCCTTCGTCTGGATCCAAGCTTCGAGGACGGTGGCCTGCTTCAGCAGGGACTCGGCCCCCTCCTCGATCTTCGCCGATTTGCCTTTGACGAGGCCGAGGACCTTCTCGGCGCTGCCCTTGTAGCTCTCGGCGAGCTCTTTCGCCTGGAAGTCTGCGTAGACGTTCTTCTGCCAATTCTCGGCGAGGGCGTTGACGGCGAAATGGACCGAGAAGAGGGCTTCTCCGGCGGTGCTGCCGACGGCCGCGACGAGGGCGTCCTTCTCCTCCTGGGTGCGGGCGTGCATCGGCTGGGCGCCGAGGAGGAGGGCGAGGAGCGTCGGAAGGACAAGGAGGCTTTTCATTTGCTTTCGGGGGTGGGGATGGACGGAGGGGAGGAAGCGGTCGTCAGATGAGGAAGGAGGGTCTGCTCGTAGAAGGATTTGGGCACGACGAGAGCGCCGCGCCGAGGATGCCCGATGGCGAGCTTGACGCATGGATAGAGCGGAGCGAAGGCGGCCTGGGGAGTGTGAAGATCCCTCCACGGCAGGAACAGGGGAGCGTAGCCGAAGCGGAAGATGCCGGGCATCTGCACGAAGAGGCCTTCCTCGGCGAGGTGGAACTGCAGCGAGCTGTGGCGCCCCCAGCCGACGCAGCCGAAGGCGTTGGCGTGCCGGCCTTCGGGCTTTCCGCCGGCGCGGAAATGCGCGGCGACGCGGCTCCATCCGCTGAAGCGGCTGCTGATCCAGACGATGCCGCACCAGAGGGGGACGAAGGCCAGGAGAAAGAGGACGGGCAGCAGCACGAGGAGCCAGGCCGGAGGATCGGCGGCGGGGGCTTCCGCAGCGGCGGCCAGAAGGGTCGGAGAGGACGGCATGGGACGGGGCGTTGGGCGGTCAGGTCGAAGCGTGGAATCGGGGTGGGCCGAAGCGGCGCTTGGCGATGTCGTATTCGAGGCTCCACAGGGAAGCCCCCCCGCCGGCGACGAGCAGCGGAGATCGGCGCCAGCGTTCGAAGCCCTTGCCCTTGGCGAGATGGCGGGGGAAGAATTGCAGGTGGAGCCGGCCGGGAGTCCGCTCGACGATCTGGCAATAGTGGCGGTCCCATTGGTCCAGGGCCTCGCCGATGTGCGCCCGGACGGTGGCGTCGCCCTCGCCGTCGCGCAGGCTCTCCAGATGGAGGCGCGCCTGCCCGTGGAGGTGCGGGAGCAGCTCGCGGACCGGTTTGGCGGGCCGCCGCCCGACGAAGGCCCAGGGCCGTTCGGCGGCGTCGCCGCAGCCCGAAAGCGCGAGGAGGGAAAGCAGGGCGAGGGCGAATCGCTTCATGTCAGATGCTGCGGCTCCACCAGAGATAGGAGAGCGCGACGGCGACGAGAACGCCGGGGAGGAACAGGCGCCAGTGGAAGCCGCGCCGGGCGCGATGGAGTTTCCACGCGCTCCAGGCGACGACGCCCCAGCAGAGCGCGGCGCCGAGCAGGACGCCGGGGAGCGGCATGGCGAGCGAGTGGATTTCGGGCGCGGTCCCGCCCTTTCCGGGGAGGGCGATGGAGAGGGGGCGGTCGGCGAGGACGGAGCTTCGCATGACCGCTCCATCCCGGGACCGGGAGGCGCGCCGCGCGGCATCGTGGAGCGCCTTGGTGGAGGCGAGGGTCCGTCGGCTTCCGTCGCCGGACTCGACGACGATGCGATGCTGCGATCGCGGGGAGGGCTGCAGCCGGTCGCCGATGTAGTCCTGCCGTTGCTGCCGCTCGTGCGCCACGATGTTGACGGGGGTTTCCCGGGCGGGAAGGGCGCGGACGAGGGCGTGCAGGAGAGAGATGGTTCCGAAAACGACGACCAGGCCGAGGCCGGCCGTGACGACGAGCGACATCGCCGGAGTGAAGGGACGGGAGGGGGGCTGGCGGGCCATGCGGATCCGGGGCGGGGTCCTTGGGTTCAGGGTTCGAGGACCCCGGGCCCCGAAGGCAGGAGGCGTTCGTCGGAGGGTTCGTTCCGTGGCGGGCACGAAGCGCGGTCG
>CAZKGI010000096.1:0-4250 GCA_964552315.1 uncultured Akkermansia sp. | reverse complement strand
GCTGCGCGCTGAGGCAGCAGGCGACTTCCCACACAGGCGCCCTTTCGTGGAGACGAGGGGAAGGCGTCCCGGCTTGAACCGCTGCAGATCCGACGTATTCTCTACCCTCCCCGCCTGGGGCTCCCCATGGATTTCCTCGAACAAGCTCGCCGTGTTGTCGCTCTCGAGATCGAGGAGCTGGAGCGTCTCCGCGACCGGCTCGACGCCTCCTTTATCGCGGCGGTGGATCTCCTCAAAGGCGCCCTCGAGGGGGGGGCAAAAATCCTCGTGGTGGGGGTGGGCAAGTCGGGCAACGTCGGCAGCAAGCTCGCGGCTACGCTCAACTCCACGGGGGCGCCGGCGGCGGTGTTGAACTGTCAGGACGCCATCCACGGCGACCTCGGCCTGGTCAGCGCGGGCGACGTCGTCCTGGCGCTGAGCTATTCCGGGGAGACGGATGAACTGCTCATCCTGCTGCCTCACCTGAAGCGACGGGGCGCCCGTATTGTGGCGATCACGGGGCGTCCGGACTCCACCCTGGGCCGCGCCGCGGACTGCGTGCTCGATGTGCAGGTGCAGCGCGAGGCTTGTCCCTTGAATCTGGCCCCCACCTGCAGCACCACGAACACTCTGGTGATGGGCGACGCCCTGGCCATGGTGCTGCTGGAATCGCGGGGCTTCACGAAGGAGCATTTCGCCGAACTGCATCCCGGCGGCTCTTTGGGCCGCGCCCTCCTGCTGCGGGCAGAGGACATCATGCGCCGAGGGGCGGATTTTGTCGTGGTGGCGCCGGAGACGCCCATCCGCGAGGTCATCCCGCGCATGACCGCGGCCCGCGCGGGAGCCGTCGTCGTGGTCGACGCCGAGGGCAAGCTTCTCGGCATTTTCACCCAGGGAGACTTTGCCCGGGCCTTCCAATCCGGCGGGGCCGGGGTCGGCGACGAGCCCGTCGGCAAGCGCATGAGCGCTCAGCCAAAGCGGGTTCTCCGGGACAAGCTCGTCGGCGAGGTGCTCCGACTCCTCGAGGAATACCGCATCGACGACCTCGTCGTGGTCGATCCCGAGGGGGTTCCCGTGGGACTGATCGACACCCAGGACTTGACTCGTCATCGCGTGGTGTGAGCCGCCGGCCGAGGATTCCTTCCGCCCACCCTTACCGACATGACCCACCGCATCGCCACCCTCGGTCTGCATCACGATCACGTTTGGGGCGTGCTCGAGGAGCTCTCGGCCCTCTCGACACCGGACCGGGTCGAATGGCTGGGCGCGGCTGATGGCGACGCCGAGTTGCGAAATCGCTACCAGGCTCGGTTTCCCGGCGAGGTCGTCGAGTCCTACGAGGCCCTGCTGGAACGCGAGGAACTGACGGCGGTCTACGTTTTTGCCAGCAACCGCCTCAGCGAGGAACTCGTGGTCAAAGCCTGCGAGCGCGGCTTGCATTGCCTCGTTGAAAAGCCCATGGCCGCCAGTCTCGCCGGAGCCGAGCGCATGCTAGCCGCCGCACGAGCCAACGAGGTGCGTCTGATGGTGAACTGGCCCTTTGCCTGGTGGCCGCAGCTGCGTCACGGCATCGTCATGGCCCAGGCGGGGGAGCTGGGACGGGTCTGGCAGGTGCGCTATCGCGCGGCTCACCAGGGACCCGTCGAGCTGGGTTGCTCCCGCCAATTCTGCGAATGGCTCTACGATGCCGATCTCAACGGCGCCGGGGCGCTGATGGACTACTGCTGTTACGGGGCGGTGCTCGCCGAGGTGATCCTGGGCCTGCCCGAATCGGTCACCGGCCTGCGATTGCGGACGGGCCTGAAGCCCGACTTGAAGGCGGAGGACAATGCCGTGCTGCTCTTGAAATACCCCGGGGCTCTCGCCACCACGGAGGCGAGCTGGACCCAGGTCGGGCATCTCACCAGCTACAGCGCGACGATCTATGGCAGCGAGGGCACGGTCCACATCGAGCCCGGCGGCGAGGGGCGCATCCTCCACGCCACCGCCGCCCATCCCGATGGCATCGCCCTGGAGGTGCCGCCCCAGCCCGACCATCTGCGCAACGCCTCTGCCCATTTCCTCGCGGCGATCGAAGATCCGGGCCTGGAGATTCACCCCCTCTGCGACCCGCAACACGGTCGCAATGCCCAATGGATCCTCGAGGAGGGGATGCGCGGGGCCGCGCTCTAGCGACTGATGGCGTAGAGCGCCTTTTCCGAGCGCAGCAGGAGAATGTCTCCGGCCACGGCGGGGGTGCCCTGGAATCGACTGGGGTCGTCCTCGATGCGGTTCACTGAGAAAAGCGTGAACTCCGGTCCCGTGCCGAGGACGAAGGTGCCGGCGCTGCGGCTCACGGCGACGAGGTGATCGCCCACGACGATGGGCGAGGCGTAAAAGGCCATGCCCTTGCCCGTCTCGCTGGCCACGTCGAGGCGCTTGCGGTAAAGCAGCTCGCCCGTCTCGGGCCGGGCGCAGGCGGCGATGCCATCCTCGGTGACCCAGTGCAACAGCCCCTGGTGCTCCACGGGGAGGGGCATGTAGCTCTTGGCCGTCTGGCTCTCCCAGAGCAGAGCCGAAGCGCTCCGATCGCCCTCGCCTCCGCCGGAGAAAACTGTTCCCAGGGTGCGAGGGAAGCCGCCGAAGAGGGCAATGCGCTCCTGCGACAGGACCACTGGACCGGCTGAGAGATTGCCGGTGACAGGGCTTTGGGAGAACCAGCGCACCTTTCCGGTGGCCGGATCGAGGGCGCGCAATTCGCCCCGCAGGGCCACCAGCAGGTCGGTGCGCTCGGAGGTGAGCGTCTGCAGAACCGGGGTGGCGTAGGTCTGCTCGAGCATGGGGTGCTCCATGCGCCAGCGCTCCTCCCCGGTCTGGGCATCGAAGGCCAGAAGGGCGCGGGCCTCGTCGCCCGCATTGACAAAGACGAGGCCTTCGGAAACGACGACACTGGCGGCGGAGCCCCAGACGAGCTTTGAGGAGAGGGTGCCGGTGGGAGCGGACCAGAGTTTCTTCCCGGAAAGGTCGTAGGCGTAGACGCCGCTCTTTCCGAAAAAGCAGTAGAGGCGCTCCCCGTCCGTCGCCGGGGTGCTGCTGGCGTAGCCGTGTTCGGGGAGAAAGCCGTCGTAGGCGTCCTCAGGCTGGACGGCCGGCTCGTCCACCTTCCACAGGACCTTCCCGCTGGTGAGCGCCACGCAAAGGAGATGTCGGACGAGATCGCTGGGACTGGCATCCTCCGCCCGGCCGTCCCCGTAGCCGCTGTAGCAAGTCACGAAGACTCGGTCTCCCCAGACGATGGGCGAGGAGGAACCCGGACCGGGGAGCTCCAGGCGCCACTTCAGGTTCTCCGTGGCGCTCCAATGCAGGGGCACGGTGGCCGTGGGGGAGACCCCTTGGCCCTTGGGCCCGCGAAATCCGGGCCAGGATTGAGCGGCCCGTTCCGCGGCGATCTCCCGGTCCGACTGTTCGGCCAGGGCCTCGAGGGGAATGTCGGCCAGGGGAAACTGCTCCCAATCGCGGTAGTCGAAATGCCACCATTCACTATCGATGGTCTGGAAACCCTGCGCCAGCATCGCCTGCTGGAGCAGGCGCCGATTCTCCGCCACTTCGGGCGGGAGCTTGAAATAATCCCGATGAGCTCGGGGGGTGAACTCGTCGTAGGGCGTGGGCATCTCCAGCTCCTCGCCGCTTTCCAGGTGAACGAGGGTGACGTCCACGGCCGCGCCGCGGTTGTGCTTCGAGCCCTGCCGGGGCGAGCCCACGTAGCCCGGCAGGGGAGCCTTTTCCCACATCAGAAACTGAACCGAATGGGGGCGATAGCCATCCCAGACCTTCAGCCCGAGCCCCTTGTCGGCGAGGCTGCGATGGGCGGCGAGGAGGGCCTGGGCGACGCGGCGGCGCAGGAAGCAGCGCTCCACCGGGTAGAGCTTGGTACGGCAGAAATTGTTCTCCGTGGCATAGGGGAGCTCGACGACGATGCTGGGGTCGAGGCGCTTCAGTTCGACGAAGTCGTGGTCGTTTTCAGATCGCGCCAGCGAGGGGAGGAGGCCAAGGGCGGCGATCAAGAGGACGTGTCTGGGCATGCGGAAAGCTAGCCCTCGGCCTGGGAGAAGGGCAAGCCCGAGGGGAGACGCAAGGGCGGTGGTGAGTGTTGCTGGTCCAAGGGCCGGTTCGCTCCAGAAAAAAAATTCAGAGGGAGACAGGATGGAACGGGGCAAGGCCAGGCCCGTCGGCACGATGGTCCCGCCAGGCAGGCGCGCCGGTGCCGGCAGGGCCTGAATCCCCCGTGGCTA
>CAZKGI010000095.1:0-4337 GCA_964552315.1 uncultured Akkermansia sp. | reverse complement strand
ACCGGCGCAATGGCGGACCGAAACGATTCGGTTTCTGTCCGCGGGATGGGCTAAAATGGGAACGCCAGCAGGAGTTCCCATGAGCAGTCCCTTCCACGAGCACGATCTCCTCCTCTCGCGTCGTCAGTTTTTTGGACGCAGCGGCATTCGCCTGGGATCGCTCGGCCTCGCCTGTCTCGCCGGGCATGATTGGCTCGGCGCGGCCCCGTCGACGCCGGGAGGATCGGTTCATCCCCCCCTGCCTGGTTTGCCGCATTTCCCGGCGAAGGCCAAGGCCGTCATTTACCTGCACATGAACGGCGGGCCGTCCCAGCTCGACACCTGGGACTACAAGCCCGGGCTGAAGGATTGGTTCGACAAGGACCTTCCGCCCAGCGTGCAGGGCGGGCAACGCCTCACGGGCATGACCAGCAAGCAGGCCCGTTTCCCCGTGGCGCCGAGCCTCTTCCAGTTTTCCCGGCACGGCGAATGTGGCCGCTGGGTCAGCGAGCTGCTGCCACACACGGCCCAGCACGTCGACGACATCGCCCTGATCAAGACGGTTCAGACCAACGCCATCAATCACGACCCCGCCTGCACCTTTGTCATGACAGGGCGGGAAATCCCCGGCTACGCCAGTCTCGGGTCCTGGCTGGCCTATGGCTTGGGCAGCGAGAGCAACAACCTGCCCGCCTTTGTCGTCCTGACCCCCAACTGGAGCTCGAAGGCCGCGGCCCAGGCCCTCTTCACCCGGATGTGGAACAGTGGCTTCCTGCCGGGGCGATACAGCGGAGTGGCCCTGCGTTCCACCGGGGACCCCGTCCTCTACCTGAAAAATCCCGAAGGCGTCAGCTCGGCCCAGCGTCGTTCCCAGCTCGACGTGCTGGCGGCGATGAACGCCCATCGCTTCGAGCAACTCGGCGATCCCGAGATCCGCAATCGCATCGCCCAATACGAGATGGCCTTCCGCATGCAGAGCAGCGTGCCAGAACTGACGGACCTCTCGGGCGAAACTCCCGCCACCCTCGAGCTCTACGGCCCGGACGTGCAGAAGCCCGGCAGTTTCGCCGCCAGTGCCCTCCTCGCGCGCCGCCTGGTCGAGCGAGGGGTGCGCGTGGTCCAGATCCTCCACCGGGGCTGGGACCAGCACGGCAATCTTCCCTCCGACCTGCGGTTGCAATGTCAGGACACGGACCAGGCCACCGGCGCCCTCCTGACCGACCTCAAGCAGCGCGGTCTGCTCGACAGCACCCTGGTGGTCTGGGGGGGAGAGTTCGGCCGGACGGTCTATTCCCAGGGCACCCTGACGAAGACCAACTACGGGCGCGACCACCATCCGCGGAACTTCTGCATGTGGATGGCCGGGGGCGGGGTCAAGGGCGGCGTGGTCTACGGCGAGACCGACGACTTCAGCTACAACGCGGTGGAGAATCCCGCCCACCTCAACGACGTCAACGCCACCATCTTGCAGCTCTGCGGCATCGACCACGAGCGCTTCACCTACAAGTTCCAAGGCCTCGATGCCCGGCTCACCGGGGTCGAGCCGCACCACCCCATTCGCGAGATCATCGCGTAAGCAGGATCAGGGAAGCGGCCTCGCAGGAGGGCCCCCTCGGGCAAAAGCGGTCGGACTCAGCCTTCCGTCGCCAGGGTTTCCCCGGCGATGAGGTCCTCGTAGGTCTGGCGTTTCCTCACCACCCGGGCCTCCTCGCCGGAGACGAGGATTTCGGCAGGGAGCGGGCGCGAGTTGTAGTTCGAGGCCATCACGAATCCGTAGGCCCCGGCGCTGAGCAGGGCGAGGCGGTCTCCCGCCTGGAGGCGGGGGAGCTCGCGATTCTGGGCAAAGAAGTCGCCGCTTTCGCAGACGGGGCCGACGATGTCGGCGACCTCGGTTTCCCCCGAGACGGGTTCCTTGAGCGCCGCCACTTCGTGATGCCCTTCGTAGAGCGCCGGGCGGATGAGGTCGTTCATGGCCGCATCGACGATCTTGAAGGTCTTGGCCGAGCCGCGCTTCTCGTAGAGCACCTCGGTCAGCAGGACGCCGGCGTTGCCGACCATGTAGCGTCCCGGCTCCAGGACGATGCGCAGGCCCAGCGGCTTGAGGAGGGGAACGAGACGGCTGGCGTACTCCTCGGCGGTCAGGGGTTTCTCGGCCTGGCTTTCCCACCACGAGGCCGCGCCACTCGCCAAGCTGTCGTGGTAGACGATGCCGATGCCGCCGCCGATGCTGAAGAACTCAATGTTGTAGAGCGACTTCAGTTCCTCGACGAGGGGCAGGACCTTTTCCACGGCCTCGACGAAGGGGCTCACCGAGGTGAGCTGGGAACCGATGTGCATCTGCAGGCCCCGGATCCGCAGATTGGGCAGGGCCGCGGCGCGGGCGTAGGCCTCGCGGATGGAGGCGTAATCGATGCCGAACTTGTTTTCGCTCTTGCCCGTCGAGATGTATTTGTGGGTCTTGGCGTCGACGTTGGGATTCACCCGCAGGGCGATGGGGGCAAGCAGGCCGAGTTCGCCGGCCACCTGATTGATGAAGGCCGCCTCGGCCTCGCTTTCCACGTTGAAGGAGTAGATGCCCTGGCGAAGTCCCGCCTCGATTTCCGGACGCGTTTTCCCCACGCCGGCGAAGGTGCACTTGGCGGGATCGCCGCCGGCTTTGCCCACGCGGAAGAGCTCGCCCCCGGAGACGATGTCGAATCCGGCGCCTTCCTTGGCGAGCAGTTGCAGAACGGAGAGGTTCGAGTTGGCCTTGGTGGCGTAGCAGATCAGGCAGTCGAGCTCGGCCATCGCCGACGCGAGGCGGCGGTAATTGTTGAGGATCGTGCCCGCACTGTAGACGTAGAGGGGCGTGCCGTGCTCCGCGGCCAGGGATTCGAGGTCGACGCCCTCGCAATGCAGCGTGCCGTTCTGATAATGGAAGGAATGCATGGAGCGCCGAAGATACGGGGAAAATGGCGTCGGGCAAGAGGCCGATGCCGGCGGTTTACTCCGTCGAGACGCTTTCCTCCTTCTTCAGGGCCGTCGCGAGGGTGTGCCAGGCTAGGGTGGCGCATTTGACCCGGGCGGGGAACTTGCGCACGCCGAGCAGGGCGGAAAGTTCGCCCAGTGAAAAGGGATCGACCTGGGGTTCATCCCGGGAGGTGAGCAACTCGAGAACCTCGTTGATCTTGGCATCGAGGGCGGCCCCGCTGAGACCGCGCACCGCTTCCGTCATGATCGAGGCCGAGGCCCGCGAAATGGCGCACCCTTCCCCGGTGAACTGCACCGCTTCGACTTGGGGTCCGTTCTGTCTCACGTAGACCTGGAGCCGATCCCCGCAGAGCGGGTTGTAGCCCTCGGCGTGGTGGCTGTGTGGATCGAGCACCCCCTCGTTGCGGGGGCGTTTGTTGTGGCTCAGGATGATTTCCTGGTAGAGCTCTTCAAGGTTGTCGTCCATCGGCAGGAGAGGGGGCGTCGGCGTGGGATTCATTGGGTTCCGGCCGCCACCCGCGCGCGATACCGGGAACAGGACTCGAACCTGCACACCTTGCGGCACTTGATCCTAAGTCAAGCGTGTCTACCAATTCCACCATCCCGGCGGCGCGGTCCATAACCTGCCATCCGGGAGGCAGAAGACAAGGACGCGTTCCGCCGGCGCGGAGAAATTGGGGGCGGCTTTCGGTGTCTTTAAACACGAGTCAACACGCGCCGACATCGGATCCTCAAATAGGGCTTCACTTTAAAGGGCGGGCTCGCTAGACTCCTCTCGAGGGACAAGCCCCCTTTGCACCGAGGAAACTCCACTCATGGCAGTCAGGCGCCTAGACAATGTCGGCATCGTGGTGGAAAACCTCGAGACGGCCATTGAATTCTTTGAGGCGCTCGGTTTGAAGCTGGAGGGACGCCAGCGCATCGAGGGCGAATGGTCCGGTCGCGTCACGGGTGTTCGCGGTCAGCGAGTTGAGATCGCCATGATGTGCACCCCCGATGGACAGGGGCGTCTGGAGCTCTCGCGATTCGATGCCCCCGCCGTCCTCTCGGATCACCGCCGGGCCCCGGTGAATGCCTACGGGTATCTCCGCGTCATGTTCACGGTCGAAAATCTCGACGAGACGCTGGAGCGGCTCGCCCCGTTCGGGGCGCGGGTGGTCGATGAGGTCGTCAACTACGAGGACCTCTATCGGCTATGCTATCTACGCGGCGTCGAGGGCCTGCTGCTTGGGCTCGCCGAAGAGCTTCAGCCCTCGGACCAGCGTCTCGATCCCTTGACGGGAGAGGGCTGAGGGGGGCCGGAGGGGAGGAGGGGCGAGCTCCAGGTTCGACCGGCCTTGGATGGCGGAGGGAGTGGGATTGACTTCGGCGTCGCCTCCGTCTTTCTC
>CAZKGI010000094.1:0-5195 GCA_964552315.1 uncultured Akkermansia sp. | reverse complement strand
GGGAAAGGCGAGGGCGGCGAGGAGCGGCGCGGCGATCAGGCCCCGCCAAGAACGCCAGGCGCCCAAGTGGAGAAGAGGGGCGCTAGGGCGCGTCGGGTGTCGCTGCCCGCTACACGGCGGTAATGGGGAGATTCTCATGATGGCCGGTGCGTGGAGGTGTTCTCATGAGGGCCGCCGCATGGAAGGCGAGGGCGGATTTGTTTGCAAGTGATATTGAGCGGAGGAGACATGGAGAGCGGAAGAGTTCCAGCCGGGGGGCGCCGTGCGCTGGGCCATAGCTGTCTCCCCTATGACAGGATTTTTGATTGCAGGGCTGGCCAGCCCCCTCTCTTAATGAGGGATGACCGCGTCCTTCCAGGCCCACCTTGCCGCCCAGCTCGAGACGCTGAAGTCCACCGGACTCTACAAGACCGAGCGCGTCCTCGAAAGCGCCCAGGCGGCGCGCATCCGGATCGGGGAGGGAAGGGAGGTGATCAACCTCTGCGCGAACAACTACCTTGGCTTGGCCAATCATCCCGAGATTCTCCAGGCTGCCCACGAGGCCATGGACCGCTGGGGGTACGGGCTGGCCTCGGTGCGGTTCATCTGTGGAACCCAGAGCCCCCACCGCGAACTGGAGCGCCGTCTCAGTGACTTTCTCGGTACCGAGGACACGATTCTCTATTCCTCCTGCTTCGATGCCAATGGCGGCCTGTTCGAGACCTTGTTGGGAGCGGAGGATGCCGTGATTTCAGATTCCCTCAACCACGCCTCCCTCATTGATGGGATCCGACTCTGCAAGGCCCAGCGGTACCGCTATGGCAGTGGCGACCTGGAGGAACTGGAACGGCGCTTGCAGGAAGCGCAGTCGGCCCGCTTCCGCTTCATTGTCACGGACGGGGTCTTCTCCATGGATGGAGCCATCGCCGACCTTGCCTCCATTTGTGATCTCGCCGAGCGCTACGGGGCCACAGTGGTGGTCGATGATTCCCATGCCGTCGGGGTGATCGGGGCCAGGGGACGCGGAACTCACGAGCACGCCGGCGTCATGGGCCGGGTCGACATCCTCACCGGCACCCTGGGCAAGGCCCTCGGCGGGGCCAGTGGTGGCTATGTCAGTGGCCGCCGCGGGGTCATCGAGCTGCTGCGGCAACGCTCGCGCCCCTATCTCTTTTCCAACACCCTGGCCCCTTCCGTGGTCGGCGGGGCGATCCGGGCCCTCGACCTGCTGGAGGCGTCGACGGAGCGACTGGATCGCCTGCGCGCCAACACGGCCCTATTCCGCGAAGAAATGGCCAAGACCGGGCTCACCCTGCTGCCCGGTCAGCATCCCATCGTGCCCGTCATGCTGGGAGAGGCCCGCCTCGCCACGGAGATGGCCGACCGACTTCTCGAAAAAGGCCTCTACGTCATCGGCTTCCACTATCCGGTGGTTCCTCAGGGACAGGCCCGCATCCGCACCCAGGTATCGGCGGCGCACCGCCCCGAGGAACTCATCGCCGCGGCCCGAGCCTTCGGGGAGGTTTGGGAGGAAATTCGTTCGTGAGGCGGGGGAGGGGGCAAGGAAAATTCCTGCAAGAAAAGGGCGGAAATTCCCGTAGATGTCGGGTGAAAGCCCGCTGCCCCTGCGCTATCGTATGGGGTCGCACGAAACCGCATTGTCGCCGAGATGTTATCCCTTCGTTTTCTCGCCTTGGGCGTCCCTCTATTTCTGACGTCGTGCATTATTCTGCCGACGAACACGCACTGGGACCAGCGCCGTTCCCTGGCCAAGTACGACGCCATCGGCATCGACGCTCCCGTAACCCTGCCCGAGCTCAAAAATCGCACCGACAAGGGCTTTTCCGCCGCGGATTTCCTGACGCTTCATTCCGGCCTGATCGTCAGCGGGAAGTACATCGACGAGGATTTCAAGGCCAAGCTGGCGACGAGCCGGCAGTCCCAGGAAGGCGTCCTGGAACTGGGTTTCTCCGTGCCTATCGCCAAGGGGGGATCGGGTTTCGGCAGCTGTGCCCCGGTCAGTCCGGATGGCTACTTCCTGACGGCGGCCCACGTGCTTTCCCACAAGGACAGCTACGTGCTCTACGCCACCTCGGACCGGCAGCGGACCTACATCGACTACGCCCCGGTGCGGGTGGTCTACCGGAACGACGCAGCGGACTTTGCCATCGTCAAGGCGGAGCTCGCCACGCCGCGCTACCTGCGATTCCGGCACGAGCCCCTCACTCGGGGGGAGACTCTTTTTGCCGGCGGCTGGATGCACGAAAAGGGCGGGGGGGAGTATCTGGAATCCTACCCGGTTGAGGGCGTCGGCACCGAGCGTTTTGAAAAGGTGGTGACGAGCCTGCCCATGATCAAAGGGGACAGTGGGTCGCCGCTGATCGACCGGAAGGGGCGCCTCTGTGGCGTGCTCAGCACCATGCGCCTGGGGGTCATCGTCAAGATGAAGCCCAAGTCGACCGCGGTGCGCCTCGATCCGGTGGAAGTGGAGAGGATGATCCGCGAGGACCGTCGTCGTCGCTGAACGCGAATAGGAAGCCTAAGCGAGTCCCTCGAGGGCCCGAGGAGATGTTCGCTCACCACGCGGTGCGGTAGACTTGCTCTAGCGCGGCGGCGTCGACGGGCACGGGATTGAACTGGGCCGTCCACTGCTGGGCGGCTTCCCCGGCCAGTTGGGGCAGCTTGGCTTCCTCGACGCCGAGTTCTCGCAGCGAGAGGGCCATGCCACAGCGGGAAAGGTGATGGCGGACGCGCTCGGCGAGGTCGCTGCCTCCGCCCAGGGTCTCGTAGATGGCGGCGGCCTCGGCGTCCTGCCGGTTGAACTCGATCACGCTCGGCAACATCACGCCCACCGCTTGGCCGTGCACCGTGCCATAGTGGGCGGTGAGGGGGTTGGCACAGGAATGGGCGATGCCCAGCATGGAGTTCTCGATGGCGACACCGGCGAAGGAGGCGCCCAAATGCATGCGGGCCCGGGCCTCGAGATCCTCGGGGGACTCCAGAACTCGGGGCAGTCCGACGTCGAGCAGTTTCCAGGCAATGGCGGCGTAAGCGGTGGAAACCGGAGTGCGGGCCTTGCAGACCGCCGTCTCGAGGGCGTGGGCGATGGCGTCGATGCCGGTGTGCGCGGTGACGGAGGCCGGCATGGTCACCGTCAATTCCGGATCGAGCAGGGTGAGGGCGGCGGCGCACTTGGGATCGCCACAGGCCATTTTCACATGTGTCTCCGCATCGGCGATGAGGGCAAAGCGCTGGCATTCGCTGCCCGTACCCGAGGTGGTGGGAATGGCGATGAAGGGCAGCATGGGCTGGGTGGCCTTGTCCACCCCCCAGTAGTCCTGCATGCGTCCTCCATTGGTGAGAATGAAGTTACAGCCCTTGGCGGTATCGAGGGAAGAGCCCCCACCCAGTCCGATGAGAAGGTCGACGCCCTCCTCCGCGGCGACGGCAACGCAGCGGTCGACGTCTTCGGTGGTGGGATTCTCGCGCACTTGGTCGAAAACGATGGACGGGACGCCGGCCTGCGCGAGGGAGCGGACGGCCTCCTGCACGAAAGGGGTCTGGGAGAGGCCCTGGTCGGTCACGATCAAGGCGCGGCTGCCCCCGAGCTTTTTGGCCTCCTCACCGAGGGCCATGCGGATCGAGCGACCGAAGAGGACTTGGCCTCCGGCCGCGTGTCGGAAATCCGCGACCCATTCCGGCAGGTCCAAACCCGCGCAGAGGGATTCGATGGAGAGGGCTGGGGAAGGCATCGCGCTTACGCTAGGGCCTCAGGCGATCTCCGCAAACTGGAAGGAACGGCGCGTATACAGGAACTCGAAAAGGTTGCCTTCGTGCGGCTGGTCCCACTGGATCCGGTTGGTCGGGACCTTGCCGATGTTGAGACGGTCGATGAGCGGGCAGTCGAAAAGCTGTTGGATCCAGTCGATGTCCCGGGTCACGGCGGTGACCACCAAGGAATAGCCGATCCGCTCGAGCATTTCGGCCTGGGGACATTCCACCACGCTGGCGAAGGGGAAGAGGAACTCGCGGATGGCGAGCTCCTGGTCGAAGGAGTCCACGCGGACGATGGTGGGGAGGAGGTAATTCATTCCGTCGCGCTGTTGGAAGCGCGCCCCCTCGCGGAATTCGGCGGTGACGTCCACGGCCCCGCCCGCGGCGAGTCCCTTCTCGATGGCTTCATTGATCCATTCCGCAAAGAGCGGATTGGCAAAGCCGGAAAGCTTGGCCTCGGGGTCGTCCTGGGCGAGCGGCTTGATCTCGGCGAGACGCTGGGCCACGGCCCGGGCGATCTCGTCGCCGTAGCGGGGCACCACGATGGTTGAAGTGCAGATGCAGCTTCGGCCCGAGTTGGCGGATACGGATTCGACGATGGTGTCGATGTAGCTTTCCCAGTTTTCGATCTCGTCCTCACCGATGAGGAACTTCGAGTAGCCGGTGCCGTGCACTTCGATGCGCTCGTCGTTTTCGTATTGCTTCACCGTGGCGTCGTCTCCAAAGAGCATGACCCGGCCAGCGCGGCGGATGATGGCGTTGGAGCCGTCGTGCTGGGTCGGATAGAGGCTGAAGGCCTCGGCCGGACAGCCTGCTTTGAGGAAGGCCTGGATGATGCGCCAGGGCGTCCAGGGCTCCTCGCGTCCCGGCTTGAGCAGCACCGGGATTTTCATGGCGATGGCCGGAATCCAGAGGGCGTTCACGGCGGGGGAGTTGCTGGGGAGAATGACGGCGAGCTCGTTCGTCGTCGCCGAGAAGCTGACGGGGGCACCGCCCTGCTCTCCATAGCCACGATCGAGCACGTCCCAGTCGAGCCCCCGGGTGAGGCCGCGGAAAATGGTGTCGACATCCGCAAAGACGCCGCCGAGGCGCTTCATGTTCATGCGGATGAGCGCGTGGGGAAGGCCGCTGGTGGAGGCGAGGGAAAGGACGTAGTCCTCGGGGCTCTGCATCGCCCCGTCCATGCCCACGGGAAGGGTGTCGTTCAGGAAGATCTCTCCCGCCCGCTTCGTGATCTCGACCAGCTCCCCGCAGGAAAAGCGCTTTAGGGCGGCCCGGGCCTGCGCCATCTTGTGCAGGTCGTACTTGATCATGTCGGCGCAGGCGAAACTGATCTCGGCGGCGGCTTCGTCGCTGCCGAGCCGGGTCACCGTTTGCACGTCGAGGGATTTGTGGACGCGGCCTTGGCGAAGGACGGGAATGTGGGGAGCGCTCATGAGGAG
>CAZKGI010000093.1:0-6424 GCA_964552315.1 uncultured Akkermansia sp. | reverse complement strand
CCGGTGGCGCCGACCGTGCCAGGGCGCGACCAAGTGTCCGTGATTCCGCCGACGCCGGGCGGAGCGGGAGGGACAGGAGGCGGATCGCTGCCCACGGATGGGGGCGGAACCAGCACCCCGCCGGTGGTGACGCCACAGGTGCCCAATTTCCTTGGCTTCCTGCTGGATGATCGCGCCCACGACGACTGGTTGCGGGACCAGGAGGAAAGCTTCAGCGGTCCTGGAGACACCAGAATCTACTACGAGGGCTTCCCCCACTATGGGCCGAACGGCGAAAGCCTCTTCCGAGCTCCCTGATTCTTCCGCCTGGAGGGGAAGCCTCGCTGCACGCCAGCGGGGCGAAGGGTGCGGGCCCGTCACAGGGCCCGGATTCTCGCTTTGTCAGGGTCGGGGTGGGGCTTCGCTGAGGGCGTAGACATAGGCCTCCAACTCGGTGCCGTCTTCCCGATGAACCCGGGTGAGGACGCGTTGATAGCCCTCGCCTTCAAATTCGTCGAGACGATCCCAGTGCTGCGAGAGTTCCGAGGAGGTGAAGAGAAGGCCCGGGACGGGAGCGGCCTCCTCACAGAGATCGATACCCGGATAGCCCTCGGCGGCTCCCCAGCCGTTCGGATAGAGATAGCCGGGCGTGCTGGCAGCCTCCCAGGTTCCGGGGACCTCTCGCAGCATGTGCTCGTTCTCTCGGCCGGGGGCGAGCGTGCCGTAAACGAAGAGTCGATTAATCATGGAGAGAGAGAGCTAGGGAGGTCTCTGGGACCAACCTAGCTCAGGGGGAGCCTCTTCGCCAGATCATCGGAACCGTTTTTGCCGATCCAGGGGAATCGAAAAGAGCGAGCCGCCGCCGCATGATCGCGCCAGTGGGGAGAGGGAGGCTTCCTCCTTCGCGTGATTGCAGGGGCAGGAGGCCTTCGTTAGGCTAATCCGTCATGAAACCGACCCGCCGCTCGTTTATCGCCACCGCCACCGCTGCCACGGCCGCCGCCCCCGTGTTGTCCTTTTCCCAAGTGGCGGCCTCCGCCCCGAAGGCCCAGCCGAACCTAATCCGGGAAGAGAACGCCAAGCCTGGATCCGATGACTGGCAGCTGACCCGGGTGCGCCTCGACGCCCGCACCAGTATCCGGGCGTCGGACATCGAGGGCTACTGTTCGAAACAGTCCGTCGCCGCCGGTGAGACTATCGACATTTTTGTCAGTGTGAAGCGAGAGGCGGAGTTCACTCTGGAGATTTTCCGCACCGGCTACTACGGCGGCAAGGGGGCTCGCCTGATGCAGACCCTGGGGCCTTTTCCGGGAAGGACCCAGCCCACCCCGGAGCCGACCCGCGGGGAGAAGCATCTCCACGAATGTGTCTGGGAGCCCGCGGTGACGCTGAGCATTCCCTCGGATTGGCCCAGCGGAGTCTACCTGGGACGCCTCACCACCCCGGATGCCACGGGTTTCGGATACTGGCAGAACTATGTCGTGTTCATCGTCAAGGACGACCGGCCCGCGGATTTCTGCCTGCAGTGTTCGGACAACACCTGGCAGGCCTACAACAAATGGCCAACGAACTTCTCCCTCTACACCCATCCCAAGGGGGGGCAGGGGCCTTGGGCGGAGGTAAGCTTTGACCGCCCTTACGGCATGTATTCGCAGATCTATGAAAACCCCATGTCCCTCGGATCCGGGGAATGGCTCTGCTTTGAATTCCCCATGGCCTACTGGATGGAGGAACAGGGCTACGACGTGACCTACTGCTCCAATGCCGACATGGCCGATCCGAATTACGCGCGTCCGGGCCGATTCAAAGGCTTCATCAGCAACGGTCACGATGAATATTGGGACATTCGCGAGTACGAGAACGTGGTCAAACTTCGCGATACCGGCACCAACTTGCTCTTTTTCTCCGGCAACGCGGTTTGTTGGGTCACACCCATGACGCCCTCGACCGATGGCCGGGACAAGCGGGTCATTTTCCGCGGCGGTCCCTTTGGCGGGGACTATCTCTACGCCGAGGAGCGCAATGCCCAGCACGGCCCCTTCCCGCACCGGGGGCCGGACGAGGGCTACCTGATGGGCGCCCGCAACATCCGTCCCGTCAATGGCGGCGGGGACTGGATCTGCGAAAAGCCGGACCACTGGATTTTTGAGGGCACGGAAATGAAGGTGGGCGATTCCATTCCCGGCCTGATTGGCTGGGAGTACCACGGGGATCCGCCCTCGGATATCCCGGGGCTCGAGGTGGTGGCCAAGGGAACGGCCCTCCAGGGAGGCACCAATCCCTCGCCCTGGAGTGCGACCCTTTACCCGGGTCCCAAGGACAACTTCGTCTTCAACGCGGCGACCATCTTCTGGTGCCAGGGGCTCAGTTCTCCTCCAGGACACATGCTGCCCTGGTCGCATTGGTCCAGACCCCACGGCCCCGATGCCCGGGTGCAGCGCATCACCAAGAACCTGCTCGACCGAGCCCTCGGAGCCTAAGCCCTCAATCCATGAAAACCGGAAGGGGCCTTGGCCATCGGGAGTCGCGTCGCCGCTGGGGCGCTTGGATGCTGGCTTGCTGCGCCAGCTGGAGCGTGGCTTGGGCGGCGTTTCCCGAACCCTATGACAGCGAGAAGGCGGAGGGAGGGCCCCTCCCCGCGGAGGAGGCGGCGCGCACCGCGGTCTTGCCGGAGGGCTTTCGCCTGGAAGTCTTCGCGGCGGAGCCCGAGGTGCGGCAGCCCATCTCCATCACCTTTGACGAGCGGGGGCGCCTCTGGGTGGCCGAATGCTACACCTATGCGGAGAATCCGCGGCGTTGGGACCTCGACCTGAACGACCGGATCCTCGTCCTGGAGGACCGCGACGGGGATGGCAAGGCCGACCAGCGCACGGTCTTTTGGGATCAGGGAAAGCGGCTCACCTCTCTGGTCGTGGGGCGCGGGGGCGCCTGGGCGCTTTGCGCTCCCCAGCTGCTCTTCATCCCGGACGCCGACGGTGACCTCGTTCCGGATGGGGAGCCCATCGTGATGCTCGATGGCTTCGAGGCCGAGACCATAGGCCACAACATTGTCAACGGGCTCAAGTGGGGGCCAGATGGCTGGCTCTACGGGCGGCATGGGATCACGGCGACTTCCCAGGTGGGGCCTCCCGGCACGCCCAAGGAGGATCGCGTCTCGCTGAACTGTTCGATCTGGCGCTATCACCCCGCGACCCATCGGGTCGAGGTCTATTGTCATGGGGGGACCAATCCCTGGGGGCTAGACTGGAACGAGGATGGCCAGCTCTTTTACACGAACACGGTCATCGGTCACCTCTGGCACGCCATTCCCGGCGCCTACTACGAGCGCATGTTCGGCGCCCATCTCAATCCCTATGCCTATGAGCTCATCGGCCACACCGCCGATCACTACCACTGGGACCGCGGTAATGAAAAGTGGAGCGACATCCGCCAGGGGATCAGCGACAAGACCTCGGATCTCGGCGGGGGGCATGCCCACATGGGCTGCCTCATCTATCAGGGTGGGGCCTGGCCGCAGGCCTATCACGGCAAGCTTTTCACCTGCAACCTGCACGGGCGCCGCATCAACATGGAAATCCTCGAGCGCGAGGGCAACGGCTACGTCGGTCGGCACGGCCAAGATTTCCTCCACATGCAGGATCCCTGGTTTCGGGGGCTGGACCTGATCACCGGTCCGGACGGCCAGGTGTGGATGAACGACTGGTCCGACACGGGGGAATGTCACGACCACGACGGCGTGCATCGCAACAGTGGCCGTATTTATCGAATCGTCTACGACGGGCCGGAGGCCGGCGCGCCTCGGCCGATGGGCTGGCCCCAGTGGATGACCCAGCCCGCCGAGCTGTTCGAGTCCCTGCTCAACGCCGAGGAGGAGGCCAAGCGCGCCCTGGGGGTGCGCCGATACGTGGAGCACCTCGCCGAGACGGGACGGGCGCAGGGCGAGAATGACCAAGCCGTGCTCGAAAAGATCCTGGGACTGACCCGCGCGGAGGCGGCGGGCCTGATCCGTCTGGAACTTGCCGCGGCTCTTCAGAAGGCTCCCTCCTGGTGGAATCGCTGGGAGATCGCCACACACCTCGCTTCCTTTGAAGGGGACGCCGAGGACCGCCAGCAGTCGCTCATGATCTGGTATGGCCTCGCCGAGGCAACCCGGGATCATCCTAACGAAGCTGTCGAGCTGGCCCTGGCATCCCGATTGCCCACACTGACCCGCCTATTGAGCCGTCGCCTCGCCGAGGATCTCGAGTCCGCCCCGGAGCCCGTCGACGCCCTGCTCTCTCGCGCGTCCGCGCCCGTGCTGCCGCTGGTCCTGCACGGACTCAACGAGGCCTTGCGCGGATGGCCCAAGGCCCCGAAACCAGCCTCCTGGGGCGCCATCGTCCAAGGTGGGGGAGGGGAAAGCGAGGAAACCGAGGCCTTGATTCGCGAGCTTTCCGTCGTCTTCGGTGACGGGCGCGCCCGGGAGGAACTCCTCGCCATGGCCAAGGACGAGCAGGCCGACCCCTTGGTGCGTCGTTCGGCTCTGGTCAATTTGCTGCGCGACCCCACGCCCGATCTGCTGCCGCTGTTGAAGAACTGGATCCAGGATCGCCTGCTCGGTCGCGAGGCCATCCAAGGCTTGGCCGCCTACGAGGATCCCGAGGTCCCGGGGAAAATCTTGGCGCAGTGGAAACGCGACAGCACCCATCGCGAGGTCTGCGTCGACACCCTGGTTTCCCGGGTCGGCTATGCGCAGGCCTTGCTTGACAAGATCGCCTCGGGTGAGATTCCCCGCCAGGCCCTCAATCCCTATCAGGCACGCCAAGTCCAGAACCTCGGTGACGTGGCCCTGAAGGCACGGCTCGCCGAAGTCTGGGGCGATCTTCGCGAAACGCCGGAAACGCTCGCCGCAGAGATCAGCGACTGGAAGGCGAAACTCACTCCCGAAGGGCTCGCCTCGGCGGATCCGGCGAAGGGCAAGACGCATTTCGCGGCCCTTTGCGGCGCCTGTCACAAGCTCTATGGGGAGGGCGGGGCCATCGGGCCAGACCTCACCGGGAGCGATCGCCACAATCTCGACTACTTGCTGGGCAACATCATCAATCCCAATGAGGTCGTGCCGGCCGATTATCGACTGACGGTCTTCACCCTTCAGGACGGACGCGTCGTCTCCGGGGTGGTTCCCGAGGAAGGGGAGCGCAGCGTGACCGTGCAAACCCCACAGGAGCGGATCGTCCTCCCCGCCGAAGCCATCGCCAAGCGGGAAACCTTGGCGGTCTCCCTGATGCCGGAAGGACTCTTGAAAACCTTGGACGAAGCGGCCGTGCGCGACTTGCTGGCCTACCTGATGACGCGAGCCCCCCAGAGTGCCCCCTGAGGGGGCGACGGCTGGCGAGGGGGGGAAGGCCTGCGCATCGCCCTTGCGCAGCGCCGCAATCGAAGCCAGCATGAGTCCTGTCTCTCCCAGGAGACGGAGGCCTCCGTGGTCCCTTTGCCAGGCGAGTCTAGAATGGCCCTGGCGGACTTTGGATGCTGAGTCCTGATGGGCGCCCTGCTCGCTTCTTCTTTCGTCCAAGGGAGTCAGGACCGACCGATCTGCGTCCCTAAGCAATGCATCTTTACCTGCACATCCCTTTCTGCCACCACATCTGCCCCTATTGTGGCTTTTACAAGCACACTCCGGGCAAGCTGGCCAACCGGGCTTTTGTCGATGCCCTGCTCGAGGAGGCCAGGCGTCTGGCCCCTGAGGGCTTTGCCCCCCTGACGGTGTATTTCGGAGGCGGGACACCTTCCTTGCTCAGTCCCCCCTTACTGAGTCGACTCATGACGGGACTGGCTGAATGCCTCGATCTTTCGAAGGTGGAGGAGTGGACCATCGAAGCCAATCCGGCGACCTTCGACCGGGAAAAGGCCTCCCTGATGCGCGAGCTCGGGGCGGACCGCATCAGCCTGGGCGTCCAGTCCTTTCAGGTGGACACCCTGGCCACCTTGGGACGGGATCACAGTCCCGCAGAGGCCATGGCCGCCTATGAAGTCCTTCGCGAAGCGGGCTTTGCCAAGATCGGTATCGACCTCATGTTTTCCATTCCGGGCCAGAGCCTGGTCTCCTGGCAAGCCGACCTCGACCAGGCCATCCGGCTCCAGCCCGAGCACCTCTCCGCCTACAATCTCACCTACGAGGAGGACACGGAGTTTCTCCGCAAGCACCGCCGGGGCGAGCTCGACGCCGATGAAGACCGCGATGCCAGCCTTTTCTACGAGGCGATCGATCGCCTGGAGGCCGCGGGATACCGGCACTATGAGATTTCCAATTATGCGCGCCCGGGCTGCGAATCGCGCCACAACCGCGCCTATTGGAGCGGTGCCGATTACCTCGGTTTGGGGCCGGGGGCGGTGAGCACCCTGTCAGGACAGCGCTGGAAGACGCTTCCGGACACGGCTGCCTACGTCCGGACTATCCAAGCTG
>CAZKGI010000092.1:0-6504 GCA_964552315.1 uncultured Akkermansia sp. | reverse complement strand
GCTTGAAACGTATAAAAGGAGATCCCGACAGGCAGAAGCACCTCCGGCACGGTTATCGTCCAGCCCGGAGCCCCGATGTAGCGGATAAGCGAATTCCAACTCTCGCCAAGAAAACCGGCGTATTTAAACCAAGCGAGCCCCGCGAGCATCGTGGCCACGCTCGTGATAAAGGCCGCCGAAGCCCAACGCGCCCGATTCGAACTCCATCGATCGACCAGGCGGCCGCCCCCGTAACCGAGCAGAGAGACCCCTAGGAGAAGCAGACAGAAGTCGACTCGCCAGAAGGCGTAGAAGACGTAACTACCAACGAGGATGAGCGCCGACCTCCCGCGTATCGGACAGGCCACGTAGGCCAGCAAGAACAACGGGAGAAAGAGAAATAGAAAGGAGTAAGAGGTGAAGAGCATTCCGATTCACGGGATATCTCCTGGCGGAAACATGACTATCACAGGGGTGAATCCGCTGTCCCCCCTTATTCACGGGAGCCCTTCGGCGCGCCTGAGGCCGCTGCCCTTTCCAAATACCGGCCAAATCGGATGCCTGGGGCCTCTATACCATGGTAGAAGACCGCGCTAAGGAGGTAGCATACTCCATAGGACATGACAATATAGAATAAGGATCCACCTGTGAAGGTCGAGGGAATCCACTCTTTCAAAAGATTAGACTCCTATGTGGCCGATCCCCTGAAGTTGCAGCCAGGAAGCGGCGGCCAGATCCCGACCAGAAGAGTGTGACAGGAAGACGATCAGCACCGCAAATCCGCGGATACCATCCAAGGGTGCGGACCGCGCTGTCGCCCGTGTCAGCATTGGTTTACCGATATTGGCTATCATCTGGACAGGTCGGGGGTCCCCGCGTATCACATCAATCCTCGAACACAAAGCAGCCGAAGCGTTCGTTCCGAACAAACTTCTCTTTCACATCTTCCGCGCGCCAGGCCGTCTCCCGCACATCATGTTCCTGTAGCGGTATCCCACGCTGCCGCAATTCGCGCTCGATCCAGGCCTGGATGGCATTGCTCTGGTGGACTTTGTCAACGAGGCAGCTGGATTCGCCGTTAAAGGCTTCAGGCACGTAGAGATAAGCTTCGCCCAGGCACTTTCGCAGGCCCGCGTTAAGCTGTCGGCTTATGGGGCGGAGTTCCTCCATCTCAACGGGAAATACTGGCGGCACCAAAAAAAGTCTGTCCGGGTAGCGCCCCATGAAGTGCTCCACTGTGCGCAGCATGCGCTGAAGCGATGCCTCGATCGATGTCTCGGGAGAATTTGGCAGTCCCCCCGCCGTCTCGGCTGCGGCCACTTCTTTTGGATCCCAAGGGATCCAACCCCGCCCATAGGCCCATCGACAATCGGGTTCTCCCATGATGAGAAGCACTACTCTTGCAGTAACCTGAGAAATCACTCTTTCAGCCTTGCGATGGTAGGTCTCGGCGCAACTGTCGGAAACGAAATTGTGGAGTCGCCCCTGGCCCAGAAAGACTGGAAAAAAGTTCGGATTTCCAGCGTACGAACGCACGTGACTGTCACCGAGGACGAGGATTTTCGTTCGAAGATCCAGAGGCTCCTCATCAATGCCTGCACTAGCCATTTCCCAGGCACGCCGCTGCCCGGCGTCTCGCCGCGGCGGCTCTGGCTGGCGCCATCCCCGCAGGAGTCGTCGGTAAAGACGATAAAAGGCCGTTCTCATCGCTGTTCGACACCCTTCCCCGAAATGAACCGCCGCCACCACGACGCCTCGACCCGCGGCGCTTTCCTGGCGGATCCGGTTTTCGCCTTGGCGGGGCCGCGCGGTTTCACGCGGGCGCGCGTGTGCCCCCTCATGACACGGCGCTCGCCCTGGCTGACACGGCCTGCGCGATGCCAAACTTCGGTAGTGAAAACGATCAAGGTCCCCGCGGGCGCCTCCACGGGGACGACCTCCGCCTCCTTGTAGGGATGCTGGCGGGAATACTCCCGGTTCTCGTAGGACAGTTGCCCCCCGTTTTCGGCCCGAACACGACGGGTGTGGTCGATGCTGCCAGGGACACAGGAGAACGCGCCGTTGTCCACGGTGACATCGTTGAGGTAGAGAAAGAACTTCAAGGTCTCCTGCACGTCAAAGTGGAGTTCCTGGGCCAGGTGCCGGGTGCCGGGAATTTCCCGGGTCACAAAGATGTGATCATTCAGCACCCTTTCGTCCCCCCAGTAGAGCTCGCTGACCCGTTGCATCCAGGGCTGCGAAAAGAAACGGACCATGGCGGGAAAAGGTTCGCCGACGAGGTCGGCCGGCATCACGTCGCGGGCCTCTCCCCCCTCGACGCCGAGATCGCGCACGCCTTCACGGGGGGTGGCGAGGAGCTCCTCGAACTCGCGATTGAGCTCCTCTAGCTCCCCAGGACGGAGTAGACCTGTGACTTTCACGAGCCCCACAGACTTCACAAGCTCACAGATGTTGGGCTCGATCTCGGCGGAGTAGGCGAGTTCGGGAATGTGATTCATGCAAGGATTCGGTGACTAGTTTTGCAGTGGTCTGGAAAATGAAAGCTCACCCGCCCACCCGAGCGGCTAGGGAAGAACGGGCCGACAGAACATGGCCCCGCCGCCTCAGCTCGCGCTCCATGCAGTCCTGCACCAAGAGACGCCTCTGCTGCGAGTCGAAGGGGTAATCGACGAGGCCACAGGATACCTCGGAAACGCGCAAGAAGTCATCTCCGAAGACCCGGCCAAGCTGCTCGTTGAGGAGGTTGATGAGGAGGTTTTCCTCGGGCAGGTCCATGGCAAAGACAGGGGCCACATAGAAGCGTCGTTCCGGGAAATCGGCTCGCAAGGCCTCCACCATCCGGACGATGCGCTCCACCGAGGCCGACAGCCTCTCCTCGGGATGGACGGACAGATTTTCCTGCCTCGAGGTTTTTTTGTCCTCACTGAACTGCTGCGGATTCCATCCCCGCCCCAGCGCCCAACGGCAATCGGGTTCTCCCAGTACCAGCAGGACAACCCCTAGGGCTACCTTTCGGATGGCTAGGCGAGCCTTTCGCTCGTAGGCCGTGGCGAAGATGTCCGAAGTGAAATTTTGTGTGCGTCCCGGGCCCAATGACACCGGGTAAAAATTGGCGTTTCCCGCGTAAGCTCGGACGTGCCCATCACCCACGACCAAGACCCGATCTCCACTGCCCTCTCCTGACTCCTCAGACGAGTCTGAGATCACTTGGGAGAGGGGTACCTCCTGCGCACGCAGCTCCACCAGATGGACTTCCTCAAGCACCTCCTCTTCGTCATCGGTCGCGGTGGTCATTTCCCCTGCTCCGCTCCCCTCAGCAGCGCCCTGCAGGGACGAGGCCAAGCCCGCCCGCACCATCTGCATGAGGGTGAGTTTTTCGGCGAGCATCGTTCCCCACTTCACCATGGCCGTCTTGCTCTGCGACACCGCCATGCGCAGACCGAAGACGAAGACCACCATCCAGACAATCTTGTTCTCGTCGAAGGCGCCCTCCGCCGAGACGAGGAGGAAAACAAGGGCCATGAGCAGGGCGGACCCGAAGTTCATCGCCGAGGTGATGCGTTTTTGCAGGCGGCTTTTCTCCTCGGCCTCGGCCTGGGCGAGGGCATCGTATTCATTGTTCACGTAGTCCTCGAGCAGCTCTGGGGAGGAGCGGCGCTGGCCCAGCGCCTCGAGTTTCTGGCTGAGGGCTTTGCGGGCCTCCACTAGCTTCTCGTTCTCGCCCTCGACTCCCTTGATTGAGGCGGCCTTCACCCGGAATCTCAGCAGGGTCAGGGTGCCCAGCATGGCACACAGCAGGCCCAGTCCGACCCGCCAGTCGAACCAGGCGAGGATCCCGAGGAGCACGAGCACGAGGAAGGTCGCGGCAAGAAACTCGATCAGCGCCGCGGTCCCCGTGGTCGCCGAACCGTGAAAGCCTTTCTCCTCGGCCAGCAGCTGAGCAACGAGCGCCTTCCTCTCGTCGGGGGGATGCTGGGCCGCCGCGAGCATAAGTTGGCCGTAGAGGCGGCGGGCGAGGTGGGAAATCGCGGCCTTGAGTCCCCGCTTCACCCGGCTGGCGCCCATCTGGATGAAAACACTGACCAAGGTCGCCCCGAGGATGATGAGGCTCAGCCAGAGGCGTTTATCCAGATCGAGGGGCTGTCGGATGCCGTAGCCGACGGCCCGGATGGTCACTCCCAAAGATCCCAGTCGGGAGACCTGGTCGAGAGCGGGAACGAGGATGCCCAGGACGAAGAGACAGCGCTCGCGCCTGGAAAGGATCTTCCAGAGGGCTCGGGCGCCCTGGAGCCAGGTGCGTGATGGCAGCAGGCCGGGCTTGCTGCCGCGCGTTGTCCCCGCCGGTCGAGACGGCGTCGCCAGCGGTGCTTTGGGCTCCTGGGGCATACCCATTCTGTCGTCCCCACGGGGATCCGTTGGCACGGGGCGGCTCACTTGCCGGCCTTGGCGAGCGCCCAATCGGCCTCGGCCATGATGCGGACCAGCTCCCGGAAGGTGACCTGCGGTTTCCAGCCCAGGACGCGCTCGGCCTTGCGGGGATCGCCGAGCAGTTGCTCGACCTCGGCGGGGCGGAAGTACTCGGGAGACACCTCGACGAGGACGCGACCGGTCTTTTGACAGAGGCCCTTTTCATCGACCCCCTCGCCCTCGAAGCGCAGGGGCAAGCCCACGGCCTCGAAGGCGTGTTCGCAGAACTCGCGCACGGTGTGCATTTCGCCAGTGGCGCAGACGTAGTCGCCAGGCTCGTCCTGCTGGAGGATGCGCCACATCATCTCGGTGTATTCCGGCGCGTAGCCCCAGTCGCGTTGGGCCCCGAGGTTGCCCAGCACCAGCTTCTCCTGCTGGCCCTCGGCGATGCGGCCGGCGGCGCGGGTGATCTTGCGGGTGACGAAGGTCTCGCCGCGGCGGGGAGACTCGTGGTTGAAGAGGATGCCGTTGGAGGCGTGGATGCCGTAGGATTCGCGGTAGTTCACGACGATCCAGTAGCCGTAGAGCTTGGCAACACCGTAGGGCGAGCGGGGGTAGAAGGGCGTCGTCTCCGACTGCGGCACCTCCTGGACGAGGCCGTAGAGCTCGCTGGTGGAGGCCTGGTAGAAGCGGGCCTGCTTGTCGAGACCCACTTCCTTGAGGGCGTCGAGGAAGCGCAGGGTGCCGATGGCGTCGACTTCGGCGGTGTATTCGGGCACCTCGAAGGAGACCTTGACGTGGCTCTGGGCGCCGAGGTTGTAGATCTCGTCGGGGCCGATGCGCTCGAGGAGGCGGTTCAGGTTGGAGGAGTCCGTGAGGTCGCCGTAATGCAGCTGGAAGCGCCCGGCCTCGCGAAGCGCCTCATCGTTGTAGAGGTGGTCGATCCGATCCGTATTGAAAGAGGAACTCCGGCGGATCATGCCGTGCACGGCGTAACCCTTTTCCAGGAGCTGTTCTGCCAGATAGGAGCCGTCCTGTCCGGTTATTCCAGTGATCAGTGCTTTTTTCATAGAAGGGATGTGGGCCCGGAAGGGGGCTCAGGAGTTGAGGTGCTTGAGGAAGTCTTCGTAGGCGAGGCGCAGGCCTTCCTCCAAGCCGATCTTCGGCTGCCAGCCGAGGCGGCCGATCAGCGAGGAGTCCATCAGCTTGCGGGGCGTGCCATCCGGCTTGCTGGGGTCGTTGAGAATCTCGCCCTCGAAGCCAACGGCCGCGGCCACGAGCTCGGCCAGTTCGCGGATGGTGACATCGGCCCCCGCCCCCACGTTGACGAGCGAGGGCGGATCCTCGAGGGCGAGCAGATGGAGACAGGCGTCGGCGAGGTCGTCGGCAAAGAGGAACTCGCGGCGCGGGGTGCCGCTGCCCCAGATGGCCACGGAGGCCGCCCCCGCCAGCTTGGCTTCGTGGAAGCGGCGGATGAGGCCGGGAATGACGTGGGAGTTTTCGGGATGGTAGTTGTCCCCGATGCCGTAGAGGTTGCAGGGCATGGCGGAGTGGAAGAGGCGCCCGTGCTGGCGACGGTAGTATTCGCAGAGCTTGAGCCCGGCGATCTTGGCGATGGCGTAGGCCTCGTTGGTGGGCTCGAGCGCGCCGGTGAGCAGGGAGTCCTCGCGGATGGGCTGGGGGGCGAACTTGGGATAAATGCAGGAGCTGCCCAAAAAGAGCACCCGCGAGACCCCGGTTTCATAGGCCGCCCGCAGCAGGTTGGCGGCGATCATGACATTGTCGTAAAGGAAGTCTGCCGGATAGGTGTCGTTGGCGTGGATGCCCCCCACCTTGGCGGCGGCCACGAGGATCACGTCGGGGCGGTTTTCCGCCACGTAGTCCGAGGTGGCGCGTTGGTCGCGCAGGTCCAGCTCGGAACTGGGGGCGGTGAGCACGTCCTCGCAGCCTGCCCGGGCGAGGGCGCGACAGAGGGCGCTGCCCACCATCCCGCGATGGCCGGCGACGTAGTATTTGCGATCGATGGCAAGGCCTTGCATGAACTGGGGGGGAAAATGGGGGGAGGAAAAGGAAGCCGAGGGAGAAATCAGCGCTTCAGCCAGCGCACCACCAGAGGCA
>CAZKGI010000091.1:0-7071 GCA_964552315.1 uncultured Akkermansia sp. | reverse complement strand
TCTAGAGGACTCCGACTGGGATCCCTCCGCCACAACTCAAAGAAAGCCAAAGAAGGGTAGCACGTTTGCGCATCGCGGACCGCTGGCCACGGGGACGTGGGGAATGATACCCTGGCGGGAAAACAGGACCTTCTCCCATGCCTATTCCCGGCTTCCGAACTGCCTGCTTGGCCCTGGGCCTGGCCCTTGTCCCGATCTGTGCCGGAGCGACGTCACCGGATGTGGAGGCCTTTTTTGAGTCGGAGATCCGGCCGGTCCTGGCGACCCGCTGTGTCTCCTGCCACGGACCGGAGCGCCAGGAGGGCGACACTCGGATGGACTCCCGCGCGGCGGTGCTCGCCTCCCACGAGGGCGGCCTACTCGCCAAGACGATCCGGGGGGAGGGGACCGCCCCGGCCGCCTGTGTGCTGGAACCGCGACTGGTGGAGGCCTTCGACCGCTGGTTTGAGGCCGGCCTGCCCTGGCCGGAGCGGGCCACGGTGACCTCCGCAGCGGACCGGGCCGAGGCCGGAAAGCGACACTGGGCCTTCCAGCCGGTGCAGCGGCCGCCCCTTCCGGCGACGACCGGAGAATCCCATCCCGTCGACGCCTTTCTGCGTCAGCGGCTCAGCGCCGCCGGCTTGGAGCCCTCGCCTCCCGCGGACCGCCGCACTCTGCTGCGTCGGCTCTCCTACACCCTCACCGGCCTGCCCCCGTCGGCGGTCTTGGGCCAGGCGGCCGAGGCGGCCCTGGCCTCCACGGCGACAACTTTCAGCGAGGAGGAGTGGGCCGACCTGGTCAAGCGCCTGCTCGACTCGCCCCACTACGGCGAACACTGGGCCCGGCACTGGTTGGACGTGGCCCGCTATTCCGATACCAAGGGCTATGTCTACGCGCGGGAGGAAAAACGCTGGCCTCACGCCTGGACTTATCGCGACTGGGTGGTCTCGGCCCTGAACCGGGACCTGCCCTACGACCAATTCTTGATTCTCCAAGTCGCCGCCGACCAGGCCGTCGAACCCGGCAGCGAGGATCTCGCGGCCATGGGTTTTCTGACATTGGGACGCCGCTTCCTCGGGGTGCGGCGCGACATCATCGACGACCGCATCGATGTGCTCACTCGCGGGATGCTGGGCCTGACGGTGGGCTGCGCCCGTTGCCACGACCACAAGTACGACCCCATCCCGGCCTCGGACTACTACGCCCTCTACGGAGTCTTTGACCGCAGCGTCGAGCGGCTCACCACCTTCGGCAAGGGGGCCAACGAGGCCTTCTGGAAGGCCCACGGGGAGCGGGTCGCCCAGCTCGACGAGGCCCTGGCCAAGGCCCGCCAGGAGGCTGCCGATCGGGTTCGGAAGCGCCTCGGTGACTACCTGCTCGCCCAGACCGAACTGGACAAGTATCCCGCCGACGGTTTCGATCAGATCTTCCAGTCCACGGACCTGCTCCCGGCCTTTGTCCACGCCTGGCGCGACTACCTGCGCGACGCCGAGGAAAATCAGGATCCGGTCTTTGCCCACTGGCACGCCTACGCCAAGGCCCAGCCCGAGGAATACGCCACGGTGGCAGTGCCCTCGGCCCACCCGCGGATCGCGCAGGCTTTCGCCACGCCGCCCAGGTCCTTCGTCGAGGTGGTGGAGCGCTACGCCAAGGTCTTTGCCGAGGTCGAGGCCGAGTGGATAGAGGCCCGCAAGGCCCGGCCGGACGTGGTCGCCCTGCCCGATCCCGAGTCGGAAAGGCTTCGCGCGGTGCTCCATGGGCCCGCTTCCCCCTGCGAGGTGCCGGAAGGTCCGGTGATGAACGTGGAATTTTATTTCCACACCGCCAAGATCAACGAGCTCTGGAAGCTGGAGAACACCATCCAGCAGCAGATTCTCGCGGCCAATCCGGCGGTCCCGGCGGCCGTCGGGCTGGCCGATCGAGAGCTGCCCGGGGAGACCCGGGTCTTCCTTCGGGGCAATCCCCTGACTCTGGGGGAGAAGGCCCCGCGCCGCTTTCTCAGTATTCTGTCAGGAGAAGATGCCCCTCTCTTTTCGGTGGGCAGCGGTCGGCTCGAGCTGGCCCGGGCCATTGCCAGTCCGACCAATCCCCTCACGGCCCGGGTCCTGGTCAATCGGGTCTGGGCGCAGCATTTCGGGGTCGGCCTGGTGGACAGCCCCAGCGACTTTGGGACCCGCGCCGATCCCCCGACCCATCCTGAGCTGCTCGACTGGCTCGCGGCGGAGTTCGTCGAGCAGGGCTGGAGCCTCAAGACACTTCACCATCTCCTTTTGACCTCGCGGGCCTGGCGGCAGGATTCCCGCGATCCAGCCGATCCGGAGGCCCGCTCCCGGGCCATCGCCGCGGACCCCGGCAACCGGCTGCTCTGGCGGATGAACCCCCATCGCCTGGGTTATGAGGAATTCCGCGACGCCATGATGGCGGCCACGGGTGATCTCGATCCTACCCTGGGAGGCCGCCCCGTCGAGGCCCACGCGGCGCCCTACTCGAAACGTCGGGCGCTCTACGGCTTGGTCGACCGCCAGTTCGTCCCCGGGGTGCTGCGGGTCTTCGACTTCGCCAATCCCGACCTGCACATTCCCAAGCGCAATGAGACCACGGTGCCGCAACAGGCCCTCTTCTTCCTGAATCATCCCTTCGTGCTGGATCGCGCCCGGACCCTGGCCTCGGTCACCGAGAGCGCGGCGGGATCCCCCGAACGGGTCCGCGCGCTCTTCCGACGAGTCCTGGAAAGGGATCCCTCGGTCGAGGAAGTCGCCGAAGCGCTGGCCTTGGTCGATGCCGCCGACGATTTCCCCCTGCCAGGACCACCGCCGACCGCCGCCGACTGGAGCTACGGGTACGGCGCCCTCGACGAGGCGGCCCAGCGGATCACCGGCTTCACCGCCCTGCCTCACTTCACCGGCGAGGCCTGGCAAGGCGGCCCGAAATGGCCCGACGCGGCCCTCGGCTGGGTCCAGCTGACCGCCACCGGGGGCCATCCCGGCAACGACCGCCAGCACGCCGCGGTGCGCCGCTGGACCGCGCCCCGGGCGATGACCGTGTCCCTAAGGACCAAGCTGGTCCACGCGCCGAAGGCCGGGGATGGAATCCGGGGCTTCATCGTCAGCTCGCGGGTTGGTCTGCTGGGCTCAGCGAAACTGCACGCCAGCTCGGCCGAACTCAAGGTCGACGCCATCGCCGTGGAGGCGGGTGAGACCCTCGACTTCCTCGTCGACATCGGCGAGGGGCTCAACAGCGACCAGTTCCTCTGGGACATCCGCGTCGGCGAACTCACCGCCAGAGACGGGGAGAACCCCGCCCTGGCCTGGGACGCCAAGCGCGATTTCCCCGTCGACACCACCACGCCCTTGAACGCTTGGGAACAACTCGCCCAGGCCCTGCTCTGCTCCAATGAATTCCTCTTCGTGGACTGAGCGACCCGCGACCCGCCTGACCCTTTTATCTCTTCCACCGCTCCGAAGCCTTCCCCCCATGCTCACCCGACGCGCTCTCCTGCAACGCTCCTCCCTCGGGCTCGGTTCCCTCGCCCTCGGCAGCCTCCTCGGCGACGAGGGACTGCTCGCCGCGGAGAATCCCCTGGCCATGAAGGGCGGCCATTTCCCCGGTAAGGCCAAGCGAGTCATCCACTTTTTCCTCAACGGCGGTCCCTCGCACGTCGACACCTTCGACCCCAAGCCAGCCCTGCAGAAACACGACGGCAAGCCGCTCGCCAACACCTTGACGACGGAGCGCAAGACCGGCGCCGCCTTCGCCTCGCCCTTTCAGTTCAAGCGCTACGGGCAGTCGGGCATCGAGGTCAGCGAACTCTTCGCCAAGACCGCCCGCCACATCGATGACATCGCGGTGATCCGCTCGATGTACGCGCAGGTGCCGAATCACGAGCCCTCCCTGATGCTGATGAATTGCGGGGACTCGGTCCAGGCGAGGCCCAGCTTCGGGGCCTGGGCACTCTACGGGCTCGGCACGGAGAACGAGAACCTGCCCGGCTTCATCGCCATGTGCCCCGGCGGCATGCCCATCAAGGACCACGAGAACTGGCAGTCGGCCTTCCTTCCCGGCGCCTATCAGGGCACCTACATCGACACCAAGCACGAGGAACTCGGCAAGCTTATAGAGAACATCGACCATCCCCACATCACCCTGACAAACCAGCGTCGTCAGCTCGACCTGCTGGCCCGCTGGAACGCGCGCCACCGCGAGGCTCGGCTCGACGAGCGCCTCGACGCGAGGATTCACAGCTATGAGTTGGCCTTCCGGATGCAGGCCGAGGCCAGTGACGCCTTCGACCTTTCCCAGGAACCCGCCGCGATCCGCGAGCTCTACGGGGACACGGTCCACGGCCGTCAGACTCTCATCGCCCGGAGGCTCCTCGAGCGCGGGGTGCGCTACGTGCAGCTCTGGCATGGGGCGGGGCAACCCTGGGACAACCACAATGACATCGAGAAGAACCACCGCCAGCTCGCCGGCGAGATCGACGGTCCCATCGCCGCCCTGCTTGCCGACCTGAAGCAACGCGGCCTCTTCGAGGACACCCTGGTCCTCTGGGGCGGGGAATTCGGCCGCACCCCCACGGTGGAGCTGAGCGGCGCTGGGAAACCCCAGATGGGACGCGACCACAACCACTACGGCTTCAGCGTGTGGATGGCCGGCGGCGGGGTCAAGGGCGGCACCGTCTACGGGTCCACCGACGAGTTCGGCTTCCAAGCGGAGGAGAACCCGGTGAGCGTGCACGACCTCCACGCCACCATGCTGCACCTTCTCGGCCTCGACCACGAGCGGCTCACCTATCGCTACGCGGGCCGCGACTTCCGCCTCACCGACGTGTCCGGCCGGGTGATCCGCGAGATCCTCGCCTGAGCGGACGCGCCGCCAGCCGCTTGTCAGGAGCATGAACCGACCCTTTGCCCTTTTCGCCGACCGGCCCCGATGAAAGCGGATTTGCCCGCCTTCTCCGAGCCGGTCCCCGTTCTTTCACCCTCGCTGGGGTCTGGGCTTGGCGCCTTGTTTTGCCCAGGGCTGGTCGTCTTCGTCGTCGCCACATCCCCATGGGTCTCCGCTGACGAAATGGCCTCACCGGAGGTGCCGTCCTCGCCCCCTGCCGTGGCGTCGGTTTTCAAAACGGAAAAGCTCGCCCAGCTCGATGCGGAGATCGAGCGGGCCATTGAGGAGGGGAACCTCATCGGAGGGACCTTGTGGGTGGAGCACGAGGGAGTGGCCTATCACAAAGCCTACGGCTGGCGGGCGCTGGCGCCGGAGCCCGAGCCCATGACGGAGGACACGATCTTTGACCTGGCATCCATCACCAAGGTGATGGCCACGGCGGCAGCGGCGATGGGGTGTGTCGACCGCGACCGGCTGGACTTGGATGAGCCGGTGTGCAGGCACTTGCCGGAGTTCACTGGAGAGGGGCGGGAGAAGATCACCCCCAGGCATTTGCTGCTGCACAGCTCGGGTTTGCCGGTGAATCTCCAGGACGGGAAAGCTCCCCATGCGCGCAACCGAGCGGAAGCCTTTGCCATGCTATGCCGCGAGAAACCCCGGTTTGAACCGGGCAGTGCCTTCTCCTACAGTAGCACGGGCAGCATCCTGCTGGCCTTGGTCATCGAAAAAGTGACGGGGCGATCCTTCGATGAGTTTTGTGTCGAGGAGATCTACAGGCCCCTGGGCATGAACGACACGGTCTTTCGTCCCGAGGGGGAGCGCTTGTGTCGGGTGGCGCCATCCAGTGCACCGCAGCGTGGCGAGGTGGATGATACTGTGGCGCGGCACATGGGCGGGGTGGCCGGACATGCCTCGCTATTCAGCACGACTGCCGACATGGCGAAATTTGCCCGCATGATGCTGGGGCTAGGAGAACTGAAGGGCGTGAGAGTGCTCAAGGCGGAGACCGTCCGGCTAATGACCAGCGTGCAAAGTCCGCCGGATCTGGTCAGCCCGGCGGCCCATCACCTGCCGGTGCAGCGCGGGCTTGGCTGGGATATCAATACTCCCTATCGCACCCCGCCGCATCCCTACAGCCGGCAACGGGGAGCCTTGTTCCCCGTGGGAGGGTATGGTCATGCCGGCTGGACCGGACAGATGCTATGGGTCGATCCCTTCTCGCGCAGCTTCGTGATTTTTCTCTGCAACCGTTACGGTGGAGAAAAGGAGGGATCGCCCGCGGCCGTCTATCAACTGCACGACCGCCTCTCTACCCACGCGGCGGAAGCCTTGCAGGTGGTGGATTTCAGCAAGGCCAGTGGGCATAATGGGCGGTAGGAGTTTTTGGTCGTGATGATGGATGCCGGCTGTCCTTGAGAGCGAGGATCACCACGGTGTCCTATTTTTGAGTCAACCGGACCGCCCGACCCCTTCGGTGTCTATAATTATGAGTCAACACGCGCCCGGCCCCTCCGGGGCCGGGGCCTTCACCGGCCACATTCTGGTGTCCGGGACAGGCAACCTACCGTCTCGGCCCAAGCCGATTTCTGGGGATAAGCGTTGACAGATCAGGTCAAACTTGGCGATTCTCGGGCGAGGATTGATTGATCCTCTCAGCCCAATTGTTCTTCGCCTGGGGGGGAAGGGGAAGGTCGGGAAGCCTAAACCATGATTCAGAGCGAGCTGGTTGTCGCGGCAGACCGGTGTCCTCGCCCCATCTGCCGCCTCCTCCCATCCGTATGAAAGTTCGATTCCTCTCTGCCGTGATCCCTGCCCTGATGGCATTCACAATCCCATCAGTTCAAGCCAAACCCTTTGCGGAAAAGGGGGACGCGGGGATTTCAGAGGGCACGGCCATGATCGTGCCTCCCGGCGTCAACCTGATCATCGGCACGCTGAAACCCGGCACTGATTTCCCATTTGGGGCGAATCCCGTGGACGTCGATGTTTACGCCTTCACCCTTTCCAAGCCGACTTCTGTGAGAATTGAGGCGAACAGCTGGACGGCGGACATGAACTTGCTCCTCCTGCGCGAGGGCTTTTATGGCATCTACGGCGACGATGACGGAGGCGGTAACAACAATTCACTCGTGCCTTCCGATGGCAATCCCTTGGTCTTGCCGCGGGGCACCTACTATGTGGCCGTAGGCAGGAACAACATCGGGGCCT
>CAZKGI010000090.1:0-7501 GCA_964552315.1 uncultured Akkermansia sp. | reverse complement strand
AAATAGCAATGTGACCGCCGAGGAGAAGACGGCGGCAAGGAGGGAGTGGTCATGGAGGGCGGCGCATGGAAAACGTGGATGAAAATGATTGCAAGTTGGATTCTCCCTTCTGCGCCAATGCGGGAGGCGGGCTGCAGCTCGATCGCTCAAAAGCCTACGGGGCACATCCACGCGAAGCCCCCCCGCCCGGAGGGGGCGAGGGGTTCGCAGAGGCATTCCTTTGGGCCCGACGCTCCCGGGAGCGCGTCGCGGGACGCGGCTGGGCTCCTCAGCGCTGGGGGATCACCTGCACGGCATCGATGTGCACGTTGCCGTCGGTCCCCTCGTTGCCCACGACCACGGCGGCCGGTCGTCCCGCTTCGAAGCGGAAGACGCCCAGACCGAAGAAGCCCTTGGCGAGAGGCGGCGCAACCCGCTGGTTGACCGGGATGGTGCGCTCGCCTTCGGCATGGATGACCGTCACCGGCGTTTTCGAGGAACGGTTCTCGTGCGGCTGGTGGGAGATCCGCACCTCGTAATCGCCGGTCTCGGGGACGGTGAACTCAAAGCGGGCCTCGGCCGTCCTCGGCGAGTCCCCCTTGGCCGGCGAGGCGTAGTGATAGCCGTCCTCGACGTGGTGCTTCAGGCCAGCGCCCTGGGTCCAGGTACCTGAGAGTTTGGCCTCCTCGTCATCGATCACGATCCCCTCGAGCTGGTTGCGGGGGATCCATTCCAGCTCTGGTTCGCCGAGATCGGGGAGCTTGGGATCGACGTGGAACTCATCCTGAAGGCTGGGACGACGCACGTTTCCGGGCAAGCGGAGCAGTTCGATGAGTTCATCGAGGTGCTGGTAGTAGACCTCTCGGGGGGTGGTGTCGTGCTGGGCACAGAGGGCGGCGGCCTTGCCGACGACAACGCCCATCATGCCGCAGGTTTTCATGACTCGGATGGTGCCGAGAGCCTCGTGGGTGACGCTGATGTTGCGCCCGGCCATGAAGAGGTTCTCGATGTTGCGGGAATAGAAGCAGCGATAGGGCACGGCGTAGCCCCGCTTGCGGTCCACCCCCTTGCCGTGGACGGCGACAGAAATGAAGGGATTGTCAGGAAACTTCTTCTCATACTGCTCGGCGGGGTAGTGCAGGTCGATGGACCAAGTGGTGAGGACGCAGCCGTCGGGGAAGGGCTTCTTGCTGACGATGTCCTCCTCGGTCAGGACGATGTCGCCGAGCAACTGGAGGGTTTCGCGAGTGCCGCCGATGTAGGCCATCCAGGTGAGCCGGGCGTTCTTGTGGCCGAGCTGGTCGGGGTCGTTGCGCTGATAGGCTCCCTTGTTCTTGATGGCGTTCCAGGCCCCGTAGGCGGCGAGGAGGTTCCAGTCGCGGATGGACTCGAGGTCCTTGAGGGGATGCTTGTCGTAGCCGCTTTCCCAGAACCACTCCGCATGAAAGCGGCGGGGGTAGGGGAAGTCACCTTCTTCCAGGGGCAGGGCCCAGGGGGTGGGGGGAAAGCTCTGGGGAGACTCGGCGTTTTCCCAGGCCCACATGTTGGACATGCCCATGCGGCCGCCGTCGATCATCTCGTGGTCGGCCCCGGCCATGACTCCAATGGTGCCGTGTCCGGTGGCGTCGCAGAAGGTGCGGGCCGTGAAGCGGCGCAAGGTGCCGCTGCGGGTGTCAAAGGCGTGGACGGCCGCGATCTTCGTCGGCGACTCCATGTCCACCTTGTAGGCGTGGTGGTTGAGAAAGAGCGCGATGTTCGGCTCGGCGGTGACGATGTTGTGTTTCTTCTCGTCCTCGTATTCCTCGTAGGTGCCGGGCGAGGCCTTGGCGTCGTCCTCGAACTCGCGGACGATGTCGCCGACGGGATAGAGCCCGGGAGGGGTGTTCCCCTGGGCCCAGACGCGAACCTCGGAGGAGCCGTTGCCGCCGAGCACGGGACGGTTCTGGACCAGGGCCACCTTCAGACCCATGCGGGCTGCGGAAATGGCTCCGCAGGCCCCGGCATAACCGCCCCCGACGAAGACGATGTCGTAGGGGCCCTCGGTGACGACCTCCTCGGGGATGCCGAGCATTTTCCGGCGCCAGGCCGGGAGGACCTCGCTGGAATTGTCGGGGACGAAGTTCGGATCCTTGGAAAAGAGGATCGCGTCACAGCGGCCATTGAAGCCGGTGAGATCCACCAGGGCGAGGTCGGTCTCGACTTGGGCAATGGTGACCGTGCCTCCGTCCTCCCAATGCCAGTCCGCGCCGGACTTGCCGAATTCGTGGGGCACGAGCTGATCACCGACCTTGAGCTGAAAGCGACCGGGAGCCGCGGAGGCGTCGACCTTGTCGGCAAATTTCTCCACCCAGTTGAGGGTGCGCACCCAGACCCGGTAGGTGCCCGTCTCGGGGAAGCTCACCCGGGTGGTGGCGGCAGCGACGGGCTGTCCCAGCCCGTGGGCGAGGAGGTAGGGAGACCCCATCGTCTCGATGAACTGGGTGTCGAGCTGCCAGCCGCCCGGCTGGTCGAAGGACTCAGCTTCCACGAGAACCTGCTGGGCGGAAAGGGTCAACGGCAAGGCCAGCGAAACGATGGCGAGAGGGAGTTTCATCCCCTCATTCTGGCGGTTGCCGCCGGGAAAATCCACCCAGGATTGGCCACGCGGATGCGCGGCGGAAAAATTTGTCCAAAACCGGTTTCAAAGGTTCTCAGGGGGGAGGGACGAGTTCCCATTCCCGCCCCCCCCCCGGGCTTCAGGGAAGGCGGCGGAGCGGGTCCAGATCTGCCCGCAGTTCGGCGAGGATCTCGTAGGAGCGGAGCCTCGCGCTGTGGTCGTGAATGGCGGAAACCACGATTAGCTCGTCCACCCCAGTCTCCAGGAGAAAGCGATTGAGGGCGCGGCGCAGGGTGTCTCGCGAGCCCACGAAGGAGCAGGCAAGCATGGCGGAGACCTTGGCTCGCTCCAAGGGCGACCACCAGCACTCGATGTCGTCCACGGGGGCGGGGAGGCGCCCGGCGCTGCCGCGGAGCAGGTGGGTGAACTGCTGCTGCGGGGAGGTGAAGAGACGACGAGCCTCGGCGTCGCTGTCGGCGGCGATGACGTTGATCCCCGCGGCGGCATAGGATCGCTCCCATGACGGCGAAGGATGAAACTCGCGTCGATAAATGGCCAGGGCCTCGGAGAGCAGGGCGGGCGCGAAGTGCGAGGCAAAGGCATAGGGGAGCCCCAACTCCGCGGCGAGCCGCGCTCCGAAATGGCTGGAGCCGAGGATCCAGAGGGGGACCTCCGTGCCGGCGCCGGGCACGGCCACCACCGCTTGTCCGGGCTGGGCCGGGGCGAAGTAAGCCTGGAGCTCCCGCACGTCTTGCGGAAAGCGGTCCGCGTGCGGCTCCCGTCGCAGGGCTCGAATGGTGAGGGGATCGGTCCCCGGGGCCCGCCCCAGTCCCAGATCGATGCGGCCCGGATAGAGCGTGGCCAGGGTGCCGAACTGCTCCGCGATGACCAGCGGGGCGTGGTTGGGGAGCATGATGCCTCCGGCACCGACCCGAATGCGCGAGGTGCCGGCCGCGACGTGGCCGATGACCACGGAGGTCGCCGCGCTGGCAATGCCGATCATGTTGTGGTGCTCCGCGAGCCAAAAGCGAGAATAGCCCCAGTTTTCGGCGTGCCGGGCGAGATCCAGCGTATGGCCCAAGGCCTGTGCGGCATCGCCGCCCTCGGGGACGAAGGCGAGGTCCAGTATGGTGATGGGGATCATGGGGAGGAAGGCCAGCGCGAGACCGAGACAAGTCGTTGCCCTTGAATACGAACGGGAACCCGGATCGGGATGGCCAGTCGAGTCGACGACAGGGGACGGTCGACGAGGGGGAACGATCTCAGGCCCGTCGCCCGAATTTCCGTTCCAACTCGGCGTAGCTGATTTGGATCAGGGTGGGGCGACCGTGCGGACAGCAATAGGGCATGTCACAGTCCAGGAGGTCGCGGAGCAGTTGCCGGAGCTCGGGTTCTTTGAGGACATCGTTGGCCTTCACCGCCGCCCGGCAGACCGTGGTGGCGATGAGGTCTTCCCCGACGCGCAGGCTGGACATGCGGTCGTTGGCCACGCGGAGCTCCTCGATGACGTCGTGTAGGAAACTCTCGGGATCGTCGCGTCGCAGGAAAGTGGGCAGGGAGTCGATCTTGAGCGTCGTGCCGCCGAAGGGTTCGACGGCAAAGCCGAGGCGTTCGAGGGTCTCGAGATGGCGCGAGACGAGGTCGAAATCGCGGGGGGGAAGCTCCACCATCAGGGGGCTGAGGAGGCGCTGCGAGGGAACCCCTTCACTTTCGAGACGGCGCCGCAGTTCCTCAAAAAGAACGCGCTCGTGGGCGGCGTGCTGGTCCATCAGGACAAGGCCCTCCTTGGACTCGAGCAGCACGTACAACTTGCCGAGCACGCCGAGGAGACGGTAGTCGGAGGCCTGCAGCTTGCGCTCGGCGGCGTCCGCTTCTTCCTGGGGGCTGGCCGTCGTCGCCAGGGCTTCGCCCGACTCCCTGCGCGGGGCCTCGTCCCGGTCGAGCGACGGAGCCAGGGTGTCGAGTCCCTCGGCGGGACGGACGAAAGGAATGGGCGGCGCCGGGGATGGGCCGGGTTCGGCGACCTGGCTGCTCTGAGCCTGGGCCGCTTCGTAACGGCGCCGTTCCTGGGTGGTGAACAGCGGTGCGGCCGGGGCGGCGTCGAGACGTGGGGGGCGGGACAACGAGGCCGTCCGGGGCAGCAGGTCCTCCTGCACGAGGCCAGGCGAGGACTCTGGCGGGGAGGTCCCGGTCAGGCCCACACCGGAAACGGGGCGCACCATGCGCTCGCGCAGCGTCTGGGCGACGGCGAGGGAGACGGCCTCTTGCACGGCGAAGCCGTTGTGAAAGCGCACCTCCCGCTTGGCCGGATGGACGTTGACATCGACCGCGGAGGGATCGGTCTCGAGAAAGAGGAAGGTCACCGGGTACTGTCCCTTCATCAGGGCCGTGTGGTAACCCTCGCGCAGGGCGCGGGTCACGATGGCGGCCTCGACCGGACGTCCATTGAGAAAGACGAGTTGGAGACGCCGATCACTCCGCCCCATGCCGGGCGGGCCGATGTAGCCGCGCACGCGCACGCCCTTGTGTTCGACGGGTTCGATCTCCAGCAGACGCGAGGCGAGATCCGTGCCCACGAGCCCGCCGATGCGTTCGCGCAGACTGCTGGTCGCCGGCAGCTGGAAGGCCAAACGCTCGTCGCGCACCAGGGAGAACCGAACTGACTCGTGGGCGATGGCCTGGGTCTTGAGCACCTGCTCGAGGTGCGCGTATTCGGTGGCCTCGCTGCGGAGGAACTTGCGCCGGGCGGGCAGGTTGTAAAAGAGGGAGCGCACCTCAATCTGGGTGCCGGGAGGCTCGCCGCAGTCGGAGACGCGCTCGAGCTTGCCGCCGTTGACGAGGATTTCGGTGCCGGCGAGGGCGCCGTGCTCTCGGGTGGCGAGGCGGAATTTGGAGACGCTGGCGATGCTGGGAATGGCCTCGCCCCGAAAACCGAGCGTGAGGATGGCCCCCAGATCCTCCTTGGTGCGGATCTTGGAGGTGGCATTGCGCTCGAGGCTCATGAGGGCGTCGTCGCGGTCCATCCCGCAGCCGTCATCCGTCACCCGGATCAGGGCGATGCCGCCGCGCTGGACCCGCACCTCGATGTTGGCCGCCCCCGCGTCGAGGCTGTTCTCGACGAGTTCCTTGACGACCGAGGCGGGACGCTCCACCACTTCGCCAGCGGCGACCTGGCAGGCGAGCGCTTCGGGGAGGAGGTGGATTTTTCCCATGGGAAGTAGGCAGTCAAAGAGAACGCACCGGCGCCTGGGCCGATGCGGCGGGGACAGGCTCGCACGTCGCGGCGATCCGCGCTAGGGGGATCCTCGCGAAAAGGACCGCTTCATTGTGTCCGGCGAATCCCTGAGGAATCCCCTCAGGAGAGCGCGTCGAGACCGTAATCCCCCGCAAAGCTGCGCCAGGCCGAGTGGATGTGATTCCCGTCGTTCTGGTAATTGACGTACTCCAGCAAAAAGCTCGGTCCCTGGATGAGGTAGTAATGCTTTTCGCCCGTCTCGAGCCCTCCCTTCCAGGAGAACTGGACCTTGTCCCAGCCCGCCGCCTCGATGCGCGCCAGCTCCTGGGCAGCGATGTCAGCCTGGAAATTCGAAGCATAGACCGAGACCAACGACTGGAGCAACGCGCGCTGGGCTGCGTCGAATTCGCTGAAGGGCACGCCCGGCTCCTCCAGGGCGCTGACGCGGGTTTGCACGCGGGTGGTGTATTCCCGAGGGGCTTCCGGCGCGGTGACGACGGGCTTGCCGGCGGCGTGGAGGGAGCGGGCCAACTGGCGCGCCAGATCCTCCTCCTTGGAGAGGGTGCGCACCCCATGCAGGGGCCCCTCTTGGCGGACCTCTGCGGGATTGGCGCCCCAGAAGCTGGGTGTCGCAGAGACGTGCTCGCCGACCACGGTGAGGTTGACGGAGAGGTGGTGGCCCTCGACGCGCCAACCCCAGCCCTGGGGATCACCCGGCTCCCCAAAGAGGAAGACGTAGTAGAGCTCGGGATCGCGGAGCGTGGGATTGTTCTCCATGATGGCCAGGACGCTCTCCAGCTCCATGATGCGTCGCGCCTTGGTGCGACCGTCCTCGCTGAGGCCGGAGTCCAGCAGGGCGAAGGCGGCCTCCTTCTGCGCGGCGTTCAGTTCCTTCAGGGGGATGCCCTTGCGAAGCTTGGGAACGTAGTGCCAGTTGAGCCGCTCCCGGTCAGCAAAGGCAAAGGCGGCCTTGGCGCGCTGCTCCTCGCTGAGAGACTGGAGGAAGGCCTGGGCCCGCTCCGCCATGTCGGCGGCCTTGGCCGGATCGGCCTGGAGCGAGACCAAGGGCAGGGGAGCGGCGGAAAGGGTGGCGAGGAAGCGACGGCGGTCCATGGATGACAGGGGTGAAGGTCGGGCCCGGAAAGGGCTGTTCTCGTTTCCTATCAGAGAGGACGGGGACGCGCAACGGGCAAAGGAGCCCAGATGACGCCAGTTCCTCGAGGGGGAGATAGCAATCTGTTCGAGTGCTCCCCTCGGTATGGGGCTTGGCAGTAAGACCACGGCCAGCAGGCGGTCGATTGGGGCGGGGCAGATGGTCTATCGCCTCCCTTCTCGAGGAGTGTTTGAGGAGATACTCTATCGCCACGACGAAGCCCGTCCTTCTGCTCCTCTTCTCCAAGGCGGATCGCGGGAAACTGAACGAGCAGGAGCAAGGCGACGGGGTCAATGTCCTAGACCAGACGGACTTTCTTCAGTACTGCATCGACCGTGCGGCACCGCAATACGCGAAAGGGCGGATCGTTCAGTCGCTGCCAAACTTCGTGCGAGTCGAGTGGCACGACGGAGAATTGGAGAACATCCATTTTCCAGTGGCAGCGGCCTAAACGGCCTCGAGAAGGAAGACGAATTCTCCACCTTCCTGGAATTCGGGCCGGGAGATAACGCCCATTTCCATTGAGCGGGTCACCCTA
>CAZKGI010000089.1:7082-8469 GCA_964552315.1 uncultured Akkermansia sp. | reverse complement strand
GGTAGCGGAAGTCGTGAGACTTTCGCGGGGAGAAAACGTCGCAGCGGACCTGACCCTGGGGAGAAAGTCTCACGACTTCCTCTACAGAGGGTGTCACGATCTTCGCTACCGATCTTCACGACCTTGCCAGGCGGACCAATCGTGCCGAAAGTGCCCGGCGAGTGATCGAACAAGCCATGACGCCTGCTTCTGAGTCCCCCCTTTTCCAGCCCCTGCGCCTCGGCGCCTGGGAAATGCGCAACCGCATCGTCCTCGCGCCCTTGACCCGCTGCCGGGCCAGTGCGGGCCGCGTGCCCAATGCCCTGATGGCAGAATATTACGCCCAGCGTGCCGGAGCCGGCCTGATCCTCAGCGAAGCCACGTCCGTTTCGCCTCAGGGCGTGGGCTACCCCGACACCCCCGGCATCTGGAGCGATGAACAAGTCAAAGGCTGGCGCCACGTCACCGACGCCGTGCACCAGGAAGGGGGCATCATTCTCTTGCAGCTCTGGCATGTGGGGCGCATTTCCGACCCGGTCTATCTGGATGGCGCCCTGCCGGTGGCGCCCAGTGCCGTTCGTCCCGAGGGCACCGTCAGCCTCATTCGTCCCCGCAAGGAATTCGTCACCCCGCGCGCCCTGGAGCTCGAGGAAATCCCCGGCATTGTCGCCGACTATCGCCGGGCCGCCGAGAATGCCCAGCGGGCCGGTTTCGACGGGGTGGAAATTCATGGGGCCAATGGCTACCTGCCCGACCAGTTCCTGCAGGACTCTACCAACCGGCGCGAGGATCGCTACGGAGGCTCGATCGAGAACCGCGCCCGCTTCCTGCTCGAGGTCGTCGACGCCGCCGTCGATGTCTGGGGGCCTGAGCGGGTTGGTCTGCATCTCTCGCCGCGTTGTGACGCCCACGACATGGGCGACTCCGATCCCGCCGCGACCTTCACCTACGTCGCCGAGGAGGCCGGGCGTCGCCGGCTGGCCTTTCTCTTCATCCGCGAGGGCGTCGTCTTCCCCACTGCAGACGGCGGACCGGGGGAAGCGCCTAGCGAGGAGGTCCAGCTCGAAGCCCTCCGCGAGGAGCGGCTGATGCCCCGGATGCGACAAAGCTTTGGCGGCCCCGTCATCGCCAACATGAACCTCACCCCCTTCGTGGCGGAGCAGCTCATCCGCAGGAATGAGGCCGACGCGGCTTCCTGGGGGCGGCTCTTCATTGCCAATCCGGACCTACCCGCCCGCCTCGCCCAGGGAGCCCCCCTCAACACGCCCCATCCCGAAACCTTCTACGCCCCCGGCTCGCCCGATCCCGCCAAGGGATACACCGATTACCCCCGCCTCGATGAGGTGGGGCGGGGATAGGAAGGGAGTTGCGAAGGAGAGGCGCACAAGCGGGTAGCGAAAGTCGTGAG
>CAZKGI010000089.1:0-6982 GCA_964552315.1 uncultured Akkermansia sp. | reverse complement strand
TCGGAGAAGGTCTTACGAACCTCTTCGACGATAGGTCTCACAACCCCTCTAACTCTTCAGACGCTTCGGGTCGGGCAGGTCCTGTTGCAGGCTCAGGACCGGGGCGTGGAGATCGCCGAGCTTTTCGACGCGGCGGAGAAGCTCGGTGGCGGGGAACTGCAGGGGCAGTCGGCGGTGCGAGCGCTGGGTGGACGCCTTCTCGACTTCCTCCCAGCGGAGGGGCGTGGAGACGGTGGGCTGTGCCTTGGCGCGGAGCGAGTAGACGCTGACCGTGGTCTTGGCCGCATCATTTTGGCTCCAGTCGATGAGGACCTTGCCCTGGCGCAGGCTTTTTTTCATGTCGGCGACGACCTTTTCGGGGAAGCGGCGGCTGAGAGCCTCGGCCATGGCCCGGGCGAAGGTCTTGGTGTGTCGGTAGGAGACGGGGCGGTTCAGCGGCACCGCCAACTGAATCCCCTTGGACCCCGAGGTCTTGGGAAAGCTTTGCAGGTCCAGGGCCTCGAAAAGCTCCCGCAGTCGCAGGGCGAGACGACAGCAATCAATGAGATCTGCAGGCGGACCGGGATCGAGGTCGAACATCAGCTGGGTCGGCCGCGCCTTGGCCCGGACGGTGTGTAGGAAAGGGTGAAGTTCGAGATTGCCCAGGTTCGTCGCCCACACCAGCGAGGGGAGGTCGTGAATGACGCAGTAGTCCAGGGGGCTGCCATCGCTGCGCCGAACGCGGCTGGTTTTGATCCAGGTGGGAGCGTGGGCCGGGCACTGCTTTTCGTAGAAATACTCGCCCTCCACCCCGTCGGGATAGCGCTTCAGGGTTAGGGGACGATGGGCGAGATGGGGCAGCAACAGGGGGGCGATGCGGATGTAGTAGTCGATGACCTCGCCCTTGCGGAAGCCGCTTTCCGGATAGTAGACCTTGTCGAGATTGCTGAGCCGCAGCTCCCGTCCCTCGATTTGGATGCTTGCGGTGCGGGCCATGGTTTAGGGCGGGGTTTCGCGAACGACGCTGCGGGCGGGGCGGTCCTCTCGCAGACCCACAAACACGGGCTGGCGCAGGCGTCCGTCTCGGGTCCATTCCGCGAAGCGGACCTGCGCCACCAGGGTAGGGCGAATCCAGTGGCTTTGCCTCTCCTCCGCCGCCGGCAGGTCGTGGAAGGGGCAGGTGGCCCGCGAGAGGCGGGCGAAGCGCTTGGCGAGCTGGCCCAGTCCCTCGACTCCGAATCCCGTGCCGACCTTGCCCGCATAGTGGAGTCGGCCCTGCTCATAATAGCCGACATGGATGGCACCGAAGGCCTCGCGACGGCCCTGGGGCTCGGTGTACCCCCCAATGACGAACTCCTGTTCCAGGACGAGCTTTAGCTTGATCCAGGCCCCGCTGCGTCGACCTGGTTCATAACGGGATCCGATGCGTTTCCCCACCACCCCCTCAAGCTGGTGGGTCTTGGCCAGGGAGAGCAGCGGGGCCGCCTCGCTACCCAGCGAGGCCGAGTAGCGGAGGCGATCCTCCTCGTCATCCAGCAGCGCTTTTAGCTTGGCGCGGCGTTTCTCCAAAGGCCATTGCAGCAGGCTCTTCCCGTTCCAATGGAGCAGGTCGAAGACGTAGTAGTAAAACGCCGCGGCTTCTCCACTGGTGGTGAGGGCCTGAAGTTGTTGGAAAGAGGGGCGACCATCGGCATCGAGGGCCACGATTTCCCCGTCCAGGAGGACTCGGCGGGTGCGAAGCCGCGAGAGGGCTTCGGCCACTTCGGGAAAGGCGGGGGTCAAGTCGTGCTGCGTTCTCGAGTGCAGCCGCACCAGCTTTCCTTCCTTGTGGGCCAGGCATCGGTAGCCGTCGAACTTCATCTCATAGAGCCAGTCGCCGGCAGGGGGGCGGTTCACCAGCTTGGCCAGCATGGGTTCGATCTAGGGCAGCTCTCCGGAGGAATTCAGAGACGAGGGCTTCGCAGGGGATCTCCCTCCAGGAGCCTGGCGTGAGGAAGGGGCGGGGCGTGCTGTCGTGCCGGAGCCCTCTCGCGAGATTTCTGTCAGGGTACGCCCGGAGAGAGCCGAGCGGTCCGTCTCGGCTCGACGCAGCGGGCGATGGTCGGGGGCGCTGCGGATGATCAGCCATTGATTCTCCTCGCGCAGGCGCACGAGATGCCATTCGCCCTGGAGCTTGGATCCGTGCAGGACAAAGGGCAGTTTCCCCTCCTCGAGCTCCTTGAGCGGGCGGCGGGTGAGAGGTTCGAAGTGCCCGTGGTCCCACACCTGCACCGTGCCGCCGCCGTATTGCCCCTTGGGGATCACGCCCTCGAAATCGATGTAGGAGAGGGGATGGTCCTCGACCTTGACGGCGAGGCGCTTTTCGCCCCGGGTCAGGGGCAGGCCCTTGGGCACGGCCCAGGAGACCAGAACGCCCCCCAGTTCCAGCCGCAGATCGTAATGGAGACGGCTGGCTTGGTGCTTTTGGATGACAAAGCGTCGTCCCGCCCCCTGGCGATTCGTCCAGCCACCTTCGGGTTCGGCGGTGGCGGAAAAGTCCCGCTTGCGGCGGTATTCACGAAGAGACATGACGGGGACTCGCTTAGGCCGCCTGATCCGATTTCCTGCCCTTGGTCTTCGACGAGGCTGAAGGGGATCGACCCTTCTTCTTGGTCGTGGCCTTCCTCGTGGTCTTCTTCGTGGCGGCTTTTTTGCTCGGCGTTTTCTTGGTGGGGGATTTTTTGCCGCTGGTGTCGCGCAGGCTTTGTTCGAGCACCGCGACCAGGTCGATGACGTTGGTGGCCCGCTTCCTCGAGACGGTCTTTTTCGGAGCAGATTTGCCGCCCTTGGCGATCTTCTCCTCGATAACTTCTTCAAGGGCCTCGCGGTATTCGTCTTTGTAGGCCTCTGGATCCCATTTCTGGACCATGGATTCGATCAGGTCTTGGGCCATGCCCAGTTCCTTGCGGGTCGGCTGCGATTCCTTGGGGGATTTGAACTCGTCAACCTCGCGCAGTTCCGCCGCCCAATACATCAGCACTAACATGAGTCCATCATCCTGAGGTTTCACGGCGGCGAGATGATCGCGCGTCTTGATGACCACCTTGGCAATGCCGATTTTGCCGCTGGCGCGGAGCGCCTCGCGAAGCAGGACATAGGCGCGGTCGGCTCCCTTTTGAGGCTCCATGTAGTAGGGTTTGCTGAAGAAAATGGGATTGATCTCTTCCTGGGCGACGAAGGCCTCGATTTCGACGGTCTGGGTAGCTTCGATGTCGACACGCTTGAAGTCCTCCTCCTTGAGGATCACGAACTTACCCTTATCGTATTCATAGCCCTTCACGATCTCCTCCCAGGGCACTTCCTTACCGTCCTTTTCGGCGACCCGCTTGTAGTTGACGGGACTCAGATCCGAACCGCGCAGGAGTCGGAACTTGAGGTCTTCGGTCTTGGTGGCGGCGAAGAGGGAGATGGGAATGTTGACCAGCCCGAAGCTGATGGATCCTTTCCAGATGGCGCGCATGGCAGGAGGGGGTGGAGGAGAAGCGAGGACGGGAAGACGCTAGAGACCGATCGCGCGGGCGTGGAGGCCCCAAGGCTCTGAAGATGAAATCGATCTTATCACGGTCGCTACGCTCAGGGCGAGCCTTGAATGTCATTGCCGATGCGCCGTGGGCAGAGGTCTTGCGACCTGGGCTGGAGTACGGACCGGTCGAGCGAGTGCCCCCTGGGGGGATTTCCCCCCATAGCGCTCGCGACCCGACGGGCTCATGGGGCGAACTTCAGACTTCCACGATGGCCAGCAGTTGCCGGGCCCGACTGGCCCCCATGAAGTAAGTGTACTGGTCATCGGGACGGGTGAGACTGTGGAAGGGGGAAACGCCCACGACAATCACCGCACGGGCGTCGAGGCCCTTGGCTCGATTGATGGAGAGGTGGCGGATGACTTTTTCCGAGGAAGCGGGTTCGCTGCCGTATTCCACTAGGGGCAGACCCAGCAGTTCGCGACAATCGCCGAGGGCTTTTTCCACGGCAGTACGCGGATGGAGGATGAGAGCCTCCTCGGGCTGACAGTAGCCCGACTCCGCCCATTCCGTGAGAAGGCGCTCCACCTCAGCCCGGATGGTGAGGGGGGTGGGTTCGGACAGGGGCACGATCTCCACATCTGGCCCTTCGGGCAGAGAATCGGGTTCCTGCAGGCACGCCAGCAGGGCCTCGGTCCCCTCGGCACGCAGCTTTCTCAGGAAGGCAAAGATTAGTCGGGTGTAGCGCAGGGCATGGGGCAATCGGACAAAGGCGGGTTGGCTGAGCGTGGCGGCGAGACGCTGAATGTCGAAGCCGCCCCGTTCGCGAAAGGGCGGGCGTTGCGCGCAGTCGTACAAAAGGGTGATGGGGGCATTCCTTCCCTCTCGGAGCAGGGCAAAGTAGATCGCCCACCAGCCACAGCCGAGGGCGTCAGGAGAGGCCTCTTCGCCCGCGAAGCTCGTGTCGTGATCCTGGGCTTCATCAACGACGAGGGCGTCGAAGCGGGGCAGGCGATCGGCAAAGGCCACATCTTGGACGCAGGTCAGGAGCCATTCCGGGAGCTCGCGTTCGTAGTATTGAATCTTTTCCTCTCGGCTTGCCTGAGGCCCCGGGGCCTCGTAGCCCAGCCCACAGACCTCGTGGAGGTGGGCCGCCAAGGCTTCCCAATGAAAGACGACAATTTCCCCGCTTTTCAAGCGATGACGCGAGACGAGCTCCCTGAGGAGGCGGCCGAGGGCGATGTTGTAGCAAAGCAAGAGCACCTTGGTGCCTTCCCCCCTCTCGGCATAGCGCACGGCTTGATTCACCGCGTGCCAGGTCTTGCCCGTGCCCGCCCCGCCCTCGACGAGGAGTTGTCGGTTGTTCTCCAGAGCGTCGAGGAGCCCGAATTGGCGAGCCGCTTGCTGGCGAAAAAGCCTCTCGTTGTGGTCGAGGAAATGCTTCAGGTTCTCTGCCTTCCGCCCTTGGCCGTAGACTTGCAGAAAGGTCTGACGGTGACGGTCGATGTCGTGAGGGGTTTGTCCCTTGAAGAAGCGGCCATAGATCGATTCGAAGTTCGCCAGATCGTAGCTGTCCACGATCAGTTCCCGGGGGATGTCTTGATAGGAGCCTTGCTCGTGATTGATGAATTCCCGTGGCAGGCAGAGGGCCTTGGCGATCGGAAACCAGCCTGGGGGGCCTCGGTGAGCGCCCTCAGGACGCTCGCATACTCCTCATCGAGCTGGATCAGGGGATGGTCGCGATTGCCTGTCGGGCCGTTCTCCCAGGCCCCCGTGGGGGCGAAATGCCGGAAGCGGTAACCTTTCACCTCGAGCACCAGGAGACCGTGTCGCGGGTCGAAAATGAGGAAGTCCCCCTCGCGCCGCACACCATGGTTGTCCGTGTAGTAAAAGCCCCAGCGGATCGTCCAGCGCTTACTGAGACTGGCGAGGGCATTGGCCACGGCCAATTCGTGTTCATTGCTGTGTTCGATCGGTCGATGATAGATCCAGCGGGCCATGCGAGGGATGCGGGATCAGGTTAGGCATTTCGCTAGGGCGCGGCAACGAGAAAACGGGAAAGCCAAAGATTGCCGGTGAAAGTCTCACGGGGAGAAAGTCTCACAGGGTGGGGGAGAAAGTCTCACGACTTCCTCTACGGAAAAACGCTCGTGCCCTCCCCAGTGACGGCCGAAGCCCTGTGATGAGGGACGGCTGTGCCGATTCCACTAACGGCCACACCCTCGGCCCAAGGGAGAATGAGAGAGCAAGCCGCTTGGCTTGTGGTCACTCTCGGTGAAATAGAGTCCGATCTGAATTCGCAACTCCGAGAAGAGAAATGGTGGAGGTGAGGGGAGTTGAACCCCTGTCCTAAAGGCCGTCGCGCCAAACGTCTACGTGCGTAGTCGATCTTTTGATTTAGGAGAGGCGGCTTCGGTCGACAGAATCCGTTCCCTCCGATGGTCACTGTAACCTCTCGTCCTGGACGCCGGACCCCCGCGTCTGGACCAGTCTGCTGGGTGACGCGATTTGACTTAGCAGACGTGGGTCAAATCACGTGGCAGCTCAATTAGGCCGCCAGAGCAAGTTCAGGTTCGTTCGTTGCGTTTATTTTTTGAACGGCTTTTTACGAGGCCAGCCGATCAACCTCGGCACGCTGTCAGGTTCTCAAACCTCCAGTCGAAACCAGTACACCCCCTTTTTAAAAAAGGCGTTGTCCTTTCTGGATCTTAGTCCCGTTCTGGGAAAATGCAAGGCCACCGGCGCGGCTCAGAAGAGGAGGCCGTCCGTGGGCTCGCTGGTGGCTTCGATGCGCTCGATGAGAATCATGGGGACGACCTCGTCGTTCTCGTTGGAGTAGTGGATCTGTCCGTAGATTTTGTACCAGCCCATTTCCTTGTATTCGGGGGGCGTTTTGCCAAACTCGATGGGGATGGAGAGGGGGCGGGCGTCGGCTGCGCAGCATTCGATGAAGAGTCGAAAGGCCTTGAGGCGGGTCCGATTCGGGTTGTTGAGGCTTTCCTCCATCAACTGGGCGGTGGTCTCGACGGGGATGCCCTCCATGACGGCCATGAGCTCGCGATCGCCTGCGGTGTAGAAGATCTGAGGCACGTCGAGAAGAAATTCGCCCTTCTCGTTTTGAGGCACCATCTTCTTGAGGTCCTCGATGGTGAAGCTGCCCAAGGCCTCGTCGGGTTTCGGTTCCGTCGCGGCGGGGGCATTCCCGGGCTGGCCGGGATAGTCGCCGCCCTCGGTGTTCTGGGCGACGCCATCGGACGGGTTGGGAGTCGCGGGAGATTGGCTGGTCGGCGCGGGGGCAGTCTTCTTGCGCTGCTCGGCGATGCGCATTTGCATCATCTGCCGCTCGATTTTGCCCCATTTCGCCACGTATTCGGAACTGAACTTGTCGGTGGAATAGCCGGTGGCCACAAGCAAGGGCGCGAGGAGGATCAGCAGGGTGAAGGCCATGCCCGCCGGGCTTTCCTCGTGATCGTGCCCACAGCCGGCGTGATTGTGATCGTGAT
>CAZKGI010000088.1:0-9059 GCA_964552315.1 uncultured Akkermansia sp. | reverse complement strand
ACCTTGTTTTCCTGGCCCGCCATATAGCGGATCTCCGCCTCGCCAGCCTCCTCGGGAACCAGCAGCTTCAGGGGCGAGCCCTTGCTCGTGTAGTCGTACTTCGCGTACTTCCCATCCTCGAATTGCTTGGGCACGATCGTGATGAAGTCGCCGGGGTTGTTTGGCCCCGTCCATTCCACCTCCACGTGCGCCCCGGCAACGGCGCGCTCCGGCCCCTTGAGCGACGCCTCCGCCGCGACGATCTGGATGTCGGTTCTCCCTAGCACCCGGGTGGTGCGCCCGTGCATGTAGCGCAGCTCCGCAGGGCCTTCATCGATCAAGGCCGTGATCTTCAGTGGACTCCCTCCCCGGGTGTATTCGTAGTTCCGATAGAGGCCATCCTTGAAGTCCTTGGGAACAATGGTCACAAAGTCCCCCTTGTCGTTCGGCCCGGACCAGCTCACTTCAAAGCGGCTGCCCGCCACGACGGTTTCGGGGGCCTTGAGGGTGGCCGTGCCAGGTTCCTCCATGGCCGGCTTCTCCGGCTCTGGCTCGATGGCCATTTGCAAGGCATCCGAGAGGGTGGAGGCATTGTCCGCCTTCAGGAAGAGCCCCCCCGTCGTCGTGGCGAGGCAGGCCACGGACTTGGCGGCGGCATCGTCGAGGTCGAAGGCCACGACATGGGCCGTGAAATCCACCCCGCTTTCCTCGAGTTGCTTCGCCGCCTCGCAGGGGTCGCGATCGCAAGTTTCCTCCCCATCGGTGACGAGAATCACGGTGGCCTTGCGCTCGGTGGAGCGGAGCGCCTCGGCCGCAAAAATCACGGCATCCGTCAGGGGGGTCATGCCCTTGGGGAGGATGGCGTTGACCTTCTTCTTGAAGGCTTCGCGATCGAGTTTCCCCGGCTCGACCAGGAGCTCGATATCCGCGCAGTTGCCCTTCTCCCGATGTCCATAGGCCACCAAGCCCAATTCCGTGTTCTCGGGCAGCTCGTCCACCAAAGCGGCGATCACTTCGCGGGCGATCTCGATCTTGGCCTTCCCCTCAATCTGGCCCCACATGCTGCCCGAAGCATCAAGGACCAGAATGGTGCGCGTGCCTTCCTCCGCCGCGCCCCAGGACATCGATAGGGTCAGAAGGCTTGCCGCCACGAACTTCAAACCACCACGCAGAGATTTCCTAGTAATAACTAACATACGTACGACTCTGAAAGCTCCGCCGATTTCGGTCAAGACTAAAGCCCTCACAGGCGTTGTTTCCAGACCACCATCTCTCCTTTCCTTTCCCTTGCTCCTTTCCTACCCACCCCGTCGGCGCGCTCTCCCTCCAGGCGCATGCAACCCGCGGACCCGGTCGAGCCCAAGGCAAAATGACGCTGGACAGCCCGGGGAATGCCCCTAAGGTAAGGAATCTCTACGGATGAACCGTTCCGCACAGCGCCCCGCCCTCCTTCTCTCCCCGGTCCTCGGGCGGGTGCTCCTCGGCTGATGGCCGAGTGAATGTGTCTTTTTGCCAACTCCCGTCCCCTGTCGCGCACAGGTGAGTTGCGTCCCGACCTTTTTCCGTTTCCAGTCCACACCAATCGCTATGAAACCCCAATCCATCCGCAAGTACCGGCCCTTCCCCCCGGTTTCCCTGCCGGACCGGCAATGGCCGGACCGGACGATCACGCAGGCCCCGATCTGGTGCAGCGTGGACCTTCGCGACGGGAACCAGGCCCTTCCCCAGCCGATGTCGGTGGAGGAGAAGCTCGAGTTCTTCGAGGCCCTCTGCGCCGTGGGTTTCAAGCAAATTGAAGTCGGTTTCCCCTCCGCCGCGGACACCGAGTTCAACTTCCTGCGCCGCCTTATCGAAGAAAAGCGCATCCCCGAGGACGTCACCATCCAGGTCCTGGTGCAAACGCGCGAGCACCTCATCCGTCGCACCTTTGAAGCCATCGAGGGGGCCAAGCGGGCCATCGTCCACATTTACAATTCCACCTCCCCCCTGCAACGGCGCGTCACCTTCGGGGACGCCAGCCGCGAACAGATTCGACAAATCGCGGAAGAAGGGGCGCGATTGGTCAAGGAGCTGGTCCCCACCGTCCCCCAGACCGAGGTCATCCTGCAGTATTCGCCGGAGTCCTTCTCTGACACGGAATTGGACTTCGCCCTGGAATGCTGCAACGCCGTCATCGACATCTGGGAGCCCAGTCCGGACAAGAAGATGATCATCAATCTGCCCGAGACGGTGCAGTGGACCACCCCGAACATACACGCCGACATGATCGAATGGATGTGTCGCCACTTGAAGCGTCGCGAATCCCTGATTGTCTCCCTGCACACCCACAACGACCGGGGCACGGGCACCGCCGCCACCGAGCTGGGCCTGATGGCCGGCGCGGACCGGGTCGAGGGGACGCTCTTCGGGAACGGCGAGCGCACCGGCAACCTCGACATCGTCAACGTGGCGCTCAACATGAACAGCCACGGAATCGAGACGGGCCTGGATTTTTCCGACCTGCCCAACCTGCGGAGGCTCTACGAACGCCTCACGCGCATGAGCGTGAGCGAGCGCCATCCCTATGTGGGCGAGCTGGTCTTCACCGCCTTTTCGGGCTCCCACCAAGACGCCATCAAGAAGGGCTTCGACCGCCGCGAGCGCGAACTCCAGGACAACCCCGACGTCCCTTGGGGCGTGCCCTACCTCACCATCGATCCCCAGGACGTCGGCCGCTCCTACGAAGCCATCATCCGGATCAACTCGCAGTCCGGCAAGGGCGGCATTGCCTACGTGCTCGACCACGAGCACGGCTTCGACCTGCCCAAGACGATGCATCCCCAAGTGGGAAAATTCATCTACGACTACGCCGATGCCGCCGGACGCGAGCTCTCCACGGACGAGATTGGCGAGCTGTTCTTCGGGAAGTTCGTCAACATCGAGGCCCCGATGAACCTGGTGGACTTCGAACTCGACAACACCTCGGTGAAGGGGGAAATGATCTGCCATGCCACCATCGAGGTGGCCGGGCAAAGGCAGAGCGGCAGCGGCACCGGCAATGGCCCCATCAATGCCTTTGTTCACTTCCTCGAGGAGGTGGGCTACAAGGATTTCAAGGTCGCCGACTATCGCAGCCACGCCCTGCGTGGGGGCTCCGACGCCGATTCGGCCGCCTATGTCCAAATCCAAAGCCTCGAGGACGGCCGCCTGCTCTGGGGCTGCGGCATGGATTCCTCCATCGAAATGGCGGGTCTGAAGGCCCTGGTTTCGGCCTGGAACCTTCTCCACGCCGAATGAAGTAGCCCCCCATTGCCTGACCTCCCCCCATGAGCGCCTCCCCCCGCCACGCCATCCTCTTCGACCTCGACGGAACCCTCCTCGACACCCTGCGCGATCTCGCGGACTCGGGGAATGAGGTGCTGCGCGGGCGCGGCTTTCCGCCCCACCCCCTTGAGGCCTTCCGCCATTTCGTCGGACATGGCATGGACCAGCTGGTGCGGAACATTTTCCCCGAAGGTCAGCGTCCGGTAGGTGAGGCGGAGATCGCCGCCGTCCTGGCCGAATACCGCGCCGCCTACGCGCGGAATTGGCAACGCACCACGGTCCCCTATCCGGGAATCCCCGAACTACTCGACGCCTTAGTGGCCCAGGGGCTTCCCATCGGCGTCGTGTCGAACAAGGCCCACGACTTCACTTGCCAATGTGTGGAAACCTTCCTGGCGCCCTGGTCCTGGGACGTGATTCTCGGCCATCGCGAGGGCCAACCCCGCAAACCTGATCCGGCCGGAGCCCTCGAAGCCGCCGCGTCACTCGGGGTCGCTCCCCGGGATTGCCTCTTTGTGGGCGATTCCGACGTCGACATGCAGACGGCCTGCCGCGCGGGCATGAAAGCCGTCGGCGTGGCCTGGGGTTTCCGCTCGGTCGGGGAGCTCAAGGCCGCGGGCGCCGAGACCATCCTGGACAGGCCCCTGGATCTCCTTGCCCTGATCCGCTGACAGGGGTTGAGCTCGACAGCCTCAGTCCGCAGCAGGATCACCTTCCCGACTCGGCGAGCGGCGACTTGCGCAGGTACCTCCGCAGCTCGAAGTCCGCGTCGCGGTAAAGCACCTCGGCGAGAGCGAAGTCCGCCTCGAATTCCGGCAGTCGCGTGTCCCCCTCGTAGGGATGGAAGACATAACTCAGGAAGACTTCCTCACAGAGCGGGAAAAAGGCCTCGTAGATCTGGGCGCCCCCGATCACGGACACTGCGCTCTCTCCCTGCAGCCTCTCCACGGTTTCGGTGAGGTTGAGGGTCCGCTCGAAGCCCGCGGGCACTTCGGTCAGGGCTCGCGACACCACCACGTTGCGCCGTCCCGGCAGGGGGCGGGGCAGGGACTCCATCGTCTTCCGCCCCATCACCACGGGATGGCCCAGGGTGAGCTTCTTGAACCACTTCAGGTCCTCCGGCAGCCGCCAGGGCAAGCCGCCCGATCGACCGATGACGCGGTTCGAGGCCATCGCCACCACCGCCTTCCACTTCGGCCCACTCATACCGCAATGGGCGCCTTGATGGGCGGGTGAGGATCGTAGCCGACGAGTTCAAAGTCCTCGAAACGGAAGGCGTCGATCTCCTTGACCTCTGGGTTCAGCTTCATCCGGGGCAAGGGGCGCGGCTCGCGGGACAACTGCTCGCGCGCCTGGTCGAGGTGGTTGCGGTAGAGGTGCAGATCCCCAAAGCTGTGCACGAACTCACCCGGTTTCAGCCCGCAGACCTGGGCCATCATCAGGGTGAGGAGGGCGTAGGAGGCGATGTTGAAGGGCACGCCCAGGAAGAGATCGGCGCTGCGCTGGTAGAGCTGGCAGCTCAGTTCCTGGGAAGACGGATCGACGTAGAACTGAAAGAGGGCATGGCAGGGCGGCAGGGCCATGTCGTCGACATCCGCCGGATTCCACGCACTGACGATGTGGCGTCGGCTCGTCGGGTTGGTGCGCAGAGAGTGCACCACCCTGGCAATCTGATCGACGCTTTCCCCTGAGGGCGTCGCCCACGAGCGCCATTGCTTGCCATAGACCGGACCAAGGTTGCCCTCGGCGTCCGCCCATTCATCCCAGATGGTGACCCCGTGCGCCTTCAGGTAGGCGATGTTGGTGTCGCCTCGCAGGAACCAGAGCAGCTCGTGGATGATGGAACGCAGGTGCAGCTTCTTGGTGGTGAGGCAGGGAAAGCTCTCCCGGAGGTCGAAACGGGCCTGCGCCCCGAAGACGCCGATGGTTCCCACGCCGGTGCGGTCATCGCGTTCGCGTCCCTCTTCGAGAACGAGGCGGAGCAGGTCGAGGTAGCTCTTCATGTGTGGATGTATTGTGAGGGCCCGACCGTTATCGCCTCCTCGAGGCGTTCCACGATCTCGACCACCGATTCCGAGACGATGAGGTTGGCGGCGTTTTCCGCGCTGATGAAGCCGCCCTCGACCTGGGTCCGGTGGCAAAAGGCGATGAGCTCGTCGTAGTAGCCGGCGACATTGAGCAATCCGCTGGGTTTCCGGTGCAGGTCCAGCCGGGTCCAGGTCAGCATTTCGAAGAGTTCGTCGAGCGTGCCAATGCCTCCGGGAAGGGTGAGAAAGGCGTCGCTGAGCTCGCCCATGCGTCTCTTGCGGGCGAGCATGTCCGACACGATGTCCAACTGGGTCACGCCGCGGTGCCCCAGCTCCAGGCTCATGAGGAAGTCGGGAATGACGCCCACGACCTCTCCGCCGACCTCGAGGCAGGCATTGGCCAGGGCCCCCATCAGGCCGAGGCTGCCCCCACCATATACCACCCGGATGCCGCGTTCGCCGAGATGACGCCCCAAGGCGGCGGCCGCCGCCTCGAAGGCGGGTAGACTGCCGCTACGGGAACCGCAGAAAACACAGAGACTGCTCAGGGACGTGGACATGAAGGGGAGAGCGGGGAACTAGCCACGTTAGTCGAGATTCGCCAAGGGAAAGCACATCCCCGCCCCGACACTCACTTCAGGGTCTTGGCCGCCGCCTCCTGGAAGGCTTGGCGAACCGGACTGGCATCGCTGTTGGGGAAGTTGGAGCGCTGCACCATCAGGACGTAGGCCACCCCCTTGGCCGGATCGATCCACGCCTGGGTGCCCCAGGCCCCGCCGTGTCCGTAGCTGCCGGGAGAAAGGACGGCCGCCGCTCCGGGATGCGGCTGGCGCAACACGCAGGTGCCGATGCCCCAGCCATAGTTCATCCCGTACTGCCCGAAGGCCTCGCTTTGGAAAAAGCCCACCGGATAGTCCCCCGTGCGGGGCGTGGTCAGGTCGCGCAGGGCCGCCTCGCTGAGATAGCGCCGGCCGTCCAGGCTGCCCCCGGCGAGAAGCATCTGGCAGAAACGGGCATAGTCGCGGGGGGTGGAATAAAGCCCGCCGTTGCCCTGGGGCGGACGATTGCGATCGCCCTCGTAGCCGATGCGCGGGGCCACGGGGACGAGCTCGCCATCCTCCTGCCGGGCGTAGGCCGTGACCAGCCGAGCCCGCTGGGCCTCGCTGAGGTAGAAGCCCGTGTCCTTCATCCCTAGGGGAGCAAAGAGGCGCTCTTCCAAGAACTGGTCGAAGCTCTGCCCGCTGAGCACCTCGACGATCCGAGCCGCGGCGTTGATCCCGCTTTGGCAGTATTTCCAGCGGGTCCCCGGCTCGAACTGGGTGGGGCCGGAAAGCCAGAGGGGCACGAGCTCGGCCAGGGTCGACACCCCGGCGGCCACCACATCCGCCTCGCGCAAACCCGAGGTGTGCGTCAGGAGTTGCTCGATGGTCAGCTTGGCCAGCTTGCCAGAAGGCGTCTTCAGTTCCGCGAATTCCGGGAGATAGGCCTCTACGAGGTCCGTGACCTTCAGCTTGCCTTCGTCCTGCAGCATGAGGACGGCGACTCCGGTCACGGGCTTGGACATGGAGGCGATCCAGAAAAGGGTGTCCTCGCTCATGGCGCGTCCCGAGGCCAAGTCCGCCATCCCCTGGCTTTGGAGGTGGCGGATGCCCTCCTTCCCGACCACCACAGTGACGACCCCGGGCACCTCCTTCATGGCGATCATCTTGTCCATGGCCTCGGCGATGCCCGGCAGGCTCGGTTCGGCGCGGACCCCCAGGGCGAGGAGGCTGCTGATCAGGACGAGGCGGAGGGGAGTCGCAATCATGGTCGTAGGGAGGGAAATGGTCCGAAATCCAGGGATTCCCGTCAAGCCCTGGTCCGCGTTTCCTGGGGAAGCGCCGCGACCGGCCCGGCACGATTCTTTGCTGTCGTTCGCCCGGCGAGGGACTAAAATGCCCGCATGGAGACTCCCACGCCCTTTTCCCGTCGGTCCTTCGTCAAGAAATCCACGGCCACGGTGGCGACCCTGGCCGCCGCCATGCACGAACGCTTCGCCCTCGCCGAGGAAGCCGCCGCCAAGGCCGGGGTCTCCGGAAAGATCCGCCATTCCGCCTGCAAGTGGTGCTACCGCGACGTCTCCCTCGACGAGCTTTGCACAGCGGGGAAAGAATTCGGCCTCGAGGCGATCGACCTTCTCACCCCGGAGGACTTCGCCACCCTCAAGAAACATGGGATGCACTGCCCCATGGTCTCCAATCCCGTCGCCGAGCTCGAAATCGGCGGCGAAAAGCGCAAGGTCGGATCCATCCCCCACGCCTTCAACCGTCTCGAACATCACGACCTCCTGGTCGAGATCTACGAACCCCTCATCGCCGCCAGCGCCGCGGCGGGCTTCACCAACGTGATCTGTTTCTCCGGCAATCGCGACGGCCTCGACGACGAACAGGGGCTGGAAAACTGCGCCATCGGGCTCAAGCGTCTCCTGCCCGCCTGCGAGAAGCACGGCGTCACCCTGACCATGGAGCTGCTCAACTCCAAGGTGAACCACAAGGACTACATGGGCGACCTCAGCGACTGGGGCGTGGCCCTCTGTGAAAAGCTGGGTTCCGAGCACTTCAAGCTCCTCTACGACATTTACCACATGCAGATCATGGAAGGCGATGTCATTGCCACCATCCGGGAGAAGCACCCCTATTTCAGCCACTACCACACTGGCGGGGTGCCCGGTCGGGGCGAGATCGACGAGACCCAGGAGCTCTACTACCCCGCCATCATGCGCGCCATCGTCGAGACCGGATTCGGCGGCTGGGTCGCGCAGGAGTTCATCCCCAAGCGCGAGGACAAGATCGCTTCCCTGCGCCAGGCCGTGGAAATCTGCACAGTCTGAGCCGCCCGGCGCCCACCGAACCGCCCCTCCTGGCCAGAGCCCTCAGGGGAGCTTCCACTCCGCCCGGTATTTGGCGTACTCCGCCTCGGGCAGCAAGACGTAGATCGGCCGCCGCTCGGGCACGATCGTGGCGATGAGGCGCTTCAGGTTCTCTTCGGCCATGGTCGTGCACCCGAAGGTGGTGGCGTTGCCGCCGTTCCGCCAAATGTGAAAGAAGATCGAGGACCCCGCCCCCGGCTCGATGTTCGGATAGGCGTTGTGGGCGATGAAGAGCTTCAGGGAGTGGGCGTAGTCCCCCTGCTTCATCTGGGCCTTCTTCTCCGCGGGAGTGCGGGGCTCGCGATCGAGCCGGACGTATTGGTTGTAGTAGGGCGACGCGGGATCCTCGAACCAGAGATCCCAGGGGGTGACCTGCACGTAGCTGAGCGAGGGCGCCTTCTCGATGGTCGGCGCATAGCCCCAGGCACCTCCGAGGTCAAAGACGCCCGCCGGTGAACGACGGTCCCCCTCTCGCTTCGTCTGGGCGCCGGCAGGCACGGGATGGAGGCCCCGTCCCCAGACGAGACCATTCTTGCCGAGGCGGCCCGGCCATTGGAATCCCGTGGACCGCCAAGGACCGCCCGGCTGGCGCTCGTAGAAACTCAGCTGCACGTGGGAGGAATCCCAATGAGGCGCGATCCCCACAATCAGCTGGGTCGACTGCGGCGGCAGCTCGAAGGCCATCGCGAAAGGAAGAAAGGCAGAGGCGAGGAGGGAAACGAGCAATCGCGACATGGGCAAAGATACTTAAGAATCTTTAGATTTTCCACAAAGGAATGCGACGCTTGCTCGCCCAGCATTCGCCACTTCCGGAGCTGGATGCACGGGGTGAGGTTGAGGTG
>CAZKGI010000087.1:0-9154 GCA_964552315.1 uncultured Akkermansia sp. | reverse complement strand
CCCTACGCATTCGGTTCCGTTGCCTCGCTAGTTCCGAATGGGTGCCGCCAGGACTTCCAATTTATCCCACGATCAAGCGCGGCGTCAATAGGTCAGAATTCATGCGCGCCGAGAGCGATTTCGAAGAGCTCAAACTAGCCCATGCTCCATTACTCGTGTCAATCCGCCCCTTGCCGCATACGTAGTCCTACGTATTCTTGCGCGCCGGGTTGGGCGACGCAGAGTTTACCCCCTCAGGGAAATTAAGCTCGCTCGGCCCGGCACCTCCTGCTGCAAGTTAAGGCTCTTCAGAACCAATGTCGTCTGACCTCGACCTATATTCATTCACCGAGGGGTCCCCTCCACCCGGGCATGGAGCCCAGAAGCCAGCCATGTTCCGATAATAAAAGACGCCGGAGGGCCTTCGATGGTCTGGCATGGGACGAGTACGCCGTTCGGCGTGTTCGAGGCGTCTTGGGCTGAAGTATCCCCGCGCAGGGCCAGTTCTGCTGCTGGGTTCTTCATCACGCCGCTAAACATTGAGGAGGCGGGATACGCACGTGGCCCCGTAACGTGATGGCGGTCTCCTTGTCAGCCCACAATACACCTCGGATTGAGGGGGAGGGACAGGAGTTGGACCCAATTTGGAACGCGAGGATCAACTCGCCATCAGACGCCAAACGCGATCGACAGCCACGGGAGGGGGAAGCTGGCTTGGAGCGTTCTGAAGGTGGCAAGTCCGCCGATCCTGCCTTGCCGATACCCAATACCGGGGGAAGATCAAGGCGGGCTTGCCAAGAACCGCTTAGCTCAAGGGTTCGCCGCCGTCAATCCTGGTGCGGTTTCCCAGGTCGTCGACGAGAACGGCGAGCCTCTGAGGAGGTGGCATGGGGGGCGCAAGTTCGAGTTCGACCGCTTCTTGGAGGACCCGGCGATGGTGGGCGACGACGCCATCGCCGACCCTGACGCGGCGCAGGTCAACGTGGATCCCTAGCAGAATTCAGAAGTTAGGGTCGCGCTGGAGGAACAGGCGGCTCCCGAAATAGGATCGAGTCGCTGACGGAGTCGCTCAGTCGCCCCATGGGGCGGACGGGCCAGAGTCAGGGCAGCGAGGTGTTGGTGTCCGCCTGCCAGCGTAGGGACTGGGGGAGCACGCCGGGGGTCTCTTCCTCGTTGGTGAAGAGGACCGTGATTTCCTCGAAGCGTCCTTCTCCCCAGGCCTCCTGGGTGAGCAGCCAGGTGCGCACAAAGCGAGCCACGGCCAGGCGGCTCTCGTCCTCGATGCGGGCGATGGTTTCGGGTCGGGTGGCGCGTCGCGCCAGTTCCTCGGTGAGGCCCTGTTCCAATTCAGCGAGGTCCGCGCTGGCATCCCAACGGGCCCAGCCCGCCTCGGTTTTCTTCTGCATCTTCCCCGTGTCAAAGGCCACGGGCAGGGTGGCGCGGACCTGGGGAGCCTTCACCAGAAGCCGATGGCCCTGGGGGATCAGCTGCCATTCGTCGTTGAGGTCAATGTGGTAACGATAGGTGGCGGGGACGCTGATCTCGGAGATGCTGGTGGAGAGCGGCAGCTTCCAGCCCTTGATCTGGTAGTTGGTGGTGCGGGTAAAACGCTCGGTGGCCTCGGCCGTGGCGATTTCGAGATGGCTCCCCGTGCCCGCGGTGATGGTCAGTTCGCGCCATTCGTGAAAGGTCTCGACGACCTTGGTGGCGTCGAAAATCCTTGCCGCCGTGCGGGCCACGTTCTCCACCGTGGTGGTGGCTTGGGTCACGTAGTGATCGGCTTTGCGGAAAATGAGGTAAAGCGTGAGCAGCAAGCTGGCCACGATCAGGAGCACGCCGTAAAAAATCCACCGCCCCAGGCCCGGTCCCCGCGAGGGGGGAGGCGGGTTGGCGGGTTCCGGACTCGGGTTGGGCGGGTTCATTGAAAATAGCGGCGCTGCTTTTCACTGATGGGGAGCCCCGCGAGTTCCATCACCCGCAGCATGTCCTCCCAGACGAGGCGCTTCTCCAGGCGGCCCGCCTCCGCAGAGGAGCCTTCCTGCCTGAGCACGTAGCTGGGATGATAGGTGACCACGACGGGGATGCCGAGGAACTCGTGGGTGTGATTGCGGAAGCTGGCGATGCTGCCTCCGCGCTCGAGCAGTCCCTCCGCAGCGGTCCGACCGAGGGCGACGATGACCCGGGGGCGCACCACCTCGATCTCGGCGCGGATGTAGGGCAGGCAGGCGGCCATTTCCTGCTGATAAGGCGGGCGATTGCGCGTTCCCTGAAATCGGCCATCCCCAATTTTGGGGCGGAACTTCACAATATTGGTGATGTAGACGGACTCTCTGCGCAGCCCCATCGCCTTGATGATTTGATCGAGCTTTTGTCCGGCGGGGCCGACGAAGGGCTTGCGCTCGTCTTCCTCTGCGGACCCCGGGGCTTCCCCGACGAAGACGATGTCGGCCATGGGATTGCCGTAGGCGAAGACCACCGTGTCGTGGAGGGTGCCGAGGGCGCGGGGTTCGGGAGCGGCCTTGACCTGCTTGAAGATCGCATTGAGCCGCCTGCGGCGCTCGGCCTCGTCCAAGGGGGCGCTCGCGAGGTCGGGCGACGGGGGCCTGACGGGAGGCGCGGGAACCGGCTCCGGCGGCGGGCTCGACGAGAGGGGGACGGCCTGGGGCGGCGAGGATTTCTCGCGACCCTCGAGTCTATCCTCTGAGACGGTCTCCGCGACGGCGTGGGCACGGCCCCAGGAGCCGATGGGCTCCATGGCTTTCCTAGGCGGATTCTCCTCTTTTTTCCGCCCTTCCCACAGCCGTTTGGGCAATTCGCGGAGCGCCGATTCGCTCTCGGGAGAAATGGCCAGGGTCTCGAGTCCGCGGGCCTTCTCGCGCTCGAGGATGCCTCTCAGGGTGACCAACGCTCTGGCGATGTTGGGGAGGGAGGACATGGGAGGGAATGTAGTCTGCAAGCCGGTCGGGAACCACCAGAAAGCGCCCTGGGGCCGGGGGGCTTCAGGGGGCGTCTCCTTTCCGCAAGACAGTGTCGATGCGCCAATTCACGTCGTCGCGCTCGGGATGATCGAGGGTGTAGTGCAGACCGCGGCTTTCCTTTCGCCGCGAGGCGGACTCGACGATGAGACTGGCCGTGTCGACGAGATTGCGCAGCTCGAGCAGTTCGGCGGTGACGCGGAAGTTCCAGTAAAATTCCTGCACCTCCTGGCGGAGGTTGCGGAGCCGGGTGGCGGCGCGCTGGAGGCGTTTGTCCGTGCGGACGATGGAGACGTAGTCCCACATGAGCCGGCGGATTTCGTCCCAGTTGTGGTAGATGACGACGAGTTCGTCGACGTCCGAGGCATCGCCGGATTCCCACTGCGGCAGGACCGGGTCCTCCTGGGAAGCATCCAGGGGCAGTTTGCGGAGACAGTCGTGGAGGGCGAACTCGGATACGACGACCCCCTCGAGCAGGGAGTTGCTGGCGAGGCGATTGGCGCCGTGCAGCCCGGTGCAGGCCACTTCGCCGACCGCCCAAAGGCCCGGCAGGGAGGTGGCTCCGTTCACATCCGTGCGGACGCCGCCGCATTGGTAATGCGCCGCCGGCACCACGGGAATGGGATGCTGGGTGATGTCGATCCCCACACTGAGGCAGGTTTCGTAAATGTTGGGAAAGCGCGAGCGGACAAAATCCGCGGGCTTGTGCGTGATGTCGAGGAAGACGCAGGGACCGCCCGTCTTCTTGATTTCGCGGTCGATGGCGCGGGCGACGATGTCGCGGGGGGCCAGAGATCCCCGGGGATCGTATTCCTCCATGAAGCGCCGACCGTTCTTGTCGATGAGTTCCGCCCCTTCGCCGCGCATGGCCTCGGTGACGAGGAAGGACTTCAATTCGTGGTGATAGAGGCAGGTCGGATGGAACTGGACGAATTCCATGTTGGCGATCTCACAGCCCGCCCGCCAGGCCATGGCCACGCCATCGCCGGTGGCCACGCTGGGATTGGTCGTGTAGAGATAGACGCGACCGCTCCCTCCCGTGCAGAGGAGGAGGCGATCGGAGCGCAGGGTCTCGACCTCGCCCTGCATTTCGTCGAGAACGTAGAGCCCCACGCAGCGCTGCGGCTGGTCGGGGGCGACCTTGGCCGTGGTGATGAGGTCGATGGCAAAATGGTGCTCGAGCAGTTCGATCCGGGGATTTTCCCGGACGCGGGAGAGCAGCTTGCTTTCGATCTCTCGTCCCGTGGTGTCTTTGTGGTGGAGGATGCGGCGCGCGGTGTGCCCACCCTCCCGTCCCAGTTCGACCTGGGGTTTTCCCTCGGCGGAAATGCTGCCATCGAAATCGACTCCCCACTCGATGAGTTCGCGAATGGCGCGGGGGCCGGCACTGACAATTTGGCGAACCACCTCTTCGGGGCAGAGGCCCGCTCCCGCATCGAGGGTGTCGGCAATGTGGCGATCGAAGGAATCCTCCACGCTTTGCACGCAGGCGATTCCTCCCTGAGCCCAGGCCGTGTTGGTGGTGGCCGCCTCGCGCTTGGTCACCACGGCAACACGTCCGTGCGCCGCCGCGCGGAGGGCGAAGCTGAGTCCGGAGATTCCGCTTCCGACCACGATAAAGTCGTACTGTTTCACTGGATTGCTTTACGATGGGAACCCGGCGGCTGTAAACCGGGAATTCGCCCCCGGGAACACGCAGAGGCGCCCCCGCCAGGTCGCCTCATTTTCCTTCTCTTTCTTCTTCTAAAGAAATTACTTCTAAATTTTGAGAATTGCGCAATAGTGCGGCTTTCCCATACTTATGCAGAACGACGACACCGTAGAACTCGAAGGCACCATCCACACCGTCCTCCCTGGCACTATGTTCCGGGTCGAGTTGGACAACGGGCATCTCGTTCTCGCGCACATTTCGGGGAAAATGCGGAAGCGCTTCATCCGTCTCGTCGCCGGAGACCGCGTCAAAATCGAAATGTCTCCCTACGACACGGAAAAGGCCCGCATCGTCTATCGCGTCGATGCCCGCAGTCCTCGTCCGGCCAACCCCGGTCGACGCAGCTCCCCCCGCAGCATGGCCCGTCCTGGTCAGCCCAAGAAGCGGGCCAAACCGAATCCCACCCCGCGGCGCAGTTCGGGTGGTGGCGGCGGAGGCGGTGCTTCTGGAGGCGCCCGAAAGAAATAGGGCGAGGGTCGAGGCCCGATCCCCGGTGTGCGTGAATGACGAATCCCTTTGCGCTCCTTGGCCTGCCGGTTTCTCTCGAGCTTGAGACGGCCGCCATTGAGGAGGCTTGGCGTCAGGCCATCCGCCAGCAGGAAAGCGAGGGTGGCGAGGATGCGTCCGAGCTTCATGCCTCTCGTTCTCAGCTGGTGGATCCCGTGTCCCGCCTGGAGGCGTGGTTGGAGGTGAAAGATCCCGGCGGAGAGCTCGATCGAGCCATCGCTCCGGAGCTGATGGACCTCTTCGCCAAGATGGGGCCAGCCTTGGCCTCGGCGGACCAGGTGCTCTCGCGTCATCGCCAGGCCAGCACGGCCTTGGTTCGGGCCTTGCTGGCAAAGGAATGCATCAGCGCCCAATTGGCCGTGCAGGGCCTCATGCAGGAGGTTCTCGCCTTGAAGTCGGGTCTCCTCACGCGATTTGCGGCCTTCGAGGCGGCGTCGGTCCAGGGAAGCTTTGCGGAAGCAAGGCGGGCCCTCGGGCAGCTAAAGTTCCTCTCGCGCTGGGAAGCGCAATGTCGCGAGCGACTCCTTGCTCTTCTCGAGACCTGACGCCATCCTCTTCGCGACATGGATGCAGACCTCATCATCGGCATTGACCTCGGTACCACGCATTCACTCGTCGGGGTGGTCGATTCGGGATTTCCCATTGTCTTGGCAGACGCGGAGGGCCAGCGCCTACTGCCATCCTGCGTGACCTGGCCGTCCGAGGGCCCCCCGCTTGTCGGCATCGAGGCCCTGCGCTCCCGGGTGCTCGCGCCCCAGCGGACGGTGTCCTCCATCAAGCGTTTCATGGGGCGCCCCTTCAGCGATCTCGATCCTGAGGAAATCACCACCAGCTCCTGTCGCTTGGTCCCGGGGCCATCGGGAGAGATCCTCGTGCAGATCGATGGTCACAAGGCGCTCAGCCCGGAGGAAATTTCCGCCCGGATTCTCGAGCGCTTGAAGGAGACCGCGGAGCGAGCCCTGGAACAACCGGTGCACCGGGCCGTCGTGACCGTGCCGGCCTACTTCAACCATTCGCAACGCGAAGCCACCCGGAAGGCCGCCGAAATGGCCGGGCTCACCGTCGAGCGTCTTCTCAATGAACCCACGGCGGCCGCACTGGCCTATGGTCTGGACCGGCTCGGTGAGGAGGCCGCGGTGGCCGTCTACGACCTCGGGGGGGGGACCTTTGACCTCTCGGTTCTCCAGATGCGCGACGGCTTTTTTGAAGTGATCGCCACGGCTGGGGACACGCGACTGGGAGGCGACGATCTCGACCTCGCCCTGGCCCAGGAGCTCGCCACCATCCTCGGGCTCGGCCCTTTGACGGATTCCGAAGAGGCTTCCTTGCGAGTGCACGCCCGCGAGGCCAAGGAAGCGCTCAGCGAGGCCGATCAGGTGGTGGTGCGCCTCCCTTTCTTCCGCGGAGAGGAGAGCCACGAGGTCACCTTGAGCCGGGAGCTGCTGGACCGCCTGGCCCGGCCCCTTCTCGAGCGGACGGCGGTGATCTGCCGCAGCGCCTTTGCCGAGGCGGAGAAGAAAGGCGTGAAGGAAATTCAACGCCTTGTCCTCGTGGGCGGCAGCACCCGCATTCCCCTGGTGCGGGAATGCCTGCGCGAATGGTTCGGACTCGACCCGGATCTCTCCCAACATCCCGACGAAGCGGTGGCCCTCGGGGCGGCCATCCAGGCGGGGATGCTCTGCGGGCGGGTGCGCCAGGTCTTGCTCGTCGACGTCACGCCCCTATCGCTGGGGATTGAGACTTTTGGCGGGCTCATGAACGTGATCATTCCGCGGAATTCCACCATTCCCACCAAGGCGGGCGAGTTGTTCACCAATGCCGTGTCGGGACAGGAGTCCATGGCCATTCGCGTCCTGCAGGGGGAAAGGGAATTGGCCAAGGACAACTGGCTGCTCGGAGAGGTGGTGGTGCCCTTCACGCCCGGACCCAAGGGCAGTGCCCGGGTGGGGGTGCAGTTTTCCATCAATCGCGACGGCATCCTCGAGGTCCTGGCGCGTGATACCCTGACAGGACAAGATCACGTTCTGGAAATCCGCCATGCCGCCGTCGATGTCGAGGACGAGGCAGTCGAACGCATGATTGGCGAGTCCATCGACTATGCCTTCGAGGACATGAACGAGCGGGTCTGGACCGAGGCCAAATTGAAAAGCGAAGAGCTTCTGCCTGCCGTGGACGCCGCCTTGTCCGTCGTGGGCGACCGGCTTCCCCAGAAGGATCGAGAGCGCATCGGCGAGGCGGTGGCCCGAGTGCAGGCCGTGCTGGGCTCCGCTGAGCACGATGCCAAGGCGCTCAAGGTGGCCAATGCCGCCCTGGACGAGGCCACCCAGGGGCTCGCCGCCCTGCTGGTGGAGGCGGCCTTTGATGAGCTGGGCGCCTGAAATCAGAAGGGGCCTGTGCCCCAGGAAGGGGAGCCATCGCCGCCCTTGTGGAATGGAGGCGGTTCGTATCGAGAATCCTTCGCTGGAGCCATGACGAAAGCGCCGCCCCGACGCAAGATCCTGCACCTGGACATGGATTGCTTTTTCGCGGCGATCGAGCTGCGGGAACGTCCCGAATTGCAGGGACGACCGGTCGCCGTGGGCGGCCAGGATGGGCGCGGAGTCCTGACCACCTGCAACTACGAGGCCCGCAAGTATGGCTGCCGCTCCGCCATGCCGACCTTCAAAGCGAGGGAGCTATGCCCCGAGCTGGTCGTCCTTCCCGTGCGCTTCGAGCATTATCGCGAAGAGTCAGCCCGCATCCGACGGATCTTCGCCCGCTACACCGATCGCATCGAGCCGCTCTCCCTCGACGAGGCCTACTTGGACGTCAGCCATCTGCGCTCCGAGGGGGCCACGGTGGCCTGGGCCATCCGCGAGCAGATTCGCGAGGAAACCGGCCTGAGCGCGTCCGCCGGAATTGCCCCAAACAAGTTTCTCGCCAAGATCGCCAGTGATTGGAACAAGCCGGACGGACAATTCGAGATTCGAGCCGAAGAGGCCGAGGCTTTTCTCGAAACCCTGCCTGTGGAGGCCCTGTGGGGTGTGGGCAAACGCACCGCCGAGAAGTTGCGCGAACTCGGCATCGCCACCTGCGGGGGCATGCGCGAGCACAGCGAAATCGAATTGGTGAGGCACTTCGGCAAATTCGGCCGCTCGCTTTATCGCCTTTGTCGGGGACAGGACGACCGCCCCGTCGAGCCGAATCGTCCGCGCAAGTCGCTGGGGAACGAGGTGACCTTTCGACAGAACCTCCGCTCCCTGGAGGAAGGGCTTCCGCGACTGGACGGAATCGTCGAGGAATTGGCAGAGGACCTGTTGGCGCGCCATGCCCACCGCGAGATTCGGGAATGCGTCGCCAAGGTGAAGTTCGAGGATTTTCGCACCACCACCGCGCAGCGGGCGTCCGATCGGCTCGATGCCGAGCTGATGCGGGAGTTGCTCGCCGAGGCCTGGTCACGCGGAGAAGGCAAGGCCGTGCGGCTCATTGGCGCTGCCGTGCGCTTTCGCGACCTGGCGGAGGACGAGCCCCAGCTGGAGATGTTCTGAAGGTGCTGTGGGGGTATTCACCCGACCCACGGGAGGCCATTGAAGCCGACAGTGGCCCTGTCGCCCTGGTATGGGCGGCGGTAACAACAAAGCCAACCGTGAGATCGACAGGACCGCCAAATGGATAGCCTCCAGAGGCAAGCGCAGAAGACTGGTTCTCGCCTTAGAACTCTACCACGTTTCCGAAGCCCGACGGTTCATGGCCTGCTCCCGAAGCTGGTTGACCCATTCAGGCGTAAAGCTCCAAAAAGGGATCGACCAGAACCGCCCTTCCGAAATTCCTTGACCTTCACGGAGAAAATCCGCTTGCTGATCTCCAGCCCCACCCTCCGATCCCTAAAAAGTATCGGTAGTCGTGTGGACGATAAAGCGCAACTTCGACCGCAGCCTATGAAGATCGCAAGCCCCTTCGCTGATTCGTGTGGAAAAACGGCTTGGCAAGGGACAGGGATGAG
>CAZKGI010000086.1:0-9316 GCA_964552315.1 uncultured Akkermansia sp. | reverse complement strand
CTGCCAAGCCGGGCGCAGACCCCGCCCCAGCCGCTCCGCGCCCTGCTCGTGGCGGGAGGCTGCTGCCACGACTACGCCGGTCAATGGAAGGTCCTGGCCGCGGGCCTCTCCGCCCGCGCCAATGTGCGCGTCGACGTGTGGTGGACTGATGACAAGTCCACCGACCCGCCGCTGACCCTCTACGACAAGGACAATTGGGCCGCGGGTTATGACCTCGTCATTCACGACGAATGCGCCGCCGGGAACAAGGATCTCGAGGTGATGAAGCGCATCCTCAAGGCGCACCAAAGCATTCCCGCGGTGCACCTGCACTGTGCCATGCACAGCTTCCGCAACGGCACGGACGAGTGGTTCCGCCACCTCGGCCTCCAGTCCAGCTCGCACGGCCCCCAGGAGCCCATCGCCGTCGAATACCTCGACCGTTCACACCCCATCACGGCGCCGCTGGAAAACTGGACCACCATCAAGGAAGAGCTCTACAACAACGTCAATCTCTTCGACGCCAAGCCCCTGGCCATGGGAAGACAGCTGGTGAAGCGCGGTGACCAGGAGAAGGAAGAGGTCGCCGTCGTTGCCTGGGTGAACGAGCAACAGGGCGCACGCAGTTTCAGCACGACCCTCGGTCACAACACCGCCACCGTGGAGGACGCTCGCTATCTCGACCTCGTCGTCCGCGGCCTGCTGTGGGCCTGCGGCAAACTCGACAAGGAGGGCTATCTGGGCCATCCCTACACCGGAGAGCACACAGTCACTTTCGAGCCCGCCAAATCCTCGGCACGCCTATGAGCCCGCTCTGCGACCTCTTCGCCCGCGACAACACCAACGACGGCGGCGGCTGGGACGTGCGTATCCACCACTTCAGCGGCCTCGAAGACCACGGTACAAGGCGAGCAGGTCAGCCTGCGCGACCTCGCCGCTGAGGAACATCGCCTGACAAAGTCAGACATCGCCAAGCGCGAGACCTTGCCGACGAGCATGATGCCGCCGGGTCTCCTCGCCAACTTCACGGTCCACGACTTCGCCAGCCTCCTGGATTACCTCGCCGCCCTGGCCAAGGCGAACAAGGGCTGATTCCCCCAGCGCGCCCTCGAAGCCCTGGGACCGAGGCCAAACCGGTCCGGCGGGGCCTCAACGGCCGCAGCAGGACTTGAATTTCTTTCCGCTGCCGCAGGGGCAGGGATCGTTGCGGCCCACCTTGGGCAGCTCGCGACGTTGCGGCGCCTTGGGAATCTGGATTTCCGCGCGCGGTGCCGGGGAGGCCTCGGCCGCGGGACTCTCCGCAGCGGTGAGGAGATCCGGACGGCTCATCTGGATGCCGCGAAGGACGCGATTGTAGTCCTCGGGCCGGATCGTGGTGGCGCGGAAGAGGTTGCAGAGCACCTCGGTCTTGATCCGGTCCATCAATCCCACGAAGAGCTCGTAGGCGTGGTGCTTGTATTCCACGAGAGGATCCTTCTGCGCGTAGCGGTAGTTGCTGATGGAGTCTCGCAGGTTGTCCATCTCAAAGAGATGCTCCTGCCAGAGCTGATCGATGCTGTGCAGGATGACCCAGCGCTCCAGCCCCTCGCCACGGGCGGGATCCTCGTGGCTCATCTTGACGTCATAGGCCGCCTTGACCCGCTGGATGAGAAACTCGATGACCTCCTCGTCGCTGCGCGTTTCAAAGCCAGCCTCCTCCACGGGGAGCCCGAGGGGGAAGTGCATGTTGACCGTCTGCACCACGGCTTCGGGAATCAAGCGTCCCAGCTCGAGGTCGTAGCAGTCGGAGAGCAGCTTGGGCATGGCGTCCTCGATGATCTCCTCGACGAGGGCATGCGGATCTTCGGTGCTGAGCACCTCGTTGCGGTAGCCGTAGACGACGGTCCGCTGATTGTTCATGACGTCGTCGTATTCCAGAATGTGCTTCCGCGCGAGGTAGTCGCGGGTTTCCACCTTTTTCTGGGCGTTCTCGACGGACTTGTTGAGCCAGGGATGCTCGAGCTCCTGCCCTTCCTCGAGGCCGAAGCGCTCCATCATCTTGGTCATGCGCTCGGCGGCGCCGAACTGCATCATGAGGTCGTCTTCGAAGCTGACGAAGAAGACGGACATGCCGGGGTCTCCCTGACGCGAACAACGTCCGCGAAGCTGGCGGTCGACCCGGCGGCTGCGGTGGCGCTCCGTGCCGATGACGAAGAGGCCGCCTTTCTCCGCCACCCCCTCGCCGAGCTTGATGTCGGTGCCCCGGCCCGCCATGTTGGTGGCCACGGTGACCGCCCCAGCCTGTCCGGCGCGGGCCACGATCTCGGCCTCCTGCATGTGGAACTTGGCGTTGAGGACGGAGTGGGGAATTTTCTCGCGCTGCAGCATGCGCGAGAGCACCTCGGACGATTCCACGCTGGCGGTTCCGAGGAGGATGGGCTGCCCCAGGGCATGCCGCTCCTTGACCAGCTCGATGACCGCCTTGAACTTCTCTCGCTGGGTCTTGTAGATCTTGTCGTTGAGATCGATCCGGGCGATGGGCCGGTTCGTCGGGACGACGAGAACCTCGAGCTTGTAAATATCGTGGAACTCGGCCGCCTCCGTCTCCGCAGTGCCGGTCATGCCGCCGAGCTTCTCGTAGAGCCGGAAGTAGTTCTGAATGGTGATGGTGGCGTAGGTCTGGGTCTCCCCTTCGATGGTGACGCCCTCCTTGGCCTCGACCGCCTGGTGCAGGCCGTCCGACCAGCGACGTCCCGGCATCTTCCGGCCGGTGTTCTCGTCGACGATCATGACCCGGTTGTCCTCGACGACGTAGTGCACGTCCTTCTCGTAGAGGGTGTAGGCCTTCATCAGCTGAGAGATGGTGTGCATCTTCTCGGCCTGGGCGGCCATTTGCTGCTGCAGCTCGCGCTTGGCCGCGGCCTTTTGCGTGTCTGTCAGGTTGGCGTCGCCGTCAATGCTGGAGAAGGCCTCCGAGAGGTCCGGCAACACGAAGGCATCGGGATCGCTGGGGCTGAGGAACTGCCGACCCATCTCCGTGAGTTCGGCTTCGTGCTGCTTGGGATCCAGGGTGAAGTAGAGCTCCTCCTTGAGGGCGAAAAGGGCCGTCTTCTGAGGATCGCGATAGAACTCGAGCTCGGCCTTCTCCACGGCGCGCCGCACCTCGGCCGACTCCATGGCCCGCATGAAGGCCCGGTTCCGCGGCATCCCCAGCTTGATCTTGTAGTAGATGCGCCCGGCCTCGGCCGTCTGGCCCTCGTCGAAGAGCTTCTTGGCCTCGGCGGCGAGGTCGTTGCAGAGCTGGGTTTGCTTGCGATAAAGGTCGCGGATCTGACCCTTGTAGAGGTCGAATTGCTGGTCCTGGCGAGCCGTGACCGGCCCGGAGATGATCAGCGGGGTGCGGGCCTCGTCGATCAAGACCGAGTCAACCTCGTCGATGAGGGCGAAATAGTGATTCCGCTGCACCTGCTGACCGACGTCCTGGGCCATGCCGTTGTCGCGCAGGTAGTCGAAGCCGAACTCGCTGGCGGTTCCGTAGGTGATGTCCTTCTCATACTGCTCCTTGCGCAGTTCGCCCCGCATGTCGTTCTGGATGCAGCCGACGCTGAGGCCCAGGTACTCGAAGAGATAGCCCATCCATTCGGAGTCGCGGCGGGCCAGGTAGTCGTTGACGGTGATGACGTGCACGCCCAGACCGGTGAGGGCGTTGAGGAAGACGGGCAGGGTGGCCACCAGGGTTTTGCCCTCCCCCGTGGCCATTTCCGAGATCATTCCCCGGTGCAGCCCGATCCCGCCGATGAGCTGCACGTCGAAATGGACCATTTCCCATTTCACGGGATGGTCGCAGACGATCCACTCCCGCCCGCAGAGCCGACGGGCCGCATTTTTCACCACGGCGTAGGCCTCGGGGAGGATTTTCTCGAGGTAGGCCGCCCGGGCCGCCGGGAACTCGTCCTTGAGGTCATGGAAAAGACGCTGTGCCTCCAGAATGCGGGAGACGATCTGGTCGGCGTCGAGCCGGTCGACTTCCTCGGGGGCAATGAACTCCGCCCGTTTGAACTCCCCCTGAAGACGGGCAAAGCGTTCCGCCCAGTTGCGCAGCAGGGCTCGGTTCTCCGCTTCGTCCCGGGTGTGGAGAATGCGCTCGCTGTAGGACTCGACCCGGAGGCTGTAGCGGTCGAGATGGGCTTTCCAGGCGGCCGTCTTGTCCTTGAGCACTTGCTCCGGTTGCTTCTGCAGCTCCTGCTCGATCTCGTTAATTTGGGCGATAATCGGCGCGATACTGCGGAGAACTCGTGCGTTCCGGCTGCCGACGATGAGTTTGAGGAGCCACTTGACCATGATGGGGTAAGGGAGAAAGGAAAAGGGAATGGGAGGGGTGAGGATACTCGATATCCCAGCTTTTTCAGCGATTTTTCGGGAGAAGCCCCACCACATGCAGGCCAGTCCGTCTGCACCGAAGCCCTTGGAAAGGCCTCAAACGGCCCCCGCGGTGGCTAGCCCGCGTCCCTCCCCTGCCCCATCAACCATTCCCGCAACACTTGGGCCTGGTTGTGCTCCGGATCGCGGGCGCCATAAACCAGGGTGATGGGCCCTCGCCACGCGGCCTCGCGCAAGCGTTGCAGTTCTTCCCCGCGCTCCGCCAACTCCTCGAGATAGCGGCGCCGGAATTCCTCCCAGCGTTCCGGATCATGGCCAAACCATCGCCGCAGGGAAGTCGACGGCGCCACCTCCCTGAGCCAGGCGGTCAGCTTCAGGGAATCCCGACTCCGGCCTCTCGGCCAAAGGCGGTCCACCAAGTAGCGCTCCCCATCCTCCGGGGAGACCGCGTCATAAGCCCGCTTGAGCCGGATCTTCATGGCCGCCTTTCCCTTACCAATCTGGAAACTCAGCCGCGTAGCAGACCGGACTGGAGCGAGGTCCTTCTTCCAGAACCTGCAATGGATCCGCAGAGTCCGTGGACGAGGCCGAGCCTGCGGGCTCTTTCTGCCTCTCCTCCAAGGAAGGATTCCCCTCGGTGAGCGCGGAGGGATCCGCAGCGACGAACTCGTGAGGGGCGGAATCCGGGAGCGCGTTCCGGATGCCCTGATCGGAAGATTCGGACGAATTGTCGCGTGGCAAGAGCGCTTCCATCCCCCCAGCTTAACCTGGAAGGACGGGAATCGCGAGGAAAAGCCCTCCCACCGGGGTGACGCGCGCCCCTCAGGTCGCCTGCTCACCGCGGGCCATCACCACCTTGCCGGTGCGGACGGTCTCCACGATCTCGTAGTTGTTGAGCAAGCGGATCGAGGCATCCACCTTGTCGCTGGCGCCTTCGATGCGGATGATCATCGAGGACTCGGAGAAATCCACCGTCTTGCCGCCGAAATGCTCGACGATCTGCAGGACCTCGGTGCGGCGCTCCGCGTTTTCCGTGCGCACCTTGATCAGGGCCATTTCGCGCACCACGGCATCCTCGGGCATGTGCTGGTGGCAGTGGATCACGTCGACCAGCTTGTCGCACTGCAGGATGATCTGGGTCAAGCCGGCCGGATCCCCGCTGATGCCCAGGGTCAGGCGCGAGAAACGCGGGTCCCGTCCCTGGGAGACGACGAGGGAATCAATGTTGTAGGCCCGGCGCGCAAAGATCTGACAAATGCGCATCAGCACGCCCGGCTTGTTGTTCACATACATGCTCAGCGTGTGCCCCCCCACGATGTCGGGGCGGGCTTTCGGCTTCTGGTCGGCGGTCGTAATCGTTCGGGCCATGAGAAAAGGGGATTGGGATCTGAAAGGTTCGATGAGGGAGAGGCGGGACAGGTCGCATTGCTGCCGGGCGCCGCGGTCCGGGGAGACCTGACACCTCCCGGGCGTGGACCGGCAGCCGCGGATCAGGTGGAACCAATCGGCTTCTCCATCTTGTACTTGGGCGGCTCGATGAGCATGTCCTCGAGGGCCGCGCCCGCCGGAATCATGGGGAACACGTTGTCCGCCTTGATGCACTCGGCGTTGATGAGCACCGGGCCATCGTTGTACTCGAGCGCTTCCTGCAGCTTCTTCCGCACATCGGCGGGGCGCTTGATGTGCAAGCCCTTGGCTCCGTAGGCCTCGGCAAGCTTGACGAAGTCGGGGTTGCCGATGAGGTCCACCCCGCTCTCGCGATTGTCGAAGAAAAGCTCCTGCCACTGCCGCACCATGCCGAGATAGTGGTTGTTGAGCACCAGGATCTTGATGGGCAGCTTGTGGATCACCGCCGTGGCCAGTTCGCAAAGCGTCATCTGGAAGCCACCGTCGCCCACCACCGCAATCACCGTCTCGTCCGGACAGGCGAATTGGGCGCCGATCGCGGCGGGGAAACCAAATCCCATGGTGCCGGCCCCCCCCGAGCTGATCCACTTGAAGGAATCGTCGTTGGTGTAGAACTGGGCAGCCCACATCTGGTGCTGGCCCACGTCGGTGGTGACGATGGCCTTGCCTTCGGTGAGCTCGTGAATCTCGTCGAGGACCTGCTGCATGCGCAGCCCGCCCTGCTTCTTGTAGTTCAGGGGGAACTTCTTCTTGTAGCCCCCCACCACGGCATTCCATTCGGGATGCTTGGCCTTTTCCAGAAGGGGAAGCAATTTCTTCAGAGCCGCCTTGGCGTCGCCGACGATCTGCACGTCGGGCACGATCATCTTGCCCATCTCGGCGCGGTCGATGTCGATGTGAATGATTTTCGCCTGCGCCGCAAACTTGTCCGCCTGACCGATGATGCGGTCGTCGAAACGGGAACCGATGTTGAGGATCAGGTCACATTCGCAAACGGCCTTGTTCGCATAGGCGGTGCCGTGCATCCCCAGCATGCCCAGGGAGAGGGGGTGCGATTCGGGGAACACGCCCTTGCCGAGCAAGGTCGAGGTCACCGGGGCATCGATCTTGGTGGCGAGCTCCATCAGCTCGCGTTCCGCCCCGGCGATCATGGCCCCGTGGCCGGCGAGAATGAGGGGCTTCTTCGCCAGATTGATGAGCAGGGCCGCTTCCTCGACCGAGGCGCTGTCGATGTCGAAAGCGGCCTCGGGATGATAGCCGGGCAGGTCGATGGGGGCGTCGAGATCCCCGGTGAAGGGGGACTGACTCACATTCTTGGGCACGTCGATCAGGACCGGACCAGGCCGTCCCGTGGTGGCAATATGATAGGCCTCGCGGGCGATGCGGGGCAGCTCGTTGGTTTCGCGCACAAGGTAGTTGTGCTTCACCACGGGGAGCGTGATGCTGAAAATGTCCGCCTCCTGGAAGGCGTCCTTGCCGAGCATCCAGGTCACCTGCTGACCGGTCACGATGATCATCGGCACGTTGTCCATCTGGGCGGTCATGATGCCGGTGAGCGTGTTGCCCGCCCCAGGACCTGAAGTCACCAGCACCACCGCGGGCTTCCCAGTGGCCCGGGCGTAACCGTCGGCCATGTGGGTGGCTCCTTGCTCGTGACGCGTCAGCACGAACTTCATGTTCGACTTCACCGTCTCCAGAGCATCGAAAATCGGCAGGGCAGCCCCCCCGGAATATCCGAAAACGTACTCGATGCCCAGGCTGTCGAGGGTTTTCACCAGCGCCTGCGCGCCATCGAGGGATTCTTTTGTTTTTTTGGAGGCCATTGGATCAAAGAAGGGCTGTTCACTGCAAAAGTGTCCTCATTTAGACCCTTTGCAAACCCAATATTGGGTAATTTGCGTCAAAAAAGGCGATTTTTAATCTAAGAAATTGCGAATAAGGGTCCAATTTTAGGAAAATAGCCCAATTTTTGGGGGCTTACTACGCTGAGCTGAGTCAAAATTCGCTCGGAAAGGGGTTTTCCGGGTCCATGCCGGCGAAACACCGCGCAAAAAAGCACTGAACACGGTTTCCCGCCGGGGCGAACCGTGGATTCCCAGGAGCGAGACCTCCATCCGCCGTCAACGCTCCCAAGAGAGAGGAAGCGAGGCCCTCAGGCGTGCTTCTCAAGGATCGCCCGCATTTTCCCCTCCCTCGCCTCGATGCTCTCGCAGAGCGCGAATTGCACGCGGGCCCGGTTGAGGTTCTGCGCCTCGTAGCTCGTCTTGAAATAGACATCCCCGGCGAGGTAGTCGGTGTAGAAGCGCAGGCCCAGTTCAAAGGCAATCAGGCGGACGGCATCGTAGAGGTAGTGCTTGTCCGCCTCGGTGAGGAACCCCCGGGCTTCGGAGAGATAGCCCTTCACCATCGCAGTGAAGAGATCGAGATCCAGGCAGACCTCGTTGAGGTCGCTGGTCTCCTCCCCCGCCGGATTGCAGCCGCTGCGCACAGCATCGCCGAAGTCGTAGTGAATCAATCCGGGCTTGACCGTGTCCAGGTCGACAATGGCCGTCCCCTTCCCCGTCAGCTGGTCGATCATCACGTTGGTGATCTTGGGATCGCCGTGAATGGGGCGCAGGTGCAGCTCGCCCCGATCCTTGGCGTCCTCGAGAATGCGAACGAAATCGCGGCGCTGCTCGATGAACTTGGCCAGGCGGCGCGCCTCGGAGACCGCTTCGAGACGGGCATTCGCCTCCTCGGTCGCCAGGACGCGATCATAGGCCGCGAGGTAGCCCGGCGCGATGTGGAATCCGGGGAGGGTGTCCGCGAGGGCATCGGTGGGAAAATCGGAGATGATGCGCTGGAAATGCCCCAGGACGAGGCCAGCCTCCGCGGCGTGCTCGGGTTCACTGACCTTCTCGTAGTTCCTCGAACTGGCGATCATGGAGAGCGCGCGCCAGCATTCGCCCTTGGGATCGATCGCGTAGTCCGCCCCGTCCTTCGCCGGAATGACCCGGGGCAGCTGCCAAATGCGATCGGCCTGGTCGGCTTCCGCCTCGATGCGGCGATGGGCGTGGTCGGTCACGGCCTTCATGTTGGCCATCACCGCCGCCGGATCCTTGAAGACCGCCCGGTTGATGCGCTGCAGAATGAACTGCTCCTCCGAGAAGGTCGTGCGCAGGATGACGCGGTAAGTGTCGTTCACGTTGCCGGCTCCGATGGGCTGGAGCGCGACGAGGCGTCCGGGAACGTCAAATTGTGTGGCAATGGATTCCGCGATCATCATCAGGAAAAAATCCCGGAATAGCGCCGCAAGGACCGGGGCTTGTCAATGCAGGATTTTCTCGCAGGCCCCCGGTTTGAGGGGATCGCGACTCTCCCCTCCCCTGCTCGCCGAGGCCGCATCCGTCCCCGGCGAAAGCCCGACTACTCCTCGTATTCGAAAATGCTCTCCCCATTCGGGCCATATTGAGGATAGCCCTCGTATTGAATCAGGGTGGATCCCGGACCACTGAAGCGTTCCTCCTGATCCCGCAACCAGTCGTCATAGGCGCGGTCGTCGAGGCTGAAGAGCCAGTAGAAGGGATCGCCC
>CAZKGI010000085.1:1504-9372 GCA_964552315.1 uncultured Akkermansia sp. | reverse complement strand
GTCTTGCCGCGGGGCACCTACTATGTGGCCGTAGGCAGGAACAACATCGGGGCCTATCCCTATGGGGCGACGATGGTCGGCGATGAAGCTTGGGAAAACGACGACGATCTGCTGGACGCCAGCAAGGCTGCAGTCCCGATCCACTTCATTGGGGGTAATGGCATTGGGCCCAATCCGACCTTTGGAGATCGCTATGAGATCGTCTTCAATTTCTTCACCTCGGTTACTGGCCTGGACCTCAGCTTGGGCAAGGGCTCGGGCAAGTTCAAGGGGGTGGATGTGATCAAGTCCCTCGGGAGGCAGACTCTCAAGGTCAAGGGGGGGCGTTCTGCCAAGTTCAAACTGCGTCTCGCCAACACCGGAGGGGCACGTCGCGCGCGTCTTCAGCTCAGTCCCAAGCCCAGGGCTTTCGATGTTCAGGTGCGGGAAAGAAAAGCGGGCAACGTCACGGCGGCGGTCCTCCAGGGAAAGTATGCCAAGAAGCTGAAGTCCGGGGAGGCGCGCACGATGCAGGTGAAGGTGCAGCGAAAAGAATCATCGACCAAGCGGAAGGGCAAGCTTGTCTTCCGGACCTACGCCACGGCGAAGCGCTCCATTCAGGATTGGGTCCGGGCGAAGCTGAGCTTTCGGGGCTGAGCCTGACTCACTCCGCTGATTTCATCCCGTTCGACCCTGTCTAGCCTGCCAGGTGGGCATCGCCCCCCTTTGGGCAGGCGCGCATGGACAGCAGGTCGATGCCGCCAGCTCGGAGAGCGGAAGGCCTAGCGGAGATCGGCGCCCCGCACCTCGTATTGTCCCGCGACTTTTTCGAGGATGCAGGGGCTGCTGGCCTCGACCCAGGCGGCGAAGTGATCGCTGGCCTTGTGGGCGGCGAAGGCTTCGCGGTTGGTGTAAAGCTCGTAGATGGCGAAGCGGGTCGGGTCCTCAATGTGCTGGGACCATTCCCATTTCAGGCAATCCGGCTCGTGGCGGGAATGGGTGGCGTTGCCCTCCAGAGCGGCAACCATCTCTTCGATTTTGTCCGGATGACAGGTGAGGGTGACGACGACGGCTAGCATGGTCCGGCGAGATAGGCCGGATGCCGCGGGCAGGCAAGTGATTTGAGACAGGGCCCTGCCCTTCTTCGGATGGGAGCCTTGATATTTTTTCTGGGCACTTGGCCTGGAGACTGCTTTCCATCGCTACAAACCCCCCGACGCATGTTCGCATCCTACGAGGCCGCCGGATTTTTCGATGAGATGTTTGATGAACGGAACCGCGTGCGTCCGCATTGCGAGGCCTTGTATCAGCGATTTTCTGAGCTGGCGGCGGAGGACTTCGAGGCTCGCCGGACGGCCTGCGACCAGCATTTTCTGCGTCAGGGGGTGACCTTTAATGTCTACCACGACGAGCGGGGGGCGGAGCGGATTTTCCCTTTCGACCCGGTTCCCCGGGTCATCCCGGCGCCGGAGTGGGAGAAGCTCGAGCAGGGGCTGACGCAGCGCATCGTCGCCCTGAACTTGTTCCTTCACGACATCTACCACGACCAGTACATTCTCCGGGACGGGGTGATTCCGCGCGCCTACATCGAGGAGGCGAGGCATTTTCGCCGCGAGTTCATCGGCATGAACGTGCCGCGGGACATCTACATCCACATCTGCGGCAGCGACCTGATTCGGGGGGACGACGGCACCTATTACGTGCTCGAGGACAATGGACGCTGCCCCTCGGGGGCGTCCTATCTGTTGGAAAACCGCAATGCGCTGAAGCGGGCCTTTCCCCGGCTCTTCGGGGCCATGGGCGTGCGGCCCGTGGACGCCTATCCCCGGGAGCTCCTCAGCATGCTCCACCACATCTCGCCCCATCGCGAGGGCGAACCCGTGTGCGTGCTGCTGACGCCGGGCTGCTACAACAGTGCCTACTTTGAACACTGCTACCTGGCCCGAGGCATGGGGATCGAGATCGTGGAAGGGCACGATCTCGTGGTCATGGATGACTTCGTCTACATGCGGACCACCAAGGGCCTCGTTCGGGTGGATGTCATCTACCGCCGCATCGATGACGACTTCCTCGATCCCACGGTCTTCCGGCCGGATTCCTTGCTCGGGGTGCCGGGTCTGATGCGCGCTTACCACGCCGGCAACGTGGCCCTGGCCAATGCCATCGGCACCGGGGTGGCGGATGACAAGGTCATCTATCGTTTCGTCCCCCAGATTATCGAGTACTATCTCGGACAGGAGGCTTTGCTCCCTAACGTGCCCACCTATCTCGCCTCGGAGGAGGAGGACCGGCGTTACCTTCTCGACCATCTGCCCGAGCTGGTGGTGAAGTCGGCGAACGAATCGGGAGGCTACGGCATGCTCATCGGCCCGGCCGCCAGCCGCGAGGAGGTCGCCGCCTTCCGGGAGAAAATCATCGCTGAGCCGCGGAATTTCATCGCCCAGCCGGTGATTTCCCTGTCGCGCTGTCCCACCTGGTGCGAGGGCGCGATGGAGGGGCGCCACGTCGATCTCCGCCCCTACATCATCTATGGGGAAGAGGTCAAGATCGTGCCGGGCGGCCTGACTCGCGTTGCCCTTCGCAAGGGCTCTCTGGTGGTCAATTCCTCCCAGGGGGGCGGCAGCAAGGACACCTGGGTGCTCAATCCCTGACCGACCATGCTCTCTCGCGTTGCCAACAGCCTTTACTGGATGCTCCGCTACATCGAGCGGGCCGACAGCCTCGCCCGGCTCATCGAGGTGAACGAGCACTTGCTCCTCGACCACGAGCGCCTCGACCACGAGCGGCTGCGCGCCTTCTGGAAGCCCATCATCCTCAGCACCGGGGACGATCAGCTCTTTGCCGAGCTCTACGGCGAGGAGGGGTGCACGGAGGTGATCCGCTTCCTTACGGACGACCGTCGCAATCCGAACAGCATCGTGTCGTGCATCGCCCAGGCCCGCGAGAATGCGCGCATGGTTAGGGACCAGATCTCCGAGGAGCTCTGGGAGGAGCTCAACGCCCTCTACCTGTGCCTCACCGGAGCGGACGGCGAAACGGATCTTCTCACCGATGCCCCGCGCTACTACGAAAGGATCCGTCGGGCGACCTACACGCTCCACGGGATTGCCTCGGCCTCGACCGTGCGCGGGGAGGCCTGGGAGTTCATGGACCTGGGCCGGCATCTCGAGCGGGCGGACAAGACGACGCGCTTTCTCGACATCACCAGCTTCCTGTCCGAGGACGGGCTGCCCGGCAGCGGACCGAACCGCTTTCACTGGTCGGCGATCCTGCGCTCCTGTGGCGCCCTCGAGGCCTTCCGCGCGCAGCACCGCGGGGAGCTCAGGCCGGAGAAGGTGGTTGAGTTTCTTCTCTTCTCCCGGGACTTTCCACGCTCCGTGCACTTTTGCGTGGATCGCATCGATCGCAGCCTGCACCGCATTTCCGCCAGCCCGCGGGGCACCTATTCAAACGAGGCAGAGCGGCTCTCCGGTCGCCTGCTCGCCGAACTGGGTTACGGGTCGAGCGAGGAGGTCATGGCGAAGGGCCTGCACCAATCGCTGGACGACCTGCAGGCCCGTTTCAACGAGATCGGCGACGCCGTCTTTCGCACCTACGTGCTGCTTCCCGACCAGATCGAGGCGCGACCGCCGATACCGGCTTCGAGTGTCTCCGCGGTGGTGGCCTGGCAAATGGCCCAGCAACAACAACAGTGAATCCCGGCGTGGAACAGTCCCCGAGCGGATCGCTTTCCGGTGGCGCTGACGAAAACTCGGCTTGCGCGGAAAAGAACGCCCTGCCAAAGGTCTCGGTCGTGCAGCCCGGTCCGATTTTTTCTGTTCTCCACCGAACCCTCTTTGAATACGAGGATCCGGTCTACGACAGCGTGAATACGCTGCACCTCGAACCCCGCACCTTTCCCTTCCAGCGGACCCTGTCGGCCCTGATCCGGGTGCTGCCGGCGACGCGACTGCGGCGCTTCACGGATCTCTTCGAGAACATCACGCACCATTTCGAGCTGCCGGTCGAGCACCACCGCCTCGAGATCGAGAGCCGCCTGCGGGTGCAGAACCTGCCCTTGGAGGTGCCGGAAGAATCGAAGGCGGCCACCCGGGACGACTACCGCTGCGGGGAAATCCCAGAGCAGACCTGGCTATACCTCCAGGAGAGCCGCTACGTCTCGCGCCACTCCGAGATCTGGCGGCAAGCCATCGACATCACCCGGGGGGCCGGGCCCTCCGTCTTCACCCAGGCCCTGGCGATCATGAGCTGGGTGCACCGGGAATTCCGCTACCAGCCGGGCTCCACCCACGTGAACACCCATCTCGAGGAAGCCTTCGCCCTTCGTCAAGGGGTCTGTCAGGACTTCACCCACGTCATGATTGGACTCTGCCGGGCCGTCGAGCTTCCGGCGCGCTACGCCTCGGGTTATCTCTACAATGGCCCTCGGGATTGCCTGGTGGGTTCCCAAGCCTCGCACGCCTGGCCCGAGCTGTTCTTCCCAGGCGTGGGATGGATCGGCTTCGATCCGACCAATGACACCCTGGCCGACGAGCGCTACATCAAGGTTGCCGTCGGAAGGGATTATCACGACGTCGCCCCGGTTCAGGGCAGCTACCGCGGCTCGGGACGCTGTCGGATGCAGGTCCTGGTCGAGGTCGAGAAAGTCGGTTGAGGCCGTTGGCCTCCACGGCGGGACGGGCTTCAGCTGCCGCAGCCCTTCACGGCATACATGCCGGTGAGCACCGCCCGGCGGTTGTAGGCGGCGGTGATCCGCGCCTCTGAGTCGGCCTTTTTCTTGGCGTTGGCCTGGTTCATGACGTTCATGGCGGTGCCGAGGTAGGGCAGCGAGGAGCCCGCCGCCGACATGGCCCCTCCGTAGAGCGCGCCCTGCAGGGCGAGATCCTTGGTCAGGCCGAGGGCCTCGGCCGAGCGAATTTCCCCCTTGGCCACGCCGAGGATTTCATTCATCTGATCGATCTCCGCCTTGATCTGTTCGCAGCTCATGTTGGCGTCGCCCGGCTGGTTCGACTGCGGAACGTTGCTGGCCGAGGGGGTGGCCGCCGGGGCTGCGCCTCCGAGAACGGCAGAGCCGCCGCTGAGCAGGGCGGAAGCCGCCGTCCCCCCTCCGCCGTTGAGAGCGGTCGCGGCGGCCGGAATGCTGTTGCAGGCGGTGCCCAGCAGGGCGGGTAGCGCGATGAGGAGGGCGAGCGCGTAATGGGAGTATTTCATGGATGGGAGAGGGCAATAGGGATGAAAACGCTGCAGGCGACCATGCCGGTGGTGGCTCCAGCGGCGAACACGTGAGGGTTTAGCGGTTCCGCGCTCGTGCGGCCATCTTTAGCCATTTGCTAGGGAAGCGACAAGGATGGCTGACGAACGGATTCACGTTATGCCCGGGGGATCGATCGGGTACGTGTCAGTCGGGTGGCGGATCGGGTTCAGGATCTCGCAGCGGCGCCCTGGGGCATTGGCAGGGCTGGCCTTTTGGCCTACTCTGTTCCCGGGGCATTCTCTCACATCCCTCCTCCCCATCCATGTCTCGTCCTCTCCATCTCATCGTCCTGAGCGGCGCCGGACTCTCGGCGGAGTCCGGGGTCAGCACCTTCCGCGGAGCCGGGGGACTTTGGGAGGGGCACCGCCTCGAGGAGGTGGCCACGCCCGAGGCCTTCGCCCGCACGCCGGACCTGGTGCACCGCTTCTACAATCGACGTCGCGCCCAGCTCCGGGAAGTCCAACCGAACGAGGCCCATCTTGCTCTCGCGCGACTGGAGCGGGAGTGGCCCGGGAACTACCTGCACATCACCCAGAATGTCGACGATCTCAACGAGCGGGCGGGGAGCCATCGGCTGCGCCACATGCATGGCGAGCTGCGCAAGGTGCGCTGTCTCGACTGCCAGAGCTCGCTGCCCTGGGAGGAGGACTTGGGGAGGGACACGATCTGCCCGCTTTGTGGAGGCGTGGGTCAGATGCGCCCCGACATTGTCTGGTTTGGGGAAATGCCCAACCACATGGAGGAGCTGCAGCAGGCCGTGGCCGGAGCCGACCTCTTTGTGAGCATCGGGACCTCTGGCCAGGTCTATCCGGCGGCGGGCTTCGCGCAATTGGCTCGGGCCTGCGGGGCGAGTCGCCTGGTCGAGATCAACCCCGAGGCCACGGCCCTCTCTCCTCATTTTCATGAGCTGCGCCGCGGTCCGGCCACCGTGGAAGTGCCGAAGCTGGTCTCGGAGCTGCTGGGAGAAGTGTAGGCTCCTCTGCGGTCTTCCCAGGATCCGGCCCGGGCGCCAGACGCCGCGGTCTATTTGTCAGGACGCGTGTCGGCGATGAGGGCGTAGCCCAGCTGGCTGAGGTGGCTGCTGATGCGACGATAGCCGCCCAGGATCTCCAGAAAAAAGCCACTGGCTTCTATCGTCGTGGGGGAATGGTGGACGAGCCGCTCGAAGTGGGCGCTTTGGACTTCCCGACACCAGGCGTTGTACTCCGCCTTTCCCTCGATGAGCCGGGGGGCCAGGCTTTGGTTTTGCGTCGCCAAGATGGAGATGGCCAGGGCGAGGCGCTCCAGCAATTTGGTCCAGGCGTTCTCGAGATCGGCGCGGTCTTCTCCAGACAAGGCCGTGGCGCAGCGGGGACTTTTGAGGAGGGCATCGCAGAGCTGCTTGTCGACGAGGTCGCCGACGGCCTCGAGCTCGTTGGAATAGGTGAGCAGGGCAAAGTGAAGATTGCGATCCTTCGGGGAGAGCTCCTCCACGTCGATCTGGCTGAGGTAGGCCTTGAGGTCGAGGTAGATGTGATCGAGCTCGTCGTCCATTTTGCGCACCCGCTGGGCGAGCCGGGTGTCCTGATGGATGAGGGCGAGGTGAAAGCCCTCGAGCATGGACTTGGCGATGTCCGCGAGACGAAGGGTCTCCCGGTTGGCGTTGACGACGGCGATCCAGGGCGTGCTCAGGGCCTGGCTGTCGAGATAGCTTTGGGGAGCGCTCAGCGAGAGATCCTCCTCCTCTCCGCCGCCCTTCTCGGGTTCGACGATCTGGTTGATGAGGCGGCACAAGGGCAGGATGAGAGGCAGGCCGATCAGCGCCACCACGATGTTGTAGGCGGTGTGCAGGTTGGCGATCTGGTGGGTGAGATCGCCGGGGCCTTTCTGGACGATCTGGATGAGCGGGCCCATGCCCAGGTAGCAGAGACTCGCCACCAGGGATTGGAGCAGGAGGTTGGCGAGGCCCAGGCGGCGCCCTTCGAGCGTCGACCACCCAGCGAAGAGGTTGGTGCAGGCGATGCCGACGTTGGCCCCGACAACCATGGGAACCGCCATGCTGAGAAGTTGGGTGACCTCGCCGCCCCCTTCCGAGAGACCGACCGCCATTCCGATGGCGAGGCCGATGATCCCCGTGGTGCTTTGCACCAGCAGGGTGAGGGCCGCGGTGATGAGGATGAGGATGAAGGGATGGTGGGAGAGAATCTTGAGCACCTGGATGAGATCCCCCTCGGGGTCGACCTGGGCGGCCGTCTGGCCGATGACGCCCATGCCCATGAAGACGATGCCCAGGGCTATGAGGCATTGGCCGATCCCTCGCGGCAAGTTCCGCTTCAGGAACTGAAAGAGAATGACGCCGGGGACGATGAGGAAGGCGAAATAGCTGCTCAGGTGCAGGGAGACGAGCTGGACGGAGGCGGTGATGCCGACATTGGCTCCGAGCACGATGCCCAGCATCTGTCGCGCCGGCAGCTTGGCGGCGTTCATCATCTGCACCACCATGGTGGCGATTCCCGTGGAGGAGGGGGCCAGGCTGGCCACCATCACCCCGGTGAGAAAGGCCTTGCCCCGATGCTGGGTGGCGCGGGCCAGGCTCTCCTGCAGTCGCTGACCAAAAAGCCGGTTCAGCCCCTTTCGGAGAAAGCGGATCCCGAAG
>CAZKGI010000085.1:0-1404 GCA_964552315.1 uncultured Akkermansia sp. | reverse complement strand
GGTTCAGCCCCTTTCGGAGAAAGCGGATCCCGAAGAGAATGAGAGCGAGGCCCCCCAATGACATTCAAGTAGAGCATGAGGAGGGGCGAGCCGGAGCGCGGATCGTGGCGATTCCATGCCACAGCAATTTTTTAAACTCAACATCCATCCGCGTCCTAGCCGAACTGCGGAATGACTTTCTCCTGTGTCGGGCGGAGGGGCGCGGCGCCCGGATTCCCGAGAACGGGTATCCTCGCCTAGGCGATCGGGCAGGGGGAGGCCCTGACTTCTTCTCCTGCGCTTCGGTCGCCGGGGCCAAGTTGTGCATTATAGGATTGACTCGGCCGTCCTCTCCGGGTGATTCTGGGCGCGTCATCCAAATGCCTCCCTGTCTGGAGGCCGCATGGGATTGAGCGGGCTCCAGGTCATCCCAATCTATCCCCAACCCCATACCTCCTCATGAAACGTCTCCCTCTCCTCATCGGAGCGGCTCTTCTCTTCAGCACGTCCGTGCGCGCGGAGATCGTCGCCATCTACGAGTTCACCAACAACAGCACCTCCCCGACGACTTTCTCGGGGGTCACCGGCACGGCCTTCTCGAAAAGCCCGACATTGCCGAACGCGCTGCCCTACAACAATCTCTTCTCGGTCAGCGTCAATAACTCTGCGACGAGTCCGCTGCTCGCCGTGTTGGCCGATCAATATTTCCAGTTCACCATCCACCCGCCCGCCGGAAAGAAATTGCACCTCGAGGCGATCTCCTTAGAGGCCTCGAAGGAAGCGCCCAATTCCGTGGGACGGGGCTGGGTGATCCGCTCCAGCCGCGATGGTTTCTCCACCGACCTCGGCACCGAAGAAATCATCGGGCCGGCCCCGTCCTGGACGGATTTCCGCGTGGATCTGCCGCCCTCCCAGTTCTCCAATGTCTCGGAGCCCGTCACCTTCCGCATCTATACTTATGCGGCGAATCAATTAGAGTTTGTCGATTACGACAACATCCAGATCTTTGGCACCGTGGACAGTCCTCCTCAGGTCAGGGTGTCGTCCCTGACTCCGTCAAAGAAGCACATGCGCCTGCGGGGCACCGCCTCTGATGACACGGGGGTGAAGAACGTGAAGGTCAACAACAAGAAGGCTTCGGGTACGGTGAAGTGGAAGGCAAAGGCCAAGCTCAAGCCCGGCAGCAATCGCATCCGCATCGTGGCCACGGACAACGGCGGGTCCAAGTCGCCGGCCAAGGTCATCCGCTACCGGCATCGACCCTTCTGAGCCTCGTGGCGGAGTCCTCTCCCGAGGTTTCCCCGGCCGGGGCGAACCCGGGCGTTGACTCCGCTTCTCTGTTTGTGTCTTTTTTTGTGTCTCTTTTTGGGAAGGCGAGTCGTGGTTTGGCGAGTGCACCTGCCGTGGAAGCGCCTGGGCCCCTAA
>CAZKGI010000084.1:0-9433 GCA_964552315.1 uncultured Akkermansia sp. | reverse complement strand
TCGGCAACTTCCCGGGCGGCCGTGGCATAGGGACGCTCGATCCCCCACTCCATCGCCCCGCCTCCATAATTGACCATGGGGGGACTGAAGAGGATGAGGTCCGAGCGCGCCGTCCGCACCGTCTCGACGATCTCCTGCAGGGCGCGCTTGTAGGTGTCGATGGAAAGGAAGGTGAAGGCGTCGTAGATGCCGTACTGCACCAAAACGAGGTCGGGATCGTGGAGCAGGGCATCCGTGTGGACCCGCCGCAGACCGTCGAAGACCGTGCCGTCGATATTGGTGAGGTTTTCGAGGGCAATCTCGTCGCCGAGGTATTCGCTCAGTTTCGCGCTCCCTCCCTGGGGTGGATTCAAGAGTCGCACCCCACCCGGATAAAAGAACTCCCGAGCCAGATGGGTGAGGAAGCTGCCACAGTAGGAATAAAGGGGATTGTTGCTCTCCCAGGCCGAGGGCAGCGGCGTATAGCCCCCCATGACGTCGTCGCCCAGCGCCACGACGTGAATCGGAGCCCGATCTTCCAGCTTGGGGAAAGTTCGCGGCAAATACTGTTTCAAACGCTCCCGCTGCTCCAGCGTCAGCGGATAGGCCCCGGCTTCCGGAGCTGCGATGGCAAGGAGCAGCCCGAGAAAAAGGGACGCGGTGAGAAATCTCATGAATCGATCCAAACGTAGGGTAAACGGGGCAGAAAGGGTGAACCTTAGTCAAAGCAATCCGGAATTCAAGGAACTCCAAACATTACCCCGGCTCCCCGCCCCCTTTGTCCGGAGACGAGGCCGGCGTTCCGTCCCAGGAGAACCCCGACTTTGCGGCCCCCTCGCCCCGCTTTGGGGGTGATGCTTCAGGGCTTCTTTTCCGGCTTCAGGGCCTCCCGGTCCTTGTAGAGCGGAGCCTTCCAGTCCCGGGGCAAGGCCCCTTGGGGGCGCACCCCAGGGGCCTCGGGCGGAATGGGGCAGTCCGCGGGGCTCAGGAGGGGCCGCTGATCCGGCAAATGTTTGATCTTGAAATCCCGGTAGCGGATTTCCATCGCCGGACCGACGTGCACCTGCACGGCCAGAATGCCCTCGAGGGCTCGCCCCGCCTCGTCCAGGTCGATGACCTCGGTGGTGAGATGCCCGTCGATCCAATGACGATGACGGTTCCCCTCGACGAGGACCCGATAATCCCGCCACTCTCCGGCAGGAAAGACCTTCTTCTCCAAGGAGCCCACCACCCAGGGGCGCCCATCGGGATCAATGACCACCTTTTCCCCGCAATGGGCCAAAATGCGGCGGCCACGCTCCTCGTAGAGCATGCCATCATAGTCGCGATGCCCGGGGACCACGTCACATTGGTAGCCGGAGACGCAGTCCAGACCAATCTCCGGACGCATCAGACCTCGGTATTGGAGGCCACTGTTGCCGCCCTCGCTGACCCACACCTTCACCCGCAGCTCGAAGTTGCGAACCACGCCACCCGTCCAGCTGAGGAAATGATTGCGCTTTAGTTGGCCATCCGCCCGCCCCACGATGGCGCCCTCCTCCACCGACCAGAAGGCGGGATCGCCGCTCCAGCCGCGCAGCGTCTTGCCATCGAAGAGCGAGACGAAGCCCTCGGCATCCGGCACCGTGCCCACCGCGGCCCCGGCGGCTGGATGGGGCTCGGTGGAGTCCACGTAAGGCTGCTGGGGAGGCGCCACAGGCCCGCCATAGCGTTCCACGAGGGCATCGGTGCGCTGGCGCAAGTCGTCCAGAATTTCGCGATAAGCGGGATCGTCCGCTCGGTTCACGGTCTCGTCCGGGTCCAGTTCCAGATCGTGGAGAAATTCATAGTCGTGATCAAAATAGCGGGCGTACTGGTAGCGGGGGGTGCGGACCCCTTCCCAGGACGGAATGCGATGCCGCACGGCGACGTGTTCGTGAAAACTCTCGTTGCGCCATGCGGCGGGCTCCCGTCCCTCCACCCACTCGCGCAGGCTGAGGCCGTGATAGGTCTCCGGGATCTCCACCCGAGCCCAGTCGAGGAGAGACGCCGGCACGTCCAGATTGCTGACCAGGGCCCGATTTTCCCGCCCGCGGCCTTCGTCGGGAACCCGGGGATCGGCAATGATCAAGGGCACGCGCAAGGACTCCTGAAAGTGCGACCATTTCCCGCTCAGCCCGCGATTGCCGAAGTGGTAGCCATTGTCCGCCGTATAGATCACGATGGATGTCTGGGCGAAGCCCAGACGATCCAAGGCCTTCAGAAAGCGACCGATCTCCTGATCAATACCGGTGACCATCCGGGCATAGGCGCGGGCATTGCTTTGATAGCGCTGGGCGGAGTCCAGGGCCCAGAAGTAGCGCTCCCGGGACAGGGAGCGCCGATAAAAAAGCGGGAGGCTCTCAAAATGACCAGGGTCGTCGAGCTTGGGGCGCGGCATCTCCGTGTCCTCGTAAAGTCCGTCGAGGCCTCTTGGCCAGGGATAGAAGCCGATCCCCGGGCGGCGATCGCCGTCCTCCCCATGACAGGCATTGAACCAGAGGTTCAGAAGAAAGGGTTGGTCCTTGGGCTGTTGCTCGAGAAAGGCGATGCCCCGATCCACCACCAATTCGGTTTCGTGGCGCAGGGAACCATCCGCCTGTTTTTTGTAATAGGGGGTCCGCGTAATGATCTCGAACTCATCAAAATGAGCCGCCGCATTGTAGCCATCCGGCATCCGGGCGTGCCACTTTCCATAAAAGCCCGTGCGGTATCCCGCCGCCCGGAGACGATCGGACACCAAGGTTTCCGCCTCCTCGGGTCGCGTCAGATCGGGCGTTTCCGGACGACTGGTGCTGCGCCCAACTCTCCCGGTGAGGAAACTGGTGCGACTGGCCCAGCAGATCGATTGGCTGACCAAGGCCTGGTCAAAGCGGATCCCTCGGGCGGCCAGGGCATCGAGATTCGGGGTTTGAATGACCGGATTCCCATAGCAGCCCAGCGCCCCGGCGGACTGGTCATCGGCCATGATCAAAATGAGATTGGGACGATCCGGGGTCGCTCCCATGCCAACACTGATCATCCCGGTCCACAGCAGGACCACCCGCGCCAGGAGCTTGTTCATGCCCGGATTTAAGAGAGCCGGGAGCGCTCCCGCAATGAAAAAGTCCCGTCTCGCTATTCCGTCATCGGCGCCCGGCCGATCCCCTGCTTCAGGGGTCGACTCGGTGGGAAAGAAAGTCGTAGCGGAACAAAGCCGCCTCCTTGCCAGGCGGCGTGCTCATGAACTCGGGCGAGGGCTCGATCCCCACCCTCCCGAGGTCGAGCCGGTCGGCATCCCAGCAGGCGCCGACAGTGGGATCGTCAGAATGGTCCCGATCCGTGTGCCAGGTGCAGGCGTAAAGGAGCCGATCGAAGGCCTCGTCCTCGAGGGTAAAGAGCTTGCCCCGCAGTTTCTTCGCGTATTCGGCCCCCCGCCTGCCGTGCTCGGGATCGGTCCACTCATTAGTCCGGCAGGAATCGTGAAGCCAGGCGAAGAGCTGGACGACCCGGAGGTCTCCTCCGGCCCGCTCGGCGAGCCAAAGACCGTTGCGTTCCACGCGCCGCCAGTGGGCCGGTCCGTGAAGGGAGTCGAGCCCCAGGGGGAAGGTGTCAGAAACCACCTTTTGCAATTCGGCAAAGTCGCAGGACTCCGGGGAGGCAAAATGGCTGCTCATCGGGGAGCATTCTCGGGACTCTTTCCACGGGAATCAAGTCGCACTTTCCTTGGGAAAAAGCGGTTTACTTTCGAAAATCTGGAGCCATACTTCCCGCCCTGGGCGTCATTGAATCTGCCGTCGGTCCTTGGTATTCCGCCACTCGGGTGGCGTAAAGGCACGCTCTACCTCTGGGTAACCCGGCAATCCACATCCATCATGTCGAAAGCACTCGCTCCGTTTGAAATCCCGGATCGTCTCGTCAAGGACGAAACGACCGCCTCTGAAAGCTACGCCAAGTTCGTCGCCGAGCCCTTTGAAGCTGGCTTTGGCCACACCATCGGCAACAGCTTGCGCCGCGTTCTCCTCTCCTCGCTGGAGGGAGCGGCCATCACTTCCGTCCGCATCGCCGGAGCGGCCCACGAATTCACGTCTCTTCCCGGCGTGGTCGAAGACGTCACCGACATCATCCTCAACCTGAAGCAAATCCGCTTCCGTCACTTTGACGACCGCGCTCCCGCCACGCTCTCGCTCTCCGTGGACAAGGCCGGTCCGGTCACCGCGGGCGACATCCAGGAGATTTCCCAATACGAGATCGTCAACAAGGATCAGCTGATCTGCACTCTCGACCGCCCGACCAAGTTCAACCTGGAAATGGAAGTCCGCGTCGGTCGTGGCTTCAACACTTCCGAGGACAACAAGCATCCCGACATGCCCATCGGGGTGATTCCGATCGACTCAATTTTCTCCCCGGTGCGCCGCGTCAAGTACGCCGTCGAAAACACCCGGGTGGGTCAGCGCACCGACTACGACAAGCTCATTCTGGAAATCTGGACCGATGGGCGGATCGAGCCCCACGATGCGCTGCTGCAGGCTTCGGCCATCCTCCGCCACCACCTCGACGTCTTCGTCAACTACGACGACAACGCCATCCTCATCGAGGATCGCCCCGAGACCCAGAGCGAGGAAAACGCCGAGCTGAAGAAGCTGCTCAACATGAGCGTCAACGAGATCGAGCTCTCCGTTCGCGCGGCCAACTGCCTCAACAACGCCAATATCACCACCGTGGGCCAGCTCGCCATGAAGACCGAGGCCGAAATGCTCAAGTACCGCAACTTCGGCAAAAAGTCGCTCAACGAGATCAAGGACAAGCTGCACGAACTCGGTCTCTCCCTGGGCATGCAGATCGATCCCAGCCTGCTCGAGCAGTCCTTCACCTCTCCCCTCCTCGGAGGCGACCGTTCTCACGAGGGACCCGGCCTGGCCGCCCTCATCGCCCAAAACCTCCACGACTGACCTGGTCGGGTCTTCCCCGCCCTCCTCTAACCTAATTCCCTCCGATGAGACATCGAAGCAAAACTGTCAAACTCCAGCGCGTCAAAGCGCACCGCGACGCTCTTCTCCGCAATCTCGCCGCGAGCCTGATCGAGCATCGTCGCATCACCACGACCCTCGCCAAAGCCAAGGCCCTGCGCCCCTTTGCCGAATCCCTCGTGACCCTTGGCAAGCGCAACGACTTGCACAGCCGGCGCCGGGCCATCTCGCTGCTTGGCAGCAATCAGCTGGCCCAGCGTAGCGTCAAGACGCTCTTCGAACAGATCGCCCCGGCCAGCGCCAACCGTCAGGGTGGCTACTGCCGCATCATTCGTCTCGGCCAGCGTCAGTCTGACTCGGCTCCCATGGCGATGATCGAGTGGGTCGACGCCCTCGTCACCGCGCCGGAAGGCGAAGGCGACGAGGCCAAGGCCTCCTGAGGCCCCCAAGTCCTCGTGGCCCTTTCCAACGCCGCGCCCGCACCCCGGGCGCGGCGTTTTCGTTGATCGGCTCACAAGGCGTGGGAGACTTCCGAGGGCACAGCCTCGAGATCGTGACAGGCCCGGATGAAGCCGGCAGCGCTCCAGGCCTGATACGCCTTGCCCATCGGGCGGCCGGTCACCCCGTGATGCCACTCATTGAATTCCCAGGGATGGGTCTGGCCCATCTGGCACAGTTTCGCCAGCTTCACGAGTTCCCGCTGCGCTAGGTCCGGCATGCCCAATCGGTGGATGAAACGCACCCACATGGAGCCGATGAATGGCCAGATGCCGCCGTTGTGGTAATGGTTCGGCAAGTTCAGCAGGTTCACCGTGTAGTAGGTGCGCCACTCCGGATCTCCCGCCTGCACCGGAGGATAGAGGTTTTTGACCGGTCCGGGATCGTTCACCCCACTTCCCCAGAGAAAGCGAAAAGTCATCATGGCCCTCTCTGAATCAAGCAGTCCCGTCAGGTAGGCCAGGAGGTTCCCACAGACGTCGCAGCGCCAGCTGAAACTGAAGGGGGAAACCTGAGCCACGAGATAGCGCGTGTCGCCCAGGGAGTACTGCGTATCCGTAAAGCTGTATCCTTCGGACTCCCCCTCCCGAAAGGTGGTGGGCCAGAAGGTCTTGAAGAATTTTCGACGCACCGAAGCGGCGTGCTTCCGATAGTCCTCGGCCTTTTCGGCCTCACCGAGGCTGGCGGCGAGCCTCGCGTAGCAATCCAGACTGCGGTACCACAACACCTCGTCGTAGAGCACGTGATAGCTAAAACCGAAGAGGTCTGCCCAGTCGCTTGCCTCTGGGATCTCCAGCAGGCCGCAGCCGTTGGAGTCGTGCGCGCCCAGCCAGTCCATCGCCCTCTGCAGATTCCCGGCATAGCGATCGGCCAGACTCCAGTCCCCGCGAAATTCACAGAGGTGAACGAGGCCGATCAGAATCCACATGACACTGTCGATGCTCGCGATCCCCCCCACCCCGGCATAATCGGGCTCCCCTGTCTCAATGCGGACATTGGCTGGGATCTGGCCGGTGGGGCTTTGTTTGGAGAGAAGGGTCTCGAAGGTCTGGATCTGGGCCTGACGGATGTCCTCATCCTCCAGGTCGAGGGTCCAGAGGGCGGTGATGGCCCCGTCTCGAGCCCACACCGAACGATAGTTCTCATCCGTGCCATAGACAGCGTTGTCCGCGAGCGAGCAGGCACTGAAGCCCTTTGGGGTGATGTTCTTCCGCACGGTGTCGATGGCGCGCAAGTATCCCTCGGCGAGGAGTTCGCGTTCTTCGTCGTGCAAGGCCCGGTAGTCTTCCGGTCGAAATAGGATCTTGGGCATGTTCCACGGATGAGGTTCAATGTACGTCTCCAATCTCAATACCCGGTCTCTTCATCCGAGTTCCCCTGGTAGAGGCCGCGAAGGCGGTCAAACACCGCCAAGGTGCGTCGGGCAATGCCCGTCCAGCCGAACTGACGTCTCGCAAAACGAGCCCCTTCCAGGGAGAGCCGCTCCCTCAAGGCTGGGTAACGAAGGGGCATCGCCAGGAGAGCGGCAAACTCCTCGGCAATCTTCGGATCCGCGTAGAGGGCGTGCAGTCCAAATTCCACCGCCTCGTGCAGGCCGCCGTGAACCGTCACCACGGTGGGGGTGCCACAGGCCATGGCCTCGATGGCCGTCATGCCAAAGGGCTCATAGCGTGAGGAAAGGGCAAACACGCCGGCCGCGCGATAGTAATCGGCCATCTCCTCATCGGGCACGTAGCCCAACCAGCGCACTTGACGGGCCACGCCCAATTCGCTGGCGAGTGCTTTCCATTCCTCCACCCGCTCGCGATCCCGGCCGCCCGCTCCAGCCCCCACCGCCAGTTGCAGGCGAGCCCGGGGGACGAGGCGACGTAGGTGCGGCAGGGCTTTGACCAGCAAGTCGATGCCTTTGTTCGTTGCCGCCCGTCCCACACAATAGACATCTCGGGAGGTGAATCCGATCCGCTCCCGAATCTCGGCGATGCGCTGCTCCGGGGCGGGGGCGAAGCGCTGCTCGTCAATCCCGGGCGGGATGAGGCTAACATGATCCCTGGGGATCCCGTAATCCTTTCCCAGGATCTCAACCTGTTGGACCGTCGTCGCGATCAAGTGATCGCAATTCCTATAGGTCAGAAATTCCTTCTCGATGCGTTCTTCAAAGCGATAGATCTGCTCGAGGTCCCGACGGGAGCTCTTCATGTCCTTCCTCTTCCAGGATCCCAGGGAGTGGGGCGTGTGCACATGAGGTAGGCGGAGCTCCTCGGCGATGCGTTGTCCTGCCCAGCCAGCATCCCAGTAGTGGCTGCTCACCACGTCATAGCGCAAGCCCCGACGATGCACTTCGGATAGGAAGTTGCTCACGAAGTCCCGCAGGTAGCCGTGCATGTCCTCCTTGCGGATAAACTCCTTGCCCCCAAAGGGGATGCGCCAAACGCGCAGATTGGCATTGATCCGATCGGTCTCGGGCTGTTTGTCGAAGCGGCGGGTGACCAGATCCACTCGGTACCCCAATCGAGCGAAACGCTTCGCCAGCTCCAGCACAAAGACCACCTGCCCCCCTGTGTCGGGTTTCCCCAATTCCGGTTCCGCGGCCACGTAGCCGTGGATGGAGAGCATGAGGATTCTTCCTGTGGTGGATGTATCTTTGTCTTTACGTATCGCCATCATTGTTTGGGTTGATATGACAGGCCATCCAATGTCGAAGGCCCTCTGTCAGCCCGGCCGCCCTGGGGGCGCGGGCAAAATAGGTTCGGTCGGGATCGGCGTGCTCGCGCAATTCCGGTCGCGCGTTGCCTACGGCCACCGCCATCTCCGATACGGCAAAGAGACTGAGATCGTTTCCCGAATCCCCCGCGACCACCAGGCGTGCAGGGGGGATTTCGAGCCGCCGGGCCACCTCCAAGGTGGCGGCGCCCTTCCCGGCTGAAGCGGGGATGACATCAAAGTCACTTTCTCCGGACTGGACGATCTGAAGGCCGTCGAAGCGGTCCCTCAGAGCCCTACCGACCTCCGCCCAGCAGGGGCGTGGCACGGCAAAACTCACCTTGTAAGGGGCCTGAAATTCCTCATCATGGGGGCGGAAGCCGGCCCGCCTCAGATATTGAAAGATTTCCTCGCGGCACCAGGGGCGGAAGCGATCCGACCAGGTCGATAGTTCCTCACCCAGCAGCGAGATTTCGGTTCCCAATGCTGTGATCGAGCCGTGGATCTTCAGTTCGCGGGGAAATTGCTGCAGCGTCCTTTCCACGCTGCGACGAGGACGGCTCGAGTTGACAACCAAGAGCAGCGAGGTCCACTGCCGAGCGAAATCGAACAAAGCCTGGCGGTCCCCGTCGAGGGTATCGTCGATATCGCTCACCAGCAGCCACGTCCCGGATGACCCTGGCGGAGGCCTGCTCTGGTCCTCCTCATCCCCTGACCGATCAGGGGATCCGGCCATGGCGGGGTCTGGCAGTTCACACTGCACCCGACCATAGTAGCATGGACTACCCAGCAGGGCGAATGGAGATCTCAAAAAATCCTGTCGACCCGACTAGCCTGTTGACTCAAAAATAAAAGACACCGAAGCGCATTGTTAAGCGGCAGGATTTCGGGTCTTCTCCACAGGCACCGTGGTGGGGGTTGAGGGTGGTTGTTTCGTTTTGGACCTGGGCTTGCCCAGGGTGGGGTTGCTACACCCGGAGGGTGTGCTTGGCAATGCCCCGGACGGAGCGTAGCGCAGTCCGGGGCATTGCCAAGCTGCCGCTACCTCGCCGGGGTCCTCTCCGAGAGCTTCGGCGCGGTTCATCGCCTTGACCAACTGCCAGATTGCCTTCAGCCAGGTCTCCAGATGCTCTTTGGCTTCGAAGGGATCCATTCGGACTTTCAGCTCCTCCAGCCAAGCCCGCGTCTCCGGATCGCACCCGAGGCCAAGGACGCGCTGCAGCGGCGTCTGCGGACGTTTCTCGTGACGCCGCACCACTCGCCCTCCGGCCTCCCGACGACGCTCGATC
>CAZKGI010000083.1:7974-9538 GCA_964552315.1 uncultured Akkermansia sp. | reverse complement strand
GGATTCCCTTGCGTAATTCCCAATCCGCGACTTCGTGGCGTGACCGAACCCTCTCGACATGCCGACCGAACCCTCTTCCGTCCTCGGCGTCATCCCCGCCCGCTGGGGATCGACGCGCTTTCCGGGCAAGCCGCTCCACCTCATCGCGGGCAAGCCGCTCGTCCAGCACGTCTGGGAGCGCTGTGCCGCCTGCCGCCAGCTCGCCCAGGTGACGGTGGCCACGGATGACGAGCGCATCGCCGAGGCGGTGCGGGCTTTTGGCGGCCACGTCACCATGACCCGCGACGACCACCCCAGCGGCACCGACCGCGTCGCCGAGGTCGCCGAGGCCTTTCCGGGAATGACCCATGTCATCAACATTCAGGGCGACGAACCCCTCATCGACCCGGCCTTGGTGGATGCCCTGGCGGCTGCCCTTCTCGACGATCCCGAGCTGCCCCTCATCACGGCGGCCAATCCCCTTTCTCCCGAGGATCCCGTCCTCGCCGACCCGAACGTGGTCAAGGTCGTCATCGATCGCTCGGGCCACGCCCTTTATTTTTCGCGCAGCCAGATTCCCCATCCGCGCAGTCGGCCCGAGGGGCTGACCTGCTACCGGCACAAGGGGATCTACGGCTTCCGGCGCGACTTTCTCTTCGATTTCGTGAGCTGGCCGCCCTCCATGCTGGAGCAATGCGAGGGGCTCGAGCAGCTGCGCGCCCTGGAAAACGGCGCCCGGATTCGGGTGCTCCTCACCGATGATTCCTCGCCCGGCGTTGACACTCCCGAGCAGGCGGCGATACTCCACGATTTGTTGTCCCGATGAAGTACATTTTCGTCACAGGTGGGGTGGTCAGCTCCTTGGGGAAAGGGCTTGCCGCCGCGGCGCTGGGTACGCTGCTGGAGCGGCGTGGCCTGCGCGTTCTCATGCAAAAGTTCGACCCCTACCTCAATGTCGACCCCGGGACGATGAGTCCCTTCCAGCACGGCGAGGTCTACGTCCTCGACGACGGGGCCGAAACCGACCTCGACCTGGGGCACTACGAGCGTTTCACCAGTGGCCGCCTCTCCCGCCTGAACAACCTCACGAGCGGCCAGGTCTACGAGACGGTGATCAAGAACGAGCGCGAGGGGCTCTATCTCGGCGCCACCGTCCAGGTCATCCCGCACGTCACCGACGTGATCAAGAACCGCATCCACGAGGTCGCGGAACGGGACGACATCGACATCATCATCACCGAGATCGGCGGCACCACCGGAGACATCGAGGGGCTGCCCTTTCTCGAAGCCCTCCGCCAGTTCAAGGACGAGGTCGGCCACGAGAACGTCGCCTTCATCCACGCCACGCTGGTCCCCTTCATCAAGGCGGCGGAGGAGCTGAAGACGAAGCCGACCCAGCAAAGCGTCGCGAAGCTGCGCGAGATCGGGATCGCCCCCGACGTCATCCTCTGCCGCGCCGAGCATCCCATCGACCAGGACGTGAGGAGGAAGATCGCCATGTTCTGCAACGTGCGTCCCGAGGCCGTCATTCCCTTCCTCGACGTCAAGGGCACCATCTATCGGGCCCCCTTGAACCTGCACGACC
>CAZKGI010000083.1:0-7874 GCA_964552315.1 uncultured Akkermansia sp. | reverse complement strand
CCCTTCCTCGACGTCAAGGGCACCATCTATCGGGCCCCCTTGAACCTGCACGACCAGCACCTCGACGACATCATCTGCGATCGCCTCGGCCTGGAGACTCCCGAGCCGGACCTCCTGGAATGGCGCAACATGGTCGATCGCATCGTCAACCCCACGCACAGCGTGAAGATCGGGGTGGTGGGCAAGTACATCGACCTCAAGGACGCCTACAAGTCCATCTACGAGAGCCTCACCCACGCGGGCGCGGCCAACGACACCCACGTCGAGGTCGTCCGGGTGGATTCCGGCGACATCGAGGAGTTCGGCGCCGCCAAGTACCTCGAGGGCGTTTCCGGCATCCTCATTCCCGGTGGCTTCGGCGACCGCGGCATCGAGGGCAAGATTGCCGCCGCGCAGTACGCCCGGGAGAATGGCATTCCCTACTTCGGGATTTGCCTGGGCATGCAGATCGCCACGATCGAATTCGCCCGCCACGCCTGCGGGCTCGAGAGCGCCCACAGCACCGAGTTCGATCCGGGCACCCCGCATCCGGTGATCTGCCTGTTGGAGGACCAGAAGGGCATCCAGGACAAGGGCGGCACCATGCGCCTGGGCACCTGGGAGGCCAAGATCGCCCCCGACAGCCGCGCCGCCCAGCTTTACGGGAAGACCAGCGTCAGCGAGCGCCACCGCCACCGCTACGAGCTCAACCAGAACTACCTGTCCATACTCGAGAGCAAGGGCTTCCGCCTCGTCGGCACCTCGCCCGATGGCAAGCTCGGCGAGATCATCGAAATTCCCGATCATCCCTTCTTCATCGCGGTGCAGTCCCATCCGGAGTTCCAGAGCAAGCCGACCGAGCCCCATCCGCTCTTCAAGGGCTTTGTGGCCGCGGCCCTGGCGAAGCGGGGCTGATCCCGGACGCGCCCGGGAAAGGGGAGGGGGGCGAGAAAGCCTTTGCCGGACCCTTGCGCGCGGGCAGATGGGTTGTAGTGTCTCGACCCGCCCGATTCGGGCGATGCAACCGCCCCTTTTTCCATGTACCGAAGCCATCACTGCAACGAACTCCGCAAGTCCCACGCCGGTCAGACGGCCACCTTGGTGGGCTGGGTGAATACGGTGCGCGACCACCATGGGGTCATCTTCATGGACATCCGCGACCGAGAGGGGGTGACCCAATGCGTTTTCCGCTCCGAGGAAAACGCCGAGGCGACGGCCCTCAGTCATCAGCTCCGGGCCGAGGACGTCGTGCAGGTGGTGGGCCGGGTCGACGTGCGGCCCGACGTCGATGGCAAGAGCACGGTCAATCCCGCCATCGCCACGGGCGAGATCGAGCTGGTGGCCACGGGCTTGAAGGTCCTGAACAAGGCCGAGGTGCTGCCCTTCCAGCTCGACAAGGAACTGAGCAACGAGGACCTGCGGATGAAGCACCGCTACCTCGACCTGCGTCGTCCCCGCATGGCGCGCAACCTGCGGCAGCGCCACGTCATCACCAAGGCGATCCGCGACCGCCTCGACGCCGCCGGCTACATCGAGGTGGAGACGCCCATCCTGTCGAAGTCCACCCCCGAGGGCGCCCGTGACTTCCTCGTGCCCTCGCGCCTCAACCCCGGCAAGTTCTACGCCCTGCCCCAGGCGCCCCAGCAGTACAAGCAGATGATGATGGTCGCCGGGCTGGAGAAGTATTTCCAGATCGCCCGCTGTTTCCGCGACGAGGACCTCCGCGCCGATCGCCAGCCCGAGTTCACCCAGGTGGACATCGAGGCCAGTTTCGTCACCGAGGAGGATCTCTTCGCCCTCGTCGAGGACCTGCTCGCCGCCGCCTTCCGCGCCTCGCGCGGGGTCGAGGTCAGCACGCCCTTCCCCCGCCTCAGCTATCAGGAGGCCATGGACAAGTACGGCAGCGACAAGCCCGACCGTCGCTTTGGCACCGAGATCGTCGACCTCAGCGAGGTCTTCGCCAGTTCCGCCTTCAAGGTCTTCGCCAGCACCCTCGAGAAGGGCGGCAAGGTGCGGGCCATCAACGCCAAGGGCTTTGCCTCGGTGACCACGGGCCAGATCAAGCGCCTCGAGGAAGTCGCCCGGGAGGCCGGTGCCGGTGGTCTCGCCTACATCAAGGTCGAGGGAGGGGAGTGGAAATCCCCCATCGTGAAGTTTTTCAGCGAGGCGGAAAAGGCCGCGCTGGTTGAGCGCCTCGGCATCGAGGAAGGCGACCTCATTCTCTTCGGCTGCGATCAGTGGAGCGTCTGTTGCGAGGTCCTCGGCCGTCTCCGCCTGGAAGTGGCCTCCATGACGGGGCTTCTCGAGGGCAAGGAGGACGTGCTCGACTTCCTCTGGGTGGTCGACTTCCCTCTGCTGGCCTACGACGCCGAGGCTGGAAAGTGGAATGCCGTGCACCACCCCTTCACCCGTCCCCGCACCGAGGACCTGCCCCTGCTCGAGGACGAGTCCAAGTGGGACCAGATCCGCGCCGTGGCCTACGACGTGGTCCTCAACGGCTACGAGCTCGGCGGTGGCAGCTTGCGGATCCACGAACGCGACCTGCAGTCCCGCCTCTTTGGCGTGCTCGGCATCACGGAAGAGGAGCAGAACCAGATGTTTGGCCACATCCTCACCGCCTTCTCCTTTGGCGCGCCTCCGCACGGGGGCATCGCTCTGGGGCTCGATCGCCTCGTCATGCTCGCCTGCGGCGAAAACAGCATCCGCGAAGTCATCGCCTTCCCCAAGAACAACAAGGGGGTCGACCTCATGTCGGCCAGCCCGGCCGAGGCCGACTTCACCCAGCTTCGCGAAATTTACATCCAGACCACGGTCAAGGAGAAGAAGAGCTGAGCCGCGCTTGCTGCCGGGGCGATGAAAAGGAAATCATCGGCAAAGGGGAATGCGGCCGCGCTTCGCGCGGTGATCCTCTTCGGCATCCTCGTGCTGCTGCATTGGCAGTGCTCCATCCTGCGGGACGAACTGCTGGAGCCTCCCCAGACTCCGGCAGAGGGCGCCCGGCCCGTGGAGGGACGCCCCGCCCCCACCAAGGCGGAGCCGAGCCCCGCGCCCGCGTCGTCCACGCCCTCTGCCCCGAAGCGCTCGGGCGGGGCCAAGGCCCCCGCCACCGATGGGGCCAAGGCGGTGCCCCACCAGGCCACGGCCTACGAGCGCTTCCCCGACGCCCGCTGGATCGACCGGGCGGGCAACGACGGGGACAGCTTCTGGGTGCAGGCCGGCGGGCGCGAATTTCAGCTGCGCCTCTACTTCGTGGACACGCCGGAGAGCTACCTCAGTGACCGCTACGAGGCGCAGCGCCGTCGCGTCCGCGAGCAGGCCAAGGACTTGGGCGGGTTGACCCCCGAGCAGACCGTGGCCCTGGGAAAACGCGCCAAGGACCTGGTCAAGGAATGGCTTCAGGGGAAGGCCTTCACCATCTACACCTACTGGGAACCGGTCTTCGACAGCGAGCGGGTTTACGGCTTTGTCGAGTTGGCCGACGGCAGCGATCTCGGCACCCGCCTGGTGGAGCAGGGGCTGGCCCGCATCCACACCAAGGGACCCGGTTCCAAGGAACATCCCGTGCCCACGCCGAAGGGGGAGAGCTTTTACCAGGCTCGGGACCGCCTCGAAGCCGTGGAGCGGGCCGCCCGCCAGGCCAAGCGCGGCGCCTGGGGCTATTGAGCCGCTTCACCAGCCCACCGTTTCGCGCGGCTGGTGCGCGTCCAGGGAGCAGCTCATGAGCAGGCTGCCGATTTCCGGCACGCCTTCCTTGTGAAAGTGATATTCACCGCCCGAGGGGCAGTGAGGCAGCTCGCGATAGACCTGGGTTTCCTTTTGCAGGCGATCGACGAGGTCCGTCATTTCCTGGCCCGGCGCCAGCTGCTCCAGATTGCAGTAGGCGCGCATGACCTTCTGCATATTGGCCACCTGGTGGATGCAGATGGCCCGATTCGCCCCTTCCCGGTAGGAGGTCACGCCGACGAAGGCCAGGGAACTCAAGGCCACGAGGATGCTCACGACGAGCGTGATCTCAACCAAGGTGAAGGCCCGCCCGCGGGGAAGGCGAGGTCGAGCGCTGGGGAGAAGTGGCATTTGATAGTGAGGTTTTCCAAAATTATCTCAAAAACATAAAAATTACCATATCTAAAATGCTGGGATTACAGCGCTAGCCGCGCTGCTGCAGCGATCGGTCGATCCGGGGGACGGGCGTGAGGAGAGTGCGCCGCTCAGCGGCTCTTGCGAATGGCCTGCAGGACCACGTTGACCTGCTGTCGACCGCGAAACTCGCTGCGGTCGATGGTGAAGGCGATGTCCCAAGGGGGCTTGGGCAGGTCGAGGTTCACGCCGTTGAAGTAGATGGCCTCCTGCTCCGCCCCGTCCTGCTCGAAGCGGAACTTGAGGTGCTTTTCCTTGATGCGGCGGGGTTCCGCCGCCAGGCGCACGCCGCTGCACATGAAGACCGGTTGGGGATTGTTGGTCCCAAAGGGGCGCAGGAGCTCGTAACTGTCGAGCAGGTCCAGGCTGATATCAGAGAGGCGGATGGCCGCGTCGATGGAGAGCTTGGGATGCAGGGTGTCACTGTCGGCCTGGGCCTGGACGCTGCGGATGAGCGCCTCGCGAAAGGCCTCGAGCTGTTCCTCGCGCAGGGTCACCCCGGCCGCCATTTCATGACCGCCGCCGGTTTCGATCAGTTCCCGGCAGGAGTCGAGGGCCTCGACCAGGGAAATGCCGGGGATGCTGCGCCCGCTGCCCTTGCCCAGTCCATGGTCGTCGATGCCGATGACGAAGGTGGGGCGGTGGTACTGCTTGGAGATCCTCGAGGCGACGATGCCGACCACGCCGGGATGCCAGCCCCGGGCCCCGACGACGATGGCGTGGCTGCGCTGCGAGGCGGGCAGGCTTGCGATCTGCCGCTCGGCCGCCTCGCGGGTGGCCAGTTCCAGTTCCTGCCGCTCCCGGTTTTGTCGGTCGAGGGACTCGGCGAGCTGGCGGGCCTCGACAGAATCGCGGGCCAGCAGCAGGTTGAGGGAGGCCTGGGCCGTGTCGAGCCGGCCCGAGGCGTTGAGGCGGGGACCGAGCTTGAAGCCGACGTCGTGGGTGCGGATGGGATGGGTGACCCCCGCCACGGACTTCAGGGCGACGAGCCCGGGGTGGATGGTGCGCTCCAGCTGGACGAGGCCACGCCGGGCAAAGAGGCGGTTTTCCGCCTCCAGGGGCACGATGTCGGCGATGGTCCCCAGGGCCACGATGTCGAGGTAGTTCTTCAGGTCGAAGCCCGGCAGGGGACGCAGCCGCAGCAGGGCGTGGGCGACCTTGAAGACCACCCCCACAGTGCAGAGATAGTGGTAGTCCTCGCCCAGCTTGGGGTTGACCAAGGCGACGCAATCCGCCACGCCGGCGGGGGAGGGCTCGTGGTGGTCGAGGATGATCAGGTCGATGCCGCGCTCGCGCAGGGCGGCGGCCTCCTCTCGCGAGTTCGTGCCGCAGTCCGCGGCGATGAACAGATCGGGCGGCCCCTCCTCGAGGCAGCTCTCGATGCCCTTGGCGCTCAGCCCATAACCTTCCTCCAGCCGGGTGGGGAGAAAGGGCCGCGGCTGCAGGCCGTAGGCGCTCAGCACGCTGTGGAGCAGGGCGATGGAGCTGACGCCGTCGACGTCGTAGTCGCCGTAGAGCAGGACCGATTCCTTGTGGTCGATGGCTTCCGCGATGCGGCGGGCGGCTTCCTCCACGCCGGGCAGCAGGTAGGGGTCGCTGAGATCCTTGAGCCGGGGATGGAAAAATTGTTCGAGTTGCTCGCGCTCGACGTGGCCGCGCTGCAGGGCCAGGGCAACGACGACGGGAGCAAGGCCAAACGCGTCCGCGTATTCACGGACGAGCGCGGGATCCGGCGTTTGGGCAAGAACCCATCTGGGCGATTCGGGCATCCGGGCACTGTAGAGAGTTCATTCCGCCTGTAAAGACCGCCCTCCTTTGTGATTTCGCCTCGCGGCATAAAGATGGCGGGTACGGGCACAGCGCCGGTCCTAACGAAAGCTCGCGGGCCCGGGGCGCAGAAGGGGAGGGGAGAGGACTCGCCCCGTCCGAAATTCACTGGCGCAGACCGCCGGGCCGCGTAGACTGCGGCTCCTTCCATGGACTTCATCGATTTGAAAAGCCAGCAGAGGCGCATCCGCGAAAAGATCGATCGCCGCATCGCCGCCGTGCTGGACCACGGTCAGTACATTCTCGGTCCCGAGGTCACCGAACTCGAGGAGGCCCTCTGCCACTATCTCGGCTGTCGGCACGCCCTCACGGTCTCCTCGGGGACGGATTCCCTGCTGATGGCGCTCATGGCCCTGGGCATCGGGCCCGGCGACGAGGTCATCACCGTGCCCTACACCTGGATTTCCACGGCCGAAGTCATCGCCCTGGTCGGGGCGAAGCCGGTCTTCGTCGACATCGAGGCGGACACCTGGAACCTCGATCCCGCCTTGCTGGCCGCCGCCATCACGGAGCGGACCAAGGCCATCATGCCCGTGGGGATTTACGGCCAGACAGCCAACATGACCGAGATCAACCGCCTCGCCGCCGAGGCCGGCGGCATTCCGGTGATCGAGGACGCCGCCCAGAGCTTCGGCGCCACTCATCACGGACGGCGCTCCGGGGCGCTCTCGCTGGTGGGCAGCACCTCCTTCTTTCCCTCGAAGCCCCTGGGCTGCTATGGCGACGGGGGGGCCCTCTTCACCGACGACGACGAGCTCGCCGAGAAGCTGCGCTGGATCCGGGTGCACGGCCAGCAGCGCAAGCACTACCATCCCGTCATCGGCATCAACGGCCGCTTCGACACCCTTCAGGCAGCCATACTCTTGGAAAAGCTGGCCATCTTTGACGAGGAAATCGAAAGGCGTCAGGCCGTGGCCGAGGGCTACGCCCGCCGTCTCGCCGGGGCTCCGCTGACCCTGCCCCAGGTGGCCGAGGGCAACAGTTCGGTCTACGCCCAGTACACCCTCCTCTCCGAGGAGCGCGACGCCCTTCAGGCGCGCCTCGCCGAGGCCCAAATCCCTTCGGTGCCCTACTACGCGGTGCCCCTGCACCTCCAGCCAGCCTTCGCCGACCTGGGGCATGCCCCCGGCGATTTTCCGGTGTCGGAGCGCATCGCCTCCACCTGCCTGAGCCTCCCCATGAGCCCCTACGTGCGGCCCGAGGACCAGGACCGCATCGCCGCGGTGATCCTTGGCGAGGCCTGAGCCGCCGGCCCCCCTCGCGCCCACGGAGCGACAGGATTTGCCCTTTGCCCTCCTCCCAGAGCAGGCGGGAAAAGGCGGGGGCTTTGTTCATTTTTGATTGAACAAAGGGGGAAGGAGGTTACTTATTCGCGACCTTCGATTCCCTTTGGGATGAAGAGCAAAGCCCATGTTTCCCCCCGGCGAGGGGCCGATTTTCCCTTGGAGGCAGGGGACGGCACCACGGGCGGCAGCTTGTCCGGATCCCAAGCCTTGCTGGAGGAGTCGGTCGAATTTTTTGTCTCCTTTGTGCAGATCTTCGGCCTGCCCAAGTCCATCGGCCAAATCTACGGGCTGCTCTTCGTCTCCACCGAGGCCCTGCCCATGGACGAGATCGTCTCCCGTATCGGCATCAGCAAGGGCAGCGCCAGCCAGGGCTTGACCCTGTTGAAAAGCCTCGGCGCCGTGGTCCCCAAGTCCGTGCCCCTGGATCGCCGCGAGCACTTTCTCGCCGACCTGAACGTGTCCCGCATCGTCAGCCATTTCTTTGAAAACCGGCTGCAGCCCCGGCTCGAGCACGGCGACCAGCGCCTCGCGCGCATGCTCGAGCTTGCCGAGTCCCTCGAGGGCGACGATCCCCCGGAGGGGGGCGGCCAGCTCCGGCATCGCATACGCGCCCTGCAAAAGTGGCAAAAGCGCGGGCGCGGGCTC
>CAZKGI010000082.1:0-9539 GCA_964552315.1 uncultured Akkermansia sp. | reverse complement strand
GGGGGCACCTCACCCGCCTGCCTCGTGATGGGGATTCCGCCGAATGCCCCACGAGCACGGCCCCCCTTTCTTTTCCGAGTTTCCCCCAGGACGGGTCCTGAGAAGGCCTCGTCAGGAAGGCCCGGTCCCCTTCAGGGGAGGGGAGGATGGATCTCCGGCAACTGACGCGGATTGTAGCGCTCGCCGGGATAGAAGAGGAAGCCGGGAGTCGCACTGATCAACTCGAAGCGGCTGGGGCGGAACTCCGCCACCTTGAAGTTCGAGTTCGGATCGTAAATCGCCTGCCCCGTGTAGTTCCCCCACACGCGGTACTCGTAGTTGTGGTCGAAGCCGTGGACCCGATCTGACCCTTCTTCTGGAACCCGGTCGGGCTGCTTGACGATGCTCTCGTTCATGATGACGAGCCGGGCGGTGGACCAGGGCTTGCCGGGTTCGCGCAGGTAGCCCCAAAAGCGCGTCCCATCCGTCCACCAGCGACGGCCGATGTAGTAGTTGCCGGGAGGCTCGCTGGCAATCATGGCATTGCGAGTCTTCACCTGGGGATGGTTGAGCTGGGAGGGAGTGAGCTGGCCCGCAATGGAACCCACCGGACCCGAGACCCGGCTGCCGCCGCCGCCCGCGGCCCCGTCCATCGTCGTACAGGAGGCCAACAGGGCTGCCGAGACGACAGCGAGGAGAAGGGGCCCGAGGGCCAGTCGTGACGAGGATGGGGCGGGTTCCCCCGCGCCGCGATTCGGGATGCGTCTCATGAATTTCGTAAACAAGGGCCCGGCCGGGCGGAACGAAACGATACGGCGAAGCCCCGACTTAGTAAAAGAGGATTTTTGAAAGGGCCCGGCCGAAGCGCCAGTCGCGAGGGTCGCCCCCCTTATATCAAAGGAAGAAGGGCACGAAAACCTCGGGGCTCCGCGGCATGCAGGACGACCCCGGGGCAAGGGCGCGTTCAGAACAACAGGCAAGCCCCTCCCCGCCTTGGTACGGTTCGACCCCGAGTCCCCGAGAAGGTACTTGGGGCATGCGCGACGCGGATCGCTGCGGACTCAGGCCGACTTCTGCTCGCGAAGAACCATCTTGCAGAAGGTCTCCGTGGTGAAGAGCTTGGGAATCTCCGCAGCCTTGAGCGGATTGGGAATGCGGTCAGCCGGCACCTCGGAGAGGTAGGCGCGGATCTTTTCCAGACCGGCATCCGTGACCACGCCGCCCTGTTCAAACTCCTCTTCGCTCAACTCGCCGCGGGCTTCCTCGACCGCCTTGCCGCGAGGGATCTTGACTTTGAATTCACGCTCGAGGCGGAAGACGATGTCGAGGAAGTCGATGGACTCGGCGTCGAGATCATTGATGAGGGAAGAGTCGGGCTTCACGTCCTCTTCGTCGCAGCCGAGGGCGTCTGCGATGATTTCCGCCACCTTGGGATAGATGGCCATGATCTCCTCCTTGCTGATGTCTTGATTGCTCATGTGCTTACATTTTAAAGCCGCCGTCCACGCTCAGGACCTGTCCGGTGATGTAGTTCGAGAGGTCGGAGCTCAGGAACCAGACCGCCTCGGCAATTTCGGCGGGCTGACCATAGCGCTTCAGGACGATGTTGGAAAGGATTTCGTCGCCGGCAAGATCGCGAACGTCCTGCGACATGTCGGTCTCGATGACGCCCGGGGCCACGGCGTTGACGCGCAGGCCCCGCCGACCTACCTCCACGGCCAGCGCCTTGGTGAAGGCATTGATCGCCCCCTTGCTGGCCGCGTAGTTGGTCTGCCCACGCCCCCCCTTCTCCGCGGAGACGGAGCTGAGGTTGACGATGCGCCCGTAGCGCTTCGACATCATGTGTGGCACGGCGGCGCGGCAAAAGTGGAACACGGCCTCGATGTTGGTCTCGAAGACCGCCTTGAGGTCCTCGTCCTCGAGCATCGCGAGAAGGTTGTCGCGAATGACCCCGGCGTTATTGACGAGCACATCCAAGCGACCGCAGCGCTCGACGAGCTCGTCAATACAGCGGTTCACGGCCGCGCTGTCCCGCCCGTCCACCTTGAGGGCGCTGAGCTTGAGGTCGGGATTGGCGGCGAGGACTTCCTGCGCCGCGGCCTCGTTGCCGAGGTAGGTGAAGGTCACGTCCATGCCGGCGCGACCGAGTCGCTCGACGATGGCCCGGCCGATCCCACGGCTGCCGCCGGTGACCAGCGCCACGCGACCGGCCAGTCCGTCCTCGATCTGAAAGTTTGGCGCACTCATCCGGAAATGGCGTACCCCCCGTCCACGAAGAGCGTGTGCCCGGTGATCATGCCCGCCTCGGGCAGGCAGAGGAGGTAGATGGCATCCGCGACCTGCTCGGGACGGAGCGTCGGCCCCAGGGGGGTGCGCTCGGCGTATTCGGCGAGGAGATGCTCGCGGTTGGGAAAATGCTTGAGGGCATCGGTGTCGACCACGCCGGCACTGACGCAGTTCACGCGGATGCCGCGGGGGCCCAGCTCCTGGGCGAGTCCGCGGGAAAGGGCTTCCAGGGCCGCTTTGGAGGCCCCGATGAAGGTGTAGTTGGGGATGGCCCGCTCCGATCCAAGACTGGTCAGGGCAATGATGGAGCCTCCCTCGCCCATCAACGGCACCGCGTTCTGGGCGAGGGTGTTCAGCGCCAGGGCGTTGGTCTCCATGCAGCGACGGAAGTGCTTGAGCCCCATTTCCAGGGCCGGTCGCAGCACCCCGAGGGCGGCGTTGCTGATGAGGATGTCGACGCGGTCGAAATGCTCTTTGAAGACCGCGAAGGCCTCCGCCACGCTATCGGGCGAGCTCACGTCCGCCTGCACGGCGATGGCCCGGCGCCCCCCCTGACGGATCTCCTCACAGAGGGCCTCCGCTTCCTCGTGGCTGTTGTAATAGAGGAGGGCGAGGTCACACCCGGCGGAAGCCAACTTCAGGGCCGTGGCACGACCAATCCCCCGGGATCCCCCGGATATGAAGGCGACCTTGCCAGCAAGCGGTCCAGACATCGAATTGGGTTGTAAAGAGGTAAAAGGAAAAGGAAGCCGAAGCCCCGGGATGGCCCGGGAATTCGGCGGGGAAATTGCAACCTATCGCGCGCGGGGCGAGGCGTCAAGGATGGCGAAAACGCTTGCCACCATCGATTTCCCGCTTCCATTGCCCCTCCAGAAATCTCCGGTGCCCTGCCACGACCCCATGACTTCTCCGATCGCCTTTTCCTCCCGACTTTGTCCCTCTTCTGACCGCAAGGCCGCTCCCTGGATGGCCTTGTTCGCCGCGTCCGTCTGTCTGGCCCCCCTGCTCCTCGGCGCGGCCGAGGCCCCCGCTGGCGAGGTCTTCCCGCGTCCCGTGAACAGCTATGAAGATCCCTCCGGAGGGATCCTGGAAATCATCCGAGCCCGCGCCGCGGCCGATCCCTTCAACCTGGTGGCCACGATCATCTTCCTGCTGGCCGTCCTGCACACTTTCGCCACCGCCAAGATCCGCCATTGGGCCCACGTCATCGAAGAGCGTCATCTCGAGCGCCTTCGCCGCCAGCCCCAGCCCACGGACAACGACGAGGATGGGCGTCCCGACGAAGTGAGCTTCTGGGGACAGGTCCTCCATTTCTTTGGGGAAGTGGAAGCCGTCTTCGGGATCTGGTCCCTGGCGCTCGGTGCCGCCATCATTGGCTACAAGGGGCTCGACACCGCCGTGCACTACATCGCCCACACGGTGAACTTCACCGAGCCGATGTTTGTGGTGGTGATCATGGCCCTGGCGTCCACCCGCCCGGTCATGCGCCTCGCCGAGCAGAGCCTGCGTGGCGTGGCCGCCCTGGGCAAGGGGCGCCCCGTCGCCTGGTGGCTCTCCATCCTCACCATTGGTCCCCTGCTCGGTTCCTTCATCACCGAGCCGGCCGCCATGACCATCTCCGCCCTGCTCCTCAGCAAGCAGTTCTATGCCTTGGAGCCCTCCCGTCGCCTCATGTATGCGACTCTAGGGCTCCTCTTCGTCAACATCTCCATCGGCGGCACCCTGACCCACTTCGCCGCACCGCCCGTCCTGATGGTGGCCCATGCCTGGGGCTGGGACATGCCTTACATGCTTCAACACTTCGGAGGTCACGCCGTCCTCGGTATCCTGCTTTCCAACAGCGTGTATTTCGCCGTCTTCCGGAAAGAACTGCTCGCCCTGCAGCCCAAGCCCACCATCCCGGGCAGCGATGGACGTCCCATTCCGGCCTGGGTGACGATCGTTCACTTGCTCTTCCTCGCCTTTACCGTCTGGGCGGCGCACCATCCGGTGCTCTTCGTCGGCGCCTTCCTCTTCTTCCTCGCCTTCACCCAGGCCACCGCCCACCACCAGAACCGCATCGAGCTGCGCAGTCCCCTGTTAGTGGGCTTCTTCCTCGGCGGTCTCGTCATCCACGGGGGCCTGCAGGCCTGGTGGATCCAGCCCGTGCTGGGCAGCCTGGGCGAACTGCCGCTCTTTGCCGGCGCCACCATCCTCACGGCCTTCAACGACAACGCCCTCATCACCTACCTGGCCACTTTGGTACCCGGCTTCAGCGAAGAGCTGAAGTACGCCGTTGTCGCCGGAGCCGTCACCGGCGGGGGGCTCACCGTGATCGCCAACGCCCCCAACCCGGCCGGCCAATCGATCCTGCAGCGTCACTTCCCCAACGGCATTTCCCCCATGGGCTTGCTGCTGGCCGCCCTCGCGCCCACGCTGATGGTCGCGCTGATCTTCCTGGTGCTCTGATTATCACCGCCCCCTGGAGCAGGGAGTCAGGAGCTCGCGACCGAGCCCCTGACCCCAGTCCTGGAGAGGATTTCCCGCCTGTGCCGTCTCCCGATCAGGAGGCTCACGTTCCCGTAGCTCAACAGGGAGGGAGCCGCCTGTCGACTTTTGCCTTCCAGTGAAGGCCTGACAGCCGACGACTGGCTAAGCCCCCAATAACGTATCAACGGTCCGGGCCTGTATAGATGGGTAAAGGTCGAACACCGCAGGAAAATTCAGAAAATGTCAGGGTAAGGAAGAGTAGAGGAATTCCCCAACGGTATGCCCCAATCAGCGAAATTCTACCGGGAAGTTTTGCTTGATCGCCTGGAGAAGCTTCGCGTGGGCCGCGTCGACCTCCTCGCTGCTCAGGGTGCGTTCGGAGGCGCGATAGTGCAGTGAATAGGCGAGCGACTTCTTGTCCGGAGCCAGCTTCGTCCCCGTCGGATCAGCAAAGAGGTCAAAGAGTTCCGCGGAGACCAGGAGGGGCTCCTCGTAGCGCTCCAAGAAGGCCGAGATCTCGCCGGCGGGCAGGTCTCCGGGCACCAATAGGGCCACGTCGCGGGAACTGCCAGGGAACTTGGGCAAGTCGGCGTGGAGGATCTCCGTCGGCACCAGGCCCATGGCCTTCTTCCAGTTCCATTCCGCCACCACGACCGGATCCTTCAGGTCCAGCGCACGGGCGCGGGCCGGCGGCACGATGCCGGCGAGGCCGATCTTGACCGCCTTCTTCCCGGAACCGAGCTCGATGGAGCAGGCACAGATCAATCGGGAGTCCTCGACGGGCACGAAGTTCACGGCGACAGGGCTGATGGCCTCGAGAACCGCGCGCAAGTCGTGCAGGTCGAGCAGGCCGGGCTTGGGATCGGCCCAGTTGCGCTTCACCCGCGGTCCCGTCATGAGGAGGGCGAGGTGTTCGTGCTCGATCTCCTCTCCCTTGGGCGAAGCCACAAAGACCCGCCCCGCCTCGAAGAGGCGCAGGTCCGACTGGCCGAAGCGCACATTGCGCGAGGCCGTGGCGAGGAGTCCCGGGACTAGGCCGGGACGGAGATAGTCCTGCTCGTCGTTGAGCGGGTTCTTCAGGCGCACAGGACGCATCCCGCGATGATTCGTGGCGAGATCGTCGCCGAGCTGGACTTCCGAGATCAGCTTGAGGTTGCGGGTCTCGAAGAAGCCGAGGCTCGCCAGGCGATTCTGGATCGCCCGCAAGTAATCGTAGCTCTCGTCCGATTTGGAGGCGGAGGTGTAGATGCCCCGCATCGCCGAGGGGACGCTGTCGAGCCCGTGGACGCGGGCCACTTCCTCGATGAGGTCAATGGGGCGCTGCAGGTCGAGGCGATAGCTCGGTATCTTCCAGGCCGATCCCTCCTTCGCCAAGCCCAGCGAACTCAGGATGCTCTCGATGGTCTCGTCGGAAAGATCCGCACCGATGACGGCGCGGCAATGATCCGGGTCCAAGGCCACCGGGGCGGGGCCCTCACCGGGACTCCCGGCAACGAGCAATTCCGCAGCGGCGGTGCCCCCGGCCAGCTTCAGGATCCAGTCCACCGCGAACTCGGAAATCCCGGCCGTCTGCAGCGGATCGACTCCGCGCTCGAAGCGATAACTGGAATCGGAATGCAGCCCCAATCGCCGTGCCGTGCGCCGCACCGCGGGCCCTTCGAACATCGCCGCCTCCAGCAGAACGTCGACGGTGCTCTCGGTGACGCCGCTGTCCTCTCCACCCATGACCCCGGCAATGGCGACGGCCCGACTTTGATCGGCGATGACCAGATCCTCGGGCCCGAGCTCGTAGGTCTTCCCGTCGAGGGCCAGAAAGGTTTCCCCCTCGGCGGCGGGACGCACCACGATGCCCCCCTCGAGCTTGGCGAGGTCGAAGGCATGGAGCGGCTGACCCGTCTCCATGAGGACATAGTTGGTGAGGTCGACGATGTTGTTGATGGGGCGCAGCCCCACGGATTCGAGGCGCTGTTTCAGCCAGGCGGGCGACTCGCCAACCTTGACCCCGCGAATGATGCGGGCCGTGTAGTACGGGCAGGACGGAGACTCCAGGCGCACCTCCTCCGCCAGTGCCGGGCGGGACGGAGTGCGGCTCTCCCCGTAATGGGCCCGCCCCTTCAGGGGCTTCTTGGCCAGGGCGGCCAGTTCCCGCGCCACGCCGAGATGGCTGAGGCAGTCGGGACGGTTCGGGGTGATCTCCAGTTCGAAGACGGCGGGATAAATTTCCGAAAGCGGGGTGCCGGGCTTCAGGTCGGCGGGCAGGATGAGGAGCCCGTCAGCCTCGTCGCTGAGGCCGATCTCCCTCGCCGAGCACATCATGCCCAGCGAGGCAACGCCGCGCAGCTTCCCCTCGCGGATCTCGAAGGTCTTGCCTTCCCCATCCTTGAGGACACAGCCCGGGAGGGCCAGGGGCACCTTGTCCCCCACCCGGTAATTCTTGGCCCCGCAGACAATCTGGCGGGGACTGCCGGATCCGTCGTCCACCTGACATACCGACAACTTTTCGGCGTCGGGATGGGGATCCGAAGACAGGATCTGGGCCACGACGAGATGATCGGGGAGGCTCTCAATCCCCTCGACCTCGATGCCCGCAAAGGTGAGCAATTCGTCGAGCTGGGAAATGGAATACTCGGAGAAATCCACGTGTTCGCCGAGCCATTGGAGGGAAACGTTCATAGGAAACAGGGGTGACAGATCAGCAGCTTGCCGTGAGAGCGGAGTCGCTAACCTCAGTGGCTGAATTGCTTGAGGAAGCGGACATCATTCTCGATCAGCAGGCGCAGGTCGGGAATGCCGTAGAGGATCATGGCGAGTCGGTCGAGTCCCATGCCGAAGGCAAAGCCGCTCACGCTCTCGGGATCGTAGGCCCCGTCGCCACGTTTGCGGGCGACTTCGGCAAAGACGGCTGGATCCACCATGCCGCAGCCGGCGATCTCGATCCATTTTGCGGCGCGCCCCCGCGTCTGCAGTTTCAAGTCCACCTCGAAGCTGGGCTCGGTGAAGGGGAAGAAGTGGGGGCGGAAGCGCACCTCGGTCTTCGAGCCGAAGATCTCGCGGAAGAAGAACTCCAGGGTTCCCTTGAGGTCTGCCAGGGTGACCCTCTGATCCACGTAGAGGCCCTCGAGCTGGTGGAAGGCGCTGAGGTGGGTGGCGTCGATCTCGTCGCGGCGGAAGGCGCTGCCGGGCGCGATGATGCGCACGGGCGGCTTCTCCTTCTCCATGGTGCGGATCTGTACGGAGGAGGTGTGGGTCCGCAGCAGCTTGCCATTGTCGAAATAGAAGGTGTCGCTCTCGTTCCGGGCGGGGTGATCCGCCGGGGTGTTGAGGGCGTCAAAGCAATGCCATTCGGTCTCGATCTCCGGGCCCTCGGCCAAGGAAAAGCCCATGCGGCGCAGCACCTTCACAGCCTCGTCGAGCACGAGGGTGAGCGGGTGCAGCCCTCCCTTCGGCAGGGCCCGGGCCGGCAGGGTCGGGTCGATGCCCGCAAAGGCGGCGGCATCCTTGCGGGCCAGCAATTCGGCAGCGGTGCCTTCCAGACCGGCGAGAATGGCCTCGCGCACCTCGTTGAGCTTCTGTCCGACGTCCTTTTTCTGCTCGGCGGGAACGTCCCGCATGCCCGCGGCAGCGGCGGTGAGACGCCCCTTCTTGCCGAGGAAAGCAACGCGAACCTCCTCCAGGGAGGCCTCATCGGTGATCCCCGCGATGGCGGAGAGGGCTTCGGCGTGGATGGTGTCGAGCAGGGCAAGCATGGAAGTGAGGGGTGGATCGGATGGGAAAATGGGCAGCGCTGCGGCCGTAGCAAAGGGCAAAGGGGCGATTCTGCAATCCTCGCGGAATCTTGGCGAGCTTCCTTCCTCGAGGGAATCGACCGGCGTCCTGGCGGGAGCCGTCCGCCCCCGCCCGACCTCTACAGTGGCGATACCAAAGAAAGAGCCGGGCGCCCGCAATGGCAAGCGACCGGCTCTTCGAAATGGGGTGTCAGGTCAGGGCCGATCAGGCAGAAGCCTTGGCCTTGTCCTCCAGAGCCGCGGAAGCCTTGCTGGCGAGGACCGCAAAGGCGGCCGCATCCTTGACGGCGAGATCCGCGAGCACCTTGCGGTCGAGCTCGATCCCGGCGGCCTTGAGGCCCTCGATGAAACGGGAGTAGTTGAGGCCGTTCTGCTTGGCAGCGGCGTTGATCCGCTGGATCCAGAGCGCACGGAAGTTGCGCTTGCGGACCTTGCGGTCACGGTAGGCCCACTGCTGGGCCTTGGTGACGGCATCCTTAGCGGTGCGGATGAGTTTGGAACGCGCCGAGCGGAAGCCCTTCGCCTTCATCAAGATGCGCTTGCGGCGCTTGCGGCTGGCAGCCGAGTTGGTTGCACGTGGCATGTGTTTTTCTTCTCTGAGCGGGCTGTTGTTTTCTTAGGATCGGCCGACTCACCCTCTCGTTAGGCGACGGTGGGCAAGTTTGCCGCGCCGCCAGTCGGCTCGATCTTGGGCCGGCTCTCCCGGCCCCAACGGTGAAGAGTCCCCTCTTCAGCCGACGGCATCCGTCAGCTGAAAGGCATGTTCATCTTCAGCGCCTTCTCGTCGGCGGGCGAGACCAGAGTGGCCTGTCCGAGACGGCGGAGACGCTTGGAATTCTTGCGGCGGTTCAAGTGGCGTTTGCCCTGTTTCCGACGCAGAATCCGACCGCTGCCGGTCACCTTGAATCTCTTGGCGACCCCCTTACGTGTTTTGCATTTTCCGGCGATTCTAGCCATAGGGCGGGCACCCTACGCCCCCTGTCAATTTTTGCAAGGCCTTTCCGGGAATTCCGCCTTGCC
>CAZKGI010000081.1:0-9988 GCA_964552315.1 uncultured Akkermansia sp. | reverse complement strand
GTCGGGCCTTGGATGGCGGTCAGGGTGGGATTCGAACCCACGGTACCCTTTTGGGGCACGCTTCTTTAGCAAAGAAGTGCTTTCGACCACTCAGCCACCTGACCTGTCGAAATGAATTTGGTTCCCGCAGAATGCCGGAGCACACGCGGGGCGAAATCATGGCCGTGAAGCGTCGGGGCGTCAATCGCTTTTGTCGGAGGAAGCGGGGAATTTTCGGGCCACTTCGCGCGGACTCAGGACCGGGGGCGTCGGCGGGCCAATCCCAGCAAGCGACGGAATCGGGCGAGAACGACCAGGCGGCCCCGGGGAGTGGCGAGGTTCTCGATCGCCTTCACCACCAGCCAGAGCACGAGGGCAAAGCCCAAGGCGGCGGGCAGGGCGTAGGTCTCGTAGAGGACGAGCCAGTCCAGAACGATTTCTCCCAGCCACATGGACACGCGAATGAGAATCAGGGAAAAGAGGCAGGCGGCGAGGAAATGGATGGGGAGGAACTTCCAGAAGGGATAGCAGAGAACCCCGGCGGCGGCAGTGATGGGGAGGCGGGAGCCGGGAAGGAAGCGCGAGGTCAGGATGATCTTGATGGCGTGGGAGCGAAAGACCTCTTCGGCCTGGAGGATGCGTTCCTCCTTCAGGATCCAGCGAAAGGGGCGACGCCGCAGCAGGGAGAGTCCGCCGACGCGGCCAATGGCGTAGACGGGCATGTCGCCGGCGTAGATGCCCAGGAGCACGGCGAACCAGGCCACGGCAAAGGTTAGGATTCCCTCGCTGGCGAGGATGCCGGCGGCGATGCAGGCAAACTCTTCGCTGACCATGGCGATGAGGGAGAGGGCGCCGACTTTTTGCCAAAGCGGGATGTCCGCGAGATCCTCGAGGCGCGCCAGCGGGTCCGCCTTTCCCCCACAGGCGGTGAGGAGGAGAGGGATGCTGAGCAGCAGAAGCCAGCGGAGAGGACGCGAGGAAGGCATCAGGGGGATGGGCAAGGGGGCGAGACGTGTGGCACGACTTTGGGGGAACTTCTATCCGATCCTTTCGTAAAGTTCGCAACGGGCGGCTGGGCTGTCCGCTTCGGAGGGCCAGTATTCGGCATGGCGGAGCTGCCATTGGCCGGAGCGGGTATAGTCCGGGAAGCGGAGTGGATCGGGCAATTCGATCTGGAGGTCGAGTTGGGTGAGGATGAGGCGGTCGGCGAGGGGAAGGGTGGCGGCGTAGACGGCCGCGCCGCCGCAAACGAGTAATTCCTCCGCCCCGTTGGCTCGGGCCAGTGCAATGGCCGCCGCCGGAGAGGAGGCGTGGCGGTGGGCGGGGTGGGCGGGGCGAAAGGAGGGTTGGCTGGTCAGGACGATGGGGATGTGATCGAGGAACCACCCCTGCATTTCCTCATAGGTTTGTCGTCCGAGGAGAAGCCAGCGGCCCGCAGTCCGCGCCCGGAAGTGGGCCCGGTCCCGGGGGTGATCCCAGGGGATGCCTCCGGAAGCAGAGCCCAGGAGGCGATCCCTGGCCAGGGCGGCGATGAGAACGACGTGCATAAAGAGTAGTAACGAGAAGGGAGGGCCTCTGCACGCGATTTTGTCCCGTCGAGATCACGCTGGCGAGGGCCTCATGGCCAGACAGGGGCCGGGCATGTCGCAGCGGCCGCCATGAAGAAGGGCGCAGGCGACCCTGGCCCAATTGCGCCGAGAGGGATCGTGACAAAGGCACGCCTCCTGCGGCATGTTCGCTCCATGCAATGGGGAAAAAGCATTCGAATCCGGCGGCGGGGCATGGCTCTCGTGGCCATCGCCGCCCTGGGCGGGCTCTGGATCAGCGAATCGGGCGCGCAGACGGCGGGCCTGCGCGTGGGCACTTTTGTCGTGGATGCGACCCCACCGGTGGGCAGTCCGCTCGCCTACCAAACCATGGAAGGGGTCGATACGGAGCTCAGCTGCCGCGGCGTGGTCATCACCGGGGCGGGGGATCCCATGGTCCTGTGTACCGTGGATTGGATTGGAATTGGAAACGGAGGGCATCAGGTCTTTGTGGAGGCGCTGGCCAGGGCGGTGGGCACCTCCCCGGATCGGGTCAGCGTGCATTGCCTGCACCAACACGATGCGCCGCGCTGTGATTTTGCGGCGGACGAGCTCATGGCTCAATCGGGTCGGGGAGGGGAGGGGTTCAATCCCGAGCACGCTCGGTCCGTGATCGCCGCGGCGGCGGCTGCGGCCAAGGAAGCTCTCGTCGCGGCGGTACCGGTCAATCAATTGGCCACCGGCAGCGCGGTGGTGGATCGGATCGCCTCGAATCGCCGTATACTCGGACCCGATGGCAAGGTCGCCAAGACGCGTCCGACCTACACGACCGACCCGGATTTGCACGCCGCGCCCATAGGCACAGTGGATCCCGTGCTGCGGATGATCGCTCTTCTCCACGAGGGGGAAGCGGTGGTGGTGATGACTTATTTTGCCACTCATCCCCAGAGCTATTACCGCACCAAGCTGGCCACGGTGGACTTCCCGGGCATGGCCCGGAACCAGCGGGAAAGCGAGTTGGGCGTGCGCCACATCCACTTCACCGGGGCTGCGGGCAACGTCGGCGCGGGCAAGTGGAATCGGGGCGTCCACGAAGATCGCCTGGCCCTGGCCTCCCGGCTGGAGGAGGCGATGCGCCAAGCCTGGGAGGCCCGGCGCATTCAGCCCTTGGCGGCGGAGGATCTGAGTTGGAAGACGGAGGCCCTGTCCCTGCCTCTGGCGAGCAATCTCGACGAGGCTGAATTGCAGCAGCGCATGACCAACCCGGAAAATCAGCCTTTTGAGCGCTTTTTGTCTGCCACGGCACTGGCCTGGATGGATCGCTGTCGTCGACAGGTGCCGGTGACGCTTTCCCGGCTGAAACTGGGACCGGTCTATCTCCTCCACATGCCGGGTGAGCTCTTCGTGGAATACCAGCTGGCCGCCCAGGCCATGAGGCCGGAGCAAATGGTCGCCATGGCGGCCTATGGAGACTATGGACCTGGCTACATCGGCACCGCGGTCGCCTACGAGGAGGGGGGCTACGAGACGGGGGTGCGGGTCAGTCGGGTAGGACCCGAGGTGGAAGAGGTTTTGATGGGGGCGATGCGCCGCCTCTTGGACGTCGATGGGGCTCCCTAGGGAAAGCGTCGGAGGCGGGGTAGAAAGTCCGTACCCGGCGACGGGCGGGTGTCACGGGAGTGCCTCCCGTCACAAGGACTGCGGCAGCCCCTCAATGCAATTCCTTGAGTCTTGCAATCGATCGGGCTTTCCGCTAGCTTCGGCTCTTCTCTAATCCACCTCCTGTGCCCCTCGATGATTTTGAAAACGATTTTCCTCATTGTTGCCGTGTCGATTCTCGCCGTGGCTCCCTCGCGTGCCGCTTCCGCCCTCGGCCTCGACACCGCGGAATGGACCAATCCCAGCGCTGAAGTGGTCGCCCAAGTCGAGGCCATGGAAGCGGCCATCGCCGCGGCGGCCCGAGGCGAGAGTCCCCAGGCCACCCTGCAGCAGGCCATCGACAAGATTCGGGAGCTGGCCGACAAAGGGAACGACAAGGATGCCATCTTCGCCATCGGCTTCCTGACGCAGCAAAGCCAGCAGCCCAATGCCCTGGCTCAGGCGATGAGCTACTACAAGCGGGCGGCCGATCTCGGCCAGCTTCAGGCAATGAACAACTATGGTTTCCTGCTTGCCGGTTCGACGCAGGAAGTGGAAAAGGCTCAGGAGGGGATTGCCTTCATCAAAAAAGCGGCCGATGGCGGACTCAACGCCGCTCGTCGCAACATGGCCTCGATTTACCTGAACGGATTGGGGGGAGAGGAGCGCAATCCCGAGGCGGCTCGTCAACTGCTCGAAAAGGCCGCCCTCGACGGGGATGGCCAGGCCCAGTTTGAATTGTCCCAGTTTTACCTCGAGCTGGGGGGCTCCGAGCTCGTGGATGACGACAAGGCCTGGGAATGGCTGAACAAGGCGGCGGATTCCGGCAATCCCTCCGCCCTGGCGACCCTGGGTTCGGTGCTCTTCGATGGCAAGACCTTCGGCGCCCGTAAGATTGACGCGGACCCAGCCAAGGCTGTGGAGAAATTCCAGACCCTCGCCGATCAGGGGGTGCCGGCTGGCCTCCGGACCATGGGCGAGCTGCACATCGGTGGCATGGGCGGGGTGGAAAAGAACTTCTCCAAGGCGCTTGAGTATTTCAGCCGGGCGGCTCAGGGGAACGACCCCACTGCTCAGGTGATCCTGGCCGGTTACTACGACCAGGGGGTCGATTTCGACCCGCAAGATGGAAAGATCGATGTCGCGCCCAACGTGGCCGTGGCCCTCGACCTCTATCGCCTCGCGGCCCGCAACGAGGTGCCCTTTGCACTCTTTAAGGTGGGGACTTTCTACGAAGAGGGTCGGGCCGTGGACCGCGATATGCAAAAGGCCTTCATCCATTACCTGCAGTCTGCCGGAGGCGGTTTTGCTCCGGCGATGCACCGGGCGGGCAATTGTTACTTGAATGGCTTGGGAACGCCCCGGGATCCCATTGCCGCGGCGGGCTGGTTCAACCGGGCGGCCTCTCTGGGCCTGCCCGAAGGCCTTCTCAGCCTCGGGGTGATGGCGGAGACGGGTCAGTTGCCCGTGGCGGCGGGCAGCACGCCGGCCCAGATCGCTGCCGAGACCTATCGCCAGATTCTCCAGAATCTCCAAGTGGCGGACCAGACCCGCTTTGAAGCCCTGCTTCGCTTGGGTGGCTTGAACTTCCGTGGCGTGCTGGTGGCGCCCGGGGCCCAGCCCTCCCCGAACTTTGTCGAGGCCTACAAGCACTTCAAGCAGGCGGCTGACCTGTTCCCCGACAATCCCATGGCGGCGAACTTCGTAAAGGAGGCGGCGGACAAGCTCACTCCCGAGCAGATCCAGAAGGCGGATGCAGAAGTGACGGAAGCCCTTGCGGCAAGAAAGGCAGCGCTGGAACAGGCCGCCACCGCAGCCGGCGCCAACGCCGCTCCGGGCAATGCCGCGCCGCAGCCCCGCGCCGAACCCGCGGGCGGCGACGCGCCCAAGGCCAAGGGCGAGGAAGCCGCTGAGCCCGCCAAGGGCAAGGGTGAGGCTTCTGCCGGCGAAGGGGGCGAGAAAAAGTCCGGCCGGCGCCTGCCTTTCCTGGGGCGTTGAGACGCCCCGGTCGCCATTTGGCTCTCTCCCTAGGGAGAGCCCCTGGGTGGAGGAGATACGGAATCGAGGGGCTCGGGCTTCTCGCCCGATTTTTCCTTGCCCCATCACGGCAGTCGCCTAAACTCCGCACCATGGATTTTCGAAACCGCTTTCCATTTCTCCTGGCCGGGATGGCCATTGCTTTGCTAGGCCAGGTGGGCTGCGAAAAGGCTGACGACGGAACCATCCGCATTGGGGAGGTCGCGGCCCTCACCGGCGGCACCGCGACTTTTGGACAGTCCGCACACCGCGGCACCCAGATGGCGGTGGACGAGATCAACGCCAGTGGAGGCCTGCTCGACAAGGCGCTCACCCTGATCACCGAGGACGACCAGTCCAAGCAGGGCGAGGCCGGGATCGTCGCCAAGAAATTGATTTCCCGCTCGAAGATCAGCGCCCTCCTCGGCGAGGTGGCCTCGGGCCGCTCCCTGGAAATGGCCCCCATTGCCCAGGCCGCCGGCGTTCCCATGATCTCGCCCGCCTCCACCAATCCGAAGGTGACGGAGACGGGGGACTACATCTTCCGGGTCTGCTTCATCGATCCCTTCCAGGGCACGGTGATGTCCAAGTTCGCCCTCTCTCGGGGCTGGAAGAAGGTCGCCATTCTCACCGACACCAAGCAGGACTACAGCGTCGGCCTGACCCAGTACTTTAAGAAGCATTTCACCGAAAATGGAGGCAGCATCGTCAGCGAGCAAAACTACAGCTCGGGTGACAAGGACTTCCGGGCGCAACTCACCGCCATTCGCGCGGGCGAGCCCGATGCCATTTTCGCCTCGGGCTACTACAACGAGGTCGCCCTGGTGGCGGTGCAGGCCCGTGAATTGGGAATCGCCGCGCCTCTTCTCGGTGGCGACGGGTGGGACTCTCCCTCCCTCATCGAGGTGGCCGGCAAGGCCATCGAGGGCTGCTACTTCTCCAACCACTTCTCCAACGAGGACCAGTCGCCCAAGATTCAGGAATTCGTGCAGAAGTACGAGGCCAAGTATGGCTCCAAGCCGGACGCCATGGCGGCGCTGGGATACGACTCGGCCATGATCCTCGCCGACGCCATCCGCCGCGCCGGCACGGTCGAGGGACCTGCCCTGCGCGACGCCATCGCCGCGACCAAGGACTTTGAAGGGATCACTGGCACCATCAGCCTGGACGAGCAGCGCAACGCCAACAAGCCGGCGGTGATCCTGACCATCAAGGACGGCAAGGTGGTTTACACGGAGACCATTGCCCCCTGAGCCTGCGAGTCGCCCACGGTTCCAAATCTCCCATCCCGCCAGCACGTCCTTGGAGCAGTTCCTTCAGCAACTCCTCAACGGCCTCTTCCAGGGCTCCATCTACGCCCTCATCGCGCTGGGCTACACGATGGTCTACGGCATCCTGCGCTTCATCAATTTCGCGCACGGTGATGTCTTCATGCTAGGGGCCTTCGCGGCCCTGGGCTTGCACCTGCTGCTGGGCCCCGCCCTGGCCTCCCTGCCCTGGGCGCTCTCGCTGAGCGTGATCATGCTTGGGTCGATGGCACTTTGTGCCTCGCTCGGCATCCTCATCGAGCTCTGTGCCTATCGCCGGCTGCGCAACGGCCCGCGGCTCAACGTCCTCATCACCGCGATCGGGGTTTCCCTCTTTCTTGAGTACACCAGTCAGCTGCTTTTCGGGGCCACGCAGCGGCCCTTCCCCGAGTTGATTCCCCGGACGACCTTCGGCACGCCCGGTGGACTCACCGTTTCGCTGACCCAGATCATCGTGCTGGTCACCGCCCTGCTTCTCCTGGTGGGACTGCGCTTCGTCGTCATGAAGACGAAGATGGGGCTGGCCATGCGCGCCCTTTCCCTGAACCCCACCGCCGCCACCCTGATGGGGGTCAACAACGGCGTGGTCATCTCCTTCACCTTCGGTCTTGGCTCGGCCCTCGCGGCCGCCGGGGGTATCCTCTACGCCTCGCTCTATCCCAGCATCGAGCCCTTCATGGGGATTCAGCCCGGGCTCAAGGCCTTCGTTGCCGCCGTTCTCGGAGGGATCGGGAGCATCCCCGGCGCCGCCCTGGGTGGACTCATCATCGGGGTGACCGAAACCTTGGTGAAGGGCTACAGCCAGCAGGTGGGCATCCCTTCCGGCTATTCCGAGGGCGTTGCCTTCGTCATCCTCATCCTCATCCTCGTCTTCAAACCCTCGGGACTGCTCGGCCGGGTCGAGCGCGAGAAGGTGTGATTCCGGCATGAATCGATACGGCTCCCAGATCGCACTCCTCATCGCCCTGGCCTTCAGCTTGGGAATCTCGCTGCTCTCTGACTCTATCGACCCCTACTACCTCGATATTGCCCTGAATGTGGGGATCAATATCACCCTTGCGGTCAGCCTGAACCTGGTCAACGGACACACCGGGCAATTCTCGCTGGGACATGCCGCCTTCATGGCGGTGGGGGCCTACGGGGCGGCCATCTTCACGCTTTCCGCAGGGTCCCACCTGATGCCCCTGCTGGGGGGACCCGGCCCCGTCACTTCCACCCTGGCCTTTCTCCTGGCCCTGGTCCTGGGCGGTCTATGCGCCGCCCTCTGCGGTTGGCTCGTGGGCATGCCCTCGCTGCGGCTTCGCGGGGACTACCTCGCCATCGTGACCCTGGGCTTCAATGAGATCGTCCGGGTGATCCTGCAGAACACCAGCGTCGACGGGATTTTTGGAGGTCCGCTAGGCCTCAAGGGAATCCCCCCGCACACGACCTTCTTCTGGGTCTTCGCCATCGCCGCCATCTGCGTTTACACCGTGGCCTCCATGGTCAACTCGACCTACGGGCGGGGCTTCCTCGCGGTGCGCGATGATGAAATCGCCGCTGGCGCCATGGGGATCAATACGGTCCGCTACAAGGTGTCGGCCTTTGTGACCGGCGCTTTCTTCGCCGGTCTGGCCGGCGGGCTCTACGCTCACCTGCGCACCACCATCGCCCCCGAAGGTTTCAATTTCCTCAAGTCCTTCGACATCGTGGTCATCGTCATTCTCGGCGGCATGGGCAGCACCGCCGGGGTGGTGCTGGCCGCCATCCTGCTGACGGTGTTGAACGAATTCCTCCGCGACTTCGAAGGCTATCGGATGATCGTCTTCTCCTTGATGCTCGTGATCATGATGATCGTTCGCCCGCAGGGGCTGTTGCCCTCCCTGTCCTTCCTGAAGCGGAAACAAGCATGAGCGACGGCCTGGAACTCCAAGATGTGTCAATTCAGTTCGGCGGTCTCAAGGCCGTCTCCGAGCTAAATTTCACGGTGGCACCGGGCGAGCTGGTCGGGTTGATCGGACCCAACGGGGCCGGGAAGACCACCATCTTCAATTTGATCACGGGCGTCTACACCCCGACCGCCGGTCGGATCCGCTTCGGCGGGGAGGCGGTGTCGGGGCGCGCCCCTCACCAGATCGCCAGGCTGGGCATCGCCCGGACCTTCCAGAACATTCGGCTCTTTCCTTCCCTTTCCGTTTACGACAATGTCAGGGTGGCGACGATGATGCACCTGCGGCACGGCATCGTGCACTCCTTGACGCGCGGTCCGGCCTTCCGCGAGGAAGAGGAGGAGATCGAGGCCCAAGCCATGGAGCTGCTCGCCATCTTCAAGCTTGAGAAGCTTCGAGATGAAATGGCGGTCAGCCTGCCCTACGGGGCCCAGAGGCGCCTAGAGATCGTACGCGCCCTGGCGACGCGACCCAAGCTGCTCCTGCTCGACGAACCGGCTGCGGGGATGAATCCCACGGAGAAGGAGGAGCTGATGCAGCTGATCCGCTTCATTCAGGAGCGATTTTCCATCAGCGTGCTCCTCGTCGAGCACGACATGACGGTGGTGATGGGCGTCTGCCGACGCATCGCCGTCGTTGAACACGGAAAAAAGATTGCCGAGGGCTGCCCCGAGCAGATCCAGAACGATCCCGCCGTGATTGAAGCCTATCTGGGGATCGCCGAAGATTAGCAGGATGGCCCAGTGGGCCGCCGAACTTGCCTGACAACACACCCAACCCATCACTTCCTTGCTCACGGTCGAAAACCTCGAAGTTTCCTACGGTGCCATCCGGGCCCTGCACGGCGTGTCCGTAGAGGTACCGGAAAAGTCCATCGTCACCCTGATCGGGGCCAACGGTGCCGGCAAGTCGACCTTGCTGCGCGCTGTCTCCGGCCTGGTCCGGGCCAAAGGGGGATCGGTGCGCTACGACGGCGAGGAGATCCTCGGTGTGCCGCCCCACAAGCTCGTTTCTCGCGGCCTTTGCCACGTGCCCGAGGGGCGCATGATTTTCGCCAACCTCACTGTCGAGGAAAATCTCCGCATGGGGGCCTACTGTCGCAAGGATCAGGCGGCCATCGAGGAGGATCGGGACTATTGCTTCCACGTCTTTCCCCGCCTCAAGGAGCGCATCCACCAGCTCGCCGGAACCCTCAGCGGCGGAGAGCAGCAGATGCTCGCCATTGCCCGAGCCATCATGGGCAAGCCGCGCTGCCTCATGCTCGACGAGCCTTCCCTGGGCATCGCCCCCATCCTCGTGCGGAACATCTTTGACCAGATCGTGGCCATCAATCGCGACCGGGGCATCACCATCCTGCTGGTCGAGCAGAACGCCAACCTGGCGCTGAAGGTGTCCTCCTACGGCTACGTTCTCGAGACCGGTCGGGTCATTTGTGAGAACGCCTCGGAGGTCTTGCGCAACGATCCCGCCGTTCGCGAGGCCTACCTCGGCGGTTAGGTCGGAGAAGGAGGCCGGCGATGGGCACGGCGGACCGCTTGTCCTACCAAGCCAGCATCATGCCGAGGTGGGCGCGGGAGTCGCCCTGAGCCAGGCC
>CAZKGI010000080.1:7820-10280 GCA_964552315.1 uncultured Akkermansia sp. | reverse complement strand
GGGGCGAGGGGGCGAGGGGCCGCGGGCTCGAAAAACCCATCCTCCCCAGCGGGCCTGGAACGATCCAGCGCCGGAAGCGCCGGAATTCTTTTTTCTCCGCTCGGCTCCTCCCCGGCAGGGCGCTGCCGCCTCGCCGAGGCCTTCCCCCTTCTCCCGCCGTTCCTCCTAGCTGATTCTCAGCCAGGCACGGGCGCCTCCGGGGTCCGCAATTTCCCACTTGCCATTTTTTCCGGCGATCCCTAACGTCGCATCCCCATGAGCGAACCAGCCCCCCAAGCAACCCCCGAAGCTGGCGACCCCTCCCATCTCGATCCCGAGGTCTGGGATCGCATCGCCTCCCGCCCGGAATTCGCCGAACTGCTCTCCGCCAAGAAGCGCTTCGTCATCCCCGCCAGCCTCTTCTTCCTGGTCTACTATTTTGCCCTGATCGCCGTGGTGGGCTGGTTTCCCGAACTCGCCAAGAAGCGCGTCGGTCCCGCGAACTTCGCCTACTGGTTCGCCTTTTCCCAATTCTTCATGGCCTGGGCCCTCGCTTGGATCTATGTCAGGGCGGCCGGACGCTTTGACCGCCTCGCCGACCAACTCCTCGCCGACACCCTCTCCGCCAAAACTGAAAAATGAGCGCTTTCCCCGCCTTTCTTGCTGAAGCCGTGCCCGCGGGGCAACCGCAGAGTCCCATGGCCCTCGTCATGTTCCTCGCCTTCGTCGCGGCGACCTTGGTGATCACCTGGTGGTCGGCCCGCCGCTCCACCGGCGCCAGCGCCTACTTTGCCGCAGGACGCCGCATCACCGGCTGGCAAAACGGCCTCGCGGTGGCCGGCGACTACATGAGCGCGGCCTCCTTCCTCGGCATCGCGGGCATGATCGCCACCAGCGGCTACGACGGCTTCATGTATTCCGTCGGCTTCCTCGTGGCCTACCTCACCGTGCTCCTCGTCGTCGCCGAGCCCCTGCGCAACCTGGGCAAGTACACCATGGCCGACGTCCTCGCCTACCGCCTGAAGGAGCGCCCCGTCCGGGCCATGGCCTCGCTCAGCACCCTCTGTGTCTCCATTTTCTACATGATCGCCCAGATGGTGGGCGCGGGCGTCCTCGTGAAGGAACTGCTCCCCGGCATCGGCTTCAACACCGCCGTCATCGGGGTCGGCGTCCTCATGATCGTCTACGTGGTCTTCGGCGGGATGCTGGCGACCACTTGGGTGCAGATCATCAAGGCGGTGCTGCTGATGAGCGGCAGCCTCTTCCTCTCCATCGTGGTGATGAAGCAGTTCGGCTTCAGCTTCGCCAACTTCTTCGACGCCATCTCGGCGATCAAGGTGAACAAGGACGGGGTCGAGACCACCGTGGACTTCCTCACCCCGGGGATGAAGTTCACCGATCCCCTCGACCAGATTTCCCTCGGCCTGGCCTTGGTGCTGGGCACGGCGGGCCTCCCCCACATTCTCATCCGCTTCTACACGGTGCCCGACGCCAAGACGGCGCGCGTCTCCGTGATCTGGGCCATGATCATCATCGGCCTCTTCTACATCATGACGACCTTCTTCGGCTTCGGCGCCGCGGCCCTGCTCGACGGGGACCTCGTCCGCTCGAACCCGAACATGAGCGCCCCCCTCCTCGCCAAGGAGCTCGCCGGGGATCTCTTCTTCGCCTTCATCTCGGCCGTGGCCTTTGCCACCATTCTCGCCGTGGTCGCCGGCCTGACCATCAGCGCCTCGACCTCCTTCGCCCACGACTTCTACACGAACGTCATCCACCACGGCAAGGAGCACCGCCCCGGCGAGGAAGTGAAGGTCGCCCGCATCACCGCCTTCATCGTCGGGGCCGCGTCCATCACCATTGCCATCGCCCTCGGCCCCGAGATCAACGTCGCCTTCCTGGTGGGCCTCGCCTTCGCCGTGGCCGCCTCGGCCAACCTTCCGGTCATCCTCATGTCCGTCTTTTGGAAGCGCTTCACCACCACCGGCGCCGTCTGGGGCTTGGTCGCGGGACTGGCCTCCAGCATCCTCTTCATCCTCATCGGCCCGACGATCATGAAGGAAAACCCGATCTTCCCCCTGCAGAACCCCGGGATCGCCAGCATCCCCATCGGCCTGCTGGCGGCCTGGATCGGCTCCCTCATCACCCGCGAGCCCGGGGCCGAAGCCCGCTTCACCGAGATGCGGGTCCGCGCCCACACGGGCCACGGGGCGGAACAGGCGGAGCCGCACTGAGCGGGTCCGCCGGATTCCGGGGCGGGATCGCCGCCTCCTGCAGTCCCCCTTCCTTGGTTCGGCCACGGGGCTCCCGTGGCCGACTTCGTTTCGCCCTGGGGGCCCGATCCGCCGCGGGGGCCGATTCCCCGCGGCCGCGCTCCCCTCCTGAGCCCGGCGCACGCTTCCTCCTCCGCCCGCCTCTCCCTCAAAGCGCTTCCCCGGCGAGCACTTCCCCGGCGAGCACTTCCTCCCTCAGCGCGGCCCCTGG
>CAZKGI010000080.1:3223-7720 GCA_964552315.1 uncultured Akkermansia sp. | reverse complement strand
AGCACTTCCCCGGCGAGCACTTCCTCCCTCAGCGCGGCCCCTGGCCAGAGGCCTTCTCGCGAGCTTCCTCCTCGACGCAGCGGGGGCAGACCCAGCCCTCTTCCTCGCGTGGCGAGCGATCGTGGATGACACAGCCGCCCAGGATGGGTCTCCTCGCGAAGGGAAAGCGCTGCAAGGCCTGCAGATCCGGCAGATCGCAGGGGATGCCGTACTGGATGGGAAGGCGTTCCTTCTGCATCGCCACCTCGTGAACCGGGCAGATCCCCCGCGCGTGGGCCTCGCGGAATTTCCGGGCTTGTTCCTCTTCGTTCATGTGACTGACACAGGCCGTCAGCGGAGCCAGCAGGAGCCCCAGCATCCAGGATTTCATCCCCCAGGGACGTTTGGCTCAGCCCTTCAATGAGGCCAGATAGGCCACCAGGTCGATAAATTGCTGTTCGCTGAGGCTGGCGGTGAGCCCGGGAGGCATCAGGGTGGGGATGACCTCGCGCCGGGTGATCTCCTTCTTCGTGAGGGGTTTGATCCAGGGCGTGGCCGCATCCCGATACCACAGGATCTCATCGCTCTCGCGCTCGATGTAGCCGGTGATGGTCGCGCCCTTGGCGGTGGTGATGGCCACCGCTTGGTAGCCCTCCTTGATCTGGCGCTCTGGCCAGAGGATGGACTCGACGATCTGGTCCAGGGGCATCCCCGCCCCGACCCCGTTCAGGGCGGGCCCGATGACGCCGCCCTGATCGCCGATCTGATGACAGGCCACGCAGGCCAGTTGGGCCAACTGAAAGACCTCGGCTCCCCGCTCGGCGCTCCCCTTCCCTTCGCGCACGGCCGCCACCACGGCGGCGACCTTGGCGGCGTCGTAGCCCGTGGACCCGTCCACCAGTCCGACGAGGCGATTGAGCAGGGGCGTCAGCTCGGCATCGCTCTTCCCCAGCCGGTTCATGGCCGTCAGGACCAGCTGGGCGGTGGCCGTGTCCGGGGCCGTCTCGGCAAAGCGCGCCGCCAGGGTGGCGGGGCCCTGGGGACGCGACAACAGCAGCGGCAGCAAGGGCGGTTCCCCCGACCCATCCCGCTCCGAAAGGCTGTCCACGACGAGGCGAGCGGCGTGGACCAGATCGGCCGAGGCCAGGGCGGCAAAGGCGGCGCGACGCAGTTCCGCCGGGGCATCGGCCTGACGAACCAGGGGCTCGAGGTCCTGCACCAGGGCGTCCCGCTTCGCGACACGGGCGTAGGCGGAGATCGCCGCCGTGCGCACGGACAGGGCCGCCTGGGCATCGAGGGCAAAGGCGCGCAGCTCCTCGCTGAGCCCCGCTTGCTTCCAGAGACCGCTCAGCTGCAGCCCCAGGGCGCGCATTTCCCCCCCCTCGTCCTGCAGGAGCTCCCGCAGCTGGGCTTCCGTGACCTTCCGGGGCCGCACCCCGCGGCGTTCCGCGGACTCCGCCAGGAGCTGCAGCAGGGAAGCCGAGCGCGTCTCCCGGGCCTGGGCGAAGACCAGGTCGAGGTCCTCCGCCGTCCCCAGCCGGGCGAGCACGGCGAGCAGCCGGAGGCGATCCTCCGGCGTCAGCTCCCCCTGCAGGGCCTGGCGGGCCAACTGGGCGGAACGCTCACCGCCGTAGGTTTCGAGGACAAAGGCGAGATGAGAGGGCCGCTCGAAGGCCAGGGCCCCGGATTGGACCGGCTCCAGCCACTGCTTCTCCAGGGCGAAGACGGCCTGGGACAGGGAATACTCGACGAAGCGATCGGCGCCCGCGTCGAGACTCTTCAGCGCCAGCGGCAGGGAGCTCGGCTCGGGCCGGTTGGCCAGGGCGATCACCGCCTCCAGTCGGGGCCGGGGATGAGGATCCACGACGAGGCGGGCGAGGCGCGCCTCCGCATCCGGAACGGGATCCGCACTGCGGGCGAGGATGCGGGCCGCCACCGCGCGGACCCGCGGCTCCGCGGAGGCCTCGAGGCGGTCGAGCAGGGCGGCGTCCACCGCGCCGAGGGATTCCAGCACGCCGGCGGCGTCGACCAGGGCCACCGCCTCGTCCGGCGACAGGCGGGCTATCCAGGCGCGCAGTTTCTCCACCACCGCCTCGGGACGGGCATGATCGCTGAGGAGGCGGCGCGCCTGCTCGCGGGGCCAGCGCTCGGACTGGCGAAGCTGCTCGACGAGCTCCTCCAGTCCCAGCGTGCTGAGGTCCTGCCATTCCACCGGGGCCCGCCCCTTGGCCGACAGCTTCCAGATCCGCCCCCGGTCGTAGTCGCGGTCGGGGTGGCGCAGGGAAACCTGGTAGTGGTTGATGATGGGGTTGAACCAGTCGGCGATGTAGAGGGCGCCGTCAGGCCCCTGGCGGATGTCCACGGGACGGAAGCTCTCATGCCCGCCGAAGATCAGCTGCACCGGCGGCGAGTTCGCAAAGCCCGCCCCCTCCTCGACCAGGGGAATGGCGGAGACCTCGCGGGTGAAGTAGCCGGAGATGATGGCGTGCTCCTGGATCCAGTCCGGGAGGTGCGCCGAGGCGGCGATGTCCACGCCCATGCTCTTGCCGGGAGTCTCCCCCACCAGGGCGAACTGCATCAGCTCGCGGGGATGGGTCGTGGGGACCAGTCCGGGGGTGGCGAAACAAAGGTGGGGCCCGTTGCTTTTCACGAAGAGAGCCCCCCAGCGATCCAGGGTGACCCCGCAGGGGTTCTGGCTCGTCATCGAGGGGAAGCCGTAGGGATCCAGGCGGGTCAGCCTCGGGTCGAAGCGCCAAAAGCCCGCGGTGTCCCCGCGAGCCACGCCCCAGGGCGTCTCCACCTGGGAGTAGGTGTGGAGCCCCTGGCTGAAGTAGAGGAAGCCACCCGCGTCGAAGACCAGGTTGCTGATGTTCTGGTGGGTGTCGCCCGTGCCAAAGCCGGAGAGCACGACCTTCCTTTCGTCGGCGCGGCCGTCGCCGTCGGTGTCGCGCAGAAAGAGCAGTTCCGTATCGGCCGCGATCCAGGCCCCGCCGTGACCGAGGGCGAATCCCAGCGGCATGTTGAGCCCGTCGGCAAAGACGGTGGAGCGGTCGGCCCGTCCGTCCCCGTCCGTGTCTTCCAGGATGAAGAGCTTGTCATCGGGCAGCTCCCCCGGCTTGAGCTGGGCGTAGGCGGCGGTGCAGAGCACCCAGAGCCGCCCCTGCGCATCCCAATGGATCGCCACGGGATTGGCGATGCCCAGGGACTCGTCCGCATAGAGAGTGGTCTCAAAGTCCGGATGGACCACAAAGGAGGCCTGCTCCGCCTCGGGCGAGGGGTCCGACTTGGGGCTTTTGTCAGGCGCTCCCGCCGCCCGCCCGGAGACCGGCCGGGCGAGGAGGAGACAGGCCAGGAAAAGGAAAGGAAGGGGACGCGTCATCGGATGGTTTCCTTGGTGTAGCGGTGAATTTCGGCCTCGTTTTGCTGGATCATTCCAGGCAGCACGTCGATCTCGCGGACGAACCAGCGCTCCTCCCGCTTGTCCACGTCGCGCGAGGCCGGCACGTGCTGGCGGTCGCCGAAGAGGAAGGCCCAGTTGGTGGGGCGGTAGTACTGCTGCCAGAGGCGGTTCTTCAGCTCGATGGCGTCGAGCAGGGCCGGGCTGGGCGGGGGCGCCTCCGTGGCCCCGAGCAAGTGCAGCACCGTCTCCGCAAAGACGCGGTGTCCGGCCGCGTTGAGGTGGACGCCGTTGTCCGAATGCTCGGCCTTCCAGTCGGCCGCGGAGGCCACCGGCAGGTAGAGCAGCCCGCGCTGCCGCGCCAGGGACTCGATCGCCGCCGCGTAGCGGCGCCGCACGGCGTTGCGCGCGGGCTCGAGCTCCGCCGCAGGACCGCTGCGCAGGAAGGGCGTGGGCTCCACTAGGACGAGACGCCCCGTCAGCTCCGCGAGCTGGTCGAGCTCCTCGCCGTAGGCCCTGACGAAGTCCTCCAGGCGGGACTCGCCCTCCAGCGACTCCATCTTCCCGAAGCAGAGAAAGACAATGCCCGGCTCGGTGCGCTCGCGGTGGTCGGGGATGCTGCCGGGCTGGCTGTCCCCCTTCTGAGTGTAGTAGTAGAGAGGCCGGGCCTGGTAGTAGATCGTGTCGCCCTGCCAGGCCAGGTTGCGCCAGCGCAGGCCCCGCTCGGGCCAGGCGAGGTGCAGGCCCGCCTCGAGCCAGCCGTAGCGATCCAGCTCGACGACGTCGGTTCCCCCGATCCAGGCCAGGGTCTCTCCGGGACGGGGATCAAAACGACCCTCGGGAAAGGGAGGCACGGGGGCCGCCACTTCGGCGAAGCTGCGACGCAGCACCGGCTTCTCCCCCGCCTCCTGGGCGTAGCCAAGGGCGCCCAGGGCCAGCAGGGCGGGGATCAGGCAGACAGATCGGGCGCAGGGAATCATCCCCCACTATGCCGACAGGGAGGCGCCGCCCGCAAGAGCGCAATAAGGCTGTTTTGGGAAGGGCGCGGGCCCGTGGAGGAGGTCGCCAGACCTTCTCTGGAGGGGGCGGAGAGCGCGAGGGTTGCTTTGGCCGCGCCGCCC
>CAZKGI010000080.1:0-3123 GCA_964552315.1 uncultured Akkermansia sp. | reverse complement strand
CCGTTCCCTTGGCTTGTTCTGTCTCGGGGTCTCGTCCAAAACGGAATTCGTTCGCTGAGCCCCGGATCTGCTCATGGACTCACGACGACCACTCGTCCGCCAAGACCTCGGCTTGCTTCAGGACCAGGTCCGTGGCGGCCTCCTGTCCCTCGGGTGGGTATTTGTATTTGCGCAGCAGTCGCTTGATGAGGATGCGCATCTTGGCGCGAACACTTTCGCGCACCTGCCAGTCGACCGTGGTGCTCCGGCGGAGTTGCTCGGTCAGCTCCACCGCCAACCGCCTGAGGGTGGCGTCGCCCATGGTCCGCAGGACCTCTGGACGTTCCGCCAGGGCATCGTAAAAGGCGAGCTCGTCGGGAGCGAGGCCGAGGGCCTCGTGTCGACTGAGCGCCTCCTTGAAGTCCCCCGCCATGGCGAGGAGCTCTTCGATCACCTGCGCGGTTTCGATGCTGCGGTTGTGATACTTGCGCAGCGCCTCCAGGAGCCGCTCGCTGAATTTTTTCTGCAGGACCACGTTGGTTCGCGTGCGAGCCTTGATCTCGTCGCGCATCAGCTTTTCCAACAACTCCACCGCCAGGTTCTTTTGTGGCAAATGACGGACGTCCTCAAGGAACTCGGGCGAGAGCAAGCCGATGTTGGGCTTGTCCAGCCCGGCGAGGGCAAAGAGATCCACGACCCCCTCCGCGACGATGGCATTGTCGAGAATCTGCCGCAGGGCGGAATGCTTCTGCGCCTCGCTCAGTTTCCGGTCCACGGTGGTGTACTTCACCAGCACCGCCTTCACCGCGCTGAAGAAGGCGATCTCGGTGCGCAAGGCCTCGGCCTCGTCGAGCGTGCCGCAGAGGGCAAAGGCCCGGGTGATGGCGGTGACCAGGTCGAGAAAGCGCTTCTTCCCCTCCTCGAGGCCGAGCAGGTGGTTTGCCGCCGGGACCAACAGGGCAGTCGGATTGGTCTCGTAGGCGGAGTAATCGAAGCCCCCGTTCTCCCGGAAAAGCCCGCGGCAGGCATCCAGCTTGGCCCGCAGCACATCGAGAAACTCCTCGGCCCGGCGACTGGGCTGACCGCGGCCCTTGGAGTCAGCGTAGGTCTTCATCGCCAGCTTCAGGTCGTTGGCGATGCCGATGTAGTCCACCACCAGTCCGCCAGGCTTGTCCTTGAAGACGCGGTTCACGCGGGCGATGGCCTGCATGAGGTTGTGCCCCTTCATCGGCTTGTCGACATACATCGTGTGGCAGCAGGGCGCGTCGAAGCCGGTCAGCCACATGTCGCGCACGATGACGAGGCGCAGCGGGTCGTCGGGATTTTTGAAGCGTTTCTCAAGGCGCTTTTTTTCCCGCTTGGTCGTGAGGTGCGGCTGGAGCTCAGGCTTGTCCGAGGCGCTACCGGTCATCACGACTTTGATCACGCCCTTCTCGATGTCGTCGTCGTGCCAATCCGGGCGCAGCGCGACGATGGCGGCGTAGAGGCGCGCGCAGATGTCGCGGCTCATGGCGACGATCATGGCCTTGCCGGGCATGACGGCGTTGCGCTTTTCGAAATGCGCCACGAGGTCCTCGGCGATGGCCTCGAGCCTCTCCTTGGTGCCGACGAGCTTTTCAAGCGTGGCCCAAGTGCCCTTGGTCTTCTCGCGCTGCACCTCGTCCTCTTCATCGACGATCTCCTCGACCTGCTGGCTGAGCGCTTCGATTTCCGCCTGGTTGAGCTCGAGTTTGGCCAGGCGGCTTTCGTAGAGGATTTCCACCGTGGCCCCGTCGTCCACGGCATCCTGAATGTCGTAGATGCTGATGTAGTCGCCAAAGACGGCCCGCGTGTCTCTGTCGTCGCTCTCGATGGGCGTGCCGGTGAAGCCGATGAACGAGGCCTCGGGCAAGGCGTCGCGGAGATGCTTGGCGAAGCCGTAACTGTATTTGCCGGTCTGCGTGTTCAGCCGCGCCTTGAGTCCGTAGTGCGAGCGGTGGGCCTCGTCCGATATGACAACGACATTGCTGCGCGTGCAGAGGGCCGGGTGCTTCGTCTCTCCCTCATCGAGCGCAAACTTTTGCACAGTCGCGAAGATCACGCCGCCTGCCTGGCGGGAGGCCAAACGTTGCCGCAAATCTTCGCGGCTCTCGGCCTGCTCGGGCGTTTGCTTGAGCAGCTCCTGGGCGGCGCAAAAGGTTTCGTAAAGCTGGCCATCGAGGTCGTTGCGGTCGGTGACCACGACGATCGTCGGGTTCTTCATCTCCGGCTGCTGGATGAGTTTCCCGGCGTAGCAGACCATGGAGATGCTCTTGCCCGAGCCCTGCGTGTGCCAGACCACGCCGGCTTTGCGGGAACCGGGCACCACATCCTGTCCGTAGGTGGCGCGGGGCTCCCGGGTGAACACCGCTGACGAGGGATTCGCGGCGATGAGGGTCACGCGCACGGCTTCGCGCACGGCGTGGAACTGGTGATAGCCGGCGATCTTTTTGACGATCCGCTCGCCGTCCTGCTCGAAGAGGATGAAGTGCTTGAGGTAGTCGAGGAACAGCTCGCGGTCGAAGAAACCGCGCACGATCTTCTCCGCCTCGAACTCGAGCGGCGGCTTGTCGTCCTCGTGCTTGATCGTGCGCCAGGGGAGGAAGCGTTCCTGATCGGCAGTGAGCGAACCGACGCGGGCGGTGACGCCATCGCTCACGACCAGGGCGGCGTTGTAGTTAAAAAGGTCAGGAATCTCCTCCTTGTAGGTCTGGAGTTGCTGGTAGGCCTTCCAGACATCGGCCGATTCGTCGGCCAGGTTCTTCAGCTCGATGAGGGCGAGCGGCAGTCCGTTGATGAAGACGACCAGATCGGGCCGGCGTGTTTTGTTCGGCCCCTGGATCGCGAACTGGTTGACGACGAGAAATTCGTTGGAGCCGAGGCCGAGCGGGGAAAAGTCCACCAGCCGCAGATCCTCGTGCTTCACGCCCTCGCCCTCGCGCCAGCTCACCTTGATGCCGCCGAGGAGCAGGCGGTGAAAATCGCGGTTGCGCTGCTCGGGGATGGGGTGGTCGAGCTTGAGCACCCGCTGCACCGCCTCGTCGATCACCGCCGCCGGCACTCCGGGATTGAGCCGCGCCAGCGCACGCGTCAGCCGCCCGACCAAGACCACCTCGCGGTAATTCG
>CAZKGI010000079.1:0-10291 GCA_964552315.1 uncultured Akkermansia sp. | reverse complement strand
TCCCCCATCATTCGGGCCCTTTGGGGCTATTGGGAAAAAATCGATGTTTGTCTAGTGGGAGTCCGCCATTGCCTCCTCATGAGAACTCTCCCCTCCTCTCTTCGCCGACTCGCCCTCCTCTGTCTGACCTGCGCGAGCGGATCCGCCCTACAGGCCCTCGAACCCCGTCCTCCCGTGGACGGGATGGGCTACTTCACCCTCCACAGCGGGAAAAGCCCCTACTACGGCTACGCTCCCGACACCTACAACCCCGCCGTTCCCATCAGCCTCTTCGTCTGGATGCACGGCTGCGGAGGGGACGCCTACTGGGATCTGCCCGCGGTGGCTCCGGCGGCCACGCGCGCCAATCAGAGCTACATCGTCATTTCCATTGGCGGCCGCGACGGCCAGTGTTGGAATGTCAACACGGACGCCCCCAAGGTGCTGGCCGCCATCGATCACGTCTCCCGCTATTTCCGAATCAACCCACGCAAAATCTACCTCGGGGGCTACTCCTCTGGCGGGGACATGACTTACCGGGTGGGTTTCGAAAATGCCTGGCGCTTTGCCGGGCTGCTGGTGACCAATAGCGATCCCTTCCGAGACACGGGCAAAGGCGCGTCCGCCCTGATGGGGGCCGCCTCGTGGAAGATCAATGTCGCCCATCTCGCCCACACCGAGGATGCGGTCTACCCCATCGCCGGTGTGCGCGCCCATCTCTCGAGTCTGCTGGTGGCAGGATTCCCCGTCTATAAGATCGAGCGTCCCGGAAACCACTGGGACAATGACGGAGTCAACACCGGGACCAACTATGACCTGCGCACCTACCTGCTGCCCTACCTCGACGCCGGCTGGGTCAGCCCGATCCCCAAGAAACCCAAGCTGAGCACCAAGAAATCGATCAAGACCACGCGCTCCCGCATCACTCTGAGGGGTAAATCAAAGCACGCCGACCTCGTCGAGTTCAAGGCTCCCAAGTCGAAATACAAGAGCGCCAAGGGCAAGCCCGCGAATTGGCGGGCCCGCGTCAAGGTGACCGCTCCCCGGACGGTGGTGCGCCTGCGGGCGAGCCAAGGGCCCCGCAAGTCCAAGGTGGTGAAGGTCACAATACGCCGGCCCTCCTAGCCTGGAGAGGAGGGGAGGATCCGCCGACGGGTCAACTGGCACAGAGACCACACTGGGCTTCAGACTTCCCGAGCCTGGTGCCAGATCGTCGCGGCCGCCGTGCGATTGCCCACCCCGAGCGTGTCGAGGATGCGTTTGACGTGGTTCTTCACCGTGTAAACGCTCATCCCCAGGATTTGGGCGATCTCCTCGTTGGTCTTGCCCTCCGCGATCCAGGAGAGCACCTCCTGCTCGCGCGGGCTGAGGCGGTGAATGGGATCGCTCCAGGATCGGGGCTGGCGACTTTCCTCGAGGAGAAGCAGGTGGCATTGGGAGTCCAGGGAACTGGAGAGACGCAGGGTGAGGACCGCATCCGAATGGGGAATCAGCAAGGGCTGGCGCGGATACTGCCACAGGTCCCGGCTGGCCTGCCGATGGATGGCCTGGAGGGCCCACCCCTCCACCAGAGCCGGCAAGGCATCCGGGGGGAGCGCGGGAGGCGGCGCGTAGTCATTCAAGAGGGCACGGGCTCCCGGGCTCCAAAGCAGCACGCGCGAGCGTCGATCCAGAACCAGCGAGGCCCGTCGCCCCCCCGCGCCCCCCTCGGCAGGGGGGCTTCCCTGCTCGAGGCGGCGCCATTGTTCCACGATGCCCACCGTGGCGTCGATGTGGTCCTTCAGCAGATTCAGCACGGCCATGTCCCGCTCGGAGAATCCGACCCTTTCGCGGTTGAGCATCAAGCCGCGGATCCGCCCCGGCGCCGCCGGAATTTTCAGCCCGAGCTGCTCGATCAAGTCCATCGGCTCGAGCGCCTCGTTGAAGAGCTCTGTCCGCCTCCAGCGGGATGGACTGATGATGTCATAAGTCCGCACCGCCGCGACCCTGCTTTGCTTCGCATAGTGTTGGAGGAAGGGCACCTGGGAAAAGTAGGCTTGGATCTGCGCGACATGCTGTCGCAGGGGATCGCCGATGCCTTCCGAGTAATAAATCGATTCCCCCGTTCGGAGTTCGGCCTCGCAGAAGAGGTGCGAGTCATGACCAATCAATCCCCTGATTTCCGCGGCAATAGAATCCCCCAGATCACGGAGAGAGGTCAGACTATAGAGCTGCCGGGCCATCCGTGACACTCCGTCGCGAATCTTCTCGTCGGACAGCCGCGCCATGAGCCCATCTTCGCGATTCTCGGCGGTGATGACAAGCCCCACCCCACGAAAAATAGCCACTTAGAGCTATTGCCCACGCCCGGGAGAGTCGGACCGTTTTCCCAGAGGGGACCACGCCAAATTCAGCTCTTCCGTTCCATGAGACCGACCTCCCGCATCCTGACTCTCTCCGCCCTTTCGCTGCTGCTTGCAGCTCCCCTGGCTTGGGGGAAAACCCCCGTCAGTCCCAATGCCAGCCCGGCGACCAAACGCCTCGTGGACCGCATCCAGCGACTCCATGCGGCGGGCTACACCCTCTCGGGCCAGCAAATCGGATTCGAACCCTGGCTCCTGCACGAGCCGCAAGTCAACGAACGGAGAAACGAGTATGAGCACGTGCGCGTCCTCACCGGCAAGCGACCGGCCATCCTCGCCGTGGACCTGAACACCGCCTATCAGCACGCGGATCGGCGCACCGGATTGATACGACTGCTCAAGGCCCACGGGGAGGCTGGTGGCATCGTGCAGCTCTCCTGGCATGCGGCCCGTCCCACACAGGACAATCCGGACGCCGGCGCTCCCGACACCGCCTATTCTGAACTCACCTCCGCCCAATGGACCGCACTGGTGGACACGGTCTTCGCGGAAACATTCTACAACTGGAGGGATCACATCGAATTTGCCGCCGGTTTCCTCAGGGAGCTGGAGCAGTACAACATCCCCATTCTCTGGCGCCCCTATCACGAAGCCGAAGGCAATTGGTTCTGGTGGGGACAAACCGCCCAGAACTCTCCCGAAAATTACCGCAAGCTGTGGACGCGTCTGTTCCAGGCCTTCAATTCGCCGGGAGATCACAACCTCAAGAATGTGGCTTGGGTCTATTCCGCCGCCTTTCCCGGCAATTCCCCGACTTTCCCCGGGCGTGAATATGTCGATTTTTCCGGCTTCGATTACTACACCAACAGCGCGACGGATCCGCTTTTTGTGCAGCGCGATCAACTGGTCAGAAATTTTGGCTCTGGCCCGGCGGCCCTCACGGAAACCGGCCTGCTCCCCGCCACTTCCCTCCTCTATCCCCGAGAGCGGTCCGCCCGCTACACCTGGGTTCTCGTCTGGTACGGAGGCGATCTCGACCGCACCTACTACGGAGCGCCCCCCAGCGGCACCCTGGGGAACTCGCCCAAGGAAATCCGCGCCTTTTACGCCCACCCTCGAACCGTCACCCTGGAAAATCTCTGGACCATTCTGGAGCGCCGTCCCAAGGTCAAGATCAAGGGCTCCAAGAACATCACCACCAGCGCCGCCTCCCGCACGGTCAAGGTGAAGGTCAACAAGCTGCCCATCACCCCCCAGGTGCAGTACAAGGCCCCGGGCAACAAGTCCCGGAAGGTCGCCACGAAGCGCAACGGCCAGGCGAAGTTCCGCATCAAGCTCCGCCGCCCTCTGACCAAGGTCAAAGTGCGGGGAATTTCCTCCTCTAAGGTGCGCTCGAAATGGGTGGTGATGCGAATCCACCGCAAGAGCTGAGGCAAACCGACCGCCTGCGGCCAGTGCGGATTCACTTCAGCGTCTGCCCCTTCGTCTCGGGAGCGAACCAGATCAGGATCATTCCCACGATGTAGATGCAGGAGAGCATGGAGTAGGCGTTGGCCTCGACCTGAATCTGGGCCAGCCGCCGCGCCTCGCCTTCGAGATCCACGATCTTCCCGGAGCCAAAGAGGCCCATCAGGTTCACGAACTGAAGGGACCCGATGGCCGCAATGATGCGACCGAAATTGAAGCAGAAGCCCTGCCCCGTGGCGCGCACGCTGGTGGGGAAGAGTTCGGGGAAGTAGAGCGGGAAGAAGCCGTAGAAGGAGGCGGTGAGCCCCCCGAGGAGGAAGGCCGTCACGAGCAGCCCAAAGGGCGCGCTGCTGCCCTCGTAGGAGTCGTTCATCTGGAAAAAGACGAGGGCGGAACCCAGGGCCACCAGGCAGAGAAGCATGTAGGTGAAGCGCCGCCCCAGGCGATCCGCCAGCAACGGGGCCAGCAGGGCCACCACGATGGCGCCGAGCGCGAGGGCGATGACGACGTACTCGGTGACGTTCGACTGGGTTCCCGCCGGCGAGAGGTAGGAGGCCCACTTGGCCGCCTGCTGGGTCGAGCCCCAGGTGCCCATCAGGGAGACGGCGGCGAGGCCCGCGCCGATGAGCAGGTTGCGCATCACCGTGGAGCGGTCGCCGGTGGTGATGCTTCCTCCGCCCTGGGCCCGTCCGAGGTAACGGCGCACCGGGAAGAGATAGCCCCAGAGCACGATGCCCAGCCCCACCAGGGTGAGCGGCAGGGCCACGAGGTTGCCGACCTTTTCAAAGACGCCCGGCGACCAGAGGGCGATGATCCCGAGGGCCACCACCGCGGCGAGGAGAACGCCGAGCAAGTCCTTGGTGGCCCAGTGCGAGGTGGCGCCGGAGCGCTTCTCCTCCTCCCACTTGTGCGATTCCGGCACGAAGAGGCGCACGAAGAAAACGATGATCGCGGGGAGCGAACCACTGATGGCCAGGAAGCGCCAGCCGCGGTTGTGCAGCAGGTAGTCGGCCGTGCCTTCGCTGATGCCGATGGCCTGCATCCAGTCCCCCACCGTTTCCAGGCTGGCGTTCAGATAGAGGCTGAGGAGGCCCGTGCCCAGAAAGCCGAAGTTGGCCGCCGCCCCAATCATGCCGGCCACCCAGGCCCGGTTCTTGGAACCCCAGACTTCGTTGACGAGGGCCACGCCCAGAGCCCACTCCCCACCCATGCCGAGAGAGGCGACAAAGCGAAGGGCCGCAAATTGCCAGGCCTCCGTGACGAAGCCGCAAAGGCCAGTAAAGACGGCAAAGGTCAGAATGGCCAAGGTCATGGCCTTGACCCGTCCCAGCTTGTCCCCGAGCCAGCCGAAGAAAACCCCACCAGTCGCGGCTCCCACCAGGAACACGGCGATGATAATGGTGAACCACTGGCTACGGGCCCCATCCGTGGCGTCGGGAAGCAAGTCGAGCAGGGCGGGTCGGCCGATCAGGGGAAAAAGGCCCATCTCGAAGCCATCGAACATCCATCCAAGAAAGGCGGCGATAAGAGCGGCGATGGCGCCACGACGGTTGTCAGGGGAAGCTTGGCTCATGGACTGGGGGATGGAGTGATGTCAAAAGGGGCTGGAATATGAACGCAACATTGCCGCTCTGGCGACCGAAAAGACCGCACAATCGCGGGATGCCACGCGCCCTGCCCGTGCCCCGCATCGAAGAAGCGTGTCCCTGGAGCGGGGAAAGGCTTGACGTCAGGAAGTCCCTCCCCTTTTCATGAGGGCATCCGCCCGGCTTGCCACGCGGCTCCCTTTTCCCTCCCCGCCATGAAGGCCCTCGTGATCATCGCTTTTGTCCTCAGCGGCCTGCTGCTGATTGCCTGGCCCTTCCTGGCCTTCGGTTCCCTCTTCCTCCTCGACGCGCCCTCGCGTTCCCCGCTCCATGGCTACGCGGCAACCCTGGCCATGCTCTCCATCTTCGCCTACCCGCTCGTCTGGTTGCTGGCCCTGATCTTCGCCATCGTCGGCCTGCGCAAGGATTTCCACGGATTCTTCATCCTCGCCGCCGTGGCCGCCCCCTATCTGCTGGCGCTTTTCGCCCTGGTCTGTGGCTACCTCTGGGAAAAGGCCGGGAAGGGTCCGGCGGAGAGCGGGTCCGCCGCGTCCCCGCGAAGTCCGACCAGGCAGCTCGTCCAGGTCGAACTCCCAGAGGATCGGGAATAGGCCCCAGAGCTCCGCGCTCCCCCCCCTTTTTCCGAAACTCCCCGATTGCATTTGCCAGCGAGGGAGTGGAAACATGGCCTGCATTCAACCCCAGCTTCCCCTTGCTCATCGCTTGCCTTGACCTCGAGGGCGTCCTCGTCCCGGAAATTTGGATCCACGTCGCCCGCAGGACCGGGATCGACGCGCTCCTTGCGACGACGCGCGACATCCCCGATTACGACGTGCTCATGACCCAGCGCCTCCGCATTCTGGAGGAGAACGGGCTGAAGCTCGACGACATTCAGGAGGTCATCGCGGGGATCGGACCGCTCGAGGGGGCATCCGAGTTTCTCGACTGGCTGCGCTCGGAGTTCCAGGTCGTGATCCTCTCGGACACCTTCTACGAATTCGCCAAGCCCCTGATGCGCCAACTGGGCTGGCCGACCCTTTTCTGCCACCGGCTTGGCATCGCCCCCGATGGACGCATCGCGAGCTACCAGCTTCGCATGGCCGACCAGAAGCGCGCCGCCGTGAAGCGCTTCCACGAGCTGAACTTCCAAGTCGTCGCCGCGGGCGATTCCTACAACGACATCAGCATGCTGGGCGAAGCGGATCGCGGCGTCCTCTTTTGCCCGCCGTCGAATGTGATCGAGGAATTCCCCCAGTTCCCGGTGACGCGAAACTACGAGGAGCTCCGCGCGGCCTTCCTCGAGGCGCGCGCCGCCCTCGCCGCCTCCGCCTGAAGCCCCGGGTCCCATTCCCAGGGGGCCTCCACCGATCTTGTCGGGCCAAGCCGCTCCGGAGCCCGCTTCGCCACGCCGCCCTTGAGCCGGCGCGTACGACGTCCCTGGCGCGATTCGATTGATTCCTTCGTGGGAATAAGGCAGACTCGGTCCTGTTCTCCCTCTGCCCGCCTCCGACTCTCTCCGCCCCTTGAAGCGCCCCCGGACATTCCCCATCCCCCTCACGGGGCTCCTGCTGTCGGTCCTGCCGGCGCTGACACCTTCTCTTCCCTTGCTCGCCGCGCCCATGCGTCCGGACAAGCTTGCTGCCATCGACCACGAGATCGCCGAGGCGATTCGCCAAGGCGACATCCCCGGCGCCGTGCTCTGGATTGAGTCCAAGGGCGAAGTTTACCACAAGGCCTACGGGCAGCGCTGCGTCGAGCCCCAGGCGGAACCCATGACCCTGGACACGGTCTTCGACCTCGCCAGTCTGACCAAGGTGATGGCCACGACCCCGGCCATCCTCAAGCTTGAGGCGGAGGGGAAGCTCTCCCTCGACGATCCGGTCGACAAGTGGATCCCGGAATTCCTCGAAGGCGGCGTCCGTCCCGAGGCCAGCGAACCCAAACCCACGCCGGCTGATCGTCGCGGCATCACTCTGCGGCAGCTGTTGACCCATTGCAGCGGCTTGCCCCCCGGCATTTTTCTCAGTGAAGGCGACTTCTGGGGCCACGAGGCAGGCCTGCGCCGCGCCGCCGCAGTGGGGCTGCTGGACAAGCCCGGAACGCGCTTCCGCTACAGCGACATCAACTTCATTCTCCTTGGAGAAGTGGTGCGTCGTGTCTCCGGCGAGCGCCTCGACGCCTATGCCGCGTCTCAGCTCTTCGCTCCCCTTGGGTTGAGCCGGACCGGGTTCCGCCCTCCGCCAGAGATGGCGTCGAACATTGCCCCCACCACGCACCTCCCCGGCGAGGGGCTCCTCCGCGGCGTGGTTCACGATCCCACCGCCCGGCGCATGGAGGGCGTCGCTGGCCACGCCGGACTCTTTGGCACCGCCGAGGACCTCGCCCGCTACGCCCGCTTTTTCCTGAAAGGAGAGGCCACTCCTGGCCCGCCGCCCCTCGCCCCGAGCTCGCGCGCCGCGGCGACGCGCAATCAGCTGCCCCCGAGTTTCGGGATCGGACGGGGTCTCGGCTGGGACCTGTCCTCCTCCTTCGCCAGCCAACGCGGAGAAAAATTTCCCCTCGGGGGCTATGGCCATACGGGATGGACGGGCACCTCCCTGTGGATCGATCCGGGGTCGGAGACCTTTGTCATTCTCCTCGCCAACCGCAACCACCCCACGGAAAAGGGACGCATCAAGCCCCTCCGCATCCGCGTGGGAACCCTGGCCGCCGAAGCCGTGGGCTACACCGAAGTGGTCCCCGCCCCCGAGGCCACCGCCCCGGCGCCAAACGCCCCCTCGGCCGCCGGCGATCCCCGGGAAGTTCTCAATGGCATCGACGTGCTCGAGCGGGACCGCTTTGCCCCCCTCGCGGGGAAGAAGGTGGGCCTGATCACGAATCACACCGGCATCAACCGGGCCCGGCGCTCGACCATCGACCTGCTCGCCGACGCCCCCGGCGTGAACCTGCAGGTGCTCTTCTCCCCCGAGCACGGCATACGCGGCCTGCTGGACCAGGACTCCATCGACGACGGCACTGATCCCGCCACTGGACTCCCCGTCTACAGCCTCTACAAATCAGAAAGCCGCAAGCCCAGCCCGGAACAGTTGGCCGGCCTGGACTTGCTCGTCTTCGACATTCAGGACATCGGCTGCCGCTTTTACACCTACGTCTCCACCATGGGACTGGCCCTCGAGGCCGCCAAGGAGGCGGGCATCCCCTTCATGGTGCTCGACCGGGTCAATCCCATCGGCGGCGTGTTGGTCGACGGTCCGGTGCGCAGTGGCGAAGGGAACGACTTCGTCGCCTTTCACGATCTGCCCGTGCAACACGGCATGACCGTGGGAGAGCTCGCCCGCATGTTCAACGTCGAACGGGGCGTGGGCGCCGAGCTCGTCGTCATCCCCGTGGAGGGCTGGAACCCCGCCCAGCGCTTTGATGAAACCGGGCTCCCCTGGGTCAATCCCTCCCCCAACATGCGCAGCCTCACCCAGGCCATGCTCTATCCCGGCGTCGGCTTGATCGAGTTCACCAATCTCTCCGTCGGTCGCGGCACTTCCTCGCCGTTTGAACAAATCGGGGCTCCCTGGATCCACGAAGGCCGCCTCGCCAGCCGACTGCGCCAGGCTGGCCTCGAGGGCCTAGACATCCTGCCCCAGCGCTTCACCCCCGACAGCAGTGTCTACGCGGGCGAAGACTGCGCCGGGGTGCGCTTTTTCCTGAGCGACCGGGACCGCTTCCGCCCCCTCGACCTGGGCATCGAGCTGATGCGAGTCCTGCACGAGCTCTATGGGGAGACCTTCACCCTCGCCGAGAAAGGAGACGTTCTCCTGCGTCACCGGGCCACACTCGAGGCCGTGCGCGCTGGCGCCAGCCGTGACGAGATTCGGGCCCTCTGGCAGCCCGCCTTGGAGGATTTCTTGAAACGGCGCGAATCCTACCTACTCTATCCTCGACCCTGAATCTATGGGCAGACGATCCTCCAATGGCGAAACGCGCGTCAGCGACGACCCCGCGCGCTATTCCGCAGAGCAATACGAGCGCCCCGTGCTGGAGACCCCCAACGGCGCCTCCCGCGTCCTCATGCACTCCTGCTGCGCGCCCTGTGCCGCCGAAATCATGGAAGCACTCGCCGCTTCGAAGATCGACACAACCATCTTCTTCTACAATCCCAACATCCATCCGCGGGATGAATACGAGATCCGCAAGCAGGAGAACATCCGCTTCGCGGAGAAACTTGGCATGCCCTTCGTCGACGCCGACTACAACGTGCGCGACTGGTTTGACCGCACCAAAGGCATGGAGTGGGAGCCCGAGCGGGGCGCGCGATGCACCGCCTGTTTCGACATGCGCTTCGAGGTGACCGCCGCCTATGCCGCCAGGCACGGCTTCGACCTGATCTCCAGCACCCTGGGAATCTCGCGCTGGAAGAACATGGATCAGATCAACGATTGCGGCGTGCGCGCCGCCGCCCGCTATCCGGGCATGACCTACTGGACCTTCAATTGGCGGAAGCAGGGCGGGGCCCAGCGCATGATCGAGATCTCCAAGCGCGAGGCCTTTTACCAGCAGGAATACTGTGGCTGCGTCTACAGCCTCCGCGACACCAACGCCTGGCGCGAGTCCAAGGGGCGGCCCAAGATCAAACGCCTCGTCAAGTTCTACGGACGCGACGCCGTGGTCGAGGACGCCGAAGGCGAGCCCTCCGTCCCGGCAGGGTCCTGAATTTCCTCCTTGAAAAAGCCCCTGCAAGGGAGAGACTAGCGACCCGTCCCCTGGCACTTGGCCGTGCTCTGGAGACGCATCTCTAAAGGAGGGATGGCTGAGTCCGGTTTAAGGCGCTCGACTCGAAATCGAGTGTAGGGAAACCTACCGTGGGTTCGAATCCCACTCCCTCCGCCATCCAAGGCCCGACCTCATGCGCAGCGTGGGGTCGGG
>CAZKGI010000078.1:0-10906 GCA_964552315.1 uncultured Akkermansia sp. | reverse complement strand
CGGGGCGCGAAAATCCCGTGGCCCCCGTCTTTCCGAACTCGACACTGGGCGGTCCGATCCCTATAGTTTCGGCGTGCAAGAATACGCCTACATCCACGACGAGGACGACATCCCTGCCCCTCTTCTCGAGGTGCCTTTCCTCGAAGCGTTCTCGAAAGAACACCTCGACCAAGTGCTTCACGCCTCGGCCTTTATCGAGTACGATCCCGGAGATGTCGTCATCGCCGAAGGCGAGGAGGCCTCGCGCATTTTCATCCTCCTCAACGGCGAGGTCGCCGTGGTCAAGGGCGACCGCGAACTCGTCCGCATGAATCATCCCGGCGACATTTTCGGGGAGCTCGCCGCCCTCGAAGACGAGGTCCGCTCCGCCTCGGTGGTGGCCGTGAAGGAATCCTTCTGCCTCGCCGTGGACCAGAAATTCCTCGAGCACATCCTGCCCAAGGAGGACAATCCCGCCTTCTACGCCTGCCTCTTCGAGTTCATCGCCAAACTGACGACGAAGCGGCTCAAGGCCACCTCGCAATACCTCGCCAAGCTGGACGAGGAATTGCGCCAGTTGAAGGAAGCCCTCGCCGCCAACTGAGGGCGCTCCCCGCCAGCGGCGCGCCAGACTCGGGGAGAGCGCGAGACACGCCCGCTCCGCGCGAGACACGCCCGCCCCCCTCCCCCGCCAGGGATCACTGGGACCGATCACTTCGCCGCCGCCAGCGCATCCTGCGCCTGCGTCGTCGGGTTGGCCTTCAGGTCGCGCCAGATCACCTTGCCATCCTTGATCAGGAAACTTTGCCGGGAGGCAAAACCCCGATCGTTCGCCGGCACGCCAAAGGCGGCGATGACCTCTCCCTTCTTGTCCGCGAGGAGCGTGAAGGGCAGCTGATACTTTTGGGCGAAGGCCAGTTGGTCCTCGGGAGTGTCCGCCGAGACGCCAAAGACCTTGATCCCCGCCTTGCTCACCTCTTCAAAGGCGTCGCGAAGATTACAGGCCTGCTTGGTGCAACCGGGCGTGTCGGCCTTGGGATAGAAGTAAACCAGGCTGAGTCCGGTGGAGAGCTCCTTCCCCAGATCGACCGGTTTTCCATGCTGGTCGACGCTTTGGATCTTGGGCGCCTCGTCCCCGACATTGAGAGGTTCGGCGGAAAGCGGAGAAGCCAGGAGCAGGGCCAAAAGGGAGAGGGAAGCAAGGACACGGGTTTTCATCACGCCTACTGAATCGACTTGAACTGGGGATGTAAAGGCGGAATAAAGGGCCGCCGGAGGCGCAATGCGGGCGATTCCCCCCTCCCGGCCTCCAGAAGACCGTTGACTTTCTCTTGGGAGAACCTATCTTCCCAGCCCTCCATGCCGCTGCCCGGGCGGGAATCCTCGTATTCCCCTCCCCGACAGGTAGGGCTGCGGATCGCGGAAGCGGCTGCGGCGAGGCACATCCCGGCACCCTATCGATCTATCGGAACAGATGAAACGGACTTACCAACCTTCGAAGCGCACCCGCAAGAGCCAGCACGGCTTCCGTGCCCGCATGGCCACCAAGGCGGGTCGCGACATCATCCGCCGCCGCCGCCGCAAGGGCCGCAAGCGCCTCATCCCCAAGGGAGCGGAAATCCACTTCAAGCGCCACACGGTTCAGCACGGTCAGTGACTGTTCTCACGCGGGCCGTTCCCTGAGGGCGGTTCCCCGGTACCGGGAGCATGAAACTCCCCCGCTCCAGGAGAATCGTCCGCCGGGCCGATTACCAGCGGGTGCGAAACACGGGGAAAACCATCCAAGGTCGCTATCTCACCTTGGGCTATCTGGAGGACTCCTCACTCGAGGAGCCTTTTCGCTTGGGCATCATCACGACCAAGCGTCTCGGCAATGCCGTCGTCCGCAACCGGGTCCGCCGCCGCATTCGGGGGATCTTTCACCGCACCGGTGAGCGGATTTCGCGACCGCATTGGCTCGTCCTCATCGCCCGGACCCATGCGGCCCAGGCCAGTTCGGCGCAGTTGGAAAAAGAGTGGGCCTGGATGATGCACCGCGCCTGCCTCCTCGAGGCGCCGCCCTCCTCGGAATGAAACGGCTCCTCGTGCTCTGCGTTCGCGTTTACCAAGTGGCGATTTCCCCGCCGCTGCACTTTCTCTGCGGCCCCTTCGCCGGCTGCCGCTTCACCCCCAGCTGTTCGCAGTACTACATCGATGCGGTGACGGTGAACGGCCCCTGGCGCGGATCCTGGCAGGGCTTGCGGCGCATTCTCCGCTGCCATCCCTGGGGTGGACAGGGCTACGATCCCCCTCCCGGCTGGGAAGAATATGTGGCGAAACACCCCGAGGCGGCTTATAGAGGCCGCCGCTCCTGTTACCAGAACACCCCCGCCCCCACCGAACCTTTCAACCACGAATAGAATAGAAAGACCTTTGCCGTGAAAAACATGGATCGCACCTCCTGGATCGGGGCCATCGCCTGCCTCGCCCTGCTCTTTGCCTGGGGATGGTGGAATACGAAAGAGGCCGCCAAGATCGCCGCGCAGCGCGCCGCCCAGGCAGAACTGGCTCCCCCTTCCGCCGCCTCCTCCGCTGACGCGGGCCAGGTCTCCTCGTCGTCCCTTTCCTCCCCCCCGACGGAACAATCCCTCGAAAAGGCGGCCGACGCCCCGACCCCGACCGCGGTGGTGCTGGAAAACGATCACATCCGCCTGCACCTCAGCAATGCCGGCGCCGGAATTCTCCGCGCGGAGATGAAGAAACACCCCCTCGTCCTCGGAGGAACCGAGCCCATTGCCATCAACGCCAATGCGCAGCATCCCGTGGGTGCGCTCTCCCCCGGCCCCAAGCAATACGACCGCAGCCTCTGGTCGGTGGTGTCCCAAGACCAGGAATCGATCGCCTTTGAAACGACCGCCCCCGACGGCCTGAAATGGCGCAAGACCTTCCGCCTCCCCGGCCCTGACCACGATCCCTACGAGCTGTCCATGCAGCTCGAAGTCAGCAACACCGCCGAGACGCCGGTGGACTTCGCGGGGCGCTACCTCTACGCCGGAAGCGCCGCCCCCCTGCACCTCGACGAGTGGTCCATGCAGATCGGGAGCTACTGGATGGGGAAGGACGGCGATTTCGAATACAAGACCGTCGATCACTTCGGCGGCCGCAAGGTCCTTGGCATCTTCGGTGGCAGCGAGAAACCCCACGACCTGGTTGCCATCAAGGAACTGCACTGGGCGGGGGTCAACGACCAGTTCTTCACCACCATTCTGAAGCCCGCGACCCCCTATCCCGGCGAGGTCTGGATCAGCCGCTTCCCGGTGGTCGTCCAGGGCAACGAGGCCCAGTCGCTCAAGAAGCGGATGTTTGCTTCGGAGCTCGCCCTCAGCCTCCCCAAGGAAACCCTCGCTCCCGGGGCCAGCACCCGCCTGGACTACGAACTCTACCTCGGGCCAAAGGAGCTGGCCCGCCTCAAAAGCCTCGGGGATCGCCGCGAGCGCGTCATGCACTATGACGAGATCCCCATCTTCGGCTGGATCTTTGGTTGGGCCATCAAGCCCATCGCCTCGACCTTCATGTCCGCCCTCGTCCTCATCAAGGGCTGGGTGGGCAGCTATGGTATCGCCATCATTCTGCTGACCATCTCCATCCGCCTGCTCATCTGGCCCGTCTACGCCAAGTCCGCGCGGACCATGAAGCGCATGTCCAAGCTGACCCCGATGATGCAGGAGATCCGGGAGAAGTATGCTGACAATCCCGAAAAGATGAATCGGGAAACCATGCAGCTCTACCAATCCTATGGGGTCAACCCGCTGGGGGGCTGCCTCCCGATGTTCATTCAGCTCCCCGTCTTCCTGGCCTTCTATCGCATGCTCTGGAGTGCCGTGGAGCTGCGCCACGAGTCCTTCCTCTGGGTCAAGGACCTCGCCATGCCCGACTCCCTCTTCACGATTCCCGGCTTGGGCTTTGACCTCCACCCCCTGCCCATCCTCATGGGGGTGACCAGTTTCATCCAGATCGCCATCACGCCCAAGACGGGGGACAAGACCCAGCAGATGATCTTCATGCTGATGCCGATCATCTTTCTGGTGATCTGTTACAACTTCGCCGCCGCCCTTTCCCTCTACTGGACGACCTCCAACCTCTTCTCCATCCTGCAGACCTGGGTGATGAACAAGTTGCCCGAACCCGAGCTCGTGAAGCGCACCGGACCGGCCAAGAAGGGCTTCATGCAACGACTCGCCGCCCAGGCCGAAGCCGCCCAGAAAGCCAAGGCCGCTGGAGGTTCGCTCCCCACCGGACCGGGCAGCCGTACGAAGATGCCCGGGGAAAAGGGAGATCGCCACACCAAGGGCAAAAAGAAGCGCCGTTGAGGGGCGCTTTTGGATTCCCCTACGGCCACCGTTCCGATATTCTTCCGCCGCCCCACGGCTGCATCCCCTCGCTTCTCTATGGATCCACTCGAAACCGCTCAGGAGACCCTCGATGCCATGCTAGGTTACCTCGGCTTCGCGGCGACCATCACGGCCGATCCCGAGAACCTGACGCTTCACGTCGCCTCCAGTGATGGCAAGCTTCTCATAGGACCGCAAGGCTCCCGACTCGAGGACATCACCTACCTGGTCAACCGCCTGCTCCTGGATCGCCTCCCCGAGGCCCCGCGCATCCACATCGACATCGAGAACTACCTCGCCTCGCGCGACTACCGCCTCATCGAGGAGGCCGAAGCCGCCGCTGCCCGCGTGCTCGCGACGGGCCAAGCCCTCAAACTCGAGCCGATGAACTCCTACCAGCGCCGGCTCATCCATCACCATTTCAAGGACCATCCCGAGCTGCGCACCTGGAGCCCGGAGGACAGCGCCCGGCTCAAGCGCATCACCATCTCCCGCCGCCAGGCAGACGAACCGCGGGCGAACCCCTGATTTTCAGGACGTTTTGACAAGAAAATCCTTGAATTTTACAAATTTTGGTGTACGCGCATCTTTCCCCTTCCGAGACGGTCTCCAGGACCGTCTGCTTTTCCCCGAACGAAGTCATGCCCGAAGACGCCTCGAATATCGTCGCCTTCCCCGGAGGTGACAGCGCTTCGTCGGCCTCTGTCCCGGGAATACGCTCCATCCCTATGAGAAGTGATCTTGTCGCCGCGGCATCCAAAGTGATCCCCGATGCTCCCGTCCTTATCAATCTGGTCTCTGCCAGGGTTAAACAGCTGAATAACGGACGCGCTCCCCTCGTAAAGGTCGATCATCGCATGGGAGCGGCCGACATCGCCCTCACCGAAATCATCGAGGGCAAAATCGGCTTCGAGCAAAAGGAAAAGGAAGCCTGAGGCGCTTGCTTCCGCCCGACCCGCCGAGGTCTCTTCCCTCCGTCATCCGGTCCCTGCAGGCGGGCTCTGCCTTGGGCATGGCCTCCTGACTCTCCCCCGCTGTCCCCGCCCGTGAATCGGCAGGGGAAGAACGCCAGGCCTCGCCCTGCGGAGAAATTTTCGGCTCCTGGCCGCTTTTCGCGGCCCCCGCAGGGGAATCGGCGCTAGTGTAGAACGATGTCCGCGTTCCGTCTCAGCTCCGAGTTTCAACCCCAGGGGGACCAGGAGCAGGCCATTGCCAAGCTGACCAAGTCCCTCCTCGCCGGCAACGAGCACCAGACCTTGCTCGGCGTGACCGGCTCGGGCAAGACCTTCACCGTGGCCAACCTCATCGCGGCCCTGGGGCGCCCCACCCTGGTGATGTCGCACAACAAGACCCTGGCGGCCCAGCTCTACAGCGAGCTGAAGAGCTTCTTCCCCGAGAACGCCGTCGAGTACTTCGTCTCCTACTTCGACTACTACCAGCCCGAGGCCTACATTCCCCGGACCGACACCTACATCGAGAAGGATTCGTCCATCAACGACGAGATCGAGCGGCTCCGACTCTCGGCGATGAGCTCCCTCCTGATGCGTCAGGATGTCATCGTGGTGGCCAGCGTCTCCTGCATCTACGGCCTGGGTTCGCCCGACGACTACCGCGACATGATGGTCCCGGTGCGCGTCGGGGAGACGCTCGATCGGGACGAATTCCTGCGCAAGCTGGTCTCCATCCTCTACGAGCGCAACGACATCGAATTCCAGCGCGGCCGCTTCCGCGTGCGCGGCGATGTCGTCGAGGTCTACCCCGCCTACCTCGACGAGGAGGCGGTGCGGGTGGAGTTCTTCGGCGACGAGATCGATCGGCTGACCCTCTTCGACCCCCTCAGCGGGAAGGGTCGCGAAACCCTGCGCGAATTCACCTTCTATCCGGCCAAGCAATTCGTGACGCCCAAGGAAAAGATGGCCGTCGCCATACGGGACATCCGCCAGGAACTGGCCGAGCGCGTCGCCTACTTCGAATCCAAGCAGCAATATCTCGAGGCCCAGCGCATCAAGCAGCGCACCGAGTACGACATCGAGATGATGATGGAAATGGGATTCTGTCAGGGCATCGAAAACTACTCGCGCCACCTCACGGGGCGCCCGCCGGGAAGCCGGCCCGGCACCCTGCTCGACTTTTTCCCGGAGAACTTTCTCACCGTCATCGACGAGTCGCACGTCACCATTCCCCAGATCGGGGGCATGTACGAGGGCGACCGCTCCCGCAAGCAGACCCTCGTCGACTTCGGCTTCCGCCTGCCCAGTGCACTCGACAACCGTCCCCTGCGCTTCTCCGAGTTCATGGAGATGACGGGGCAACGCCTCTACGTCAGCGCCACCCCGGCGCGCTTTGAAATTGAAAACTCCGTGGCCGGCAGAACGGGCTACATCTCCCATCGGCGCGAGGCCGGCAGCAAGGCCGAGCTGCCCCCGCTCCGCCTGCCCCGCATCTCGGGCAGCCGCCAGCCCGTCTCCGACTTTCATCCGGAGGTCGCGGGCACGGACCTCATCGTCGAACAGATCATCCGCCCCACGGGCCTGCTCGATCCCATCCTCACCCTGCGCCCGCTCAAGGGGCAGATCGACGAAACCATCGAGCTCTGCCGCCAGCGCGTCGAGCGGGGCGAACGCGTCCTCGTGACCACGCTCACCAAGCGCACCGCGGAGGATCTCACCGACTACCTCCGCAACGTGGGCCTGCGGGTGCGCTACATCCACGCCGACGTCGACGCCATCGAGCGCGTCGAAATCCTGCGCAGCCTCCGCGCCGCCGAGTTCGACATCCTCGTGGGAATCAATCTCCTCCGCGAGGGCCTCGACCTGCCCGAGGTCAGCCTGGTCTGCATCCTCGACGCGGACAAGGAAGGCTTCCTGCGCAGCGAGACCTCGCTGATCCAGACCGTGGGCCGGGCCGCCCGGCACGTCCACGGCGAGGCGGTGCTCTTTGCGGATGTGGTCACCGACTCCATCCAAAACTTGATCAACATCACCGAATACCGCCGCCGCGTGCAGAGCGAGCACAACGCCGCCCACGGCATCGTGCCTCGCACCGTGTCCCGCGGCGACCAGGGTAGCCTACGCATCTACCAGCGCGGCAAGGAGGTGGAGAACACCCTCGTCGCGGAACTCGGCGAGGACATCGACACGCTCACCGTCATTCGCGAGCTCGAGGAAGAAATGCAGGAAGCCGCCAGCCGCCTCGAATTTGAGCGCGCCGCCCTGATCCGAGACCAGATCAACCAGCTCAAGGAAAAAGCCGGGGAGAAGCCACTCGAGGTCAAGCGCAAGAAAACCCTCTATTGAGGGCCGGGCTCCCCTCACTGCCAGGAGGGAGGAAGGTCCGGCAAGGTCTCCCGGAGAATGGAGAGAATGTGCTCCCGTTCGGATTGGCCGAGGTGACCAAACTCCGGCCAGTCGGCGGGCCGGGTGAGAATGCCGTAAAGCTGGTCGAGGATGCGGTCGCGGATCGCCCGGGGCAGCGAGGTGAAGGCCTCGGAGTAGATGAGGTGGCTGCAGCGGTACTTCATGAGACGTCCATAGAGGCGGAAATCGCGCAGGGAACGCCCCTCCGCATTCTTGATCCGCTTTTGCCGGAAGGCCTCCTGAAAGGCCGCGCTGCCCTCGATGCCGCCCGGCAGGGGGATTTCCTCGACATAGAGCATCTCGCGGAGCACTCGAGTGGCCACGCTGCTGAGGATGCGCTCGTTGGTTTCCGACAGGGGAGCGTCGACCGCTTCGCCAAAGGCCTTTTGCATTTCCTCATGGCGACGCAGGGTCGTCCGGGTCACCCAGTTGGCCTCGACGAGCAGGTTGTGCACGCCCACCTGATGCTCCAGCACCATCAGGGCCAGCACGTCGCTCTGAGATCCGTGCGGATAGAGCCGGGACTCAAACAGCCCATCGAGCGAGGACACCGGACCTTCCACGAGGCGGGTCAACTCCACGCCGGGTCCTCCCGGGGCTGCCTTGGCGAGGGCATTGCCGAGATGCTCCCGCTGCTCCACCTGCCCAGTCACATACCAGCCTCCCCAGCGCTCCTCAATGGGACTGCTCTGCCGGGTGTGGAAGGTGCCGGCTTCAAAGAGGGGCAGTCCCGTGGCTGTCGGGTAGACCGAGCGCACCATCAGGCCGGGAATTTCCCGGTTCGAGGACCCCGCATGGCAATTCAGACAGGAGCGCTCCCTCGCCAGTTCGGGCGGGCGCCCCGCCGGCCGACCCTTCATCTTGAGGAGGTGGAAAACCATTCCCAGCCGCGGGTCAAAGGAAGCCGCCTCGATTTCCCCGCCCTGCACCCAGCCGAGATAGAGGTCGTCGGAGAAATAAATCGCCCGCGGAGTCTCCGGACTGATGCGGCTGTTTTGCTCGCTGGTCTTGGAGAAAACCAATACCTGCGAGGCCGCCGGAATCTCGAGCCGCTCGAGAAGTCGCGCGAGAATGAGGTGATCGGGACCTGTCCAAAATTCCCGCTCGTCGCGAGTGGCCTCGATCAGTCGCGTCAGCTTGGTGTCGGGCTCGGTCTCGGAATAGCGGATGGGGTCGCGCTCGTATGCGGGATCCAGAGCCAATGCCTCGCCCAGGCAGAGGAGCATCACTCCCCATGCCGCGAAACGAATCGGCCCGTAGCCAGCGTCCATGGCCTAAAGCTACATTTGCAATGCCACTTTTCCCCAGCGCAATCCCGCCAGGGGGACCTGCCTCGGAATTACCCCTTCTTTGACAAGCGTTTGCGCTCGTTGCTGTCGAGGATGCGCTTGCGCAGGCGGATGTTCCTGGGCGTCGCCTCGACGAGCTCGTCGGGTTCGATGTACTCGATGGCCCGCTCCAGGGAGAAGCGCAAGGGAGGCGTCAGGGCCGCGGTCTTGTCGCTGCCGGCAGCGCGGTGGTTGGTGACGTGCTTCGCCTTGGTGGGATTGACCGGCAGGTCGTCGGCGCGGGGGTTTTCTCCCACGATCATCCCCTCGTAGACGACGTCGCCCGGAGCCACGAAGAGCTTGCCACGCGTCTCGATGTTGTGGAGCGCATAAGTCATGGCCTCACCCTTTTCCATGGAGACGAGGGTCCCGGTCCCGCGGGTGCGGATGTCGCCCGAATCCGGACGGTACTCCTTGAAGAGGTGGGACATGATTCCTTCCCCGCTGGTGAGATTGAGAAGCTCGAACTCGAAGCCGATGAGACCTCGGGTCGGAATGGTCGCCTCGATGGTGGTGCGGCCGTTGCGCGAGCTCATGGACTCGATGACCCCCTTGCGGTTGGCGAGGGACTGGATACAGCCACCGATGCAGTCCTCGGGAGCCTCGAGGTAGAGCGTCTCGAAGGGCTCGTGAAGGCGTCCGTCGATCGTGCGCTTGATGACCGTGGGACGGGAAACCAGCACCTCAAAGCCCTCGCGGCGCATTTCCTCGACGACCACGGCGACCTGCATGGCGCCGCGGGCACTGACCTTGAATTCGCCAGCGTTCTCCGTGTCCTCGACCTTGATGGAGACGTTGGTGCGCGCCTCCCGGAAGAGGCGGTCGCGGATTTCCCGCGAGGTGACCCGGGAGCCTTCGGTGCCCGCGTAGGGGCCGTCGTTCACCGCGAAAGACATCATCACCGTGGGGGGATCGATCTCCACGAAGGGCACGGGCTCGGATTCCGGAGTCGCCGCGATGGTCTCCCCGATGTCGACATCCTCGAAGCCGGACAGGCCCACGATGTGACCGGCGCCGCTCTCCGTCGCCTCGCTGGTGGCCAGGGCCGTGTATTCAAAAACCTTGGAAATCTTGGCGCGCTGCGGCTTGCCATTCGGAATGAGGCGCCACACCGTCTGGCCCAGTTCGACCTTGCCGGAGAGGATCTTGCCAATGGCGATGCGCCCCACGTAGTCGGACCAGTCGATGTTGGAAACCAGCATCTTGAACTCGCCCTCGGGATCGACGTCGGGAGCCGGAATGTGCTCCATGATCGCCTCGAAGAGCGGCTCCATGTCCGCCATGGGGGCGTCCGGGCTAATCCCGGCGTAGCCGTTCTTGGCGCTGCCGTAGAGGAAGGGCGCCCCGAACTGCTCCTCGTTGGCGTCGAGGTCGAGGAAGAGTTCCAGCACCTTGTCGTGGATGCGCAGCGGCTCGGCATTGGGCCGGTCGATCTTGTTCACGAAGACGATGGGAGTCAGTCCGTGGGCCAGGGCCTTTTTCAGGACGAAGCGGGTCTGGGCCTGGGGCCCCTCGTAGGCGTCCACCACCAGCAGCACCCCGTCGACCATCTTCATGACTCGCTCCACTTCGCCCCCAAAATCGGCGTGACCGGGAGTGTCGACGATGTTGATGACATTTTCCCGCCAGCGCACCGAGGTGTTCTTCGCCTTGATGGTGATGCCGCGCTCGCGCTCCTGGTCCATGGAGTCCATGGCGCGCTCCTCCACGACCTGGTTTTCCCGGAAGGAACCCGCGTGTTTCAGCATTTGGTCCACGAGGGTGGTCTTGCCATGATCGACGTGGGCGATGATGGCGATATTGCGGATGCGCGACGGCGGAACCGTCGAAGAGGCGGGGTCTGACATAGGGAGGGTGGAATGAGCGTCCAATT
>CAZKGI010000077.1:7018-11341 GCA_964552315.1 uncultured Akkermansia sp. | reverse complement strand
ATCGTCCTTGGAATCGTCCTTGGAATCGTCCTTGGAATCGTCCTTGGAATCGTCCTTGGAATCGTCCTTGGAATCGTCCTTGGAATCGTCCTTGGAATCGTCCTTGGAATCGTCCTTGGAATCGTCCTTGGAATCGTCCTTGGAATCGTCCTTGGAATCGTCCGGCGTTTCGGCCAGAGCCTCAGACGACTCGGCCGCCTCTGCGGCCTGGGGCTCCTCCTCCGGGAGGGTAGTCTCGCCCTCCGGCGTTTCCTGCTGATTCGACGACTCCATCAAGGTTGCGGAAATACCGGTTCTTCGGGAAAGTTTCGGGCATTGCGCCGCCCCCCTCCGAAGAGGAATCGGAACAGTCCCCCGCCCCGCTGGCGCGGACGCACTTCGTCAATCAGGATCTCCTCGGGCACCGGTGCCGCCGCGACAATGGTGGACACCTGGCGCGAAGGCCCGTCCGGCAGGCTCACGGCGTAGGTCTCGGGATCCTTGTAAATCGTCCGCAGCACGCCCGCGGCGATGGGCGCGGCGCTGCGTCCGCCGCTCAGGGTTTCATAGCCTTCTCCCTGGGTCACGGCCGCAAAGGCGATGCGGGGGCGCTCGGCATCGACCCATCCGGAGAACCAGGCCAGGTAGCGCATCTTGCCACCCGTCGCCCATTGCGAGGTGCCGGTCTTTCCATAGACGACGGGGTTGCGCATGGAGGCCCCTCCGGCGGTGCCGGAGCGATGGTTGACGACGCCCCAGAGACCGTCGCGAACGATGTCGACATCCTCCGCCCGCAGGTTCAGGGCGTGGGCAATGGCGGGCTCCACATAGGAAACGGCCTCCCCGGTGATGGGATCGGCGCTTTCCCGCACGAGGCGTGGCTTGGGCACGTAGGAACCGTTGGCGAGTCCCCCCATGGCCAGGGCCATCTGCAGCGGCGAGACCAAGACCTGACCCTGACCGATCGAGAAATTCGCCAGACTGCGGGGATCGTTGTAGACGCTGGGATCCGGAATGTTGCCCGGGGCCACGGCAGGCAGCGGCAAGTCCGGCGCGACGCCAAAACCGAAGCGATGGCTCATCGCCGCGATGGGATCGGCACCCATGTTCAGAGCCGCCTGGTAAAACCAGGTGTTGCAGGAGCGCACCAGGGCGTAGCGCACGTCCATGAGCCCCTCGGGCGTCTGGCTGTGGTTTTTGAAATAGCGACCGCCGATGACCAGTCCGGCCGGGCCGGGCAGAAGGGTGCGGGTCCCGTCGATGTGTCCCGCCTCCATCCCTGCCAAGGCCACAAAGGGCTTGAAGGTCGAGCCCGGGGGGTAGGCGCCGGTGACGGCGCGGTCAAAAAGCGGGGCCTCGGGGCTGTCCGCCAAGGCGGAGTAGGTCGACTGCGGTATGCCTCCGACAAAGAGATTGGGGTCGAAGGAGGGATGGGAAACCAAGGTGAGGATGTCCCCCGTGTCGGCGTCGATGGCCACAAAGGCGCCAGGGCGACCGCTGCGCTCCAGCATCTGCTTCGCGAGGCGCTGCATGGACAGGTTCAGGGTCAGCACCACCGTGTTTCCCGGTTCGACCTCGCGGACCACCTCCTGATGGCGGACCTGACCTCCGGGGTCGACGAGCCGAAGGACTTCCCCGTCGCGCCCCCGCCATTCGGCATCGAGCGACTTCTCCATTCCGGCCCGGCCCTCGGTCGGAGGAAAGGCGTATTCCACCTTGCCGATGGGGCCTCGTTGATCCGGCAGGGAGACGCCGATGTAGCCGAGCAGATGGGCAGCCAGTTCGCCCTGCGGATACACCCGGACATACATGGGTTCGAGCTGGCAGTCCTCCGGCAGACCCGCTTCGATGGGAGCGGCCAGGACTTCGGGAATGACTCCGGTCACGGCAATGGGGACCCAGGGGCGGTGTTGGAAATGCCGCTTCACCTCCTCCTCGGGGAGCGTGAGGTAGGGCAAGGCCGGACTGATCTCGGAGGGCAGGGCAGCCAAGCGGGCCACGGCTTCCTCAGGCGTCTTGGCTAGCTCGGCGAGACGACAGACCAGCCGTCTCCCGATGCGGTTGGTGGCGAGAATCTGACCGTCAGCCGAGACCACGACACTGCGCGGGGCCGGGATCCGGAAGGTATGGATCTGCCAGTCCGGCAGGGCCTCCATCGGCGTGGGGCCGTGGTCGATCCGCTCCATTGCAATCCGCGGGACGGCCTCGTAGGTCGGCTGGGCCGCCATGGGCATGGCGGAGGGAGGATCCGCCGCCTCCTCGGCCTGCAGAGAGCGACCAATGAAGGGGAACAGCCCCATGATGGCGAGGCAGGCGCCCGCGCCGCGAACAAGCTGGGAGGTTGGGAAGCAGGGCCACATCGGGGTCAGACGGAGGTGGGAACCGATTGTCTCAGCAAGCCCCCCGTCTCTTGGATTCGCAGACTATCCTCGGATCGGAGCGAGTTCAAGGCCGGGCCTGCGACTCGCATCGCTTCGCGGCAAAAGTCCCGCCGCCCGCGCCTCAATGCCCCACATTCCCCAGAACCTCCTCGATGGTGGTCTCCCCCGCCGCCACCTTGGTCCAGCCGTATTCCCGCAGGGTCCTCATGCCGTTCTTGATGGCTTGGTCCTTCAGCTGGGAATAAGAGGCGTGCGAGGTGATGAGCTCGGCCATGGGGGTGTCGATCACGCAAATCTCGAGGATGGACATGCGGCCCCGGTAGCCGGTATCGCGGCAGGCGCGACAGCCCACGGCCTCGTGAATGCCCTCCCGGCCCTCGAGGGGGAATCCTATCTCCGCGAGATAGGCGGGATCGATCTCGGCAGGCCGCTTGCAATGCTCGCAAAGACGTCGCACGAGCCGCTGGGCCAGGAAGCCCCGCACGGAGGAGGCGATGAGAAAGGGCTCGATCCCCATGTCCAGCAAGCGGGTGATTCCGGAGACGGCGTCATTGGTGTGAAGGGTGCTGAAGACGAGGTGACCGGTGAGCGCCCCTCGGATGGCAATCTCGGTGGTCTCGATATCCCGCATTTCCCCGACCATGATGATGTTGGGGTCGCCTCGGAGAATGCTGCGCAGCCCGCTCGCAAAGGTCAGCCCAATCTCGGGCTTGATCGCAATCTGCACCACGCCGTCGAGCCGGTTTTCCACCGGATCCTCGACCGTCACGATGCGGGTTTCCTTGGTGTTGAGCCGCTTCAGGAAGGTGTAGAGCGTCGTCGACTTGCCTGACCCGGTTGGTCCCGTGACGAGGATGATTCCGTTGGGCTGGCGCAAGAGTCCCTCGATCACCTGGGTGGTCCTTTCATCCAGGCCCAGCATGGACATGTCGAAGTTTTGCCGGGTGAGAAGGCGCAGACTGACACTTTCCCCATTCACCGAGGGGATGGTGGCCACCCGGACGTCCACGGGCGCCCCGTCGAGCTCGAGATTGATGCGGCCGTCCTGGGGGAGGCGGCGCTCTGCGATGTCGAGCTGGGCCATGATCTTGAGCCGCGACACCAGGGAGGCCTGCAGGGCGCGGATGTCCGGGGGAACCGCCACTTCCTGCAGGGCCCCGTCGATGCGATAGCGGATGCGCAGGCTTTTTTCGAGCGGCTCGATGTGGATGTCGGTGGCGCGCTCCCGCAAGGCCTCGCGGAAGATCTGGTTCACGAAGTTCATCACCGAGGCTTCCTCCTGCTCCTCGTCGAGCTGGGTCACCTCCTGCTCGAATTCGTCGCCGCTCGCGGCCTCGCGGCCCTCGAGCAGTTCGTCGAACTGCTCCGCGCCGACCCCGTAGCCCTGGCGCAGGCCTTCCAGGATGCGGTATCTCGTCCCCACCACCCAGGTGACCGGGGTGGACAGCTCGCGCCCCACTGCCTGACGAGCTTCCAAATCGAAGGGGTCGTAGGTCATCAGGCAGACCCCTTCCTCGTCGATGCGGGCGGGGAGAAGCCGATGGCGCAGGGCCAGCTTGGCGGGAAAGCGACGATGCAGGGCGTTGGAAAGATCCAGATCGGATTCGGGCTGGAAGGGCAAGCCGGCCTCCCCGGCCAGGTGACGGGCAAAGATCTCCTCGTCCACCAGGGCGGCGTCGTAGAGGGCGTCGATCAGGGATGCCCGGCGTTGCGAGGCCTCGTTGAGAACCGCTTCACAACGCGCGAGGTCGACACATCCGCTGCGCTGAGCGAGGCGACTGAGCAGGGAGACGAGAGACATGGGAAGGACAAATGGAAAGGCGGGCAGGCCCAGAGTCAACCCCGCATGGCGGGGCGAGTTCCCCGGAGTGTGCAGTTCCCTCCCCCGACTCTGCGACCCGCCCCTCCCACGGGGACGCACGGGGACGCATGCCCGTGCCGCGCAATGGCGTCCTCTCCCGGA
>CAZKGI010000077.1:0-6918 GCA_964552315.1 uncultured Akkermansia sp. | reverse complement strand
CACGGGGACGCACGGGGACGCATGCCCGTGCCGCGCAATGGCGTCCTCTCCCGGAATGCGCTTGACTCCTCATTGCCCTCCCGCCGATCCTGCCTCCTTACAGTGCCGCTTATGAAGTTCTCGCTCCTGCCAATCGTCCACCGCCTCCTGGTCCTCGCCGGATTGATCTCCCTTGCCCAGCCCGCTCCCCTCACGGCAGAAGGCCTGCGAGCGGGGGCGGCCACCAGCAACATCACCCCACCGCTTGGCGTTCCCATCGTGGGCGGCTTTGCCCCCTTCCCTGCCACCCACGTCCACGACGAGCTGCACGCCCGCTGTCTCGTCGTCGCGGACGGGAAGACCACCATCGCCATCGTGATCTGCGATGTCCTCGGCATGAACAGCAATGTCACCCAGGAGGCGCGCCGCCTCATCGAGCAAGCCACGGGCATTCCCGCGAACCACGTGCTGGTGGCGGCGACCCACACCCACTCGGCGGGCAGCGCCCTCGGGGAAAAGCGCTACGAATACTTGGCCGAGCTGAACGACTACCAGAAGTTCCTCGCCCGCCGCATCGCCGACGGCGTCCAGCGCGCCCACAACCTGCTCCGTCCCGCCGAGCTGGCCTTCGGAACCGTCGAGGCGCCCGAGCACGTCTTCAACCGTCGCTGGATTATGAAGGACGGCACCGCCCCGGTGAATCCCTTCGGAAAAATCGACAAGGTGAAAATGAATCCGCCCCGCGCCAGCGAAAACCTCGTCGAGCCGGCCGGACCGACTGATCCGACGCTCTCCTTCGTCGCCTTCCGCGAACCCGGCGGGCGCCTCATCTCGCTGCTGGCGGCCTACTCGCTCCACTACGTGGGCGGCGTGAAGGGCGCCGCCATCTCCGCCGACTACTTCGCCGTCTTCTGCGAGGCGCTCAAGCGACTCCAGCCCGACCCTCCCACCCCCGCGGAGGCCCCCTTTGTCGCCCTCCTGGCCAACGGCACCAGCGGGGACATCAACAACAACAACTATGCAGTCCCAGGCGAGAAGCACGCCCCCTATGAGAAAATGACCCTCGTCGGCGAGGACCTCGCGCAGAAGGTGAACGCCGCCCTGGCTAAGGTCGAATGGAAGGCCGAGGCCAGCCTGGACGCACGCTATGTGGAAATCGACCTGAAGCGCAAGCCCTTGTCGGACGAGCTGCGCGCCTGGGCCAAAAAGACCCTCGATGAAACGGGACGCCTGCCCGGGAAGGTGAACCTCTCCAACATTTACGCCCAGCGCGTCGAGACCATGGCGGCCTTAGATCCCGACGTGAAAGTGCCCCTGCAGCACCTCCGCATTGGCGACATCGGCATCGGTACCTTTCCCACGGAAACCTTTGCGGAAACTGGACTGGAATTCAAGGAGCGCAGCCCGGTCAAGCATCCCTTCATGATCGAGCTGGCTCACGGCTACATGGGCTACCTCCCGACTCCCCGTCATTTCGCACTGGGCGGCTACGAGACCTGGCCCGGCACCAACCACCTCGAGCCGGAAGCCAGCGTCAAGATGCTGGACGCCCTGCTCGATCTGGCCCGGCAATCCCTACAAAAATAATCCCCTGCCATTTCCCGTAATGAAATTCATCCTCCCCACCCTCTGCACCGCTCTCGCCCTCATCGGACTGCCCGCCCCGAGTTGGGCGGAAGGGCTGAGGGCTGGTGCGGCCACCAGTAACATCACCCCGGACCTGGGTTCCAAGATCGTAGGCAACTACGTCATCCCCGTTGCCACCAACGTCCACGACGAGCTGCACGCCCGCTGTCTCGTCGTCTCACAAGGCGACACCACCTTGGCCTTCGTCGTCTGCGATCTCATCAGCATCAGCGCCTCGGTCAGCAAGGAAGCCCGCGCCCAGATCGAGTCCCGCCTGGGCATTCCCCAAGAGAACGTGCTAATCTCCTGCACGCACACCCATTCGGCCGCCTCGGCTCGCGCCGACCGTTACAATCGCGACACCCCCCTCGACGAGTACCAGCGCTTCGTGGCCAAGCGCATCGCCGACGGGGTACAGCGCGCCCACGGCCTACTCCGCCCAGCCGAGGTCGCCTTTGGCAGCGTCGAGGCCCCCGAGCACGTCTTCAACCGGCGCTGGATCATGAAGGAGGGCACCGCCCCGCCGAACCCCTTTGGAAAAGTCGAAAAGGTTCGGATGAATCCGCCGCGCGCCAGCGAGAACCTCGTCGAGCCAGCTGGCCCCACCGATCCCACCGTCTCTTTCGTCGCCTTCCGGGAACCCGGGGGACGTCTCATCAGCCTGCTCGCCGCCTACTCTCTGCACTATGTCGGCGGCGTGCGCAGCCACGAAATTTCCGCCGATTACTACGGCGTCTTCTGCGAGCACCTCAAGTCCCTCGTCGAGGGGCCGCCCACGCCGGCGGACGCTCCCTTTGTCGCCCTCATGGCCAACGGCACCAGTGGCGACATCAACAACATCAACTTTCGGGAAAAGGCCCAGCCCCGCAAACCCTACGAGCAGCTGACCTTTGTCGGGCAGGACATTGCCAAAAAAGTCCACGGCGCCTTGGAGGGACTCGAGTGGAAGGCGGAGGCCTCCCTCGACGCCCGCTACACGGAAATCCCGCTGGATCCCAAGCCCCTTTCCGATGAACTGGTGCAGTGGGCCAAGGAGACCCTTGAGACGGTCAAGCCCGAGGAAGGCAAGGTGAACCTGTCACTGCACTACGCCGACCGCGTGATGCGCCTGGCGAACATGGACCGTTCCCCCATCCCGGTGCCCATCCAGCACCTCCGCATCGGAGACATCGGCATCGGGGCCTTTCCCGCCGAGGTCTTCGCCGAGACGGGCCTGGAGTTCAAGGAGCGCAGCCCGCTGAAACATCCCTTCCTGATTTCCCTCGCCCACGACTCGCTCGCCTATCTGCCGCCCCCCCGCCATTTCGAGCTGGGTGGTTACGAGACCTGGCCGGGGGCGAACTGGCTCGAACCCCTGGCCAGCGTCAAGATGATGGACGTCGTGCTGAAGCTGGCGGCGGAGAGCATGCCAGGTCCCGCCAACTGAACCACGGGCCGAGGCACCGACATCCCCGGACGAGGCCCGCCTGGATCCGGTCACATCCGCTCTTGCGGGTCTCGGCCCCCTCCCTCATACTCGCCGCGTGATTCTGGACGTCGGCCGATTCATTGAGAAGGAGCGTCTCTACTGGGACGAGCTCGACGCGCTGCTTCGCCTGCAGGAGGAGCAACCCGACCGCCGTCCTCCCCTCGAGGAGGCCCAGCGCTTCCACTACCTCTATCAGCGCTGTTCCTCGGATCTGGTCAAGCTCAAGACCTTTGCGGGCGAAGCCGAGATCTCGCGCTTCCTCGAGCAGCTCGTGGCCCGGGCCTACACCCAGTTGCACGAGGACGGCGGCGAGCGCGTCCGCTTTCGTCCCTGGGAATGGCTCAGCCACACTTTTCCCGCGACCTTCCGGCGGCACTGGATCGCCTTCGCCCTCTCCCTCTCCACCTTCTGTCTCGGGGGGGCCTTCGGCGCCGCCGCCCTCCGCCTCGACCCCGCTTCCAAGGTCGACTTCATCCCGCCCCAGTTCGCCCACCTCTACGAGCGTCCCGCCAAGCGGGTGGAGCGGGAGGAACGACTCGAGTTCGACGCCTTCCAGGGCCGGCACGAGTTCTCCGCCTACCTCATGACCCACAATGCCAAGGTCACCCTCCTTCTGATGCTGACCGGCTGCCTCTGGGGCTTATTCACCCTCGTTCTCCTGTTCTACAACGGCACCCTCATCGGGGTCATCTGCTACGATTACCTGGTCGATGGGCAGGGCGTCTTTCTCAGCGCCTGGCTGCTGCCCCATGGATCCTTTGAGCTGCCCGCGGTCTTCATCGGCGGACAAGCGGGCCTGGTGATTGCCCGGACGATGTTCGGCTGGGGCACCAACCTGCGCCTGCATCAGCGCCTGGCGCGCATCCGGGGGGATTTGTTGACCCTGATCGCCGGAGCCGTCCTGATGTTGGTCTGGGCAGGCTTGGTGGAATCGTTCCTATCCCAGTATCACGGGCCGGAGGTCTATGCGATGAAGATCGGATTCGGGCTCGTGCAATTGACCGCGCTCGTCCTCTACCTCACTCTCTGCGGCCGCCGCAAGCCAGCCGGAAATCCTGACAGGGCGACATGCTAGGGAAAACGACATCTTTCGCGGTGCGCACCCCGGAGGGAGTCACCTTCGAGATACCCATCGCGAGTCCCTTCAGTCGCGGGCTCGCCCTGCTGATTGACGTGGCCATGATCATCGTCCTGACCATCCTCATCCGGCAGCTCATCGGAGCCCTGCAGATCACTTTCTCTGGCCTGCCCATCTTGGGGCGGGTGCTGCAGGACTTCAGTTCGGGGGCCCTCATCGTCATCCAGTTCCTCATCTCCATCGGCTATGGCCTGACCCTCGAATGGCTGTGGTCCGGGCGCACCCTGGGCAAGCGCCTCATGAAACTGCGGGTCATCGACGAGCGGGGGCTCGCCCTGGGGCTGCGTCAGGTCGTCATCCGGAATCTCTTCCGCTTCATCGACATGCTCCCCACCATGCTCTATCCCATCGGGGGGATCGCCTGCCTGTTGACGAAGCGCTGCCAACGGCTCGGCGATCTCGCCGCCGGCACCTTGGTGGTCCGCGAAATCCCCTACGCCCCTCCAGCCCTGGACGAGGTTCTGCGCAGCGACCGGAACTCCTTTTCCACCCTACCCCACCTCGAGGCCCGCCTGCGGCAGCACACCAGCGCCGAGGAGGCCCGCATCGTCCTGGACGCCATCCTGCGCCGCGATGAACTCGATCCCGACGCCCGGCTGGAGCTGTTCTCCCGCCTCGCCGACCACTTCCGCGAGCGCGCGGAGTTTCCTGACGAAATCACCCTGGGGCTGTCCGACGAGCAATACGTGCGCAACGTCGCCGCCACCCTCTTTCACCGCGCCACTCCCTGAGGGGCGGAGGAAAGTCTCAGCGGCTCAGGTCCTCCTGGCGCAGCAACTTGAAGCCGGAGCGGACCAGGACTTCCATGGCAAAATCGGGGTCCTCCACCCCCAAGACCAGGGCGGAACAACCGTCCGGCTGGCTCAGCAAGGGGTAGATGAAGTGGATGTTGGTCTCGCCTTGGAGTAGGGTCCGCAGGCAGTCGGGCATCTGTTCGGCGCCCCGCCGCAGGTCGACCACGAGCACCTCCATGCAGTTGAAGGGGATGCCCCGCTCGATGAAGACCGTCTCCACGGTGAAGGGGTCGCTGACGATGAGCCGCACCACGGCTCCATCGATGGAATCCTGCACGGAGAGGCCGAGCACCACCACCTGACAGGAACGCAGCAGGTCGAGCACGGCAACGCAGGAGCCCGGGCGATTCGGCAGAAACACGGCAAACTGGCGCACCGGCGAGCCCTCCACGGTGGAGGCAGGAAGTTCGGGGTCGGGTAAATCCATGGGAAAAGAAAAAGGGGGACGACGTCGGGTCAAGGGGCTGCCGAGAGCGGGTCACTCCACGGTGACGCTCTTGGCAAGGTTGCGAGGTTTGTCCACATCACAGCCCCGCGCTACCGCAAAATGGTAGCTGAGTAGCTGCAGGGGAATGACCGAGAGAATCGGGCTGAGGCATTCGTGGACCTCGGGGAGGTAGATCACGTCGTCGGCGAGGCCCTCCAGCTCGGTGTGTCCCTGGGTGGTCACCGCGATGACCGGTCCCTTCCTCGCCCTGACCTCTTCGAGGTTGCTGAGGTTTTTCTCGTAGACCGCGTCCCGGGGCATCACGAAGACGCTGGGCACCTCCTCGCTGACCAGAGCGATGACCCCGTGCTTCAGCTCTGCGGCGGCGTGTCCGCTGGCAAAGATGTAGGAGATCTCCTTCATCTTGAGCGCGCCCTCGAGGGCCGTCGGGTAGTTGAACTGACGCCCCAAAAAGAGCATCCCCGGCGCGTCGATGTAATTGCGAGCGATGTCGCGGATATGCTCTGACTGCTCCAGCACCCGTTCGACCTTCGCCGGCAGCTCGCGGATTTCGCGCAGGAGGCGTCGCCCGTCCTCCACCGAAAGATGGCGCATCCTTCCGAGGAGCAGGGCCAGCAAGGCCAGCACCGTCGCCTGAGAAGTGAAGGACTTGGTGGCGGCGACGCCGATCTCGGGGCCGGAGTGCAGGTAGCTGCCGCCGTCGGATTCCCGGGCAATGGTGGAGCCGACCGTGTTCACCACCCCCAGCACGCGATGCCCCTTGCGCCGGCCCTCGCGCAGGGCGGCGAGGGTGTCGATGGTCTCGCCGCTCTGGCTGATGACGAAGACAAGCGTGTGCTTGTCGAGCGGGGCGTTGCGGTAGCGGAACTCGCTGGCGATCTCCACCTCGGTGGGGATGCGGGCGAGGTGTTCGATGAGGTATTCCCCGACGAGGGCGGCGTGATAGGCGCTGCCGCAGCCGCAGAGGACGATGCGCTCGACGTCGCGCAGTTCCCGGGGCGTCAGGCCCAATCCGCCGAGCACGGCAGAGGCCTGGTCGTCGTCCAGACGCCCCCGAAAGGCATTCTGGATGGAGGTGGGCTGCTCGAAGATCTCCTTGAGCATGTAGTGCGGAAAGTCCCCCCTCTCCGCCTGCTCCGAGGTGAACTCCACTTGGCTGACCTCGTAGTCGCATTGGTCGCCGTCGAAATTCTCGATGGCGAACTCCTCCCCTGACAACCACACCAAATCGCGGTCCTGCAGGTAGATCGCGTTGCTGGTGTGAGAGACGATCGCGCCCACGTCCGAGGCCAGAAAGTTCTCCCCCTTGCCTAAGCCGACGATCAGGGGACTGCCCAGTCGCGCCCCCACGAGCAACCCGGGGAGATCGGCGTGAATGACGGCGATGCCGTAGGTCCCGGTGACCTGCTTGAGCGCCTCGCGCACCGCCACGACGAGCCGACTTCGCCCCTCCAGGCTGGAGGCC
>CAZKGI010000076.1:12642-14086 GCA_964552315.1 uncultured Akkermansia sp. | reverse complement strand
GCCCGGACCCAGCCTTGGCCTCTTTGCGCTTGCCGGAGGACTCGGGTCTGGGCTAAAACAAATCCCAGTTCACTGCGCGCTCTTTCCATGACCACGCCCCCCCTTCAGCGTACGCCCGGCCGATGCCGCCGCTTCATCCTGGCCAGCGGCCTGGCCCTCGCCTGCCTCCTGGCCCAGCCAGTCGTGCAGGCCATCCCCCTCACCGGGGCCAACGGCCGCTCCGTCGACTTTTTCCGGGTGGAATCTGCCTCGCCCCAGGGACTCGAGGTGCGCATGACCGAGGGCAGCGAACCCATCCGGATCGCCTGGGAGAAGTTCGACCTCGCCGCTCTGGAGCGGGAGCATCCCTCCATCCACGCCGCTTACCTGCGCGCCCAGGCGGGCGAAACGGTGGCCTTGGAAATGGGAGGCGCCGCGGCCATGAAGTCGGATAGCCCGGCGGCCCCGGCATCGCCCCCCGATGCCGCCAAGTATCCGGGCTGGGTCGACACCAAGGTGGGCAAGGTGGAATTCATGATCCAGATGCCGGCGACCAAGCCCCGCGGGATTCTGCTCTACTCTCGCGACGACTTCGGGGATTCTTTCCGCTGGATCCAGCATCATGAACGGGGCCGCGGCGATTGGGGGATTTTTCAGACCAAGTTCGACATGGCCCTGCTGACCTACAGCACCCGCAATCCCAACATGGACCCCAGCCAGCCGGAGGACTTCATCTTTCCTCAAAAAGGCAGCGGCAAGGCCTTGCAGACCGCCCTGCAGCAGCTCGGCAGCAAGCTCAATCAACCCGAACTCGCGAATCTGCCCATCGCCATCTACGGCATCGAGCGCACCGGCGCGGCCTTCGGCTACAATCTGGTCCACCACTTCCCGGAGCGGATTTTGGCCGCAGCCCTCTACGACGGAGGGTACTACGACGCGGAGCCCACCGAGGCCTCGGCCAAGGTGCCCATGCTCTTCATGTGGGGACAGTATTCAAGCCGTCCCGAGCTCTGGAACACCCAGAACACGACCCAGGCGGTCCTCGCCAAGGCGGCGCCGCTGAAGCCCCTCTGGACCAATGCGCGCGAGTTCCGCGGTCGAGGCGAATGGAACGGGGTGATCGAGCACTTCGCCAAGCAATACCTCCTCTCCATGGTCGAAGCCCGCCTGCCCGCGGCCGAGGCCCCAGCCGCCCCCCCCACCGCCGAAGGCGAGGCGGCCAAGGAGGGAAGCGAGGCGTCGGCATCCGCGGCGCCCTCCTCCCTTCTCCGCGAGCTGGACCGCGCGGCCGGCTCCGTCGGGGACATCCTCACCGCCGAGGTGAAGAAAATCACCGATCCCGACGCCGAGCTCGGCGAGAACGAGGCCTTTTTGCCCAACGCCGTGGTGATCCGTTACTGGAAGGACTTTGTTCTCGGCGAATTGCAGGTCCCGCAGTGATCGGGGCCAAAGCCAGCAGCCAAGC
>CAZKGI010000076.1:0-12542 GCA_964552315.1 uncultured Akkermansia sp. | reverse complement strand
CGGTCGCCACGGTCGCCACGGTCGCCACCGAACCGCCTTCAAAACGAGCCCGGCCTGCTCAGAGCTGGTCCGGAGTCTGCAGCAACTGGCCGATGCGCTGCAAGAGCCGTCCGGCCGCGCCCCCGTCGAGGATGCGGTGGTCGAAGCTCAGCGTGAACTGCGATTCCATGCGCGGCACGAAGCATTCCTTGACCTCGTCCCACACCGGCACCTTGCGTCCTGCCATCAAGCCCAACACGAGGTTCTGCTCGGGCAGGGGAATGGGACTGGCGGCGGTGATGCCAAAGGGCCCCACGTTCGTGATGGTGGCGATGCCGGCCCCGATGGCTTCCTTGGGCAAGCGGCGCTCGCGGGCGAGCTTGATGAGATTCTCGTAGGGCGGTCTGAGATCGGCCAAGGTCTTCTGGTCGGCATTGCGAATCACCGGCACCAGCACCCCGTCCTCGGCCTCCACGGCGAAGCCGATATCAATGGCGCTGGGGTGGACGATCTTGGTGCCGATGAGCCGGCCCGCCACCGCGGTGTTTTCCGAGAGGGCAATGGCCAGGGCCCGCATGGCGTAGAGCGTTACCCCCGGCTTGGCCTCGAGCGACTTGCGATGCTCCAGCACCGCATCCATGATCACCGGGACGGTGACGTTGGCCAGGGGCCGCGTCCAACTGCGGCGCATCGAGTCCGCCACAGCGATCCGCATCGGCGAGGCATCGGTCATGCGGCTCTGGTCGAGCGCCTGGATGAATTTTTCGAAATCCTCCACGGTGACGCGTCCTCCGGCCCCGCTGCCGGGGAGTCCCGCAAGGTCGGCGGAATTCAGCCCCAGCTCTTCCATGCGGTGCCGCAGGCGGGGACTGAGGTAGACGCTGGAGCGAACCGGCACCGGCAAGCCGCCCTCCACCGTGGGTTTCACGGCGGCGGGGATGCTGTGGTCGATCACGTCCTTTTGATTGACGGAGAAATGGAGGTTCTCCTCGGACTGGGAAGTCTTCGCTCCCTCCTCCTTGGAGCTTTCCGCCGGGCGGATCAGTCCGGCTTTGAGGGCGTCCTCCTCGCTGGCCTCGATCACCGCAATGGGCGAGCCCACCGGGTAGCTGGTACCCACCGTGGCCGTAATCTCGACGATGACCCCGCTGCAGGGCGTGGTGACTTCCATCATCGCCTTGTCGGTTTCCACCTCGAAGAGATTCTGGTCTGCCTTCACCTCCTCGCCGGGGCTGACGAGGATTTCGCGTATGGTGGCTTCGGCGATGGACTCGCCGAGCTGGGGCATCTTGATGGGAAAGCGTGGCATGGAGGCGAGGAAAAAAGGCCGCCGGCCATCGGTAGCCCGACGCGGGGCGGCGCGGATTGCTAGTCCCACAGTGGAGAGAAATGGGGGGCCTGCAAGTCGCCAGAATGGAAAATACCGCCTCCCGGCAGAGGCGGTATTGCGCCGGTCCAGTGCCCTTTGGGCCGGGAAAAGGAATGGCGGCCCCACCGGCTAAGGCCGCGCCTCGCCGCCGCTGCAGTCCCGGACAAAGTCGATGATGCGCGCTTCCATCCAGTCGTAAAAGGGATTCCAGCGCAGGCGCAACTGGTCCACGGGGGCCACGGCCAGGACCCCCTTTTCCCCCCGCAGGGCCAGGTTTCCGATCTGGAAGTGGTCGCTTTCGTGATCCTGCCCCGGCCCGTTGCCGTAAAGGGGATCATCGGGCGGAAAGGGCAGGCACACGTGCGAGAGAGAATACACGCCCTCGGGCCAGCTCAGTCCGGGATCGCTGATCTCGGGGGCTCGTCGATCCCCCGGGTAGCGACGGAGCTCCAAGGCCAGGCTCTGCGGTTCGCGGTTTGCCAGAACGGTCACCACGAAGGGTTTCTCCGTGGCCAGGACCCGGTCCGTGAGCTCCTGTCTCGGGTCCTGGGCCAGAAAGCCCTCAATCTGCCCCACCCGGTTGAGGTCAAAGAGAACCAGCTCGTGCCGACGGCCCGGCAGTTGGGCAAAGAGACCGGCGATCAGCGCGGGTGTCGACACGGTGGCGTCCACGGCGGATTGGAAGGCCAGCACCGGGGGAAAGGATTCCAGCCGCCCCTGCCGGCCCAGTCGGTCGAACTGGCGGGAAATATCGACGGTCAGCCGATGCACCTGGTCCCCGGCATTGACCGCGAAGGAATGGTATTTGCAGGGATCGTATTCCGCCGACAAGGAGATCCAGGCCAGCTTTTCCATGCCTAACCAATGCCCCAGCCGTCCCTGCCACGCGGCCAGGCCGGCGAGTCGGCCCACCCCGATCGCCGGGGAAATCAGGACAAGGCCGGAAACGGACGGTAGGCTCTCCTCCTCCAGGGACTCGAGGGCATAGCGAACCGCGAGGGCCCCGCCGTTGGAATAGCCCACGAGAAAAAGCGGGCGATCCCCCAGCTGGTCCCGGAGATGGCGCATGGCCAGATGTGTGGCCGCGATGAGGTCCCGCCGGTGCATGCCCCGCAATCCCGCCGGAACGGTGCCGTGACCGGGCAGGCGCAGGCCCACGACGCGGGCCCCTTCGTCCCGCAGGCTCCGGCCGAGCGCCCGCAAACTGTAGGGGGAATCCGACATCCCATGGAGCAAGAGTACCCCGCAGCGAGGCTCTCCCTCCGGAAGCCAGTCAAAGCTGCGATTGGGATTGTCCGGTTGGCTGGTGGGATCCGCCTGGCTGCCCCGGCGATAGCGGTGCACCTCTCCGGGCTGGGCGGCGCCGGACTTGGCGTAGATCTCGCGCTCCATCTCCTCGAAGAGGCGGTCTTCGCGGGCGAGGTAGTCGGCAAAACTAACATCTCCACAAGAGGCCGTGAATTCCTCCTCGAGCTGGGTGGTGTGCCAGAGGTCGGGCTCGTCCCGGCCCTGGACCGTCAGAAGAAAGAGAGCCAGCAAGGCGACGAATCCCCCGGACAGGAAGCACCCGCTCGCCAGAAGGATCACGCGGGTGCGGGGCGACAGAGCGAGGATCAACCCTCGCCAGTCCGGTGGCCAGAATGATTTTTCCTTCGGCATGTTCCGGTCGAGGGGCCTTCCGGCACGACCGCGAGGCCTTACTTTTCCAGGGCCAGCAGCTCCAACACGGCAGGCAGGATCTGGGCGTAGGTGCGGTTGCGTCCGGCCCGGTTGAGGATGTCCGCGACGAGCGAGGCGTCGTTGAGGCGGCTCGCGGGCAGCCAATCTTCCTCGACCGCGCCGCCATGATGTTTGGTCAGGGTACGGAGGAAGTCGCGCGTCTGGCAGCGGCTCACCTCGACGCGGGTGTCCCCGAGGTCGAAGTCGATCTCCACCGTGCCCCGGCGCTCGGGAGCGAGCTTGGCCAGGCGGATCCGAAAATCCCGGCGCATTCCCTGGCGACTCGGTTGGCAGACAATCTCCCGGGAGGTCGAGCTCTTGGCGTCGATCTGGGCCCCGAGGCGTCCCGCCACCCAGGCCGCCAGACAGAGACCACTCATCCGGTGACCCTCCGCGTAGCGGATCGACACCTCGCTGAGGGCCCCGAGCTCGCGACCCACGAAAGGCCGGTCAAAGGCGTTGGCCACCGCGTGGCGGATCCCGTTGAGCCGGGTGAAGGCGAGATCGTGCAGGACGAAGGGGGCAGGCTCGGAGCGCTGGCAGTCCAGCAGGCGCAGCAACTGATTCCTCGGCGCTTCCCATCCCTCGCTGTCGAAGAGCAGGCGATCGATGCGGGAATAGAGGCGCTCCTCGAAACTGTCCGAGAATTCGCCGCGCCACCAGAAGGCCAGGGGAAGATCAGAGTCGAGATTGGCCAAGACCACATTGCGGAGCAGCCCCGTGGAGCGCCCCGACAGGAAGAAGCTGATCTGTTCCGTGCACACCGTCTTGGCCCCGTTGCGATCGATCTGGCAGTGGGCCTGCACCCAGGCCCGGGCGCCGGTGTTCGGGGAGCGCGTGTCGGCGTGGATCAGCAGGGAACGGCAGGCCGTTTCATTGGTCAACTCCGCCAGGATCTGGGCGTCGCGCTCCACCTCCTCGGGGTTTTCGTTGTAAAGGGCGAGGTTGATCAGCGAGGCCCGGGCCACCCCACCCTGGGGAGAATCCTCGTCGGCGAAAAGCGCCTGGAGCGCCTTTTCGATACGGGTCAACTCGACCTCCTGCCCGAGACGGGCGAAGGCCGGATGGGGAAGCGTGGGGGCAGCGATGCTCATCTCTCCGAGAATAGCCCATTTTTCCCGGTGGAAAAGGGAATCGGTCTGGAGAAAGGTTCCCGGCTTCCTCTGGAGCCCGAGTTTTTTCTCTTCGATACCGCCATGTCTCCCAGCACCCGAGTCCGCCGTCTCGACAACGGCCTCCGCCTCGCCACGGTCTCCATGCCCCACATGGCCAGTGTCGCGATGGGCATCTGGACCGAAGCCGGCAGCCGTCACGAGACGGCTCGCGAACACGGCATGGCCCACTTTGTCGAGCACATGCTCTTCAAGGGCACGGCGGAGCGCTCCGCCGAGGAGATTTCGCGCCACATCGAAAGCCTGGGGGCCTCCATCGACGGCTTCACTGTCGAGGACCACACGGCCTATCAAATCAAGGGACCGGCGGAGCGATTCGACCGGCTCTTCGATGTGCTGACCGACCTCTACCGCAATCCCATCTTCGACCCCGCGGAGATCGAGGCGGAAAAACAGGTCATCCACGAGGAGATCGCCATGGTCCACGACCAGCCCTCCCAGTACCTCGACGACCTCATCAGTGAGGCGGTCTGGGGGCGGGACCACCCCCTGGGTCGCTCCATCACCGGCACCGTGGAAAGCCTGAACCCCTTCCGACGAGCCGATGTCGCAGCCTTCCACTCGCGGGCCTATTGCGGCCGACACACCGTGGTCTCCATCGCGGGGAACATCGATCACGAGGCCGTCGCCGATGCCGTGGTGGCCCGCCTCGGGGACCTGCCCGGCGGGGATCCCCTCCCCTGCGAACCCGCCGGCCCCTCCCTGGCCCAGCACCGCTTCCACGAGGACAGCGGGCAGGAACAGAGCCATCTCGCGCTTTCCTTCCGCAACGTGCACCGGCACGACCCGACCCGTTACGCGCACAAGCTGCTCAACGTCATCCTCGGCGAGAACATGAGCTCGCGCCTCTTCCAGGTCATTCGTGAACAGCGCGGGCTTTGCTACGAGGTCCAAAGCGACCTCGTCACCTTCTCCGACGCCGGAGCCCTGCAGATTTACCTCGCCCTGGGCCCGGAAAACCTGACCAAGGCCCTGTCGGCCATCACGACCATCATCGAGGACCTGCGGGCCAAGGGCGTGCGTCCCGACGAGCTGGAGGAGGCCAAGTCCTACGTCATCGGCCAGAACCGCATCAGTCTGGAGAACACCGCCTCGCAGATGATGTGGGCGGGCGAGTCCCTGCTCTATTTCGACGACTGGATGGATCCCGAGGAAGCGCACCATCTCCTCGCCCGCACCAGCCTGGAGGAAATCCACGCCGCCGCGTGCCAGACCTTCGACTTTGACACGCTCTGCTCGGCCGTGATCGGCCCCGCCGAATCCCGCAGCCGCCTGGCGCAGTGGTTGGAACGCTAGGCGGCGCGTCCGCGCCCCGGATTCAGGGCGTCGGCACGACGTGGAGCAGGCGGATCGTCGTGGTCTGGCGCACTGGCCGCCACCGGGCCTCGCGCTCGGCTGCGGCTTCGTCAGGACTACCGTCCTCGCCCGCTTCCGTCGATTCCTCGGGTTCGGCGTCCTCCCCCCAGGCAAGGCGCAGCTGGGCCGACTGTTCGGAAAAGCGCACCATGCGGTCGAGCGGGTCAAAATAGATCCGTCCCTCCACCGTGTCGCCCCGCACCTGGGCGGCCTGCCCCAGTTCCGCGTCGGGGAGATGCCCCGACAGGTTCCCGGTAAATTCAATCAAGAGGCAGTTCTGCCCCTCGAATCCGGACAGTCCGGAATGCTGATGCATGAGGTCGAACTCCACCTGTCCGCCGTCGGGAAGCGCATGCTGTCCCTTGAGCTTCCAACGGTCCCCGGGACCGATGCGCTTCTCGGGAAAGCTTTGAAAAAGGGTCGTCACGAGCTGCTCCAGCTCCTCGGGACCGAAGTGGGGCACGGCGGGCAGCCCCCCCTCCGCCTCGCGGGACGCGGAGAGCTTGGCCTCGTCGATGCGTCCTTTCTCGTTGAGGAGGAGGTCGAGGGAAGCATTCAGGGTCGTCCGGAGGTGCCGCCCCAGGGGCGTGTCCTGGTCCGCCGCTTCGAGGGAGCGATAACTCACATTGAGATCTCTTGTCGCCAGGTCCAGGTCGAGGCGCTCGGTGCGCGCCTTCAGGAGGACCCCGGGCTTTCCGTCGACCCGGACTTTGGCGTCGTAGCGGATTTGTTGTTCGAGGGTGAACAGGGGGACCGAGACGCTCAGGACCTCGCGCTTCACCACGAATCGATAGGTCAGGCCCGGCTGGAACTCCGGGCGGAGACGCTCGACCTTCACCGCTGTCGTGGGGGGAACCGCCAGCGCGTTTTCCGGGGCCGCGGGCATCAGGGAAGAGCGGCTCGGGACGCTGTGTTCCCGCAGACCCGGAACCCCGGGAATGGCGGGGATGGACAACTGGGGAGCTTGCCCCTCCTCCTGGGCCGATCCCGGAGGCGGCAGCACCATCAGACCGGCCAGCCATAGCCTCGCCACGTCGCTTCGGGAGAATGCGCTCACCCCACGAGGAAACCACAAAAGCCCGGGGCGGGCAATGCCCTTCTCCCCCGCTCGATCCCCGCCCCGAGAGGCGAGGAACAGGGGCCTCGTGTCGAATCCCGCTTGTGATCGCGCGGCCCGCGTGTAGCAGTGTCCCCTGCCATACTTCCCCTTGCCCCATCCATGAGAGTCAAAGCCTTTCCCGCCCTCGTCCCCGCCCCAGAGGTCGTCGCCGAGTTAGCCTCCGTCCCCTACGACGTCATCAACACCGAGGAAGCCCGCGCCCTCGCCGAGGGCAAACCCCACAGCTTCCTTCGCGTGGAGCGCGCCGAACTGGAACTGCCTGAGGGAGTCAATCCCTACAGCGAGGAAGTCTACGCCCACGCCAAGGCCAATTTCGAAAAGATGCAGCACGAGGGGACCTTCCTTCGCGAACCCGAGCCCTGTGTCTACCTCTACCGCCAAGTCATGAACGGTCGCGCCCAGACCGGCATCACCCTGGCCTGTCACATCGAGGACTACGAGAACGACCTCATCCGCAAGCACGAGAAGACCCGCAAGGTCAAGGAGGACGACCGCACTCGCCTCACCGACGTGCTCTCCGCCAACACCGGACCGGTCTTCCTCACCTACAAGGACGTCGCCGCCATTGACGCCTTTGTCGACGAGTGGACGTCCACGCACGCCCCCACTTACGACTTCGTCGACGACGTCGAGGTCCAGCACACCGTCTGGCGCGTCCGCGAAAGCGAGGCCGCCCCGATCCTGGCGGCCTTCGGCGAGGTTCCCCTCTCCTACGTGGCCGACGGTCACCACCGCAGCGCCAGCGCCGCCCGCGTCGGCCGGGAGCGTCGCGAGGCCAACCCGAATCACGACGGCAGCGAAAACTACAACTGGTTCCTGGCGGTGATGTTCCCCGCCAGCCAGCTGGCCATCCTCCCCTACAACCGCCTCGTCAAGGATCTCAACGGGCTGTCTTCCGAGGCATTCCTGCAGAAGCTTGCCGAATCCTTCCGCCTCGAGTCCAACGGCAAGAAGGCGCCCGACCAGCCGGAATCGGTTTGCATCTACCTCGACGGCCAATGGCACAGCCTCAGCTGGGAGGCCCCTGCCCAGGCCAACCCGGTGGAGCGGCTCGACGTCTCCTTCCTGCAAGACCACATCCTCGGCCCCATCCTCGGCATCGGGGATCCCCGCACCGACGAGCGCATCGACTTCGTCGGTGGCATCCGCGGCACCGCCGAGCTGGAGAAGCGGGTCGACGGCGGCGAATGGGCCGTGGCCTTCTCCATGTACCCCACCACCGTGCAGCAGCTCATCGACATCGCCGACGCCGGCGAAATCATGCCCCCGAAATCCACCTGGTTTGAGCCCAAGCTACGCTCCGGTCTCTTCGTCCACACCATCGATTGATGGCGAGGCATCGTCCCTAACCGATACCCATTTCCAGTCAGTCCCTCTCCCACCATGGCGAAATCCCCCCTCTCTGCCCGGATCCGCGAAGTCTCGCTCCATTTCCTGCCCATCGAAATGCGGGTGCCCCTGAAATTCGGGGCCCAGGTCGTCGACTCCGTCACCTGCGCGCGCGCTCGGGTGGTGCTGGAGGGAGCGGACGGCCGCACCGCCGCCGGTTGGGGAGAAACGCCCTTGGCGGTGGCCTGGGTCTGGCCCTCGGCCCTGACCTACGAGGAACGCCACGGCGCGCTCAAGGACTTCTCCCTGGCCATCGCCGGCGAACTCTCCAAGGGCGAGGACTGGGGCCACGCCATGGAGCTGGGCCACGACTTCATCGAGCACCGCCTCGGCCCCCTGCAGGACGCCTTCAATGCGACGCGCTCGCCCGAAGCCGCCCTTCCCCACCTCGCGGCCCTGGTCTGCTTCTCTCTCTTCGACATCGCCATCCACGACGCCTACGGCAAGCTGCACGACCGTCCCGTCTACGAGACCTACGGCCCCGAGTTTCTCTCCCGGGATCTCGCCGATTTCCTCGAGGGCGACGACAGCTTCCGCGGCCTTTATCCCCGCGACTTCCTCCAGTCTAACCCCTCTCTCCAACTTCCCGTCTGGCACCTTGTGGGTGGCCTCGATCCCCTCGATCCCGAAGACCTCGTCGGCAGTGAACCCCAGGATGGCTACCCCGTCCTGCTGCGTGAATGGATCCGCGAGGACGGCCTCGACTGCCTCAAGATCAAGCTGCGCGGCAACGACGCCGCCTGGGACTATGAACGCCTCGTCCGCATCGGGGCCATCTCGCGCGAGATGGACGTCACCTGGCTGACCACCGACTTCAACTGCACCGTCACCGACCCCGCCTACGTCAACGAGATCCTCGACCGCCTCAAGTCGGACGACCCGGTCACCTACCAGAAGATCCTCTACGTCGAGCAGCCCTTCCCCTACGATCTCGAGGCGAACCGCATCGATGTGCGCAGCGTCAGCGCGCGCAAGCCGCTCTTCATGGACGAAAGCGCCCACGATTGGCGCTTTGTCAGGCTCGGACGAGACCTCGGCTGGTCCGGCGTGGCCCTCAAGACCTGCAAGACCCAGACCGGTGCCCTCCTCAGTCTCTGCTGGGCCAAGGCCCGCGGCATGACCCTGATGGTCCAGGACCTCACCAATCCCATGCTCGCCCAGGTGCCGCACTTCCTCCTCGCCGCCCATGCCGGAACGATCATGGGCGTGGAATCCAACGCGATGCAGTTCTACCCCGAGGCCAGCGCCCCCGAGCGCGAGCTTCACCCCGGCCTCTACCGTCGCCGGGGCGGCATCCTCGACGGATCGACCCTCTCGGGACCGGGCTTCGGTTACCGGGTGGCGGAGATCGCCCGCGAGCTCCCCGCCCCCGTCTTCGGCGGCTGAGTCTCGGCGCCGAGCCCGCTTGGCGAGGATCTCACCCGTGGGCCTTGGCCTGGCCCACGGCGACGCGCCAGGCCTCCACGGCCCGCTGGCGGGCGGCGGGCTTCATCTTGGGAAGGAAGCGCGCCTCTTCCTGCCATTGGGCCGCGATCTCGCCGGTGTCCTTCCAAAAGCCGACGGCAAGTCCGGCGAGATAGGCCGCGCCCAGGGCGGTGGTCTCGGTGACCTTGGGTCGCACCACCGGCACCCCGGCGAAGTCGGCCTGCATCTGCATGAGAAGGTTGTTGGCCGTGGCGCCCCCGTCGACGCGCAACTCTTTCAGGCGGATGCCGGAATCCGCCTCCATCGCCCCGAGCACGTCCACCGTCTGCAGGGCGATCGCCTCAAGGGCGGCGCGCGCGAGGTGGGCCGCGCTGCTCCCTCGTGTCAGGCCGGTGATGGTGCCCCGGGCGTGGGCATCCCAATGGGGCGCCCCTAGGCCCGCAAAGGCGGGCACGAAATGCACCCCGCCGCTGTCCGGCACACTGGCCGCCAGGGCCTCGATGTCCGAGGCTTTCTTGATCAGTCCGAGCCCGTCGCGCAGCCACTGCACCACCGCCCCGGCGATAAAGACGGAGCCCTCCAGGGCATATTCCGTGCGATCGCCCAGGCGCCAGGCCACGGTGGTGAGAAGGCGGTTCTTCGAGACGACCGGCTTGTCCCCCGTATGGCTCAGCAGGAAGCAGCCGGTGCCGTAGGTGTTCTTGGCCATGCCCGGGCGCGTGCAGACCTGTCCAAAAAGCGCGGCCTGCTGGTCGCCAGCGATTCCGGCGATGGGGATCTCCTTCCCGAGGCCCGTGGTGGTGCCGTAGACCTCGCTGGAACTCCGCACCTCTGGCAAAATCGCCTCGGGCACGTCGAAGAGCTCGAGCAGGTCGCGGTCCCACTGCTGCTTGTGGATGTTGTAGAGCATGGTGCGCGAGGCGTTGCTCGGATCGGTCGCGTGGACCCGTCCGCCCGTGAGGTTCCAGAGCAGCCAGGTGTCGATGGTCCCGAAGGCGAGACGCCCCGCCCTGGCCTTGGCGCGCGCTCCCCTGATGTTTTTGAGGATCCACTGCAGTTTTGTGGCCGAAAAATAGGCGTCGAGGATGAGACCGGTGCGGCGGGCAATGAGCTTGTCCTTGCCCTCGGCGCGGAGGCGGTCACAGACTCCGGCGGTGCGACGGTCCTGCCACACGATGGCGTTGTAAATGGGCTGGCCGGTCTCCCGATCCCAGACCACCGTGGTTTCCCGTTGATTGGTGATGCCGATGGCGTCGATGTCCGAGGGCTTGAGGCGGGCCTTGGTCAGGACCTCCGCGGCGACGCCGAACTGTGTCGACCAGATGGTCGCGGCATCGTGCTCGACCCAGCCGGGCTTGGGAAAGATCTGGGGGAATTCCTTTTGGGCCACCGCGACCGGCACCCCGGCGGCGTCGAAGAGAATGGCGCGGGACGAAGTCGTCCCCTGGTCGAGGGAGAGGATGTGGGACATGGCGAGTGGGAGAGATGAGGCAGTCTACGAAAGCGCCTTGCCACATGGGAAGCAGAAAGTCCCGCCTGGCCGCGCACCTGACGAAGCCAGAACCCGCCCCTTCCTCCCGCGGAGGAAAGCCATTGACAGAAAAGGTATATACTGTTCATTTGTCCATTATGCATTTCCCCTACTCGCCCCGCGGGCGTGGCAGCCTCGTCAACCCGCCCAATCGCTTCGAATCCCACTCCTGTGAAAGCGACCTCGGCGCCTGGGAAGAGATCGCCAGGACCGACCCCGAGTTCGAAACCCCGCGCCTGCCCACCGAGTTTCTCCGGGACGACAGCCAGTCCATCATCAGCGCCAACGACAGTCCGGATATCGGCTTCCGCTACAGTCTCAATCCCTACCGGGGCTGCGAACACGGCTGCGCCTACTGTTATGCCCGCCCCTATCACGAGTACCTCGGCTACAGCGCCGGCATCGATTTCGAGACCCGCATCCTCATCAAGGAACGGGCTCCGGAATTGCTGGAGGCGGCTCTCGCCCGCAAAAGCTGGCGGCCCGAGGCCCTGGCCTGCAGTGGTGTCACAGACTGTTACCAACCCATCGAACGAAAGCTCGAGATCACCCGGCGCTGCCTGGAAGTCCTCGTCTCCTTCCGCCAGCCCGTCGGCATCATCACCAAAAACGCCCTGGTGCTGCGCGACCTTGATTTGCTGGCTGAACTGGCCTCCCACGGCGCTGCCAAGGTGGCCATCTCCCTGACCACCCTCGACCGCTCGCTGTCCTCCTGCCTGGAGCCACGCGCCTCACGCCCGGCCGCCCGGCTGGAGGCCATCCGTCAATTGAGCGAGGCCGGGATCCCGGTGGGGATCTCTCTCGCTCCCGTGATTCCCGGACTGAACGACCACGAGATTCCCGCCCTGATGGAAGCCGCCGCCGCCCATGGCGCCCGCTTCGCCTCGGCCACGGTTCTGCGCCTCCCCCATGCGGTGAAGAACGTCTTCTCCGCCTGGCTCGACCAATTCGCCGCGCCTCGCAAGGACCTGATCCTTGGCCGCATTCGCGAGATCCGAGGCGGCGCCTGGAACGACAGCCGCTTTGGTCGTCGTCTCACCGGCGAGGGGCCGCTCGCCGAACAAATCGCCCAACTGGTGGCCGTTTCAAAACGGCACCATGGTCTCGATGGGCCGCGACAGCCCCTCTCCAGCGCGGCCTTTCGTCGCCGCCAGCCCGGACAGCTGGAGCTGTTTTGAACCGCCGCCCAAACATAACAGACCCGGAGGGGGGACGGATCATCGTCCTCTCCGGGTCTGCTGGAAGGATGGGACTCCCCCAAAAAATCCCGCCTGATGACAAGTCTTCGGATCCTTCAGGATTCTGGTAGGACAATTACTTACCCTTGGACGCACCCTTCTTCGCGGGGGCCTTCTTCACCGCCGCCTTCTTGGCGGGGGCGGCCTTCTTGGCAGCCGCTTTCTTGGCCGGAGCCTTCTTCGCGGGCGCTGCCTTCTTGGCCGGGGCCTTCTTTACCGCCGTCTTCTTGGCCGGGGCCTTCTT
>CAZKGI010000075.1:11093-14644 GCA_964552315.1 uncultured Akkermansia sp. | reverse complement strand
GAGTCCAGTGTTGGATATCGCCGCATCTCTGTGTTAGAGTTCCCGCTGCCATGATCGGACCAGACGACCTCGGGGGGAGAAGACCGACAAGCCACACGCCTTCGATCGCCCTTGCGGTCGTCGCAACCCTGTTGCTGGTCGTTGGGGCTTTTAGTTATCGCGATTACGTGCGCTCCAGCCTTGAGAAGGAATACGCCGAGAAGGAGGACCGCCTCATGCAGCGGCTCGGCCTCTCCCCGGCGGAGTCCGCGTCTCCAGCCGCCCCCCCCACCCCCAACACGGCGCCCCGCCCGGCCGGGAAGGTGCTCTACGATGCCCAGGGCAATCCGGTTTATCTGACAGAAGCCGCCCCCGGCAACGTGGCGACTCCCCTCGCCCCCGCCGCGGTCCGCGAAGCGGAAGCGACCCTGCCCACCCCGGAGGATCCGGAGATCGCCAGCTTGCGAGAGTCCCTCGACCAGGCCCGAGAGCAGAGTCGCCAGACGGAGCTGCGCTACAATCAGTTGGCGGCGAATCCCCCGGGTAGCCCGGCGCCCGCCCCCACCACAGATGGAGGCGGCCAGGCGGAGATCACTGCAGAGCTGCCTGACTTTTTGCGAAACGCCGTGGTCAATCCGCCTGGAGGCAACCCCGAGATCGAGGCGCAACTCAGCCGCATGCGCAACCAGATCCGCAATGCCCCCTCGCTGGCGAAAGTGACCAGCTATGACTCGGAATGGGGATTGGTCACCTTCGACGCCGGCTCCGCCCAGGGTGTTCGGGTGGACCAGCGTTTTGCCGTTCGCCGAGGCAGCGACGTGCTTGGCTGGGTCAAAGTGAACGAGGTCACCGAAGATCAGGCCATCGCCACCATGGTCACTCGCAACGCCATGAGCGAAACGGCCACCAAGCCCGAGGTGGGCGACGACCTCATCGACTTCGAGCTCTTCTAGGCAGCCGGTCTCGTATCGGCGCCCCCTAGAGACCGGAGCGCTTCCCTATGCTTCGCCATCCATCCCTACGCCCCGAGCGGGCTCAGGTGGGAACGCGAGTGGCCAGCCTGCTCAGGGTAGCCTGCAGGTGACTCATGGCGTAAGGCTTTTGCAGAAAGTCGATTTGCGGGATCTCGCCGAGACCGTAATCCGCGGGAGCTGCAGCCTGACCACTGGTGACCAAAATCCCGAGGGCTGGATTGCGCTGATGCAGTTCCCGGGCTAGCTCCCAGCCGGTGACGCCCTCCGGCATGACCACATCCGTGAGGACGAGGGAGACCCGCTCGCGGATTTCCGGCCAGAGGTCCAAGGCCTCGCGACCGGAACCGGCCTCGACCACGGAGCAGCCCAGCACCTCCAACAACTTGCGCGAAAGGCGACGAACGGAGGGCTCGTCCTCGACGAGCAAGACCGCCACGCCGGCCAAGGGATTAGCCACCTCCCGATCGGAGCGCTCCGCCTGGGTGATGCCCCCCCGGGATGCCGCTCCCTCGACGATCGCCGGAAAGAGGAACTGGATCGCTCCGGCGTCGCTGGACTCCAGGACCGCCCCGTGTTCGTTCAGGATGGACGCCAAGACATAGGGAGCGACAGCTTGATCTCCCTTGTTCTCCTCGGCGTCCCTATGGGCCAAATCGGCGAAAGGGCGTGCCTCCTCGCCCCCGGGGCGTTCATCAGCCACGCGCAGGCGAACCGACGGCGGCGTTTCCTCCTCCTGCCAGGAGCGTGCCGCCCGAGTCGAAATCGTGAGCTCCCCGCCGGTCGGCATCCAGGGCAAGGCCTCCCAAATGAGAAGGGAAAGGAGCTCGCGGAGACGCCCCTCGTCCCCCTCGATCCGTCCAATGGAAGGATCGAGATCCAGGCGAAGGCTCATGTCCTCGCCCAGGACCCGACGCATCAGGCTGATGTGCCGCTCCACGATCTCGTTGAGATCGCAGGGCTTGAGGTCCGGCAAATCCGTCCCCCCGCGCTGGCTGAGTTGCCCCGAGAGTTCACTGGCTTGGCTGGTCGCTTCCCGCAGGAGGGTCATGGACTCCCGCCAGGCGGCCCAGTCGCCGGACTCAAAGGCATCGGACAGCAGCTGGAAATGGCCCTCCAAAAGGGTGTGGAGCCGGTTCAGTTCCGAAATCTTCGCCAAGGAATACGCCCCCCATTGGGCACGCTCCTGCGCCCCGCGCAGTTGGCAGAGCAGATCGCGCCGATGGAGTTCCTCCTCATTCCGCTGCAAGCGCGAAGCCATCAAGGTCGCGGCGAGGGCCAAGAGGGCGCGGTGTCGCCGGGCCTCCAATCGCCCCTGCGCGGAACGGAAGCCCGCACAGAGCACCCCGGCAACGCGTCGATCCGGCAACAGCACCGGCCGGATCACGAAATAGGCGGTAGCGGCATCGATTTCCAATTCGATTTCCCGGGGAAGGCCCGAGAGACGATGTTGTGCCAGGGCCGCCACCAGCGGGGTTTGCAGACAGGCATGCGGGAAGGCGGAGGCCTCCTGGTTGGAGGAGACCGAATCCACGATGGACAAGTTGGAGTCGAACTCGACGAGGGCGGTCGTGTCCGCTCGCAAAATCTGTCGGAGCAAGCCCAGCAGGGAGGGTAAATCCCCGCCGATGGCGATGTCCAAGGCCTCTTCGATGAAGCGGTGCGCCTTCGTCTCCCCGTCTCGCAGATCCCGCTCGCATCGTTCCAAGTGAGTGCGGGTCAGTCGGGGCGATGTCAGTTCCTCGACTAGGCCGATCAAGACCCGTCGCCCGTCTTGGGTTTGGTGTCCGGCCGTGTGTCGCACCACCACCCAATCGCCCAAACGGGTACGGGAAATCCGATAATCGAGCGAGAGATAAGGGGCGGCTCCCGATCGATCACTGTCCAGGAATTCGGAGAAGACCACCTGATCTCTTGGATGGATCCGCTGCATCCACTCCTCCAGGGTGTCCGCCCTCAGGGAGCCGTAAGTGCGGAATTCGTTGGTCTCCGGATTCCAGCTCCAAAAGGAAAAAGCGCCCGAAGAATGAAGATCCAGGACCTCCGAAGCCAACCCGCGCGCCGCGACTGGTGACGGAGGGGAAGTCATCCTGGGGCGAGCGGGAGCGCGGGGCGGAGGCACGGGTTCAGGAGCCGGCTCTGGTCTGGAGGAGGAGGTGGGCAAAATGAAAAATTATAATTATCATAAAATGAAACGTCTTTAAGCATCCTTTCGCAAGTAAAAAGAAATCGCGATTTCCAGACACGAAAAAGGCCAGCCTCCCCGGCTGGCCTTTGCTTGATATGGGGCCTCAGTTCTGGGAAGCCGGCGGAGCCTCCGCAGGTTCCTTCTTTTCCCCTGCCGCATCCTGCGGAGCCGCGCTCGGTGCCGAGGGCGCGGCGCTAGCGGCACCCTCGGCGGGCGCCGCCGCCTTGGCCTCGGCAGGCGTCGCCCTTTCCGAAGACGGCGAGGGCTTCGCCTCCGCGGACGGGGCCGGAGCGGTTTCGGCCTTCGGTTCTTGGGGCGGCGCCGCCGCTTCTGGGGTGGCCGGCTTGGCCTCCTCCTTCTTGGCCTCCTCCTTCTTGGCCTCCTCCTTCTTGGCCTCCTCCTTCTTGGCCTCC
>CAZKGI010000075.1:0-10993 GCA_964552315.1 uncultured Akkermansia sp. | reverse complement strand
TCCTCCTTCTTGGCTTCGGGAGCCGACTCGGTCTTCGCGGGGGCCTCCGCCGGAGAGGCCGCTGGCTCTGCAGGCTGCTTGGCGGCTTCGGCCTTCGGCGCCGATCCGGGAGAGGGCAGTCCGGGCAGGCTCACGCCGGGCGCGACTTCCTCGGTCTTTTCCTCTTCATCCTTCTTCTCCTGCAGGATCTCGGAGCGCTTCTTGGTGATGGAGTCGACAATGTAGCTCCGCACCTTGAAAACGTGCCCCTCGAGCTTTTTCTCGTGCTCCAACTTCTTCTGGAGAGTTTCGAGGCGCTCGGCAAATTCCTTGTCGAGACGTTCTTTCTCCTCGTCGCTTTCCTCTTCGCCGGCCTGGCGCTCCTTGGGCAGGTCGGCCTCGACTTTCAGGACCAGGGGAAGCTCGTTGAGGTCGTTCTTCTCCCCTATCGAGATCTCGTAGCGGAAGCCATCGAAAGTGGAGATCTTGAAGGTGGCGCGATCGGTCTTCTGCTGGCCCTTCTCCTCGCCGACGAAGACATCTTCAATCTGGGGATTGGAGAAGGCGGCCCGCATGCTCGCCACCTTGCTGTTGTCGAGCACTTCCTCGGGAGTGGCGTTGGCCAGCACAAAGTCAGCCGACTCATCGGCCCGCTCCAGCTTCCAGTCGTCCTCCTTGGTCCCCGTGGAGATTTCGATCGACTGGAGCTTGTCCACCCGGAAGAATTCCTTGTCGAGCCAGTCCGCGGCCTCCGTCTTCACATCGGAGAAGGTCTCGCCGACAAGGTAGACAGAGTGGGAGTCCCCCCGCTTCACGTAGCGACCGGCATCGGTCTTGGCCATGCCGCCGCCAAAAGGATCGGGGCGTCCCTCGGAGCGCTCATAGACCTTGCCGAGCCAAAGCGTGGCGAGGTCCTGTCCGTCCTTGTCCTGGAAGGTCAGGAGGGTGGCCGCTTCGTCTGCGGGGGTGTCCGAGGCCTTCGGGTCGAGAAGACCGAGCCGGCCATACTGCGTGCGACCGATGGTGATGGGCTGGACAATCGCCAGGTCCCAGACCTTGCGCAGCAAGCCCACCACGGACTCAGCACTGGCGGGATAGCCCTCGCGCTCCGCCACCTCCCAGCTTTCCGCTCCCTTCGAGAGGGTGACGCTCCCGTCCTTTTCCTGGATGACAATCTTGGCGACCTCATTGATCGGGAAGTCGGCGAAGACCTTCTTCTTCTCAGTGGAGGAAGCGACTTCCGACACGGAACCTCCCGACCCGGCGAAGTGCATGACGGCCGCGATGGCACCGATGACCACCAGGGCGATCAGAAGTTTGACCAATGTTTTCGTTCCCATGATTCTTACAATGTCAGGATGAATTTGCTTGGAGGCCTCCGGGATCAGCGCGCCGCGATCTGGCGGCGGCGGAACACGGCGAGACCGATGCCGAAGAGGATGACCAGGATGGGGACAACCAGGGTGTTGCCGAACTTGTAGATGGCCAGCTTGCGGCGGAACTCGCGGGTCACCTCCTTCTGCAGCTCACGCGCGTTGCGACGGAACTCGACCTCGTCCTGGCGCAGCTGCTTGAGACGGCTCTGCACTTCCGGCGAGAGGAGCACCTGGTCGATGTCCTCCGGCGTCTGGCGGATCAGCTCGTTAAGCTCGCGCTCGGCCTCCTTGGCCTTCTCATTGAACTCATCCAGCTGCTCCTTGTACTTCGCCTGGGCCTCGCGATACCATTCGTTCTGCTTGGTGAAGGGACGGCTCATCCCGCTGCGACTGCGCACCTTGATGAGGTCCGGATCACCCGAGAGCTGTTCCACGGCGTTTTGGACCAGGGTCAGGTTCTCGTTGAGCATTTCCGGAATGGAGATGTTCAGACCGGGGATCTGGTTGCGGCGCACCACATTGGCGTCGTAGATGAAGTCGACGTCGGCAACGAGGAGAACCCGTCCCGGGGCGCTCGACTTCTTGAGGCTGTCCTCCTGCTCGGCTTTCTCCTCTGCTTCCTTTTCCTTCTTCTCCTCGTCGGATTTTTCCTCGGACGCCTCATCCTTGGCGTCCTCCTGCTTGGCTGGAGCGCCGTCGGGGAAAGCCGTGGGAAACTCCCCACTCAGGCGCACCACGAAGGCGCGTGGCTTGCCGTGGGGCTGGAATTTCTCGCGAATGCGGTCGGCACCACCCTCCGCCGTGGGATCGGCGTCAAAGGAGCCGACGAGCTCGTTGTTCACCGAGCTCAGGACGAGGGAATCGGCCGTGACCCCTGCCGGCGGCGCCACTTCGAAGGCCCCCGGGGTAAGGAGATTGAGCCGGTTCAGCATGCTCGTCATGGGGTCCTCCAGTCCGGGGTCGGAGGGACTCGTCCCCAGAGCCTTGCGATCGAGCGTCAGGAAGGTCGGAGAAAAGTTGCCCCGTCGGATGATTTCCGAGCCGAAATCGAGGTCGGCGAGGACCCGGTTCATGTCATAGTTGACCCCCCAGGCCTTGAAGAGCTTGTCGAGGTCGGAGGAGGGTGCGGGACCACCCTGCGGAGGCAGGCCCGGAATCTGGGGCTGCCCGCCCGCCATGGCCCGCGCGTAGAAGAAGTTCGGGTCGACGAAGGCAATGACATTGCCGCCCTTCAACAGGTACTGGTCGATGGCAAACTGCCCCTCGTCCGTGATGTCGTAGGGATGAACCACGACCAGGGTGGTGGTGTTGTCCGGAATTTCCGTCGCGGTCGAAGGGATCAACTCGACCTCGTAGTCGCGACCGATCAGCTCATAAAACATCCAGGGCTGCTGGGGGGGCGCCTGAAAATTGCCGCCGAAGCCGCCGGCCAGGGGCATGCCACTCATCACCACGATCTTCTTCTTCTTGCCCCCGTGCACGCTCGAGATGGCCCGGGCGAGGTCGTATTCGAGCATCGTCTCGGGCTTGGCGGGAATGAAGGGAATCGCCTCGACCTCGTCGAGACATTGCACGGCGATGCCAAAGAAGATCTCGTTGTTCGTTTCGCCGGAAAGACCGGCCTGAAGGCCGTCCATGATGGCGGAATCCTCCGCGTCGGTGTTCGGCTCGGGATTGAGCTTTTTCACCGTCAGCATTTTGACCTTCTTGGTGACGAACTCCCCTTTCTCGTCCGTGACCTCGATCTCCTTGACCGGGGCGTTGCGGACGAATTCGGCGAGGAGATCCGAGACGCGGCGAGCTCGGGTGCGCTCGCTGGGACTCATTGTGCTGGAGCTGTCGGTGACGTAGTATCGCAGCTCGACCGGACTCTCCAGGCGCGAGAGGATGTTCGAGGTCCCCTCGGAAAGGGTGAAGACCTTGTATTCAGTGAGGTCGAAACGATTGCTCAGTCGGCTGACGACCAGATTGACCAGCAGCGCAATCGCGAAGACGACGACCAAGCCGATGAGGGCCACGGCCCGTCGGCTCAGCTTGTTGGCGGGAGTCACTTTCGATTCGCTCATAGGATGGATCGACAAGGGGTTGAAGAGGTTCAGGGACCGGGTTCAGGCGCGCTTCAGGCGGATGGCCACGGAGGTCGCGAAGAGACAGAAGGCGATGAATGTCAGGAAAAAGACGATGTCGCGAAGGCTGAGCACGCCCTTGGCCAGCTCCGTGAAGTGCTGCATCACGCCGAGGATGTTCACCAGCTTGAGGAGCGGCCAGGCCACCAGCCAGCCGCCCCGCAGGCTCATCATCATTTCGCTGATGTGAGGCAGACCGCCGAGCCAAAGGACGAGGCAGATGGCCACTGACACGAGCAGGGCCACCATCTGGCTGCGGGTGATCGCAGAGACGGCCGAGGTCACGGCCAGGAAGCAGAGGGCCACAAAGTAGGTCGCCACAAAACCGGCCATGATCACCCCGTTGTCGGGATCCCCGAGAAAATTAATGGTCCAGACGATGGGGAAGGAGAGCACCAGCATGGTGAAGAGCACCACCGCCGCCGCCAGGTATTTCCCCAGGATCGCGTGCCAGGGGGCCATCGGCATCGTCAGCAGCAGCTCGAGGGTGCCGAGGCGCTGCTCCTCCGACCAGAGGCGCATCCCCACGGCCGGAGCGATGAGGATGAGGTACCAGGGCAGGTACTGGAAGTAGGGCAGGAAGAGATCTGCCTCGCCCCCTTCGAGCAGGCCGGTGAAGAAGAAGGAAATCGCGTTGGATATGCCCAGGAAGACGACAAACAACACGTAGGCGATGGGTGAGGTGAAGTAGCTTTTCAGCTCGCGCTTGAAGACGGTCCTCACCCCTCTGGGCAGGACGTAATAGATCAAGGCGGTGAAAATCGCGGCCACGATCAAGGTCGGGATCGCAAATTCGAGTAGGAGAGTGAACAAAGCGTCCATTGCTGCGCAAATAGAGGGTTCCAGTCCGATCAGGATTCGGCGTCCGTTTTGGTGATTTCACGGAAGAGCAGGTCGAGACGCCCTTCCTCCACTTTCAATTCGTGTAGGGTGAGGTTCTTGGCCCTGCAGAGATCGTAGACCGCAGCGCCGAGGCGATCGTTCTTGCCCTTGCCCGGTTGGATTCGGGCCACGATCCCCTGCTCATCCGCAGAGATGGTGTCCACGCTGGCGACCTCGGGCAGCTTCTCGAGCTCCGCACGGATGCCGGAGCCGGCGAGGCCGGTGGCGCGAAACACGACCCAGCCGGCATTGGTGGCCCGGGCCTTCAACTCCTCGGGCGTGCCGTCGGCGATGACGCGGCCCCGGTCGATGATGATCGCCCGGGTGCAGGAGGCCTCGACCTCCTCGAGAATGTGCGTGGAGAAAAGGATGGCCTTGGTTTCCCCCATGCGGCGGATGAGCTGACGAATCTCGTGCTTCTGGTTAGGATCGAGGCCGTCGGTCGGTTCGTCGAGGATGAGCACCTCGGGATCGTGGATGATGGACTGGGCGAAACAGGTGCGGTGCCGGTAGCCCTTGGAGAGGGTGTCCACACTCTGGTGGCGCACCGGCTCGAGGAAGGTGGTCTCGATGGCCTTGTCCACCGCGTCCTGGATCTGACTGGCGGGGACGCGGCGCATTTCCGCGGCAAAGCGGAGGAAGCCCTCCACGGTCATGTCGGAATAGAGCGGGGCAGCCTCCGGGAGATAGCCGATCTTCGACTTGGCCTCGATTTCATTTTCTTCGATGTCGGCTCCACCGATGCGGACCCGTCCGCTCGTGGGGGGAAGAAAGCCCGTCACCATGCGCATGGTGGTGGATTTGCCGGCACCATTGGGCCCAAGAAAACCGAGGACCTCGCCCTTCTGGACGGTGAATGAGACGCCGTCGACCGCCACTTTGGAACCGAAGTGTTTATGGAGATTATCGACTTCTATCATGTTTAAAAACCCAATGGATTCGGGTGGGTAAGCGTTTCCAGTCACGGGCTTTGTCTGGAAAAACGCAAAAAAAATCGCTGGAATCCAGGCCCGTGAATAGGTCGGATGGGGGGTGCGATTCCTGGCTGTATGTCCGCTCCGTGCTGGGAATCGCAAGGAAAAATTCGGGCGGGTTCAAGGGCAGGTGAGGTCGCGCCCGCCAAGCGGGCTGCAGGTCCCTGACGGCCCGCGGCTGTCACTCGAGCGCCCCTCGCATAAATGAAGCAGCACACGGGGCGATGAGATCCCCTCCGCTCCGGGAAGGACTGGCCTCTTTCGCGTCATTGCAGAGGTCGGGAGATTCTCTTAGAAAAAGGCCTCATGACGCCGACCCGACGCCACTTTCTCGCCAGCACCGCCGCCCCGGCCTTGGCCTTTTCCGCCGGCGCGACTCGCGCCACTCCCGCCAAGCCGAATGTGATCCAGGAGGAAAACGCCAAGTCCGGCACCACCGACTGGCAGCTCACCCGGGTGATGATCAACCAGGGCCGCTACCGCACCTCCCTCGTCGAGGGCTACGCCTCGCGCCAATCCGTCCGCCCCGGCGAGAACATTGACTTCTTCGTCTCCACCGACCCGGCGCGACACTTCACCTTGGACATTTATCGCCTCGGCTACTACGGCGGCGCGGGCGGACGGCACCTCACGACCCTGGGCCCCTTCCAGGGGAAGCCCCAAGCCGTGCCCGCCATGAAGCCCGAAAACCGGCTGCGGGAATGCCAGTGGACACCCAGCACGAGCCTAACCATTCCACAAGACTGGCCCAGCGGGGCCTATTTGGGCAAGCTCACCACCCTGCCCGAATCCCCCTCCGATCCCTACTGGCAAAGCTACATCTTCTTCATCGTCCGGGACGACCGCCCCGCCGACCTTGTCTTTCAGACCAGCGACAACACCGCCCAGGCCTACAATCGATGGCCCGAAAATGAATCGCTCTACACGGATCCCCGGGGGGCCCACGCGCCCGGCGTGGCCGTCAGTTTCGACCGGCCCTACGGGCTCTACTGCCAGATCCTCCAGCATCCCCTGTCCATCGGTTCGGGAGAATTCCTCCTCTGGGAATTTCCCCTCGCCTACTGGCTGGAAAAGGAAGGCTACGACGTCACCTACATTGCCAACGTCGACGTGCTCGAGCCCGGCTCGATCGAGCGCGGCAAGGCCTTTCTCTCCGTCGGGCACGACGAGTATTGGGATGCCCAGCAGTTCTTCCGGGTCAAGGAGGCCATCGCTGGCGGGCTGAACGTCCTCTGGCTCTGCGGCAATTCCGTCTTCATCGACTCGCCCTTCGCGCCCTCCAGCGACGGTCGGCCCCATCGCATCCTCTCCCGCCGGGGTTGCTTTGGCGAGCTGCGCCAGGACGAAATCGACAGCTATGCCTCCCTCTTCGACACCCTGCAGAGCACGGCCCCCGATGAGCGCGAGATCATGGGAGTCCGGTCCGTGGTTCCCTTCAACGGCGGAGGCGACTGGATCTGCCGACAGCCCTCGCATTGGGTTTTCGAGGGCACCGGCATGAAGGAGGGGGACGCCATTCCCGGTCTCGTCGGATGGGAACACCACGGCGAACCCGACCCGAACTTGGCCGGTCTGGAGGTTCTCGCCGAAGGCCGCGTCTGGGCGGGCGGAACGCGCGAAGGCAAGTACAGCTCCGTGATTTTCCCGGGCCCCAAGGGTAACTTCGTCTTCAATGCCTCCACCGTCTACTGGCCCCAGGGCCTGAGCAGTCCTCCGGGGCACATCCTGCCCTGGTCGCACGGCTCGCGTCCCCACGGTCCCGATCCCCGAGTCCAGCAGATCACGCGGAATCTCATCGAGCGGGCCCTGTCGGGCGGCGCCTGAAGACTCGCCCCCCTGCCCCTGCCCCTGGGCGCGGGAACGCCGGTGGTGAGTCGCGTCCGAATTCGCATAAAATCCGTCCAAGCCATCCTAGATGACGCGGCGCGGGGGACGAAACTTCTTGGTTCCCATGAAGTGGATGACGCGCCTTTTTCTCTGGCTTGCCTGTGGCCCTGCCTGGCTCGGATTGAACGCGGCCCCCCATGCAGGGAAGGCCTGGGTTTCCACACGACTCCAATCCGCCTTCTACGCCGAGGGCGTCGGCGTGGGCGACCTCAACGGAGACGGTCATCCCGATCTCAGCTATGGGCCCTTTTGGTATCCGGGGCCGACCTTCCAGGAGGCCCGCCGCTTCACTTCTGGAGAGCCCTTTGTCGCCGATCAGGGCTACTCTGACAATTTCTTCAGCTTTATCCACGATATCAATGGCGACGGCCACGCCGACATCCTGGTCTTTGGCTTTCCCGGCAAGGAAGCCCGGCTCTACCTGAACCCCGGCAGTCCAGACCAGGCAGGCGACTGGACGGTCCACCTCATCGCCCCGGAGGTCGCCAATGAATCGCCCCACTTCGTCGACCTCATCGCTGGCGGGCTTCCGGAAATCGTCTGCGCCCGAAACAAGCAATACGGCTACTACGAAGCCGGCCCAAACCCCACCCAGCCCTGGACCTGGCACCCCATTTCCGCAGCGGGCGAGGCCAGCACCCCCTTTGGGCACGGCCTCGGCGTGGGCGACCTCAACGGCGATGGACGCCCCGATCTCGTGGAGAAAAGCCATTTCTACGAGCAACCCGAGGATCCGCGAACCCAGCCCTGGACGAAGCGTACCTGGGCGCCCCTGTCCTATGGAGGCGGCGGCGCCCAAATCCTCGTTCACGACTTCGACGGCGACGGCGATGCCGACATCGTCACCTCCTACAACGCCCATTCCTGGGGACTCGGATGGTTCGAGCAGTACGAACCCGGCAAGTTCGTCCGGCGCGATCTCGTGGGGGAAAGCTCGACTCAGAACCCCTTCGGCTTGGCCCTCTCCCAAATGCACGCCCTGGCTCTCGCCGACATCGACGGCGACGGGCGCATGGACTTCGTCACCGGCAAGCGCCACTATGCCCACCAGGGGCGGGATCCGGGCGGTCTTCAGGAGCCCGCCCTCTATTGGTTTCGCAATCAACTCGAGGCCGAAGGTCGGGTGGAGTTCGTGCCCCACTTTGTCCATGGCGATTCCGGCGTGGGGGTGGAACTGAAAGTGGCCGACCTCAACGGGGACGGGCGTCTGGACCTCATCAGCGGCAGCAAGAAGGGACTGACCATCCACCTGCAACATCGCGGCGAGGCCCTGGGCGAAACGGCACTGGAGCGCTGGCGCCACACCGGAGGGCAGCCCCAGGATGACTACGGCAGCGCCCTCTCCCCTCAGGAGGCCCGCGCTCGCATGGACGTTCCTGCGGGCTTCGAGGTGGATCTCATCGCCGCGGAGCCGGAGGTCGTCCAGCCCATCGCCATGTGTTTCGACGCCCGCGGTCGCCTTTGGGTCGTCGAGGGGCGCAACTATCCCGCTCGGGCGGAGGGGTCCCACCAGGATGGACAGGACCGCATCCTCATCCTAGAGGACGCCGATGGGGACGGAACCTTCGAGACCCGAAAAGTCTTCGCCGAATCGATCAACCTCGCCAGCGGCATCGCCGTCGGTTTTGGCGGGGTCTACGTCGGCGCCGCGCCCTACCTGCTCTTTTACCCTGACAAAGACCAAAACGACGTGCCCGACGGAGAAGCGGAGATCCTCCTCGACGGCTGGGGCTGGCAGGACACGCACGAAACGCTCAACGCCTTCCTCTGGGGGCCCGACGGCTGGCTCTACGGTTGCCACGGCGTCTTCACCCATTCCCGGGTCGGACGCCCCGGCACTCCGGACGAGGAGCGCATTCCCATCAACGCGGGCCTCTGGCGCTATCATCCGGTCCGCCAGGAGTTCGAAGTCTACGCGCACGGCACCAGCAATCCCTGGGGGGTCGACTTTGACGAACGCGGCGACTTCTTTGTATCCGCCTGCGTCATTCCCCACTTCTACCATCTTGCCCAAGGCGGACGTTACCACCGTCAAGCCGGGCAACATTTCGATCCCTGGACCTTCGAGGACATCCAGACCATCGCCGACCACGCCCACTACGTCGGCAACATGCGCAATCTCAAGGACGTCCGCGGCGGCGCCTTCAATGAGGAACAAGCCGACACCGCCGCCCTGGGCGGCGGGCACGCCCACTGCGGACTGGTCCTCTACCAGGGCGACAGCTTTCCCCCCACCTACCGCGGCGACGCCTTCTTCCACAACCTCCACGGGCACCGCATCGTGCGGGAAGCCATCGAAAGGGATGGATCCGGCCATGTCGTCCGTCATCGTCCCGACTTTCTCCTGACAAAACACCACGACCACATCGGCGTGGCCCTGCTCCAGGGGCCGGATGGGGCGCTCTACTTCTCCGACTGGACCGATCCCCAAACCTGTCACCACCGCAACGTGGAGATCTGGGACCGCTCCAATGGACGACTCTTCCGGGTCCGCTATGGTGCCCCTCGCCCCGTGACCACGCGCCTGCCGGAGCTCTCCGACGCGGAACTGGTCGCCACCCTCTCGCATCCCAACGCCTTCCACGCCCGGCAGGCCCAGAGGATCCTCCAGGAGCGCGCCGCCCTCGGCGAGCTAGACGCCGAGGCCCTCAAGCGCGAACTCGACGCCTTCGCCTCGGCCGAGAATCGGCCCGCAGCCCACCGTCTCCGGGCCCTCTGGACCCGTCATGTCTGTGGCCTCAGCGATGCCGCCGGGCTCGCCCTTCTCCTGGACGATCCTGCCGAGGAAATCCGCGCTTGGGCGGTAACCCTGCTCGGTGAAGGGAAAAGCGCCCTTCCCGCGGAGATCCTGACAAAACTCGAAAGTCAGGCTCGCCAGGAGAACTCCCTCCTGGTGCGCCGACACCTTGCCTCCCTGCTGCAGCGCCTGCCCCTCGAGCAGCGCTGGCCTCTGGCCACCGGCCTCGTCGCCCATGCCCGCAGCGGTCACGATCGCAACATCCCCCTGCTCTGCTGGTATGGGATCGAGCCCCTCGTCGTCGCCGATCCCGCGCGGGCCCTGGCTCTCGTCGAGCGCACGCCCTGGCCGAAATTGAAGGACTTCCTGACGCGCCGAGCCGCCGTCTTTCCGGAGGGACGGGAGGCGCTCCTGACTTCCCTCAGCGGCACGAAGCGGACCGCGGACTACGCCCAAAGGGCCGAGCAATTCCTGGTCTCCCTCGCCAGCCTGCCCCCGGTGGAGCCTCCTTCGGGATGGGACCGCGCCAAGGCGCATGGCCTGTCCCTCGCCGCCGCCGAGCCCGCCCTTTCCGAAACTATCGCCCGCCTGGGCGCGCGATTCGGAGATGCCGAATTCTTCCCGAAGTGGCGCGCCGTGGCCCGGGACGAGCAGGCCCCCACCAATGCCCGACGCGAAGCCCTCGAACTCCTCACGGTGGGCCGCGATCCGGAGCTCGGGAGCCTCGCCCGGGAATTGCTCCCGGTGGTCGCCCTGCAGGCCCCCGCCCTGGCCGCCCTGAGGCAACATCCCGGAGCAGAGACCGCCGAGGCCCTCATCCGCCACCTCGGCGATCTGCCGCTCTCCCTGCGCAATGAGGCCATCAACCTCCTCGCCGCCCGCGCCGAATCCGCCCTGCTTCTCCTGCGCGCCGTCGATGAGAATCGCCTCGCGGCCTCGCTCATTTCGCCGGTGCTCCTCGACCAGTTCGCCCGCTACCAAAATCCTGACATTGATGCCTTGATCGAACGGCATTGGGTCCGGGGGACTGGC
>CAZKGI010000074.1:0-14685 GCA_964552315.1 uncultured Akkermansia sp. | reverse complement strand
AACGGGGGAGGGAACAATGGCCACGGGAACAACGTGGACGGCGTGGACTCCAGCAACCCCGGCAATGCTCCCTTCGTCGACAGCGATCCGGATGTGGACGACGAGGGCGGCCGCGGTCGCCGCAAGAAGTGAACCCTGAGGGGGAAGTCGAGATTTTTTCCGAGATGAATGCGATGAACCGATGCTTCCTGCTGATGGGCCTGCTGGGGATTTCCACCAGCCCCCTGATGGCCCAAAACCAGAAGGGGATGAACCAGCCGATGCGGGATCCAGTGCGGCACGAGGATCTCAGCAACAAGCTGCGCATGGCCCAGCAGAAGGATCCCATTCGGAATATGGGTCCGGCCGCCGGCAAGGTGGACGAGGACCCCTCCCAGCGGACGACTTCCCGCGACCTCATCAAGGAGTCGACGGTGCTGTGCCACCGGGGCTTCCTCACCCTGGTTCCGAAGCAGGCGGTGCTGCATCAACCGGACTCCCTCAAGGATCGCTTTGAAGCGAAGGATCAGGTGAAGGTGCAGACCTGGGCCGACTTTTTTGCGGCCAATCGTGGCTGGATCCGCACCCAGGAAGTTTCCCGGGAGCAGGCCATGGGCTTGGCTCCCCTGCCCGAGGGAATGATGGAGACCTTCAAGGGAAGCCAGTTCGTCGTGGTTGCCACCTTCAAGGGGGGACCGATCTCCGTTCTCCCCTATCAAGATCCCGCCCAGGAGGCTGCGGAAAATGCTTCTCCTCTCACCTCTCCCGCGACTCAGCCATGAAACGTCACATCCTTCGGATTTTGGTTTGCTTAGGCCTGGCATCGCCTGCGGCGGCGGACAATTACACCTTCTTTGTCCGGCAATTGCAAATGCCCAACGAGGCGGCCTGGGATGTCTCCGTGGCCCAGCAGGGCAGCCAGCAGTCTCCCCTGGCCATCAACCCGAACGGGGCCCGCTTTGAACTTTGGGCGGTGAAGGCCAACCCCCTGACGAGTTATCTGCTCGACACCACTTACGTCAATTCCTACATTCCCGTCGCCCAGGTGAACATTGTCTCGGAGGATCCCTATTCCGTGATCCCCCGCACCCGTGCGGACCGCCCCTTCGAGGTGCGCATCACCGTTTCGGGCATGAGCATCGACCCCGAGGCTCCCGAGGCCGCCAAAACGGTGAAGTTGCTGCGGCACGTCCAGGCCTATCAGGGCAATGAGTTCGGCGCGACCGTCAACCGAGCCAATGCGACTCTCCTCTCGCAGGGCTCGCTCAGCAGCAATGGGGAACACGTCCTGTCCTACGCGGTGACTTCCATCCCCGGAGCCGACCGCACCAAGGTCAAGGGCGAGGAGCGCTTTTCCGTCTTCTCCCTCGCCGATTACCAAGCCCCGGAATCCCAGTTGGCCTCGAAGTTCATTCAGATTTGGCCCCTGGCTGAATACAGCATCAGCGGCCTGAATGAGGGGCTGGTGATCAAGGCGGCCGCCCCCACGGTGAATGTCGCCCTCACCAACCTCTATCCCGATTCCTACACCTACGTGCAGGTGTATCCGGGAGAAGCCCGCCTTGGCGTGGCCGGCACCAAGGTCCCTGGGGCGGCGATCGTCGTCGATTCTTCCATCCCCCGCAGCGAGACGATCCGACTGCAGAATTGGGACGAGTCGATCCCCACGGACGGCCTCTGGACCATGGAGGTCATCACCGTGACTCCCTTCGGCACTGACCGGCTCGGCTATCGCTCCTTTGTGGTCGATCGGGCCATCCGGGTGAACGGCATGGTCACCTCCGTCGATTGAGCATTCCCGCGTGCAGGGTCTCCGGCCATGCGACTGTCCCCCCGCAGCGAGGCGCGCCAGCGCGGATCGGCCCTCGTCGAAATTTCGATGAGCTACGCGGCCTTGGTCATCATCTCCCTATTGACCCTGAAGGCATCGGTCAACGCCACGTCCGGCCAGACCTGGACGGTCAAGCAGGCGATGTCCGACACCTTCATTGCCCGCGAGTCCGCCCTGGCCTCGCGCATTCCCTTCGAGGAGGCCATCGGTGCGAGCTCGCCCTGGCCCAGGAATCCAGAGGTCTCGGAGACCACGGTGGAGATCGGCAAGCTCCCCGGGGGAAACTCGGTCAATGCGACGCTCTACCGCACCCGCTTTCCCGACGCCAACAATCTGCCTGCGGCGGGAGGATCGGGGACGGCGACGACCAATCCCACCGGCACCGAGGCCTGGAAGCTGCAATCCATCCTTTCCTACGAGATCAACGGCAAGAAATACGTCAAGACCCGCACCGTCCTTCGCGTCCGCTAGTGTATGAAACGCAGCCCGTCCAGCAGGTCTCGCGGCTTCACCCTCGTGGAAATGTCGCTGGCCTTGTCCCTCACCCTGGGGATTGCGGCGACCATTGTCGTGCTCCTGCAACAGCAGGTCTCCTTTGTGGGGATGATCAGCCGCTTCCAGTTCCTGCGCGAGGAGGCCCCCCAAATTAACACCCTTCTGGCCACCTTGCTGAACAAGGCGGACAGCTACCGCATCTACTCCAACCGGGAACAGGCCGTTTCCGGCTCCGGGGCGGTCAACCGCGACGGCCGGGCCCTGCGGCTGCGCTTCCGCAACCCCGACGGCAGCCAGTCGCACGCCATTGTGGCCTTTGAGGAACAGGAGGGGCGCAACCGCCTCAATTTTTACTTCCGCAAGGAGAACCAGGCCTCCTGGCCGAATGCCCCCTCCTGGACGATTTCCGCCCTGCCGTCCGCGGTCGACTTTTCGAACGATACCGGGATCCTCCTCATCGCGATGACCGGGCCCAACGGAGAACACATCACCTACGCGGGCAATCCGGACTGATATGAGACTGACTCCATCCCATGCCTGCCAGCGGCAGCGAGGCTACGCGACACTCGTGGCCGTGGCCTCGATGTCCATGGTGCTTCTGGGGATGTTAGTCTATATCCTCAGCGGCAACATCCGCACGATCGACGCCCAGTCGCGCGCCCAGATCAAGCAGGACTATTCCCAGAAAGAAGATGCCATTCTCAACGCCCTGCTGCACATCGTGCCCAACAAGGCCATCGGGGCCATGCAGCGAGGATCCGCCGGCAATCCCAATTTCTATACCTGGGACACCATCTTCACCGAGGCCCTGAGCATCGCCAATGCCGAGCAGTCCATCCAACCGGAACTGCTCAATGCGCTCAACCTCGGCAGCGTCATCTCCGCCAATACGGGGGACTACAGCCCCCAGAACATCGCCGAGATCGTCGAGGCACCCGTGGGGACGGCGATGGGAGGAAGCAATCGCGTCAACGGCGGGAACTGGTGGGAGTACATGCTGCTCGGCGACGCCAAGCTGGGTCCCAAGCTCCCGGCCGCCCTGCAGCTCAGCCAGGCAAACTACCTGCTCGACAAGGAATACCCGATCATCAGTTTCGACAAAACCTATGTGGACTGGTACACCAAGGGCCTGGGTCTATCGCCCAACCAGTATCCGCTCTACAACCTCATCCAGTATCCCGACATCAAGTTTGGCTACAAGAAGCCGGGCGAGTACTTCGTGGCCAAGCGCAACTGGTGGGTGTTCTCCCTGAATTTCGGCGCGGCCAACGAGAGCAGGACCGGCGTCCCCTCGGTGCGCAAGGACTACGTTCTCTCCATTTACGAAATCCCGTCCCAGGTGCCGCTTTCCGCCGCCGCCTTGATGAAGGTGGGGCGCTTTGCCGACGGCACCGCCTGGCAGAATGTCAGCATCGAGGGATCCCTGGTCGCCGACGCCCTCCGCACCGAGGGATCCGTCGTCGTGTCCCAGGGAGCCGTTTCAGCCCGGAGATCACTGGATCTGGCCGGTTCCACCGTGGTCGATGGCGAGGTGGTCTCGAGCAATTTCGACGACCTGGGCGAGCGGGAAAGCCGGGCCGTCCAGGACGGCAAGTCGGCGGAGGAGGGGGACTTCTACCAGGCCTCCGTGGGGGGCAACGTGGGGAAGGTGGCCTTCATCCCCATCAATCGGGGACATGAGACTCTGCTCAACACCTCCGATGGGAACCGCAACGAGCGGATTTCCCCCACCGGGTGGAACCATTACAGCCAGGCGGGCCCGAAGGCCGGAATGATTCTGGAGATCCGCCGCATGACCTCCGATACCTACCAGATGCCCACGCGGATTCGGCTCTACTATCGGAACACCCAAAACAACCTCATCTATGCCGACTTCGACCGGGGCACGAACTGGCCCACCGAGCAACAAGCCGGCGGCAGCAGCTTCCCGTTCCAGACGGGGGAACTCGACAACCTGCGCAAGGCCCTCATCATCCACCTGGATCGCCTTCCGAATTTCGTGAAGTCCCTGAGCAACTCGGGAGGCATGCGGCTGAACCATTCCCTCATGGTGACGCCGAACACCAGCCACAACAGCGTCGTCCTGCCCTCGATGCCCTCCCTGGAGACGGACATGGCGGTCAGCCTGCGCGGGGGCAAGGATCTCTCGGCCTATCCCCTGGGCTTCTCCCTGGTCTCCCGCTACCGGGTCTACATCGCGGACACCCTGAACAACACCCCGGTCCTGCCTCCGGCGAACTCGGGCCTGCCGGCGGGCTATGTCTATTATCCGCCCCTGTCCATATTCGCGCCCGAGAAGCGCTTCGGCGAGTCCCTGGCGGTGCAGCATCCCGTGGAAATGACGGGGCAGATCAACAGCCTCAAGACCGGGCAGGGGGATACAGTGACCCCGCTGGAGCTGATTGGAGGCGGCGACGAGCGCATCTCCGCGGAGAATATCGACGCCCATCTCGTCTCCCTGAAAAGTCCCGCCGAGCTCCCGCCGATTCACATGATGAACTGGCTGGTCACCATCGAGGAAATCCACTGAGGGGCGAACCCGCTTCGTCTGGGCTGGCGTCGCGACGGATTTTCGCTATGCTCGGGCCATGGGAGCATATCGACTTTACCGTTCCGCGGACGCCGTCTTCATCGAATCCAGCGACGCCCCGGGGCTTTTCCGCCAGGCCGGACCGGAGTTTTCCTTTGATGCCCTTTTCACCTCAAGCCGGCCCTTTGACGAGGTCGCGGCCCTCTACGAAGGGGTGGACGACGGGGTTCCCTTTCCAACCGACGCCCCCCTGCAGGCCCCCCTGGGGCGCCAGGAAGTGTGGGCCGCGGGCGTGACCTATTTTCGCAGCCGCGTCGCCCGCATGGAGGAGGCGGAGCGTGCGGGGGGCGATATGTTTTACGACAAGGTCTACGATGCCGAACGGCCCGAGCTCTTCTTCAAGGCGACGGCGGAGCGAGTGCGCGGCCACCTCGATCATGTCGGCATACGCCACGATTCGACCTGGGACGTGCCCGAGCCGGAGTTCACTCTCGCCATCAATCACGAGGGAACGATTTTCGGCTATACCATCGGGAACGACATGAGCTCGCGCTCCATCGAAGGGGAGAATCCCCTCTATCTGCCCCAGGCGAAATGCTACACCGGGGCCTGTGCCCTGGGGCCCTGTTTGGTCGTCGGGCCGCTGCCGCCCGCGGAAACGCGCCTTGGAATCCACATCGCCCGGGCCGGTGTCGAGGTCTTTCAGGGCGAGACCTCCCTGGCCCAGATCAAGCGCTCTTTTGAGGAACTGGCGGCCTGGCTCTTCCGTTGCAATCACTTCCGGCTCGGCGCCTACCTGATGACCGGCACCGGGATTGTGCCCGAGAGCGACTTCACCCTGCAGGAGGGAGACGAGATCTCCATCTCCATTGAGGGAGTGGGAACCCTGCGGAATTTGGTCGAGAAGGTCTAGGCCCCCAACGGGCCGGAGACCCTCACATGGCCTTCTCGTCCGTCGACGGGGTGGCGTCGGAGAGGCTCCCCTCGTCGCTACCTTCCAGGACGATTCCGGCCTCGGCGGCAAAGTCTGCCAGGGCCAGTTCCTCGAGCGCGGATCGCTCCGTCTCCATGCGGTCGAGATCGCTGGTGTCGATGCTGTCGCGGGCGACCCGGGCGCGGCCCTTGGCCTTGTCCTTTTCCTCGCGAATCATTTCCTCGAGTCGGTTGAGGGTGTCCCCCGATCCGCCGATGGCCCCGATCATCCCGGCTGCCATTTCATTGAGCTCGGCCGTGGCCTTGGCGATGCGGGTCTGGTCGATATCCCGGGAGAGGGCGTCGATCTTGTCCCGGGCGGCCTTGACGGCGACCTCCTGGGCGTTGCGCAGTTCCGTGTAGGTCTTTTCCGCGTCGCCGAGTTCGGCCACGTTTTCGCTGTGGGCCTCCTTGAGTTGTTGGAGGCGCAGGGCGTATTCCCCGGCGAGTTTGCGGTTGCCGGCCTTGAGATGGGCCGCGGCCTTGGCGCTGAGCTCACGAATCTGTCGTTCCTCCCTTTTCACCTGGGCCATGAGCCGCTCGCAGAGGGCGGCGTGGGCGGCCAAGCCCTTGTTGTATTCGGAGATCTGCTTGCGGAGGTTCTCCTTTTCCAGTTCGAGAAGGGCTTCGGGATTCTTTTTTTCCAGGCCGGAAATGAAGAGGCCAACAAAGCCGCGAACGAGATTGCCTAGGCGCTTGAACATGCCGCATGTTCGCATGGGAAGGCCGTGACGTAAAAGACGAAAGTTTGACCCGAGCTTGACGCGGGGGGTGGGATTGCGTCCCTCGCCCCGCTTGCGTTTTTGGAGGGCATCGGCGACCCTTCCCGCATGAAGACTGCCCTGCCCGTTGCTCTCTTGCTCCTTGCAATCGCCAGCCCTCTTTCTGCCCGCGTTTGGAAACAGGCCGCATCCGGGAAGGAGATCGAGGCCGACCTCATCAAAGTCGAGGATGGCAAGGTCCACCTGAAACTCCCCAATGGCAGCATTGGGCAAGTGGAGATCCTTTCGCTGAGTCTCGAGGATCAGGAGTATGTCGCCTCCGTGGAGAAGACCCTGGCCAACAGCAGCTCCGGCGCCAGCATGTGGCCCGCCTTCCGCGGTCCCAAGGCGGATGGCATCTCCCCGGACAAGGGACTCTTGGCCTCCTGGCCCGAGGGCGGCCCGAAACAACTTTGGGTTTACGAGGGCGCGGGGATGGGATACTCCGGCATCAGCATCGTGGATGGGAAGCTCTACACCCTGGGGACCCGTGGAGATGACGTGACCGTCGTTTGCGTCGACAGCAGCACTGGCAAGGAAATCTGGGCCGCCGCGATCTCCAAGGATACTCAGGAGGGCTACAACACCGGTTGGGGTCATGGGCCCCGCAGCACGCCGACCTATTCCGATGGGCGCGTCTATGCCCTCGACTCCCAGGGCACGGTGGCCTGTGTGGATGCCAAGGATGGCCGCCTGCTCTGGAAGAAGCACCTCGTGGAGGATTTCAAGGGCCAAATGGGAGGATGGGGCTTCGCCGAGTCTCCCCTGGTGGACGGGAACCGTCTCGTCCTGGCGCCCGGTGGCAGCGAGGCGGGCCTGGTCGCCCTCGACAAGGCGAGTGGGGATGTGATCTGGAAGACCGAGGAGTTGAAGCCCGGCAAGGCGGAATACGCCACCATTCTCGTCACAGAGATCAACGGTATCCGACAGTATGTGAAGCTCTTCGAGAATCAGGTCGTCGGCGTGGCCGCCGAGGACGGGAAGCTTGTCTGGACCTCGCCCTGGGAGGGCAAGGTCGCCGTCATCCCGACGCCCATCGTGGAGGGCAACGAGATTTACATCTCCTCGGGCTACGGGATCGGCTGCAAGCTCATCCGCATCGGCAAGGACAACCAGGCCAGCGATGTCTGGCAGAACAAGAACATGGTCAACCACCACGGCGGGGTCATCAAGGTCGGGGATCACCTCTACGGGTTCTCCGATGCCAAGGGCTTGATCTGTCAGGACTGGAAGACCGGTGAGATCGTGTGGAACATGAAGGATCAGTTCACCCTGAAAGGGGCGGTCCACGTCGCCGACGGGCATCTCTACGCCCTCAACGAGGATGACGGCACCCTCACCCTCGTGGAGATCAATCCCAAGAAGTTCGTGCAAAAGGGACGCTTCAAGCTGGACCCACAGAGCCCGAACCGCCATCCCAAGGGCAAGGTCTGGACGCATCCTGTCGTCCTGGACGGCAAGCTTTACCTGCGCGACCAGGAGATCCTCGTGTGTTACGATGTGAAGGGCTAATGCCCCATCCATGATGGCGGCCCCGCTGGCCTCGGCTCGACCGTCGGACACCCCATCCCCATGTCGACCGACGACCGCGGTGCCATCCCGGAGCCTCTCCCGACGCCTTCCCCCCTCCCGCGGAGCGCCAAGCCGGCGTGGTGGGTGTGGCCATTGGTTTTCCTGGCCCTGGTCCCCAATGACTGGCTCTTTCATTGGCTGCGCCCCTTGGGGCTGGAAGCCACCGCGCCGAGCCAGCACGAACTGAGTGCGGATGCGGCGGAGCTGGCGCTTCTGAAGGTGCAGGCGCAGTTCGTCATCGCCGCTTCCCGGGTTGAGGCCGATGCCTTGCCCCCCCTTCGCGAGGGGCTGCTGAGATCGGCTTCCAGCGACCGGGCTCTGGCGGCCCTGGCCCTGCTCGAATCCTTCCTCGACCCCGCCTCTCCATCGGCCGACGCGATGCTGCAGCATTGGTCCGATTCCGTTCCTGACCAATTCGCAGAATTGGTCCGCCGGGCGGTGAACGAAGGGCTCGACGAGGAGGATCGGGATCAGCTGCGCCTCCATCTGGGCTGGTTTTCCAAATTGGCACGGGCTCCCCAGCTCGCTTCTCCGCCGCAGGAGGAGACCCTTGTCGCCAGGGCCGTGATGATCGTGACGGTGATGGGCGTCGCCTTCTGCGGCGTCCTCGTCGGATTGCTCGTCGGGGCCTTTTTGCTCTTGCAGCATTTGCGACAGTTGCATGCGGGGCTGGCCCGCAACGCCTTTGTTCCCTCGGACTGGCACCGGGGGACGCTCATGGAATGCTTCGCCCTCTACCTCGGATTCTTTGCCCTCACTTCCCTGTTGGGGGACGCCGGGATGCTTCCGTCGGCCCTGGTCGGGAATCTGCTCCCCGTCCTGCTCCCTCTTCTTTGGCCCTGGGTCCGGGGCTTGCGCTGGCGGGAATTCCGCCATTTGCTCGGCCTGCATCGCGGACGGGGGATTGTGAGGGAAATTGCCGCCGGGATCAGCGGTTACCTGGTCGTCCTCGCCGTGGCCTCCATCGGCATCGCCCTGACCCTGGGCTTGACCTATCTGGTGGGGGTCATCACGGGTCCCGATGAGGTAGCGGCGGAGGCCGCGGCCGGCGCTGGCGAGGTGGAAAGCTTGGGGAGATCTGTCAGGAGCGTTCCGGCCGCCCCCGAGACGCATCCCATCATTGGCTGGATCTATGAGGGGGGCTTCTGGGCGCGCTTGGTGAGTCTGGCTTTGGCCGCCGGTTTTGCCCCCTTGTTCGAGGAGTTGTTCTTCCGCGGCGCCCTGTGGCGCTATCTCAGGAGCCGCCATCGTTTTCTGGGGTCGGCCTTGTTTAGTTCCCTGATTTTCGCCGCCTTGCACCCCCAGGGAGCGCTGGCCATTCCCGCCTTGGCCAGTCTGGGCATTGGCTTTGCCCTGCTGAGGGAGTGGCGGGATTCCCTGATCGCCTCCATGACCGCCCATTCCCTGCACAACGGCTGTCTGGTGCTTTTGTGGTTTCTTTAGGGTCGCAAATCGCGTCCGAACTTTGGGCTCCGAGGCGGGCGCGTCCCCCCGAGGCGAGGACCTGCCGCGGCGGTATCTATTTTAGAATTCAAGATATTAAAAATGTCTTGATTAATTCCTTGTATCCCACTAATCTGCTTTTACTAGAAAAATCATAATCGAAGCGGACTTCGTCCCTGCACCCGCTACGAGCTTGATTTCTGAAGAACCGCCCGAGGGTCCGTTTGCCATGTCCTTTTCCTTCCGCAACATCTTCTCTCCGGACGAATCCGAGTTCGGGGTCACAGATGCCGACAATCAGCCGGCCGGGATCTCGGCCGTGGATCCGGCGATCGGGCGGGGAAATGTCGAGGCGGCCCCCCCTTCCGCCTCGCTGACCCAGATGTTCCTGGCGAGCGAGCTGCTTCCCTACATCCCCAAGGCCATTGCGGCCCAGAGCGGGATCCCCATGGAAAAGGAGCTGCGCGTGCCCCTGCCCAGTGACGGCACGCTCGACGTGCCCTTGTCGGCCATTTACCGCCTCTGCCCAGAACTTTTTGCCGTGGAGATCACCCCGCTGAACGACAGTGTGGTGACCCTGCCGCCCCGACTGGGAGCCACCCCGACAACGGTGGGCAAGGCCTCGGTCTTCGCGAAAAAATCGATCCTCGGCAAGGAGGAGAAAGGGACTTCCCTGGATTTCGGCAAAGGCAATCCCTTTGTGGCGGCGGAGGAGCGGAATCCGCAAGATTCGTCGAAGGTGGACGGGGCCGAGGAGAAGGAGAAGTCCCTCGCGGTGGAATCCTTCTCTTCCTCCATTCCTCCGATCAAAAAGGCCCAGTTCCCGGAAGGGAAGGAGGACGAGGGGAAACCGAGTGGGGGCTTCGCTGAGCTCTCCGGAGGCGCCAAGGAGGATCAACCCTTCCCCTCGGGCTTTAGCGGCTTCTCTCCCTTCCCCCAGCCCCCGGCCGAGGAAGCCGAGGCAAGGCCCTTTGCGACGCTCTTCACGAAAGAAGCGGCCGCCGATGCCCATCTGCCCTTCCCGAGCCCCGGCAGCGACCCGGGGAAAGGGGAGGAAGAGAAGGAACCCCAGGGCGTTTGGGGAGCCATGTTCAGCGGCAAAGCCCAGGATCAGGATCCGCCGGAGAGCGCAGAAACCTTTGCCCACGCTCCCTTCGACAGCATCGGGAACCTGCTCAGCCAGGCGGCCCACACGACCGGGGAAGGGAAGGAGACGGAAGCCGCGCCCCAAGAGGCGGAGGAAAAGTTCGGGGGCTTCGCGGCAACGACCCCGTCCCCGGCTTCAGGCTTTCAGGCCAGTCCCGCGCCCGTTGAGGAAGTCGCCAATAGCGAGCCAGCGGGATTCTCAACCACAGGATTCACCTCGGGTTGGGATCTGTCAGCGCCCCCCCTGAAATCCGTCGAAGCAAGCGAAGCCGCCTCCCTGTCTCCGCTCCCCCCGGGATTCAGCCAATTCGTGGCGGAGGCCCCGGATCCGGAGGCGCACCAGCCGAGCCACCCGGCGGACGTCTCGGAGCCAGCTCCGCGCCCCGAAAGCGTGCCGAGCGAGGAGGAGAAAAGTGCTCCAGTGTTGGCCGCAGCTCCCGCCCCCCTTACTGCTCCGCCCGCTCCCGCCTCCAGCCCCTTCACGGCCCCCACCGAATGGAGTGGGGAGAGCTCGACTTACGTCTCGTCCAGCCCCCTCAGCACGAGCTCCACGGATGCCGAGGACGATCGGGACCTGGAACTGCGCGCCATTTTCTCGACCAGCGAGAGCTTCACCCTATCCAAGGTGGCTCGCCGGGTCGCCGGGCTCCCGGGCATCCTGAGCTGCTCGCTCTCCCTTCCCGGGAAGTTGGTTCAGGCCTCGCGCACCGAGGAGAAGCGCGTCGGTGACGAAGCGCGAGAAATGGTGGCCACCCTGCGCAGCCTGGCCAAACTAACCGGCCTCCCCGAAGCCCGCACCTTCACGCTCCAGACGGATCGCGGCGTGGTCAGCCTTTTCCTGGAAGGGGAAAGCTGCGTCACCGTGCATCACGACACCCCGACCTTCCAACCCGGAGTTCGGGAGAAGCTGATCCTGGTGGCTCGCTGCATTGGCAAGCTGAGAGAATAGTCGCGACGACTTCCATGGCCCTGGTCCGACACGACAGCCGAGAAGTTCAGTTCAAAATCGTGTATTGCGGTCCACCCGAAGGCGGCAAAACGACGAATCTTCGCTACATCCATCGCCGGCTCGATCCGGCCCTCCGCGGAGACCTGGTTTCCCTTGCCACCGAGCAGAACCGGACGATTTGCTTCGACTTCCTTCCCGTCCACGAGACGGTCGTGGAGGGCTATCGAACCCGCTTCCAACTCTACACCGTGCCCGGACAGAACCGGCTCGCGGAAACCCGGCGCACCGTCCTGGCGGGCGCCGACGGGGTGGTCTTCGTGGCGGATTCCTCGAAGCAGCGCCTTGAGGCCAATCTGGAGGCCTGGCACGGCTGCCGCGACGCCCTGCGTGACAACCGGCTGGATCCCGACCGGATTCCGGTCGCCTATCAATACAATAAGAGAGACCAGTCAGACGCCCTGGATCCGGATCTCCTCGACGAGGCCTTCGCCGTGCGCAATCCCTCATTCCTGGCCTGTGCGGTCTCGGGTTACCAGGTCTTCGCGACCCTGGATTGGGTGGTGCGTGAGGTGCTGCGGGGATTTCATGCTTCCCTATCGCCGGAGAAGCGTTATAAAGCGTCCTTGGTCCTCAGTTCCTAAGGAATAAATACGGAACGGGCCTTAGATCATTGGGGACGCACGCCGTTCCACGAGGGAGCATTCCATGGAGAGCACACACAACGAATTTCCGGAGGGCAGCGCCGATCACACCACGGCGGTACCGCTAGAGATCGACGAGGCGACGGCCCTCCGGGCCGAGGATCTTCTGCGCGAATTTGCCGAGGATGCCGAGCTGGAGACCGTCCTCGTGGTCGATCGCAGTGGCGCCCTGGTCGCCGGAATTTCCTGTGAGGCGGACGTGACCGTCGAGATTATCTCCGCCCTGGTCGCCGGAGCGAGTGGGGCCATGCGCGCGCTGGTCGACCGACTCGGGGAATCCGGGGCCTTGGAAAGCCTGCATTTCGGGGGGAACCGCTTTGTTTACCTGAAGGAGACCGTCCCTCAGTTCGTGCTCGTGGCGGTGGCCGATGCCTCGCGACCCGCGGGTCTGGTGCGGCAGAAGGCCCTGGCCATCGAGGCCGCCCTCGCCGAAGTGCTGGCGGACGTGCCCGCGCTGCCCCGTCCTCCCCGGGCGGAGGAAACCACCATCCCAGGGGTGGCCACCGCGGCGAATCCCCTGGCGAATCCCTCCAGCAACGAGGATTCAGGATCGGAAGAGGCCTACTCCTTCGATCCGGAGCCAGAACTGGAGGAAGCCTTCAACGCCTTGGACCTGCAACAGGCGCTCGAGGAGGATGCCGACGATATGGGGGACCCCAGAAAAGTCCTCGAACCCATCGATTTCGGGGAGCCGGAGATTCTCATTGAACCTGCCGTCCCCTTGCGCTCGCGAAGCGCGACGCCCTCGCCCGCGGAGGACGGAGAGGCTCGGGAGGAGCAGGAGCGCTCCCCCCTGGCAGAACACCCTCCGGTCATGGCCCCCTTGGACGCCCCGGTGTTCGAAGCCCTCGAGGACGAGGACGAGGACGAGGATGAAGAGTGGCCCGTGTCCCTGTCGCCCGAGCCCGAGGTGGATGAGGTGGAAGTGGCGGATGAGGAAATGGAGGAGTCCGAGGAGACGCTTGTGGAGCCCGAGGAAGCCACCCCGCCGCTAGGCCCGCCGCCCTTGCCGGAGCTCAGGGACGTGCTGCCCGAGGAAGTCCTGACCGATGCCGAACCGGAAACGGAGGGGCCGGGGGAAGGGGACAGCGAGCTCGAGGCGAGCGAAGACTCCGTCCTCGTCGAGGAGGAGGAGGAATCCCTCGTCTTCGAAATCGACGAGGAAGTGGAAGAGGACGAAGAAGAGGAAGGCCACCGGGACGAAAGTGAGGCGCTTCCTCCCGCCTTGCCCCACCTGCCCGCGTCGGCGCCTTGGGAAGAGGACGAGGCGGACACCGATGAGGACGAGGAGGAAGGAGACCCTCGCCCGTCCGGTCCCCTCTACTTCTGAGCCTGCTCAGCGCCGTTCCGGCAGGATCGAACAGGCCCCCTTGCAGCCGAAAATACGGCTGAAGAAGAGACGGTGCCGGGAGACAAAGCGGTAAACGATCTCGGCGATCTGGATGACTCCCGGCAGCCAGAGAAAGAGCCCGATGGGCACGAGCAGGGGAATGCGCAGGCCGAGGAAGCGAATGGCGCGGGCGCCGCGGTGGATCCTGCCCTCCGGGGTGATGCAGTGAATCGCCTCCAGCAAGTCTTCTCTGGTGATGTCAGGGGCGATGGCGGCGGCACGTTCGTCCTTGAGCGGAACCATCTCGACGACCTGGGCCCAATCCAGCCAGGAGAGCAGGCGACTCTGGAAGGTGCAAAGCGGGCAATCGCTGTCGTAGAGGAGAATGTGCTTCATCGCGGGGAATCAAGATCGCCCAGTTTGGGGGGAAGCCAAGCCGTCAAAACGACTCTCGGCGCTCTAGACGGGCGGATTCCGCCGCTTTTCCGAGGGGTGGGGGATCAGGGGGTAAACGATTCGCCTTTGGATTTCTTAGGCACGAGATCACGTCATAGTCGGACCCGCCCTCGTTTGCTAGCCTGCTCGAGCCTCCCCTCCGGGGCGATCCGGGTTACGCCCTCTCGGGCAAACCGGGCCCCCGCCCCGAGGGAGGCGATCCTTGGGGGGATTTGTCTGGCTCCCCTGGTTCCTCGCGCGGGAAAAGGCGTCCCTGCAGAATTCCTGCGGAGTCCCTGCAGGAAAGGAACCTATCTCTGGATGACGGCTTGGCGGAGCGCCGCTCGGAGCTAGCCTTTCCCTGCCGCTGGGGCCTCCCAAATCCCGCGCCGCCGCCCTAGAGTGGCGCTTGGTCGGTGAAGAAGCCGGAGAAGAATCGAGGGGATTCGGTGAGGAGCGGGCGGTTTCCAGCCTGAATTTGCCTGGGCTGGGCAACCGTGGAGCATAGCGGATTCGAACCGCTGACCCCTTGCATGCCATG
>CAZKGI010000073.1:0-15171 GCA_964552315.1 uncultured Akkermansia sp. | reverse complement strand
ACCCGAAACCCTGGTCACAAGCGGCTCGCCGACCGAAAACGGCACTGCGCATGCCGCCCCCTCCGCGATGCTTCCACTTGCCATCGCCGCCGTTTCCGTCTAAGGTCCCGCCCGGTCCAAATGGGGCATTAGCTCAGTTGGTAGAGCGTCTCGTTCGCAATGAGAAGGTCAGCGGTTCGATTCCGCTATGCTCCACGCCCCTCTTCGCCCGGCCCGCCGGGCGGCGCTTCGGCCCACCGCACCCGTCGCCGTCTGAGGAATGGCGACCCCGGACCTCGCCCTTTTGCGCGGCCGGAACCGACTCCGCGCTTGTTGACCCCCAAGCCACATGCGCGCCCCCGCCCGCCTTTCCAGCCCTGACGAAGCCATTGCTGCCATCCCCAGCGGAGCCACGGTCGCGGTCGGCGGATTTGTGGGGGCCGGGCATCCGGAGCTGCTCACCGCCGCTCTGGAGCGACGTTTCCTGCGGGAAGGCACCCCGCGCGACCTGACGCTCTACTACTGCGCGGGCCAAGGCGATCGCGGCGATCGGGGACTGAATCACCTCGCCCACGCCGGTTTGATTCGTCGGGTCGTCGGCGGGCATTGGAATCTCGCCCCCAAGCTGGGCGCCCTCGCCCTGGCCAACGAAATCGAGGCCTACAATTTTCCCCAGGGGGTGCTCTGCGTGCTGCTGCGGGAAATCGCCGCCAAGCGCCCCGGCCTTTTCACCAAAGTGGGCCTGAACACCTTCATCGATCCCCTCAACGGAGGGGGCCGACTCAACGAGCGGACCGTCGACGCCCTCGTCGAGCGGGTCGAGCTCGACGGCGAGATCTGGCTGCGCTACAAGTCCCTGCCGGTGACGGTCGGCCTGATCCGCGCCACCACGGCAGACCGGCGCGGCAATCTCACCATGGAACGCGAAGGCTTCATCGGGGAGGTCCTGCCCATCGCCCAGGCGGCGAAAAATCACGGTGGCCTCGTCATTGCCCAGGTGGAGCGCCTCGTCGACCGCATCGCCGATCCCAAGGCGGTGCGCGTGCCGGGCATCCTCGTCGACCACCTCGTGGTTTCCGGGGGGGAAGGACACGACCAGACTTTCGGCGAGGTCTTCAATCCCGGCTACGTGGAGAGCGGCGACGACCTCGCCAAGGTTCCCCGTCTGGAATTCTCGGAACGCTGGCTCATCGGCGCGCGGGCCCTGCGCGAAGTGCGCCAAGGCGACATCGTCAATCTCGGCATCGGCCTGCCCGAAACCGTGGCCGCGGTGGCCGCAGAAACGGGTCGCCTGGGCGAGTTCACCCTGACGGTGGAAAGCGGCCCCATCGGGGGCATCCCCGCTTCGGGGCTCAGTTTCGGCTGCAGTCACTTCCCTGAAGCCATTGTCGACCAGCCGGCCCAGTTCGACTTCTACGATGGCGGAGGCATCGATCTCGCTGTGCTCGGGGCCGTCGAAATCGACGCGGAGGGCAGCGTCAACGTCGCCCGCTTCGCCGGACGCTTCGCCGGGGTCGGCGGGTTCATGAACATCGTCCAGAGTGCCCGTCGTCTCGTCTTTTGCTGCACCTTCCGCGCCGGAGGATTGGAAGTCGCCAGGGAAGGCGGCCAGCTCCGCATTCTGCAGGAGGGCCGGCATCCCAAGTTCGTCCGAAAGATCGGCGAAACCTGTTTCCACGGGCCCTCTGCCCTGGCCCGTGGCCAGGAAGTGCTCTACGTCACCGAGCGCGCCGTTTTCCGGCTGGTGGCAAGGGGCCTGGAGCTGGTCGAGGTGGCCCCGGGCATCGACGTGGAGCGCCAGATCCTTCAGGAAATGGCCTTCGCCCCCCAACTAGCGCCAGACCTCCGCCCCATTCCCGGCTATTGAGCGCCGGGCAACGGATCCCCTCCCTTTCCCATGAATGTCCACCTCGTTGATGCCAAGCGCACCCCCATCGGCCGTTTTGGGGGTGGATTAAAATCCCTCTCCCCCGCCGACCTGGCCCTGGCCCTGGCCGAGCCGCTTGTGCCGGAATCGCTCCGCGCCGCCGTCGACGAGGTCATTCTCGGTCAAGTGCTCCAGGCAGACAGCGGCATGAACGTGGCCCGCCAAATGGGCTGGCGCCTGGGTGTGCCGGAGACGAGCCCGGCCTACACGGTGAATATGGCCTGCGGCTCCTCGCTGAAGGCCGTCGCCCTGGGTGCCGACGCCATCCAGCTCGGGAGAAGCGAGCTCGTTCTGGCAGGCGGCGTCGAGTCCATGAGCCGGGCCCCGCATTACGTCTCCGACTTGCGTTGGGGCAAGAAGCTGGGCGACGGCACCCTGACAGATGCCATCTTTCGCGACGGACTCAGCGATGCCATGCTGGGGATCGGCATGGGCGAAACCGCCGAACGGATCGCAGACCAGCTCGGCATCTCCCGCCAAGAGCAGGATGCCTTTGCCGCGCGCAGCCAGAGACTCGCCGCCGCGCACCGCGAGACCTTCGCCCGCGAAATCGTTCCCCTGTCCACCCGCGAAGGCCAAGTCAGCGAGGACGAACATCCCCGGCCCGAAACCAGCGAGGCGGGGCTCGCCAAACTGAGGCCGGCCTTCCGCCCCGAGGGCAGCGTCACCGCCGGGAATGCCTCGGGCCTCAACGACGGCGCCGCTTTGGTGCTGCTCGCCAGTGACGCGGCCTTGGACCGGCACGGGCTAGCCTCCCGCGCCCGCCTTGTCGCCTCCGCAGCAGTGGGATGCGATCCCGCCGTGATGGGCCTGGGGCCGGTCGAGGCCATCCGTCGAGTCTGCGCCCACGCGGAGTGGGACCTGGCCGAGGTCGAAGCCATCGAGATCAACGAGGCCTTTGCGGTCCAAACGCTAGGCTGTGCCCGTCTCCTCAACTTGGACCTCGAACGGCTCAACCAACGGGGCGGTGCCATCGCCCTGGGACATCCCATCGGCGCCTCGGGCGCCCGCGTGCTGACGACCCTGCTCCACCTGATGGAGGATCGCGACTACCGGCGGGGCATTGCCAGCCTCTGCATCGGCGGTGGCATGGGGATCGCCCTGGCGATCGAGCGCTGAGCTCCCAGTCCGGTTTCAAGCCCGCTGGCAAAAAAGGGGGATTTCTCCTTGGCGATTAATTAGGTTTACCGTATTTTTAATAAAGTTAAACCTCAGCCCCCCTCCGCATAGCCATGTTCTACCCGTCAAGAGCGCGACAGGCCTCGCTCTGGGGCCTCGCCTTATTGAGCTTGTTCTGCATCGACATCGCCGAGCTTCGGGCCTCCGACCCGCAATTGACGCGTCGGATCGACGCCCACATCAAGTCCCTGCGAAGCAAGGGAGTCATCCGCAACGACGAACGAACCGCCTGGGTGGTTTACGACCTCAGCACGGAACAGGAACTGGTCAACATCAACGGGGCGGTGCCGCTGCAGGCAGCGAGCATGATCAAGCCCTATCTGGCGCTGGCTTATTTCCACGAGGTTCAAGCAGGCCGGCTCCGCTACACCGATACGGCGCGGCGCCACATGGAGCTGATGATCCAGAAGAGCAATAACGACTCGACCAACTGGGTCATGCGCCAGACCGGGGGGCCCGCGGCCACTGAGTCGCTTCTGAAGCGACACTATGCTTACCTCTGTCAGGGATTGCGCATCGTGGAATACATTCCCGCGGGCGGCAAGACCTACCGCAACCAGGCCACGGCGGGCGACTATGCCCGTTTTCTCCACGCCCTCTGGCATCGCCGTCTTCCCTATTCCGAGGAGATTCTCCGGACCATGGCCCTGCCGGGCATTGATCGCCTCTACACCAAGGTCAAGTCCGTGCCCCCCGGCACCAAGGTCTACAACAAGACGGGCAGCACCGCGATGTGCTGCGGAGACATGGGCATCCTCGTCGCCAAGGGTCGGGATGGCCGGGATTATCCCTACCTGCTCGTCGGCATCATCGAAAGCTCGCGGCGCAACACCTCCTCCTACAGCACCTGGATCTCGCGGCGCGCCGACGTGATCCGCGAGGTCTCCAATCTCGTATTCTTGGACATGAAGCGCCGCCATCCGCTATAATCGGAAGCGGTTCCGCAATCTCAAGCCGCGCCCCCCCATGAGCCACCGCGCCTACGCCGCCCAGTCGGCCAGCAGTCCTCTGGCCCCCTTTTCCATCGAGAGACGCGAGCCCCTGGCGCGGGACGTGGTCATCGACATCCTGCACTGCGGCGTCTGCCATTCCGACCTGCACCAGGTGCGCAACGAATGGGGCAACACGGTCTATCCCTGCGTCCCCGGACACGAGATCGTGGGGCGCGTCAGCGCAGTGGGCAGCGGGGTGCGCCGATTCCGCGTGGGTGACCATGCAGCCGTCGGCTGCATGGTCGGATCCTGCGGGGAATGTCCCAGTTGCCAGGATGGGGAGGAACAGTACTGCAGCCAGGGAGCCATCTTCACCTACAACAGTCCCGATCCCTGCGGAATCGGCCACACCTTCGGCGGCTATTCCGAGCGCATAGTCGCCCCGGAGTCCTTCGTCCTGCGCGTGCCCTCGAACCTGGATCCCGCGGCCGCCGCGCCCCTACTCTGCGCCGGCATCACGACTTACTCCCCGCTGCGTCGCTGGAAGGTCGGGGGCGGCCAAAAGGTCGGAATCATCGGACTCGGGGGCCTCGGTCACATGGGACTGAAGTTCGCCCGGGCCCTGGGGGCCCAAGTCGTCCTCTTCACCACCTCGCCCCACAAAGTGGAGGATGCCCTGCGCCTCGGCGCCCACGAGGTGGTGCTCTCCCGGGATGCGGGAGAGATGGCCAAACACCGCCACAGCTTCGATTTCCTACTCGACTGCGTCTCGGCCGCCCACGACGTCAGTGCCTACCTCGAGCTGCTCAAGCGCGACGGGACCCTGACCTTGGTGGGGGCCCCGGAACATCCCCTTTCCGTCTCGGCTTTTCCCCTGCTCCTGCAGCGAAGACAGCTCGCCGGCTCGCTGATCGGCGGCATCGCCGAAACTCAGGAGATGCTCGATTTCTGCGGGGAACACGACATCGTCTGCGACATCGAGCCCATCGCCATTCAGCAAGTCAACGAAGCCTTTGAGCGTCTCCTCAAGGGGGACGTGAAGTATCGCTTCGTCATCGACATGGCCTCGCTCCGCGAGGGCTGACATCGAATGGCCCTCCAACGGGTCCCGGAAATCAGGAGCGAATCCGCTTCAGCACCAGCTCGGTGACCTGCTTGGGATTGGCCTTGCCCTTGCTAAGTTTCATCACCTGACCGACGAGGAAGTTGGCGGCCTTGTCATTGCCCCCGCGAACCTCTGCCACGGGCCCGGCATGGGCGGCGATGACCTCGTCGACAAAGCGCTCGATCTCACCGGCGTCCGCCGGTTCGAAGCCCTTGGCTTTAGCCACGGCGGCGGGCGATTCGCCGGGGTGATCAAAGAGGTGGGTGAAGATCTCCTTCGCCTGGGGATTGGAAATCTGGCCGGACTCGACCAGTTCGACCAGTTCGGTGAGGGCCTCCGGGGACACCGGGCAGTCCTCGATGCCCAGGGAGCGTTCGTTCAGCTCCGCGAGGAGGATGTTGATGACCCAGTTGGCCACTTTTTTGGGCGAGGAGGCCTTGGCTGCGGCGAGCTCGTACCAGTCGGCCAGCGCACGGTCCGAAGCGAGTACCGAGGCGTCGTAATGAGTGATCTGATAGTGAGACTCGAAGCGCGCCACCTTGTCATGGGGCAGCTCGGGGAGGTCTTCGCGCACGCGGGCGAGGATGGCCCCGGTACGCACCGGCAGGAGATCCGGGTCGGGGAAATAGCGATAGTCGTGGGCGTCTTCCTTCAGACGCATCAGCTCGGTCTGACCGATCTCGTCGTTCCAGCGCCAGGTGGCCTGCTGGATGGAGCGCCCCGCCTCGACTTCGCCGATTTGGCGGTCGATCTCGTAGTGCAGGGCCCGGCGCACCGCCGAGACCGAGTTCAGGTTCTTGAGCTCGATCTTGGTCCCCAGCTCCTTCTGGTCGCGGGGACGCACGGAAATGTTCACGTCGCAGCGCATCTGCCCCTTCTCCATGTCGGCGTCGGAGACGCCGCTGTAGACGAGGATCTGCCGCAGCGAGTTGAGATAGGCCACGGCCTCCTCGGGCGAGTCGATGTCCGGCTCGGAGACAATCTCCATCAAGGGCGTGCCTGCCCGGTTGAAATCGATGGTCGTGTAGTTGGCGTGGTGGGTGGACTTGGCGACGTCCTCCTCGAGGTGGATGCGGGTCAGCCGCACCACCTTGCCCGGATGGGCGATGTCCTTCTGCGCGTCCTTGGGGTAGGCCAGTTCGTAGAGCGGCACGGCCCCGCCGAGACAGAGGGGCAGGTCGTACTGCGAAATCTGGTAGTTCTTGGGCATGTCCGGGTAGAAGTAGTTCTTGCGGTCCCACTTCACGATCTCCGGGGTGGTGCAGCCGAGCAGTTGGCCCACGAGAATGGTGCGCTCGATGGCTCCGGCGTTGAGCTTGGGCAGGGCGCCGGGCAAGCCGAGACAGGTCGGACAAGTCAGCGTGTTGGGTTCTTCCCCGAAGCGAACCGCGCAGGCACAGAACATCTTGCTCTCGGTCTTGAGCTGGACGTGGACTTCGAGTCCAATGCTGACGAGGTAATCGGTGGCGGACATCGCGTGGCAGGGAATGGGTTCAGGGAGAAGGGACGGGCTCCGACTCGGAGGAGAGTTCCAAGGAACGCACAAAATCCTTCAGGGCGGGCTCGAAGCGCAGGCGGGAAAGGGAGCTCTGCAGCCCGGCGTCGGAGCTCAGGGCCTGCAGGGCCGGGGCGGTGACCAGGGCCACGCGGTCCCGATCTTGCAGGGCGCGGGCCACATGGGCATCCTCGGCCAAGGCCGACCAATCGCCCTCCAATTGAGGTCCAATATGGGGATCCTGGCGCAGGTGTTCCCGCAGGAGCCGACCGCGGTCCGCCAGCAGGAGGGCCGCCGCGTTGCGCGAGGACCGGCGACTGAAAGGATCGGTCCAGTCGAGCCAGGGAGCCAGCAAGGGAAGGCGATCAATGACATTTCGCCAGCTCGCCGGCGTCGGATAGGGAGGGATGCGGCCACCCATTTCCTCGATGCCCTCTCGGGCCAGGGAATCGATGTAGTTCAGCTCCTGCACCGTTCCCGCCGCGCGCACGCAGGTGAAAAAGAAGAAGACCGTGACCAAGCTGGCGGGAAGGGAGAGGACTCCGCCAGCCAGCCCATCGGCATAGGCATGCCAGCGACTCCCGTGCTGGAAGAAGCGCTTGAAGGCGATGCCGAAGAAGAGGCGCAGGACGACCATGACCACCAGTCCGGCGATGGCCGAGAGCGTCAGGGCAGCCTGCCACCCCAGCGTGATCCCGAGAGAACTTCTCGCCAGAAGAGGAAGGGCCTGAAAGCCCCACAAGAGCACCGCGGCCCCACCGGCCAGGGCGCCCCCGGACGCCAGCAGGGAAACCACCCCGCGGCTCATCGCGAGGGAAAAGGAGACCACCACGAAAAGCAGGGCGAGGAGGATCGGTGCGTAATCGTTCATGGCTGGCAGCGCCGGATTATCGGAGAAGGGATCCGTTCACACTTCCCCACAGAGGGCCCTTTGGCGCAGCATATGGTCGACGAGCACGAGCGCGGTCATGGCCTCGACGATGGGCACGGCCCGAGGCAGGACACAGGCATCGTGGCGACCTCGCCCCTTCAGTTCGGTGTTCTCCCCCGCCAGGGAAACGGTTTCCTGGGAGGTCATGATGGTGGCGGTCGGCTTGAAGGCGACCCGGAAAAACAAATCCTCGCCATTGCTGATCCCCCCCTGGACGCCGCCGGAGCGGTTGGTCACCGTCCGCACCCGTCCGTCCTCCATGCGGAAGGCGTCGTTGTGCTCCCTCCCGGTCAACTCGGTGCCGGCAAAGCCGGAGCCTATCTCAAAGCCCTTGGTCGCGGGCAGGCTGAGCATGCCCTTAGCCAGGTCGGCCTCGAGGCGATCAAACACGGGCATGCCCAGTCCCACGGGCACACCGCGAACCACGCAGGCGATGACCCCGCCGACGGAATTGCCCTCGCTGCGGACGCGCTTGATGAGGTCGATCATGGGCTCAACGGCCTGGGGATCGCCCGTGCGCACCGGATTTGACTCGATTTGCTCGCGCGTCACCGTCGCCGGATCGATCTCGGCGCGCAGCGAGCCGATGGATTCGACATAGGGAAGGATTTCCAGTTCGGGGGCGAACTGGGTGGCAATGACCCGCTTGGCAATGGCCGCGGCCGCAACCCGTCCGATGGTTTCCCGGGCGCTGGCGCGTCCCCCGCCCTGCCAGTTGCGGATGCCGTATTTCGCCTGGTAGGTGTAGTCGGCGTGGGAGGGGCGGAATTTTTCCGCCATTTCCGAGTAAGCCTCGGGACGCGCGTCCTTGTTGCGGACCAGAATGGCGATGGGCGTGCCCAAGGTGAGCCCTTCGAAGGTGCCCGAGAGGATCTCCGCCTCGTCCGCCTCGTTGCGCGGCGTGGTGATGTCGCTCTGGCCGGGGCGGCGGCGGTCCAGGTCGACCTGGATGTCCGCTTCACAGAGGGGGATTCGCGGGGGGCAACCGTCGACGACCACGCCCACCCCGCCTCCGTGGGATTCGCCCCAGGTGGAAAGACGGAAGAGTCGGCCAAATGTAGATCCCATAAAGACGGGGAATGAACGGGAATCGGGGCGCCAGTCAACCGGCAACTCTGCCCAGGGGACGAGGAGGGGGGGAATTCCCTCCCTCGCTCTCTTGAGGGACGCGATCGAGCCCCCCACGATGGGGGTACGAGCAAAGGGCTGTTTTTCCCGAGGCGCTCGGTTAACATAGACCTGTGAAGACCTCCATCGACCTCTTTTCCGGCTGCGGATTCGCAGCGTTCCGCCTCTTGGCCTTGGTGGCGATGCTCTTCCGTCCCGAGCTCCGGGCCGAGGCACCCTCCCTGCGGGACCTGATCCAAAGTGACCAGCCCGTGGCCTGGTTTTCCTTCGACGAGGATCCCGACCCCGCCACGGTCAAGGGAAGCATCGCTCGGGTGGAGGGACCCGACCGCCGCGTCTCCCTCACCCTGCCCGAAGAGAACATGGCGTTGCATCTCAAGGGCGACGGATCTCACCTGCGCTTGCCGGATCGTGCGGACCTGCGCTTCGCCCAGGGAGAGGCGATCACCATCGAGGCCTGGGTGCGCCTCGACGGCATCGACCCCGGCGCCAGCGCCTACATCATCAGCAAGGGACGCAGCACCGGCAGTGGCACGAACCAGAACTGGGCGCTCCGCCTCGCCGAATCCGGAGGCACGGCCCGACTCAGCTTCCTCTTTCGCAGTCAGCCCAGCGCCGCCAAGCCGGAGGGCGATTACCACCGCTGGAACTCCTCAGCGGGCTTGAACGCCGACGGGAAGTGGCACCACCTCGCCCTGAGTTACACCTTCGGCAGCCCCGAGAGCCTGAAGGCCTACATCGACGGACGGCAGCGTTCCGGTCAATGGGAGATGGGGGGCGCCACCACCGAGCCGCCCGTGGTCGACGAGGACGTCGTCTTGATCGGCTCGTCGCGGGGCGGCAGTCCTGCAAACAGCTTCAAGGGCGCCATCGACGAAATGGCGATCTACCGCAGTGCCCTCGACCGGAAACGCCTCCTTTCCCGCTACCAACGCGTCATTCCCGATCCCCTGCCCCCACAGCTCCGCGCGGTTCCCGCCGGCAAGGTCCTCGTGGAAATCCGCGAAGGGGTCGGCGAGCGCGATCTCTGGCCCGACCTCGACGGGCCCGCCGACGAAACCTTTGCCGTGGAAGCCTTTTCCCTGAGCTCCCTGCCACAAGTCTACAACGCACGCGCCGCCCGAAGAGACCGCAAACTGCCCCTGCACGTGCGTCTCGCCGCCGAAGTGCCCCTGCCTCCGGGGGAGCACACGCTCCTCTTCCGCACCCCGGGCCTGAGCCGTCTCTACGTCGACGGCGAAGAAGTCGCCAAGCAGCCCTACTTCAACATCAGCGGCAGCGCCCACGGCCAACCCCGGCCCATGCCCGAGCGCGATCCGGGCTACCCCCGCCTCCGCATGGGCACCCAGGAGATGACCCTGAGCCTCCAGGGCGACGGCCAGCGCAAGCTGCTCGTCGTGGAAGGCATGGTCGGCCAACCCGGGCGCCGGCTCAGCCTCAATGAACTGCTTCTCGCCATCCGCTATGAGGGAGACGAGTCCTGGCACCTCCTCACCGCTGGCGCGGACCGCTCTCTGGCCTTCGATGCGGAAGGCTTCCACCTCTACAACCAACGACAGGCCAAACAGTTCTCCCAACTGGAGGCGGAGCGGCGCCAGCTCGCCTATCGCCAACTCGAGGGGGAGATCCGCCAGCGCCACGAAGCGGCCCGGGCCTATCTGAAAACCCTCGATCCCCTGCCCCTGCCCAAGGGCGTCAGTCCCGAGGACAGCCCCTCGCGCATCGTTGATGCCTACCTCCTCGCCCGACGCGAGGCCGTGGCGGGGGCCGTCCCGAACGAGCCCAAAGCCCGCCCCGAACACGCCGAGGCCGTGCGCTTGCTCGAAGCCAACTGCTTCCGCTGCCACGGCGAAAAATCCTCTGGGGGACTGAAGTTGAATACCCGCGAGGCCGCCCTGGCGACGGGCAAATCCGGCCAGATCGCCGTTGTCCCGGGAGACCCCGAAGCCAGCGAGGTCCTCTACCGCCTCCTCACCGACGATCCCGACGAAATCATGCCGCCCGAGGGCAAGGGGCTCTCGCCCGAGGAGACCGAGCTGGTGCGCCGCTGGATCGCCGATGGAGCCCCCTGGCCCGGTCAGGGCGCCCGCTTGGAGGCGCTGCCGAAAACGCTCGATGCGTTGTCTTTCCTGCGCCGCCTTTACCTGAACACCGTCGGGGTCCTGCCCACGCCCGCCGAGATTCGCGACTTCCAGGCCCTGCCCGAAGAGACTCGCCTGGCCCGCACCATCGACCGCCTCCTCGAGGATCCCCGCCATGCCGACCATTGGGTCAGCTATTGGCAGGACGCCCTGGCGGAGAACCCGCGCCTCATCAAGCCGGTCCTCAACAACACCGGCCCCTTCCGCTATTGGCTCCACGAGGCGCTCCTCGACAACCGCCCCATGGACCAGTTCGCGGCCGACCTGCTCACCTTCCAGGGCAGCGTGCACGGCGGCGGCGCTGGCGGTTTCTCCCGCGCGGCGGAAAACGACGTCCCCATGGCCGCCAAAGCCCACATCGTGGGCAACGCCTTCCTCGGGATCGAGATGAAGTGCGCCCTCTGCCACGATGCCCCCTATCATTCCGTCAAGCAAGAGGACGTCTACTCCCTTGCCGCCATGCTGGGCAACAAGCCCATCGTCCTTCCGGAGAGCTCTTCAGTACCGGCGGCCTTCTTCCAGCGCGAGGGCAAGAGCAATTCGGTGGTCAAGGTGACCCTGAAGCCCGGCACGGAAGTCGCGCCGAAATGGCCCTTTGCCGACCTGGCCAAGCCCGATCCCGACAAGGTCGACGCCGCCTGGGCGATCATTCGCCCGGAGAATCGCCGCTTCGCCCAGGTGCTGACCAACCGCGTGTGGAAGTACTACTTCGGCGAGGGGATCGTCGAGCCGGTCCACGACTGGGAAGGCAACGAACCCAGCCATCCCGAACTGCTCGACTATCTCAGCCGCGAGTTCATGGCCTCGGGCTACGACCTGCGCCACCTCTCTCGCATCCTTCTCAACACCGAAGCCTTCCGCCGCGAAGCCCGCCTGCAACGCTCCACCTCGCCGCAGGATCGCTTCTTCGACGCCCCCCTGCGTCGTCGCTTCTCCGCGGAACAGGTCGTGGATTCGCTCCTCTCCGCCTCGGGGATCCCCAACTACAGCGAAGAGCTCACCTTTGACGTCGAGGGGGTTTTCTCGGAAGTCAACTTCCTCAACCTTGGCTATCCCGAACGGGCCTGGCAGATGGTCTCCACGGCCAGCGACCGCGACCGCCCCAGCCTGACCCTGACCAATGCCGATTCCATTCTCTCGGTGATGAGCGCCTACGGCTGGCGGGATGAAAGACCGGAACCGGTGGTGGAGCGGGAAACCAGTGCCCACATCCTGCAACCGGGCATGCTGGCCAACGGACTCTTCGGCACCTGGGCGACCCGCCTCAGTGTGCACAGCGAGCTCAGCCGACTCGCCGTCGAAGCCGCAAGCCCCGAAGCCCTGGTCGACGAGATTTACCTGCGCTACCTCACCCGCCTGCCCAGCGCGGAGGAGAAGGCGGGCTTTGTCGCCCTGCTCAGCCCCGGCTTTGCGGAGCGCCTGACCGGCAATCCGGAGGACTTCCGGATCCAGCCCTTTGTCCCCATCGTGAGGGAGCTGAGCTGGACCAATCACCTCAGCGTGCGGGCCAACGAAATTGCCGCGGACCTGGAACGCAAGGCCTTTGCCGGCCCACCCCCCACGCCTTTCCTCTCCAGTGAATGGCGCGAACGGATGGAGGACGCCGTCTGGGCCCTCGTCAATTCGCCGGAATTCACCTTTGTCCCCTGACCCGATCTTTGACTCCCTTCGACATGGAACGCCGCACCTTCCTCAAGTCTACCGCCTCTCTCGCCGCCTTGGGCGCCCTGCCCGTGCGGCAAGTCTCCGCCTACCAAAAACCCGACTTCCCCCAGGGACAGGCCGAGGCCTGCATCCTGCTCTGGCTGGGGGGCGGTCCCGCCCAAGTCGACACCTTCGACCCCAAGCCCCTGGGCGATCCCGCCACCCGCAAGGCGGGCAGCGCCTACAAGGCCATCGACACCGTCGTGCCCGGCGTGCAGGTCTGCGAGCACCTGCCTGAGCTGGCCAAACGCTTGGATCGTGCCACCATCCTGCGTTCCGTTTATCACGAGGTCATCGACGAGCACGCCGCGGCGGTGCACTACATGCACACCGGGCGGCCTGTCACCGGCAGCGTCGCTTATCCCTCGGTCGCCTCCGTGGTCGCCCACGAACTCGGGGCCGCCCAGAAAGGGGCTCCCGCCTACGTCCTCGCCGGCTACCCGAGCGTCTCCCGCGGGGCGGGCTTCCTCGGGCCCAAGTACAGCTACCTCTACCTCCTAGATACGGAAAAGGGTCCCGCTGGCCTGGCCCCCGCGCCGGACATCGCCCTCGACCGCCACCAGCGCCGCCAGGAGCTTCTTCAGCTGGTCCGCGGCGCTGCGCGAAAGCGTTACGCCGAGGAGGACCCCATCCGCCAATACGACAGTCTCCTCGACGAGGCCGCCCAACTGGCCAGTGGACCCTTCAGCCAGGCCTTTGACCTCGCTTCCGAGCCGGCCTCTCTGCGGGAGCGCTACGGCGAGGAATTCGGGCAGCGCTGTCTCCTGGCGCGCCGCCTCGTTCAGCAGGGCGTTCGCTTTGTGGAGGTCCTCGACAACCTCAACTTTACCAACGGTACGGGCTGGGACACCCATAACGAGGGGCAGGAGAAACAACACCTGCTCATTCAGGGCCTCGATCGGGCGCTCTCGGCCCTGATGGATGACCTCGAAAATCACCAGCTCCTCGACAAGACGCTCATCATGGTGGCCGGCGAGTTCGGTCGCCCCTCGGAATTCGACAGTGGAGGGGGCCGAGGCCATCAAGGGTCGGTCTTCAGCGTGCTCCTGGCCGGTGGCGGACTGAAGCACAAGGGGGCCATCGGCATGACCGACCTGGCTTCGAAACATCCCGTCGAGCGCCCCATCTCCGTGCCGGACTTGCACGCCACGCTCTATCACGCCCTGGGCATCGACTACCAGAAGGATCTCTTTGACGGGGACCGCCCCGTGCCCATCACCGACCGCGGCCAGGCCCTGCGAGAGCTCTTTGTCTGAGACTCCCCAAGACCTCCGGGAACCGTCGGCGCCCGCAGGCGCTGATCCTGCGAATGGCGTGGGATTGGCGGGGCCTCAGCGCCGGCCAAAACGCGCCACTTCCCGATCCACCTCGCGTTGGTGGGCCTTGGCCTTGAGATCCTGCCGCTTGTCGCGCTGGTCTTTGCCGCGCCCGACGCCGATCTCCACCTTGACGCGCCGGTTCTTCCAATAGAGCCGCAGGGGCACAATGGTCAGACCCTGCTGTTCGGTGACGGCCGCGAGGCGCCGAATTTCGCGCTTGTGAAGCAAGAGGCGGCGATGCCGCAGGGGGGCGTGAAACTCGTGGCTGGCGCGCTCGTAGGGACGAATGTCGCAGTTGTAGAGCCAGACTTGTCCCTTGTCGACGCGCGCGTAGGCCTCGCTCAGGTTGACGCGGCCCGCCCGGATGGACTTCACTTCGGTGCCCTTCAACTCAATTCCGGCCTCGTAGGTATCCGAAATGTGGTAGTCGCGTTGGGCTTTGCGGTTAGTGGCGATGGCGCTCGGGGACGCTTTCATGGGCACGATGGCGACGACAGTCGCGGGAGGGGTCGAAACGATACGCCGGGGGCCGGGCCTTGCCAAGGGAAGGCTGGACCCTTGGGGGCCCCATGGGCTCTCCGCAATTTGGGAGCGCTAGGGAAAATAGAGGGAGACGGGAAACGGGGATGGCGTCAGATCATCCCCAGCTTCATGCGGCCTTCCTCCGAGATCATGTCCTGGTTCCAGACCGGATCCCAGACGATGTCGACACGGGCGTTGTCGATGCCGTCGAGCATGAGGATTTTCGACTGGGCATCGGCGGCGATGGTGGGCCCCATCCCACAGCCCGGGGCGGTCAGGGTCATTTTCACTTCGACGTCGACGCCCTGCTCCTTCTTCTCGATCTTGCAGTCGTAGACCAGTCCAAGGTCCACGATGTTGACGGGAATCTCCGGATCGTAAACGAGTTTGAGCTGCTCCCACACCGCTCCTTCGATGTTGCCGGCTGCGAGGGCCTCCTGCGCGGCGGAGCGCTTGTTTTTCTCCGCCTCCAGGTCGATCCCCAGGGCGTCGGCGTTTTCCGCCTTGATCCGTGCCAAGCCGAAATTGGTGGCCACCGTGTAGGTGCCCCCCAAAGCCTGGGTGATCCGGACCAAGGTTCCTGCGGGCAGGGTGACGAGATCCCCGCTCGGGATCTGGATGGCTTCGACTTCGCGGGAGAGATGGATGTCTTCGTGCATGGGATCTGGGGATACCGACCTGCGACAGAACGCAGAATGGAGGATAGCTCAGCCCGGTCCCCTTGTCGAGTCGGGAGGGCTTCGCCCAGATCGTGTCGTGTTGACTCATAAATAAAGACACCGAAGGCCCCGGCCCCGGAGGGGCCGGGC
>CAZKGI010000072.1:0-15499 GCA_964552315.1 uncultured Akkermansia sp. | reverse complement strand
TTTCTCGCCCTTACGGTTCCCTCCGGGATGAGGCCGTCGGCTTCGGTGGAAATTTTAGATTTCTAAAAATTTCATTGAATCTGATAAATTATCCCGGATCCTATTGCGAACGCGGGTATAGCTTAGTGGTAAAGCCCTAGCCTTCCAAGCTAGTTATGTGGGTTCGATTCCCACTACCCGCTCCACGTCGACCTCATGAAGTTCGCAATTTTTTTCATTCTCGGCGTCGCTCTGGGCTGGGAGGCCGCGAGACTGGAGGCTTCGGAAGGGGCCGTCGATCTGGAAGCGGCCGTGGAGGTCTTGCTCGCTGGCCTGGAGGCCCATCCGGACAAGGCCGTCCTGCTGTTTCGGGACGCGCTGCAGACTCATCCCGAGCGCCGCGTGGCCCTGCTGGAGGCGGCCCTGGAACGCCATCGCGAGCATCCCCGGCTGCCCGGGCAACTGCTGTCGGCCGCTCGGCTCGACTATCCCGAAGACGAGGCCCGTATCGCCGAGGCCGCCCTCTTGACGCTGCCGGAACGGGCGGCGGAGATCCGGGCCATTTTTTTGGCCAGCGCCCCGGAACTGGAGGCCAGGCTGGCGGCGGCCTCCGCGGCGTCCATGCCCGGCGGGGCGGACCTTCTCCCGGAGGAGGCGCGCCAGCTGGACGAGAAGCTCGAGGCGACCCTGGCGCGCCTCGCCGAGAAAGGGAGGCCCCGCGTCCGCCAGGCGGGGCTGGGGGCTTCCTTGAAGTTCAAGCGACACGACGAGATCCGCATCCCGCGCCAGTCGCGCCTGGTCGATGAATCCGGCCTGGTCAACCACCTGCCGGTGGACCGCGAGGACGAGCGCGCCCAGGCCACCGGCGTGGTGCGCATCGACGACGCCAAGCGGCCCTCGGACCGCCTTCACCTCGACGAGTCCAAGTTTGCCAAGGCCAGGGGCGAGGCCAACTCGCGCGAGGCCTCCGTGGCTCCGGCCGAGGCCAAGGTCCAGACGCGGGAGCCGGCGGGGGCGGTGCCGGAGTCTTCGGATCCGAGGCCCGAAGCGGAGCGGGCGTCTGGACCTTCGGGCACGGCGCCGCGCTCGGCGCTCTCCAGCTCCTTCCAGTTTCCCGGCCTGCTCGTGGCCGATCCCTACGAATCGACCATCGATCTGGAGCGGGGGGCCCTGGCTCCGCCTTCCCTCTTCATCCGTCCCTAGGAGGGGGCGCTCGGCCGCGTTGTCTGAAGGCTGGAAGCCGAGGCCGGGGCCGCTAGTCAGGCGTGGAGAGCCGCGCGCCGCGGACGGGGCGTCATTCCCCCGCGGTGGGGTCGCGGACCTCGAGGACGCTGCCGACCGACTCGAGGAGGCGCTCGATGCGGATGGGTTTGCTGAGGACATCCTTGACCCGGACGTCGCGGAGGAGGGATTCCGGCAAGCGGGGATCGTCCTTTTCGCGGATGAAGACCACCCCGGGAGCCACCTGGCGGGGGCCCCGTGCGGCGGCGTAGGCGAGGGAGATCATCTCGTAGAGCAGGGGGCCAGAGAGCTCGCCCAGCTGCATGGCGAAGAGAAAAAGCCCGTAGCGTCTCTGCAGGGCCAGCTCGAAGGCGCGGAGGGGATCGCTGGTGGCAAAGACGCGCCCGTTGGTGAAGCTCTCCAGAGTCTCGCGGATCAGGCGCGAGGTCGAGGCCGCGCTGTGGGCAACGAGGATGGCGTTGTTCTCCGCCGCGGCCGGGGGAGCCTCCGCAGGCTGCTCGAGGGGAGGGGAGAAAGGCTCGGGTCGGGGCAGGGATTCCGGCCGCGTGTCCGGCGGGGGCGTCGCGTGGGCAAGGGGCGCCCCGGGGACCTTGCGCAAGGTTCTCCATTTCCTCTCCTGGGATCCTGACATGGACATAATGGGCGGGGCGGGCGCGGGACTGACTGGGGCGGCGTTAGCATACGCCGGAAATCCCGGATTGGAAAATGCCGAGATCGCTTGGCGGGGGAGGGGGGGCGTGCTATGGGATGGCACGCACGCAGATCGGCTGCCATGGGCAAGGACGCGACCATACGAATCCAGGGGGCTCGCCAGCACAACCTGAAAAACCTGACGCTGGAGATCCCCCGGAACCAGCTGGTGGTCATCACCGGGGTGTCGGGTTCAGGGAAGTCCTCCCTGGCTTTCGACACCCTTTATGCGGAAGGGCAGCGCCGCTATGTGGAGTCGCTCTCGGCTTATGCCCGCCAGTTTCTCGACCGACTCGACAAGCCCGAGGTGGACTTCATCGAGGGGCTGACTCCCGCCATCGCCATCGAGCAGCGCGGCTCGCAGTCCAATCCGCGCTCGACCATCGCCACGACCACGGAGATCTACGACTACCTGCGCATTCTCTATGCGGCGCTGGGCCGTCCCCACGATCCCCGCACCGGCACGCCCCTGGTGCGCCACAGCATCAAGGACATCGTCGACTTTCTCACCGGGCAGCCCTCGGGAACGCGGCTGATGCTGGTGGCGCCCGTCTCGGTGGTCTCGGGGGAGGCCTTGCGCGAGGCGCTGGAACGCTACCGGGTCCAGGGCTTCCTGCGCGCCCTGCTCGACGGGGAAATGGTGGAGATCGAGGAGCTCGACGAAGCGCGGCGGGCGCAGCAGGTCGAGATCGTGGTGGACCGGATCGTGGTGCGGGAAGACCTGCGCAGCCGTCTCGCCGACTCGCTGGAAACCGCCCAGACGCTCTCGGAGAACCGGGTGGCGGTGCTGGTACAGGCGCCCGGTGCGGAGGACTGGGAGCGGCACGAGTTCACCTTTCAGTACACCAACCCGGAGACGGGCTTTTCCCTGCCCAAGCTGACGCCAAAGCACTTTTCCTTCAACAGCCACGCCGGGGCCTGTCCGACCTGCCACGGCCTGGGAACGCGCCTGGTGCCCGATCCGGAGCTCATCGTTCCCGATCCTGACAAGAGCCTGAACGGTGGCGGGGTGAAGACCTGGTGGAGCGGGTCGAAGTCGCGCAAGGGCTTTCACCAGCGGGCCATCGAGGAGCTGGCGAAGCGCTATCAGGTCGATCCCGAGGCCCCTCTGCGCGAGCTGCCGCGCGAATTCAAGAAGGCCCTCCTCTACGGCGATGACCGCTTCGAGGGGCTGGCAACCCAAGCAAACCGACTCCTGCAGACGAGCGACAGCGAGGTGACCAAGCGCAACGTGCGGCGCTTCATGTCCCCGCGTCCCTGTCCGGACTGCGAAGGCAAGCGGCTCAAGGAGGAGATCCTGGCGGTGACGCTGGGACATCGCGAGCGGCCTCTCTCCATCGAGGGCTTCACCCGCCTGACCATCGCCGAGGCGCTCGCCTGGCTCGACGGGATCGAGCTGAACGAGGTTCAGGCGAGCTACGCGGGCGAGCTCATCGCCGAGGTTCGCAAGCGTCTCCGTTTCCTCAACACCGTGGGGCTGGGCTACCTCAGCCTGAACCGCGAGAGCGGGACCCTCTCGGGGGGGGAAAGCCAGCGGATCCGCCTGGCCACCCAGCTTGGCGCGGGACTGGCGGGGGTGCTCTACGTCCTCGACGAACCGAGCATCGGCCTGCACCAGTACGACAACGAGCGGCTCATCGCCACGCTGCGCGAGCTGCGCGACGTGGGCAACACGGTGATCGTGGTCGAGCACGACGAGGACACCATCCGCGCGGCCGACCACCTGCTCGACATGGGGCCGGGCGCCGGGGCCCACGGCGGGGAAATTCTCGCCCAGGGCAGTCCCGAGGAGGTGGCCAAGAATCCCCGCTCCCTCACGGGCGCCTATTTGTCCGGGCGGAAGCGCATCGAGATCCCCCCGCCGCGCCTCGTGTCCGGCGACGAGGGGAGGGCCCTGGTGGTGCGGGGCGCGCGCGAGCACAACCTGCGGGGCATCGACCTGCGTATCCCCCTGGGACGGTTCGTCTGTGTGACCGGCTTGTCCGGCAGCGGCAAGTCCACTTTGGTCGACGACATTTTGCGCCGCGCCCTCTTCCGCCATTTCCACGGGAGCAAGGACAAGCCCGGAGCCCACGACGCCATCGAGGGCCTCGAGCACCTCGACAAGGTCATCGTCATCGACCAAGCCCCCATCGGTCGCAGTCCGCGCTCCAACCCGGCGACCTACGTGGGGGTCTTTTCCCCGATCCGGGACCTCTTCTCCCAGCTGCCAGCCTCGCGGACGCGGGGTTACGGTCCGGGGCGCTTCAGCTTCAATGTCGAGGGCGGTCGTTGCGAAACCTGTCAGGGCGACGGCGTCATCCAGATCGACATGCACTTTCTCGCGGACGTCTACGTGACTTGCGAGTCCTGCAACGGGCGGCGCTACAATCGCGAGACCCTGGACGTGACCTACCGGGGCAAGAGCATCGCCGACGTCCTCGGCCTAACTGTGGAGGAGGCCCTGGACTTTTTCCAGAAGGTCCCCAAGGTGGCCCAGCCCCTGCGCGCGCTGCGGGACGTGGGTCTGGGCTATCTCGCCCTGGGGCAGTCGGCCACGACGCTTTCCGGCGGGGAGGCGCAGCGGATCAAGCTGGCGTCCGAGCTTGGCAAGAGCGCCACGGGTCGGACCCTCTACCTGCTCGACGAGCCGACCACGGGCCTGCACTTCGAGGACATCGCCACCCTGCTGGAAGTCTTTTACCGCCTCCGCGACCAGGGCAACACCCTCCTGGTGATCGAGCACAATCTCGATGTCATCAAGTGCGCGGACTGGGTCATCGACCTCGGTCCCGGGGGCGGCAGCGAGGGGGGGCAGCTCGTCGCCGCAGGTCGACCCGAGGAGGTGGCCCAGGTGGAGGCCTCGCTCACCGGGCGCTACCTGCGCCGTGTGCTGGGGATCTAGGAGTTACGACCCTTAGGGGCGATTCGGTGTTTTTTTCTTGAGCGCAAGGCCGAGATTTTGGCAGGATTGCGCCATGAAGCGGTTCCTCCTCCTCTCGATCGTTCTCATCACGGCCTTCCTGAGGGCCCCTTCTGCCCAGGCCCTCACGGTTTATCTGCTGAGCGATAGCAACGGCCTGACCACCTTTGATTCGGATAATCCTGCGATTGCCCCCCCAGTCCCGACACCGATTTCGGGTTTGGGGGCATTCGATCTGGTGGGGATCGACGTGCGAACCACCGTGCAGACCCTCTCCCCGGCCAATCCCGGAGTCGGCAGCCTCTGGGCGATGGGAATCCAGGGAACGGACGCCCAGTTCTTCGTGATCAATCCGGCGACTCATGTGGCGACTCCCGTGGGGCCGGTCATTCCGGGAATCGAGGGGGTCGATGGGCCCAATGCCTGGTATTTTGCCCACGACCCCGGGCGGGATCGCTTCCGCCTCATCAATTTCACCAACAACTACGAGCTCAACCCGAATACCATGTCAGTGGTGAAACAGGCGGATCTCGTGGGTTTCCACAATGTCAACGGATCCGCCTTCGAGACAGTCTCCTACGGACAGAACGCCAAGATGTTCTTTCTTTCTCAGGTTCCCAGCGACAGCCTGCATACTTCAAGCAATATCGCCAGCGGTGGGAACAGTCTGATTGGTGCGCTCGGCATAGGCGACTTTCCCGCCGGAGCAGGATTGGACATATACCAAGACACCATGCTCTTGGCGGCCATACCCGTCCCCCTTACCCTTTCCCTTTACACCGTCAATCGGTCTACGGGGGCGGCTAACTTGTTGGGCCTGATCGGCCTCGGCACCGGAACCGTGCGGGCCATCGCCATTGCGCCTCCGACCTTCCCTAAAAAACTGCCCGTGAACCTCAAGGTGAAGGGGAAGAAGAAGCTCGAGACTTTGTCCTCCTCGGTGAAGCTAAAGGGGACGGCCAAGTCCAAGGCAGGCATCAAGCGAGTCGAGTACAAGGGCGGCAAGGTCAAGAAATTCAAGAAGGCCAAGGGCAAGGCCCGTTGGAAGGCTCGGGTGAGACTGAAGCCCGGGAGAAACGTCATTAAGATCCGGGCCATCGGGAACAATGACGTTCGCTCGAAGGTGAAGAAGGTCCGGGTGATCCGTCTTTGAGGGTCGGCAGGAACCGGCCCTCGCCTACTCCAAGGGCGAGGGGCCCCAGATCTCGCGAAGCAGGGCAAAGAGTTCGGGCTCTTCCCGCTCGAGCTGTCCGTGCACGAAGGGGGCGAAGTCCTTGGTCCCGAAGTAGGCCTCCGTCATTTCAGCAAAGAACTCCTGCGCATTGGTGCGGGCATAGTGGGGACGAATTTGGCCGGACACGTGGAGGCTGCGGCGTCCCCGTCCGGCCTTGACATAGGCTTCCCAGGCCTGGTGAATGCGGGGATTGTCGAACCCGAGGACTTGGTCGTGGTAGGCGCGGGCCAACTCGTGCAGCACGCAGCAGGGCTGGGTCTGCTGGTGACGAGGATCGAGGAAGCGAGCCGCCACGGGGATGTGCACGACCTTGGCCAGATCGCTGCTGTAGCCCTTTTCCTGAAGCCAGGCGGCGGAAGGATGGTATTGCATGCTGCGCAGCTCGCCATGGTCGTGGTCCAGCACGATGCGGACGCCGCGCAAGATGCTGAGCTTGTCTGCGGGGAGGATGGTGGCAATGTCGGCCAGGCGGCGTTGCAGGAGCGCCAGTGCCGCGGCGCCTTCCCCTGACGAGGGGCCCGCAAGGAGCCGCCCATCGACGGCAACGATCCCAGCCAGCGATCTCTCGTTCTTCCCGAAAGGGGGGGCGATCCGAGGCCTGCAGGGGCAAGGACGTGAACAGGGTCGCGAGCGGGATCAGACCGAGGAGGGGGCGCATCCAGCGATCATGCCCAAGCCATCCTCCTTGCTCAAGGACGCTTCTGCGGCATCACGGGGGAAGAGAGGGCGGGGGCGGCGCGCTTCTCAGGGCGGCGGACGCGCCCATGGGGGTGCCCTCGACAGGGCATGCCAGGGAGCTGGCCCTGGGCAGCGGAGTCTCCCCCGCTGCCCAGACGGTGAGTCATCAATGGCCAGCGCCGATGACGACGGGTTTGTACCCCCCCTTGGATCGGAAGTAGAGGAAGAGGCCAATGTAGGCCAGAAGCATGAAAGAGGGGAAGATCGCGATATTGGCGAGGGAGTGCTTGGGCGAATCCTCGGCGATTTGATTCACTTCCTCCTGCACCGCCTTGGCTTGGGCGGGATCGCTTACCTTGGCAATTTCCGCGCTGATGGCGGCATCATCCACGATGCTGTAAGTGCCGAAGAGCCCCTCGCTTTCGGTGGTGGCCTTGAGGCGGGGCTTGCCGTCGATCGTCTCGACGATGGCGGGAATGGTCTGGCGGACGATCTCGCTTTCCGCCAGCTCGCTCTTCTGGGTGTTGATCTGGAAGAGGCCCAGCAGGGGGAAGCCGATGGCGCCGCAGGCCAGCATGCCGATTCCGGAGATGGCGTTCAGGGTCAGGGCGCCGCCCCGCGGGGTTTGCTCGGAAACAATGCCGAGCATGGTGGGCCAGAAGAAGGTCTTGCCGAGGCCGTAGAGGGTCGCGGCGATGATGAGGACGCCGGCCTGGGCCGCGCTGAGCCAGAGCAGGCCGATGATCGCCAGCACGGCGGAGACGATGAGCAGTCCGAGCGGCGTCAGGGCGTGGACGATGGGGCCGGCGAAGAAGCGCAGCACCAGCATGATCAGCGAGGTGTAGATCAGCACGGCCACGGGCGGGAAGCCGTTCTTCGCGGCGAAGGAGGACATTGCCGCGGTGATCCAGCCATCGGTGCCGATTTCCGTGATCGCCAGGGGCATCATGACGATGACGAGGAAGCCGAGGAGGGGACGTCCCAGCGACTTGGTGTAGATCCCCATGGCCAGGGCGGAGAGGAGACCGACGACGACGCCGATGATCCAGGATTCCTTGTGCGTGAGGTTGGGCAGCAGGCCCGCCTCGCGGGTGAAGATCGAGATTTGAAGACCCACGAGGGTGCCCGCGACGAGGGCGCCGAAGGCCCCGAATTCGCCGAGCATCTCCCGATAGGTGACCCCCGAGGAAACGCGCTCGCTCACGGGGAAGGTCTGCTTGATGAGCATGGCGCCGTAAATCAGGGTGGGCACGGCGATGATCCCCACGTTGATGGCCCAGGGCGCATTCTCAAAGGCCTTGTCGAGCACGATGACGATGATGCCCATGAGAACCAGCCCGCCCGGCCAGGCGGCGTGGAGAATGTTGAGCCACTTGGTCTTGTCGCGGTTGAAGAGGGTGGCCACCACCGGGTTGATGAAGGCCTCGACGGAGCCGTTGCCCAGCGCGGCGATGAGACTGCCGACCACGAGGAGGTTGTAGGCCAAATTCGTGTTTCCGCCCTTGGAGATAAAGTAGGCGGTGACCCCGAGGGTCGCCCAAATGAGGTGACCGGCAAAGGCAAAGAGCATGGCCGCCTTGTAGCCCACCTTGTCGATGAAGAGGCTGAAGAAAATGATGCTCACCGCGAAGGGCCAGATCCCGATTCCTCCGAGAATGCCCAGTTGCTGCTTGTCGAGATTGAATTCCCTGCCCCAGACGTCGAGCAGTTCGAGTCGCCCGACGAAGGCGAATCCGGTGGTGATCAGCGCAATAAAGCAGCCCCAGAACAGGGTCTTCGAATGGGTGTTCTCGCTCATAAGATAAGGAATTGAGATCCTGGGGGTGGAGCTCGGCACGCGGTAGGATGCCGGAAGCGGGGGCTTTCTTAACAAACCGAGCCGTAACGACAAGCACAAATGCCGACAAAATCGCGTCCCTCCCGCGGGCGGCAGCGGGCAGGAAGTCTCCTGCGCGCTTGCCTTCTCCGTGGAGATTTTGGAAGATCTCCTCTATTTTTGCAGTTCCTTGCCCTTTATTCTTAAAATTACCAATTCTTGCAATTTTGGAAATTACATTTGAAAATTGCAGTCCATTCTGCGATTCGTGTGACGCGAGAGATTATCGGAATTTTCCTGTATGGCTGAGGCCCTGGCCAATCCCTTCCTAGAAGACCTTTTTGTGGACTTGCCCACCCACTTGCCGGGGGTGGAACGGGTCCACCAAGAAGCCTTCGCCCGGATTCGCGAGGCGGTCGAGAGCCTGCTCCGCGGGGGCGCATCGGTCGCTGTTGGGGGCGTGGGGCGCTTGTTTCTGCTGACGGCCAACGAGGCGGGCTATGGCAAGACCCATCTCGTGGCCCGGCTGCGCGATCATCTCGGTGGGGTGGCTCCGACGCTGTACTTGCCCTTTGATCGTTCGCGGCCCATCACCTGGCCCGTGGCCCTCTCGTCCGTCCTGCGCCAGTTCGCGACGCGAAACCGTCCCGGGGCCGGGTCCCTGCCCTTGTTGGAAGAACTGTCGCGCTACTATCTCGCCCGCCTTTTGCTGGGCGCCCTCGCCAGCGGGGAGTGGAAGCGGCGGGATTGCCCCGAGGAGGCCCATCGCATCGAGCAGGAATACGCCTCGCTGCTCTCGCTCGAGTCCGATTCGAAGTTGCTGCCCTGGCTCGATCGCCGCGCCAAGGAGGTGGCCCAGGCCGCGGATGAGGGCCTCTCCCAGCGCCTCGCCATGGGCAAGGCGGAGCTCGCCTTTTGGACCCGGGTGTTCATCGATCTCAATCTGCGCGAGGAGGGGGCTTTGGATCCCCTGCGCGGCCTGTCCTCGGGAGAGGCGCGCGAGCGGCTCCTGCAGTTCCTCCGCATCGCCACGCTGCCCTGTCCGGCGATGCTGGTGGCGGACGGTCTCGATGGCTTTCATCGCTCCGAAACGGCGGGCATGGAAATCGCCGAGATCGTCAACGGCATCCGCGAAAAGGTGCCGCACACCGTGACCGTGGTCTGCGTCAATGAAGATGTCTGGACCTCGGTCTTTGTCGAAGGGCTGCCCTCGGCCTGGCGCGACCGGCTCACTGGCGAAACGCTGCGCCTGGGTTCCATCGATGTCGATGCCGCCTTGGAGCTGATCCGCTTTCGACTGCGCCGCACCGGGCTTTCGGAAGCCGCGGCAGCCTGCTTCGCCAAACGCGTGGCCGAGGACTCGCGCTGGCGCGAAGGGCGCACGCCTTTGAGCCCGAGACGAGTCTTGCGCGAGGCCCGCGAACTCTGGTGGCGCGAGGCGAGCTATTATCTGGAAAGCCCTGAACCCAAGGTCGAGTATCAGCGCCCGGCGAGGCCGCCTCACCCGCCGCAGCCTCGTACAGAGGCCGAGGCCGGCTCGCCGCGTCCGCGCATGAGCCAAGCGCCGGTGCCGCCCCGGGTGAGGCCGCCGGAGCCCCCCCTGGAACGGGCTTATCCGGGACCTGAATTTGCCGAGAGCGCCATTCCCGGCGGGGCGAGCCAGGCCTCGTTCCAGGCCTCCTCTGCGCCGTCGCGGGACGCCGACCTCGCTGGCATCGATTCCATCATTAACGACATTCGCGGCACGGGAAAAACCGTCGTCAGCGAGGCGGCGGAACCCGACTCGCTGGAGCCCCTGACTTCCCTTCGCCCGCAGCGTCCCGAAGGCCAGGCAGAAGCGGTGGCGTCTGTGCCGCCGGTGGCCGTCGCGACTCCGGCGACAGCGCCGACCTCCTGTGCCGCCTCTCCCGTCTCTGCCCCGGTGTCCCCGCCGCGGGAGCGGGTGCCCATCCCGCGATCCTTCTTCGCCGATCTGCCACCGCGCGAGAGGACCCAGGAAGCCAAGGCGCCAGAGGCGGCGGTGCGTCCCCCCCTGACGCGGGCCGCCTTTGACCGGGCGCTGGCGGAGCGCGAAAGCGAGTTGCTGGCCTCGGTGCCCCTGAAGCTGGATCGGGAACGACTGAGTCGTTTCCTCCAGCAGTTGGGCGCACGTCATGCGGCCCTGGGGCAACGCGAGGAGCGCTTCCCCAGCAGCCTCTTGCCCTGCCTTCGTTGGGACGGGCGGGGGCATTCCGTGCTGGTGGGTTTTGAATCCTCCCGCAACGCCCAGTTCTGGAACCACCTCCTGCAGCAATCGCTGGCCTCGAACCGACTTGAGAAGATCGCCGCCTTCTCCCATGCCTCGGATCCCTTCGAACTTTCGCTCTTCGCCGGTTTCGGTTTCAGCCCCGCCGTGGTTCGCGGGCGGATCGACCTCATCGCCATGAACGATCGCGAGCTCGCCATGATCCAGGCCGCCGAGCAGGTCTACCGCCAATACGAGGCGACGCCGGATGCGGATCAGGTGGGGCAGTGGGTCATCCTGCGCCTCGATCCACTGTGGCGCCGGCTCATCCAGCCGCTCTGACTTCCGACCCAGGCAAGGCCGGGGAAGGGGATTCTCCCTTTCGATGCGGAGGGCTGCAGGCGCTTCCCTGCCTGAGAAATACGCCTGCTCCCGATCACTAACATAGCCATAATAATGGCGAGCAAATTTCGAATTCTTGAAAAGTTACGCAAGGGACAGAACGAGAAAAATTTCAAAGAGAAGTTGAAAATATTTCACTTTTCTTAAATACTACCGCCATTCTGACTGCTCCGCCTGAATGGCCGCTGACTACAACGAAGAGCACATTCGCTCCCTCGATCCCCGAGAACACATCCGTTTGCGCCCGGGCATGTACATCGGGAAGCTCGGAGACGGTTCTTCGCCCGACGATGGGATCTATATCCTTCTCAAGGAAGTCATCGACAATGCCATCGACGAGCACGTCATGGGCAACGGCAAGCAGATCGACCTCGAGATCGAGGGCCGCTTCGTCCGCGTGCGTGACTACGGTCGCGGCATTCCCCTAGGCAAGCTGAAGGACTGTGCCTCGGTCATCAACACCGGGGCGAAGTACGACGGCGAGGCCTTCAAGAAGTCGGTGGGCCTGAACGGGGTGGGGATCAAGGCGGTGAACTTCCTTTCCTCCTTCTTCGAGATCCAGTCCTTCCGCCAGGGGCAGACCATGGCGATCGAGTTCAGCCAGGGACTCGTCGTCGCGGAGATGAAGAAGCCGGACAAGAGTTCGGAGGACAACGGCACGGTGGTCTCCTTCGAGCCCGATGCCGAGATTTTCGGCGACTATGCCTGGAACCTGGAAACCGTCCAGGCGATGGTGCGAAACTACGCCTACCTCAACACGGGGCTGACGCTGACCCTCAACGGCGAGAAGTTCCGCTCCAAGAACGGTCTCCTCGACCTTCTCGAGGAAAATCTCGCCGGGCGCGACGCGCCGCTTTACCCCATCGTCCACCTCTCCGACCACGACATCGACGTGGCCTTCACGCACACGGAGCAGGCGGGGGAGGAGTACTACAGTTTCGTCAACGGCCAGCACACCACCATGGGGGGGACGCACCTCGCCGCTTTCCGCGAGGGTCTGGTAAACACGGTGCGCAACTACTACAAGAAGCAGTTCGACGCCGGCGACGTGCGTTCCGGCATCGTCGCGGCCATCAGCGTCCGCGTGGAGGATCCCGTCTTCGAATCCCAGACGAAGACCAAGTTGGGCTCCACCCTGATGGCGCCGAACGGGGAAAGCGTCCGCACCTTTGTGGGGAACTTCCTTGGACTGCACCTCGACAACCACCTCCACCGCACCAAGGAGGTCGCCGAGGGGATGTTGGAGAAAATCCAGCGCTCCGAGCACGAGCGCAAGGAACTCAAGGGCATCAAGAAGCTCGCCAAGGAGCGCTCGCGTCAGTCCAAGCTGCACAACAAGAAGTTGCGCGACTGCCGCGTGCACTACGACAGCAATCACAAGCTGCGCGAGCAAAGCACCCTTTTCATCACCGAGGGGGATTCCGCGAGCGGCTCGATCACCAAGTCCCGCGACGTCGAGACCCAGGCCGTTTTCTCGCTGCGCGGCAAGCCGCTCAACTCCTACGGGATGTCGCGAAAGATCGTCTACCAGAACGAGGAGTTCAACCTTCTCCAGGCCGCCCTGGGCATCGAGGAGAACGTCGAGGGTCTGCGCTACAACAAGGTGGTGCTCGCCACCGATGCGGATGTCGACGGCATGCACATCCGCCTGCTCGCCATCACTTTCTTCCTGCAATTCTTTCCCGACCTCATCCGCGACGGGCATCTCTACATCCTGGAGACCCCGCTCTTCCGCGTGCGCAACAAGCAGGAGACGCGCTATTGCTACACCGAGGAGGAGCGGCAAGCCGCCCTGGCCGAGGTCAAGAATCCCGAGATCACCCGATTCAAGGGGCTGGGAGAAATCTCTCCGGACGAGTTCCGCCACTTCATCGGCCCCGACATGCGCCTAGCTCCGGTGGAGATGCCTTCCCGTCCGAAGACGATCCAGGATCTCTTGGAATTTTACATGGGGAAAAACACCCCCGAGCGGCAGGATTTCATCATCAAGAATCTCAAAGTGGAGGCCGACCTCATCGAAGAGGAACCTCGCGAGCGTGCGGAGCTTGAGGCCTCCGCTGTCGCCGCCTGAGACCTGCAGCAGCTGCTCATGGACGAAACGTCGACACCGCTCAAGGGCATGTATTCAGAGTGGTTTCTGGATTATGCCAGCTACGTCATTCTTGAGCGTGCCGTCCCGCATATCAACGACGGTCTCAAGCCAGTGCAGCGCCGCATCCTGCACTCGCTCAAGGAGAAGGACGACGGACGCTTCAACAAGGTGGCCAACATCATCGGCCACGCCATGCAGTACCACCCCCACGGCGACCAGGCCATCGGCGACGCCCTCGTCAACATGGGGCAGAAGGAACTCGTCGTCGAGACCCAGGGAAACTGGGGGAACATCCTCACGGGCGACTCGGCCGCGGCCCCGCGTTACATCGAGGCCCGTCTCTCCAAGTTTGCCAACGAGGTGCTCTTCAATCCCAAGACGACGACTTGGGCGGCGAGCTACGACGGGCGCAACAAGGAGCCGGTGACCCTGCCGGCGAAGTTCCCCCTGGTGCTCGCCCACGGGGCCGAGGGCATCGCGGTCGGCCTGGCCTGCAAGATCCTGCCACACAATTTCAACGAGCTGATCGACGCCTGCATCGCCGTGCTCCGCAAGGAGCCCTTCGAGATCTATCCCGACTTTCCCCAGGGCGGCATCGCCGACGTCAGCGACTACAACGACGGCCTGCGCGGGGGACGCGTCAAGGTGAGGGCGCGCATCGAGAAGGTGAAGTCGCGCGAGCTGGTCATTCGCGAAATTCCCTTCGGGACCACCGCCTCGAGCCTCTGCGATTCCATCCTCAAGGCCAACGAGCAGGGCAAGGTGAGGGTGGCCCGCCTGGAGGACTGCACTGCCGAAAACGTCGAGATTCGCGTCCATCTCCCCGCGGGGACGGACGCCGACCAGACCCTGCAGGCGCTCTACGCCTTCACCGATTGCGAGGTCAGCCTCTCGCCGAATGCCTGTGTCATCCAGGACAACAAGCCTCGCTTTCTCGGGGTTTCCGAGATTCTCCGGCACAGCGCCAAGCAGACTCGCGATTTGCTGGGGGAGGAGCTGGAGATCAAGCTCAACGAGCTGGAAGAGCGCTGGCACTTCTCCAGCCTCGAGAAGATTTTCATCGAGAAGCGGATCTACCGCCGCATCGAGGAATGTGAAACCTGGGAGTCCGTCATCGAGGAGATCTGGACTGGTCTGCGGCCCTACCTGCGCCTCTTCCGGCGCGAGATCACCGAGGAGGACATCGTCCGCCTCACGGAGATCAAGATCAAGCGCATCTCCAAGTACGACTCCTTCAAGGCCGACGAATACATCCGATCCCTCGAGGATCAGATCGCGGAGACGAAGAAAAACCTGAAGCGGCTCACTGCCTTCACCATCAAATGGTTCGAGGGCATCAAGGAGCGCTACGGGAAGGGGCGCGGACGCCGCACCGAGCTGGCCACCTTTGACAAGGTCGATGCCAAGCAGGTCGTCGTGGCCAACGACACCCTCTACGTCGATCGCAAGGAGGGCTTCGCCGGTTACGGCATGAAGCGGGACGAGCCGGTCTGCAAGTGCTCGCGCATGGACGACATCATCGCCTTCTCGCGGGATGGCACCATGCGCGTGGTCAAGGTGGCGGAGAAGGTCTTCATTGGGAAGGACAACCTCCACGTCGCCGTCTTCAACCGGGACGAGCCCAAGATTTACAACATGATTTATCGGGACGGACGCGGCGGCCGAGTCATGGCCAAGCGCTTCCGTGTCGAGGGGGTCACCCGGGAGAAGCTCTACGACCTCACCGCCGGTCGTGCCGGAACCCGGGTGCTCTGGTTGTCGGAGCACGACAGCGAGGAAGACGCTGACATCGTCGTGAGGGTGCACCTCAAGTCGGATCTGAAATTGCGAAATTTTCAGATCGACTTCCGATTCGCGAATTTGGATATTAAGGGCCGTGGTGCCAAGGGCAATATCCTAACAAAACATCCTGTTGACCGAATTTCCCGAATTTCGAAGGCCGAACAGGAGGTGATTTTGGAACGAGCCCAAGCCGCCTCAACCCTTTCCGAACCGCCAAAAAAGTCTGAGCCGCCCGGAGGGGCGGCCGCACCCGCAGCCACGACTGAGCAAGGGCGTCGAGTTCCCGCTGAAACAGCACCAACAAAACCCAGACCAACCATCCAGAGAACCATGAGAAAAGCCACGAATAAGAAGGCGGCTCCCGCGAAGAAGGCTCCGGCCAAGAAAGCGGCTGCCAAGAAGGCTGCCCCCGCCAAGAAGGCGGCGGTGAAGAAGGCCCCGGCCAAGAAGACGGCGGT
>CAZKGI010000071.1:0-16013 GCA_964552315.1 uncultured Akkermansia sp. | reverse complement strand
ATCATGGGATCATGGGATCATGGGAATTATGCCCCCGGGCGAGAATATAGGCATAGATCGGGGGCCAATATACGGTACCCAGATCCTCCAAGGCCCTTTGGCGCTGGTTCGAATCCCCCTCGGATATGCTCCTGATCAGAGTCCACCGCGTTTGGGGAAAAGAGGGTGACTTCTCATGCTCCGGTTCCACTTCTCTTTGATACCTGAAAATAGGCACACTTCAACTCGCGCCATCATGGCGGACCCACCCCGCATCGCCTACCTATCACTGGCATCAATTTGATCATAAGGGGAGGCTTTTGAAGCCGATCGATTGGTGTCCCGACCCAGGGCGCAGGGGTGGCGGCGCCCTCCGTCGGCTCCCCGATCGAGGCCGGTCCAACCCGGGCCCAGTCATCAGGCTGGCGAGTTCCCGGTGGCGGGGCGGTGAAGGTCGCGCTATACTGCCCCTTCGTCCCTCACTTCCTCCGAAGCGGCTACCCGGACTCTCTGGTCGTGCCCCCGTCAACGACGCGACCTCATCCCTTGGGCCTTTTTATCTGATTTTGAACACTCATTGACCTTCGCATGGCGAGAATCCTCATGGCATTGTCCGGCGGGGTGGACTCCAGTGTGGGAGCCGCCCTCCTGCTCGAACAGGGGCACGACGTCGTCGGGGCCTACATGAAGAACTGGACCAACGAGGAGGGCCTGCCCGGAGAATGCCCCTGGGAGCAGGACATCCGCGATGCCCGGGCGGTCTGTGAACATTTGGGAATCGAATTCCGCATTCTCAGCCTGACGGAGGAATACCGCGACCGCGTCGTCCACTACCTGCTTTCGGGCTATCGAGACGGGGTGACGCCCAATCCCGATGTCATGTGCAATCGCGAGATGAAATTCGGGCTCTTCCGCGAGTTCGCGGCCGCCCAGGGCTTCGATTTCCTTGCTACCGGGCATTACGTCCAGCGGCAGGAGCACGAGGACGGCTCCGTGGATCTGTGGCGCGGCGCCCCCGGCAAGGACCAGAGCTATTTCCTGGCCCTCCTGCAACAAGACCAGATTCGTCCCGCCCTCTTTCCCATCGGTCATCTCTCCAAGCCGGAAGTCCGCCAGGAAGCCGCGCGCTTCGGCCTGCCGGTGGCCAGCAAGAAGGACAGCCAGGGCATCTGTTTCATCGGCCAGGTCCGCATGGTCGATTTCCTTTCGCACTACATCCCCGACCAGCCGGGGGACATCGTCAATCTGAAGGGCGAGCGGGTGGGCCGACACCGGGGTCTGCACCTCCACACGCTCGGCCAGCGCAAGGGCCTGGGAGTCCCCTCCAACACCTTCGGCAAGGCCTACGTGGTCGTGGCCAAGCGCCCCGAGACCAACGAACTCGTCGTCGCCTTTGACGAGGTCGATACTCCCGGACTCTACGCGACGCGCTGTCGGGTGGGCAGTCTCACCGTCACCCATCGCCCCCTGCAGGAGGCCCGCACCCTGCTCGCTCAGCCGCGCTACCGCTCCGAAGCCGTCCCCGTTCGGGCGGAATTCCTCGACGCCCAAACGCTCCAACTGGAATTCGCCAAGCCTCAGCGAGCCCTCGCCCCCGGACAGATCTGCGCCTTCTACGAGGGAGAGCGCCTCCTCGGAGGGGGCATCTTCGAGCTCATCGAGTCCTGAAGCGCGGGCCTGTCCTCCCGGCCGTGTTGGCAAAAGAGACTGCGCTGCTGCCGGTCTCCCGTGCCCAGGGCTCCCCCCTTGCGCAACTCAAACACTTGGCCATCGCCACAGAGCAGGATCACCTCGCCGCGCGGCCCGGAGCGCAGGCCAGCAATCCCCTGTTCCGGAAAGTTCCCCAGGACGACGCGGGAGAGTTCCAAGCCCGCCTCCCGGCGTGTCAGGGAGGGGCCGCGCAGGGCGAGAAGCTGACCGTCTTTCCTTGCGCATAGCAGGGCCCCGGCGAGAGAGGGGAAACTCTCCCCCCGGTAGACCAGGCTGCCCACGAGCGCCCCTCCCCCATCGCGGCGAGGATCGATCTTCATCGCCGGCATCGTGACCAGTTCCGCCAAGCGGGCGCGAGCACTGCGGGGGAGCGATTCGGGCTTCACATCGATGTCCCATCCATAGTGCTCCCCACCGAGGAAGCTGAGGTTGACCTCGTCGCAGCCCTCCACCGCTTGCTCCCCAATGCAAAGGGCGCGTTGGAAGGGATCGTAGGAAAGACTCAATGGAGACCGCAGCCCAAAAACCCACAGCTCGGGCACGGCCCCGGTGACCAGGCGGAAGGGATTGCTCTCGGGAATGCCATACTGCCCGTTGGGGGCATCGTGTCCCAGAGGATCGATGCGCAGGACTTTGCCATAGGCGTTGGCAATGGAGGAGGCATTGCGCGAAGGACTGCCCCGCCCCACCTCGGCCCGGGCTCCGTCCCCCACCCCGAGGAAGAGATGCCCGGCAGGATCAAAGGCGAGACCGCTGAGGTTGTGCTCCGGGCCGGGCTGACGGAAGCGCATCAATTCCCGCCGCGTGCCGCGGAACTCGGGCAGCAAGGGATCCTCGACGCAGTATTCGTAAAGCACGTCCTGGTGGTCCTCGCCCTCGCCGAACTCGGGATGAAAGTCGGCCTCCCTTGAACCCGCCTTCTCGGCGAGCAGCACGTAGAAGCGCCCTTTCCCGGGCCGTCCCTCCAGGGAGAACTCCGGATGGAGGGCCAGACTGGTGAAACCCAGGGAGCGCTCCGTGCGCTCATCCCCCAGTTCGGCATAGAGATGGGTGGCGTAGCCTCCCTCCACGGTCGGGGCGGCGCGCAGCACTTTCCCATCCGCCTGCAGAATGTAGTAAACCCCCAGGGCGTCGCCGACCACATCCACGGGCTGTTCGGCGATCGCCAGGCGATGCGCGGACACATCGAGCACCAAGTCGGTCAGCGGGGCCGCCGCCTCGCTGCGGAGGGGAAGGTTCTCGTCGGGATCGCCCTCGCGATGGGCCCAGAGGTAAGCCCCCATCCCCAATCCCACGGAACACACCAAGCCACCCAATTGGGCGAAGCAAACCAGACCAGAGCGGAAATTGGGTATTTGGATTTGCAGCATTTTTCCAAATTTTCATATCTGATACGAGGAATTGAGATTATTTTCAAGACTGAAAATCACCTGGGCGCATTTTCGACCACCGCGGCCACACCTGACGCGGCGCGGGCACAAAAAAAGCCGGAGTTCCGAGGAACTCCGGCTCTGGAGAAAAGCGGATTGGATTCTCCTGCTCTCAGTCCTTGAAGGGGCTGGCCACGAAGCGGTCAAAGGCCTCGCGCATGGCCTCCACCGACTTGGAGGGACCGGTCAGCTTCAGGAAAACCGCGCCCTGATCGCTGGGCAAGATGGCAGCCAGCATGGTGTGATCGGGCTTGGGCGTTTTGGGCGCGCCCGAGAAGGGGCCGGCGCCCGCCATGGTGTCCAGGTAGGTGCCCTTTGCGGTGAGGAAGGTGACGGTGCGTCCCCCCAGGGTTTTCTCCTCCACTTTGGACTCGGGCTGTCCTTCGAACTGTCCCAGCCAGCGATCAATGTTGGCCTGAATGCCTCCTCCGCCCCCGGCGCCAAAGAAGAAGAGGACCAATTCGACATCCTCGAGATTCTCATCCTCGTGATCGTAGAGGAACTGCCCCGCGCGCATCGAGCTGGAAACCTGCTGACGGATCCAGGGCTTGTCGTAGGTGAAGGTGAATTCACTGACCTTGATCGTTTCCTCCTCCGCGCGAAGGGCGGCGGGCGAGCTCAGGAGAAGACAAGCGGCGAGCAGGACAAAGGTGGATTTCATCGACGAGAGCATAGCCGAGGAGCTGCCGCTTTCAAATCCCCGATACGCGTGGGGGCGCGTTCAATTCGGATCGCTTTCGGTGCTTTCCGCCGTCCAGCGGACCTCGACGCGGAGCCGCCCGTCCTGAAGCTGGGCGCGGCACCCTCCGCCCAGCGAAGCGACGGCCGCGCGCACCAGGGAAAGCCCCAGGCCGGAATGTTCCTTGGCCGTGCGGGAAGCCGACTTCCTCCAGAAGCGTTCGAACAAATGGGGCAGGTCGGCCTCCTCGAGATCGGGGGCCTCGTTCTCCACGGCAAAGTGACGCGGCGAGGCCTCCACCTGAATGACGCCGCCCTCCGGCGCATGCGCCACGGCATTGCCGACGAGATTGGCGACGATGGCTCGCCAGAGAATCGGATCGCTGCGGAATTCGCCTAGGGAGCCGCGGTCCGGCGAGACGCGAACGTCCAGGGTCAATCCCCGCCCGGCGGCCTGGGGTCGGCAGCGCGCCACACATTCCTCCACGCTGCTGGCCAGGTCGATGGTCTCGCAATCGGAGACGGACCCGTCCTCGGCCCGGGCCAGCAGGGACAAGGTGTCCAGGAGTTGCCCCAGTTCATCGAGCACCGACAACATCTCCTGACCGTGCTCGGTCGTGAACTCCTCGGGCCACCGCGTCCCCAGCTCGGTCATGGCGCGCAGTTCCGCCAGGGGAGTGCGCAGCTCGTGGGCGGCATCGCTCGCAAAGCGCTTTTCGCGCTCGAAGGACACCTCCAGGCGCTCCAGCAACTCATTCAACTTTGCGGCCACGCCCCTCAGTTCTTCCGGCAGGGGCTCCAGAGGCAGCCGCTTTTCGAGGTGTTGGACATCGATGCGCTGCACGTCCACGCTGAGTCGATCGAGCGGCTTCAGTCCAGACTTCACCACAACGTGAAGGATGGCCAGGCTCAGGAGAATGGATCCGAAGCCAAAAAGGGCGATGACCAGAGCCACCGTGCGCAAGGTGCGTCGCAGGCCGCTGTCGTCGCTGGCCACCAATATGCGCATGACCGGGGGAGATTCGACCCCTCGGCCCGACTCCTCGTCCAAGTCGATCAGCGGCGTGAAGGAGGTCCAGTAGGCACGCCCCGGCAAGCCCCCGGGCAGGAGGAGATTGGCATAGCCCTCCTCGCTTTCAAAGAGCTCCTCCGGTTTGGACAGCTCGCCGATGCCCAGGGATGGCGAGCGCTCCACCGAGGCCCCGCTTTCGTCGTAAACCTCAAAAAAATCCCCGTGCGAGCTGGATCCAAAGCCAGCGAAGGCCTGCACGTCCAGATCGATCTCGAATTCCCCCCGGTCGATTTCCGAGGCGGTCACCAGCGCCTGGGCCTTGGTCGCCAATATCCGGTCGAACTGGGTTCCCAGGGCCTTCCAAAGGGAAAGATAGAGACCGATCCCCCCGGCCATCAGGAGCAGCAAGGTGGCGCCCCCGATGCGGAAGGCCAGGTCGCGACGGATGGAACTCATGGGGCCTCTTGCATCACGTAGCCCAATCCGCGCCGGGTGTGGATCAGGGGCGGAGCCCCTCGGGGAGAGAGCTTCCGTCTCAGGGCGTAGATGGCCGCGTCGACGGCATTGCTCGCCGGGCTACCCGTATCGCTGTAGAGATGCGCCTCAATCTGGGCCCGGCTGAGCACCTGGCCCGGCCGTCGCGCCAGGCATTCCAGCAGGGAAAATTCTCGTGCAGTCAGGACCAGCTCCTCCCCTCCCCGCTGCACTTTCCGGGAAGCAAAGTCGATCTCGAGGTCCCCGATGCGGATGCGGGAATCGGCCTGCCCGCGCCGGCGCCGCACCACCGCTTCCAAGCGCGCCACCAGCTCCTCCAGGGCGAAGGGCTTCACCAGGTAATCGTCGGCCCCCAGGGCCAGCCCCCGCACCCGGTCCTCCACGCTGCTCCGGGCGGTCAGCACGATCACCGGAGTGTCCAGACCCTCGCGGCGCCAGGCGTCGAGCAGTTCCAGGCCATTGCGGCCGGGCAGCATCAGGTCGAGCACGATGGCGTCGTATTCGTTCACCCGGGCAAAGACCTCGGCCTCGCGGCCGTCGGCGGCCTCGTCCACCGCATGACCGAGGCGAACCAAGGCCCGCACCAGCGTGGAGCGGAGTCGGTTCGAATCCTCGACGAGCAGCAGGCGCATGATTTCCTCTACAGTCCGTGATCAGCCTGAGACCTCAGGGTACGCCGAGGATTAGAAATTATTATCGAAACGACGCAAGAGTTCTCCTGCCTCGCTGAAAAAGAGATGCAGGTCCACCCCTGCGGGCAGATCGACCTCGACGTGATATTCCACTCGCCCATCCACCGTGATGCGCTCCGCCTCGTCAAATCGCCCCTTGCCCGCCAAGAAGGGCGCCAAGGCGTTTCGCACCGCCTCGGGCAGGTCCTCGTGACGAATTTCGTCGACGATTTTCAAGAGGGTCCCATCGCCGGAAATATGGAGTTTGCGGTCGCTTCGCCCCGGCATCTTGATCTTGACGAGATAAAGCACCCGGTTCTCGATGCGGATCAGCTTGATCTTGTCGGCCCGCCCCTGGCCCAAGAGCGACACGATGGTTGCGGCGACCGGCTCCGGGCATTGTTTGAGCGTGACGCTCTGGGCACAAAGCCGCGGCGCCGCCCCCAGAAGGGCGGCCAACACGAGGATTGCCAAGGACGGCAAGGCGGAGGCATTCATGGAAAGAAGCCGACCGGGAGACGGGAAAGGGATCCGCCGGCTTCCCTTACGATGGCCGAGCCTGGACTCCCCTCCAAGTCAGAAATCGCCCTCTTCACGGCGACGCAGGATTTCGCCGTTCTCGCTGATGACGAGGAGGAGATCGACGTCGTCAGGCAGGTCGATTTCCGCGAGGTAAACCTTCTTGCGGTCGGCACGAACCGATTGAATGCCGTCGATGCGCCCGAGTCCCATCTGGCTCTTGATGGTGCGGGCCACGCGAGCCGGGCATTGCCGCAAGGCAATCCCTTCGGCCCACAAACTGGAGGCCACTTCGCCAAGGAAGGATTTGACCAGGGAAAGCGCGGGATTCGAATTCAGTACGGTGGTTTGCATCATGCGCGCATCATCGCGTGCCAAGATGATGGCCCGATGAGGAAGCAGGAAAAAAACGCCACCTTCCTCACATTCCGCCCAGGGACCGCTGGCCAGCCCTTCTTCGCGCCGACTTTTACGCTTGAGGGTCACCTCGAGCTGTTACTACTCTCTCGCATGACTTCCCGCCTTGTTTGTTGCCTCGCTCTCCTGCTCGGTGCCCCACTCCCGGCCTCCGAATTCGCCTCGATCCCCACCGAGCCCACCGAAGGCGACCGTCTCCTCAACGACTACTTTGCGCGGGAGACGCGCCGGCTCGCCACCCGCAACGCCAGCTTTCTGGAGAGCGTCGAGGACTGGCCCAGCACTCAGGCCAACCTGCGCCGCCAGCTTTTTGAAATGCTCGGACTGCAGCCTCTCCCCGCCCGTTCCGACCTCAAGGCCGAGATCACGGGCACGGTCGAGCGCGACGGGGTCATCGTGGAGAAGATCGTCTTCCAGTCCAGTCCCGGCCTCTACGTCACGGCGAACTTCTATCGTCCCGCCCAGCAGGACGGCCCCCTGCCGACCATTCTCTACGTCTGCGGCCACGGCCGGTCCAAGATCGACGGCGTCAGCTACGGGAACAAGGTCACTTACCAACACCACGGCAACTGGTTCGCCCAGAACGGCTACACCTGCCTGATCCTCGACACCCTGCAGATGGGTGAAATCGAGGGTAGCCACCACGGCACCCACAACCTGGGCCGCTGGTGGTGGAACTCGCGTGGCTACACCTCCGCTGGCGTCGAGGCCTGGAACGGCATCCGCGCCCTCGATTATCTGGAAACCCGCCCCGAGGTCGACAAAACCAAGTTCGGGGTCACGGGCCGATCCGGAGGAGGGGCCTCCACCCTCTGGATTGCTGCCCTGGACGAGCGCATCCGTGTGGCGGCCCCGGCGGCGGGCATCACTTCCATGCACAACCACATCGTCGACGGCTGCGTCGAGGGGCATTGCGACTGCATGTTCATGGTCAACACCTATCGCTGGGACTTCCCCCTGGTGACCGCCCTCATTTCCCCGCGCCCCCTGATGATCCTCAACACGGACAAGGACCGCATCTTCCCGGTAGATGGCGTGGTCGACGTGTATCTAAAGACCCGCAAGGTCTACGAAGCTATGGGAGCACTCAATCACATTGGCCTCGCCTTCTACGAAGGTCCTCACCTCGATACCCAGCCGCTCCGTGTCGCCGCCTTCCATTGGTTTGAACGTCACCTCAAGGGCCTGGAGATCCGTGAAGAAATCCCCAACACCCTGGCGCCGAAGCCCTTCCAGCCCACCGAACTGAAGGTGCTCGCCTCCATTCCCAACAACGAGCGCAACACCTTCATCGACGAGTATTTCACGAAGCGCGCCCCCGAGGCCCCCACCCGGCCGGAGAATTCCTCCGACTGGGAGGCTGAAAAGGCCCTGGTGATCGGCCGGCTCCAATCGAAGGTGTTTCGCGGCTGGCCCGCGACGCCGGGCGACCTCCTCGCCACGGAAGACTTCCGGGAGGAGAAGGACGGCCTCGTCTTTTCGAAATGGAGTTTCGAGACGCAAGGCGGCCTGCGCCTCCCCCTCTACCTGGCCCATTCGGCAGGCCATTCCTTGGAGGATCTCGAGCGCCTCGTCCTTGTCGCCCTCGATGAGAGCCGCTGGGATCAGTTCCTCGACGGCTACGGCCAGCTCTTCCCCGCGGCCTTTCCCGGCCTGCCCCTGCCCCAGGGCGATCGCTCCCCCTTTGAGGCGGAAAAAGCCAAGCTTCTCGGCCAGCCCTGGGGCATCGCCTACCTGCCGCCCCGCGGGATCGGTCCCACCGCCTGGACCTCCGACGAAAAGGAGCGCACCCACATCCGCCGCCGCTTTGCCCTGCTCGGACAAACCCTCGACGGCATGAGAATCTGGGACCTGCGCCGCGGCATCCAGACCCTCCGCACGCTGGAGGGAGCCAGCTCGGTGCCCCTGCATCTGCAGGCTTCGAGCGCCATGGCCGGCAACGCCCTCTATGCCGCCCTCTTTGAACCGAATCTCCAGGGGCTTGAGCTCGAGGACCTGCCCAGCCGCCACCAGGATGGACCGGAACTGCTCAATGTGCTCCGCTTTACGGACATCCCCCAAGTGACCGCCATGGTCGCCGATCGCATCCCCCTGCGCCTCCAGACCGACCAGCCGGAGGCCTGGGACTTCCTAAAGGAATTCGCCAAGGCGCTTGCCTGGCCGGAGGATCGGGTGCAGGTCCAGGCCAAGGCCGCGGAATGAGCGACTGGCCCTGATTTTCCAAGACACCCCTCGCTGGCGGGCAGCGACCGCCTTTTTCTTGCAGCCCGGCCGGATCACCGGCATCGTCCGGGCCGTCCGGCATGACCCGCGATCGCACCCTGCCCATCTTCGAACTGGAAGCCGACTTCCTCGCGGCCTTGCGGGGAGAGCAGGCCCGCATCGTCGTCGAGGCCCCCACGGGCTCCGGCAAATCCACCCAGATTCCCCAGTTCCTCGCCGACGCCCCGCTCCCCGGCAAAAGGGAGATTTACGTGCTGCAGCCCCGTCGCCTCGCCGCCCGCCTCCTGGCCCATCGGGTCGCGGCAGAACGGGGAGGGCGCCTCGGGGAGGAAGTCGGCTATCAGGTGCGCTTTGAGAGCGAAGTGTCGGCCCAGACGCGGATCCGCTTCGTGACCGAGGGCATCCTCATCCGCAAACTCATCGATCAGCCTGATCTCGCCGACGTCGGCGCCGTTGTCCTCGACGAGTTTCACGAGCGCCATTTTTTTGGGGATGTTAGTCTAGCCCGCTGTCTGGAGGTGCAACGCCGTCTCCGGCCGGACCTCAAGCTGGTCGTCATGTCCGCCACGCTGGAAACGGCGGCGCTCAAGCGCTACCTCGGCGAGGACTGCCACCACCTCGTCTCCGCGGGACGCACCTACCCGGTCGAGATCCGCTACGAGCCTCCCCGCGAACGCCAGAGCGGGGAGCTCTGGGACCACATCGTCCGCACCATCCGCGAGGAACTGAAATCCAAGGGCGTTCAGGGAAACATTCTCGTCTTTCTGCCGGGTCGCTACGAAATCCAGAGAACTCTGGACGCCCTCAAGCGCGCCAGCTGGAGTGCCGGCTTTGATCTGCACGCCCTGCACGGGGAGCTCCCTCCCGCCGCCCAGGACGCCGCCGTCACGCCGGGAGGACGGCCCAAGATCGTCGTGGCCACCAATGTCGCCGAGACCTCCATCACCATCGATGGCGTCCGTCTCGTCATCGACTCGGGCCTGGAGCGTCGCGCCTCCTTTGACTACCGGCGCGGCATCGGGACCCTGCACATCGAGAAAATCTCCCAGGCCTCGGCGGACCAGCGGGCCGGACGCGCCGGGCGCACGGGACCGGGCGTGGCCATCCGCCTCTGGAGCGAGCGCGACCACTCCCACCGGGAAGCCGCCACGCCCCCGGAAATCCGCCGCATGGACCTCAGCGAGGCCATCCTCATCCTCTGCTCGAGCGGGGTCGAAAAGATCCGCGACTTCCCCTGGTTTGAGGCGCCCGACCCCCGGGCGCTCGACGAAGCCATCCAGCGCCTGCAAGTACTCGGGGCGCTCGATGCGGACGAGCGGCTCACCGAAGCCGGACGCCGCATGGGACAACTGCCCGTGCCGCCCCGCTACGGACGCCTCCTCCTCGACGCCGCCGAGGCGGGCTGCCTGGAGACCTTTGCCCTGGTCACGGCGATCAGCCAAAGCCGCCCGCTCTTTCCGGCGCGCCGCCTCCACTCCCAGCACCTCATGCCGGCCGATTTCGTGCAGGAGGGCGACCTCTCGGACTTCGAGCCGCTGCTGCGGGCCTGGCAGCAGATGCAGCAAAACCAATTCCGGCGCGACCTTGGGGAACGGCTTGGCATCCATGCCGGTGCCGCCCGGGACATCGACCGCATCGCCCGACAGCTCGTCCGCGTGGCCTCCCGCTGGGGGCGCCCTGACAAGCCCCCCCAAGAGCTGGACCGGGAGACCTTTGCCCGGATCCTCCTGGGCGGCTTTTCCGACCGCCTTGCCATTCGGGCCAATCCCTCGACCTTGAGCTGCGCCCTCGTTGGCGGGCGCCGCGGGTTTCTCGACAAGGAGAGCGTCGTCGCCAGTCCCGAGACTCGCCTCTTCCTCGCCGGAGACATCGTCGAGGTCGAGGGCAAGGACCTCTCGGTGAAGCTCTCGCTCTGCACCCGCATCGAGGAGTCCTGGCTGCGCGCGCGTTTCCCCGACGATTTCCACGAGCGCGACGGCGCCGTCTGGGACGAGCGCCAAAGACGGGTCGAGGCCCGGCGCGAGCGGCGCTTCCGCGACCTGGTGCTGGAATCCCGCCCCAGTGGCACCGCGCCCAAGGCGGAGGCGGCCAGCCTCCTCGCCGAACGCGTCCTCGCCGGGGAGCTCCACCTCAAGGCCTGGGACGAAAAGGTGGAAGCTTGGTTCGCCCGCATCAATCTCGTCGCCGAGCACTGTCCCGAATACGGCTTTGTCCCCATCGACGACGAGGCCAAGCTGCTCCTGCTCGAACAAATTTGTTCCGGGGCCAGCAGTTACGCCCAAATCAAGGACCGCCCGGTCTGGCCAGCCCTGCGCGAATGGCTGCCCGCCCACCAGGTCGCCGCCCTGGACAGGCTGGCGCCGGAAAGCATCGCCCTCTCCACGGGGCGCCCCGCCAAGGTCCACTACCGCCCGGGGGAGAAGCCGCGGATCTCCGTGCTGATCCAGCATCTCTTCGGCCGCAAGGATTCCCCCAGGGTCTGCGAGGGGCGCGTCCCCGTGGTCATTGAAATCCTGGCCCCCAATCACCGGCCCGTGCAGGTGACCGAGAACCTCGCTGGCTTCTGGACGGGCAGCTATCCGGCCGTGCGCGCCCAGCTGCGGGGACGTTATCCCAAGCACGAATGGCCGGAATTCTGAGCGCGTCACGCCGGGACGGCCGAAGAGCTCAGATTTTTTTCACTCTCCTGTAACGAAGACTGCGGCTGCGGTTGTATCACGGTGAATCGCTTGCTTGTTGTCCCTCCCCGGTCCCGGACCGGGGAGGGACAGCGCAGAACAGAGCGCCTCGCCCCCCTCCCCCAGGACACTTTCGGCGACACTTTCCTTGCCCCCGGCACCCGCCGTGCCAAGGTTCCGACATGTTCAAACTCCGCGTCGACACGGGTGGCACCTTTACTGATTGCTGGGGCCTGGCCGAGGGAGAAAAGGAACCTCGCCTGGCCAAGGTTCTTTCCTCTGGTCGGCTTCGGGTGGCGGTGCAGGAATGGCTGGGCGATCGCGAGCTCCTCCTGCAATGCCCGCCTTCGTGGCCTCGTCAGGATTCCTTCTTCACCGGCTACAAGATGAGCGCCCACGGGAAGCGCGCCCTGGTGCTCTCCCACTGCGCCGACGGACGGACGGTCCTCTCGCATCCCCTTCCCCGCTCGGCCTCGGTCGATCTCTACACCGGGGAAGAAGCCCCCATTCTCGGGGCCCGCCTGCTCACCGCCACGGCACTGGACCGCCCCTTCCCGGCGATGGATTTCCGGGTGGCCACCACGCGCGGCACCAATGCCCTCCTCGAGCGCAAGGGCGCGGCGGTGGCGTTCTTCGTCACCGCGGGCTTTGCCGATCTCCTCGTCATCCGCGACCAGCGTCGCCCGGATCTTTTCGCCCTGCAGCACCGGCGCCCCCGCCCGCTCTACGAGCGCGTCATCGAGGTCGAGGAACGCCTCGACGCCCGTGGCCAAGTCCTGCGCCCCCTGGAGGACGCCGGCTCCTGGGAAGCGGCGGCCCGCGCGGCACTGGCTTCCGGGATCCGGGTGGCGGCCATCGCACTCCTGCACGCCCATCGCAATCCCGTGCACGAACTCGCCCTGCGGGAACGACTCTTCGCCCTGGGATTCGAGGAAGTTTCCACCAGTGCCGACCTGGCCCCCCTCGCCAAGATCCTGCCGCGGGCAGAAACGGCCCTGGCCAACGCCTTCCTGCAGCCCGTCATGCAGACCTTCGTGGAGCGCCTGCGCCGCCCGCTCTCCGACGGAAGCCGCCTCCTTCTCATGAGCAGCGGGGGCGGTCTGGAAGCGACGGAAACCTTTCACCCGAAAGATTCCCTCCTCTCCGGCCCGGCCGGAGGGGTCTCGGGGGCCGCTGCTGTCGCCGCCGCGCTCGGCCACCACCGCATTCTCACCTTCGACATGGGGGGCACCAGCACGGACGTAGCCCGCTACGACGGCGGCTTTGCCTACCAATTTGAGCAGCGCGTCGGCGACGCCCGCGTCCTCTCCCCGGCCCTGCGGATCGAAACGGTCGCCTCGGGGGGCGGCTCCATCTGTCGCTGGGTAAACGGCGGCTTGCAGGTCGGACCCGATTCGGCGGGCGCCTCGCCCGGTCCCGCCTGCTACGGACAGGGCGGGCCGCTCACGCTCACCGACGTGAATCTCCTCCTCGGCCGCATCGATCCCGATCATTTCGGCATCCCCCTGAGCGAGTCGAACCTCTCCGCCGCCCGCGCGGCCGCCCTCGAGGTGCAGGCGGCCGCGGGCCTAAGGGGGACGGAGCCCGATCCGGCCTTTCTCACCGGCCTGCTCGACATCGCCGTGGAGCAGATGGCCGACGCCATCCGCAACATCTCCGTTCGGGACGGGGCCGACCCGGGCGATTACGCCCTGCTCGCCTTTGGAGGCGCCGGGCCGCTCCACGCTTGCGCCATTGCCGAGCGTCTTGGCATCCAGTGCATTCTCGTCCCGGGAGAAGCCGGGCTGCTGAGCGCCTACGGGCTGGAATGCGCCGGCATCGAACGCGTGGCCGAGCGCCAGATCGACCGGAGCATCGACGACCCGGCGCTAACAGACCTCTTTCGCGAAGTCGAGGCTCAGGCCCTCCAGCGGCTGGAGGAGACGGGCGAACGCGGGTCCATCCTCCGCCGCCTCGTGGAGCTCCGGCTCGCGGGTCAGGACGCTACCCTGACCGTCGAGGGCACCGTCGGCAAGGAACTCGCCGCGCGCTATGCCGAGTGCTACCGCGCCACCTTCGGGTATGAGCCCCCCTCGAATCGGCGCCTCGAGGTGGTCAGCTATCGGGCCATCGCCGGCACCGGCCGCCAAGCCTCCTCTCTCCCGCCAGACGCCTCCGCGCCCCTCGCCGTCGGCCCCTCGGATTGTCCTGACAAAGCGCCCTTTATCCACCGCGACCGTCTGCGGCCCGGGGACCTCGTGGAGGGCCCCCGAGTCATCCAGGATCCCTACAGCACCCTCTACCTCGCCCCGGGTTGGACCGCCCGGGTGGATCGCGGTGGGGCGCTCGTGCTCCACCAGGCCAAGGCCTCCCCGGGGGCGGCGCCTTCCCGTCCTGCGGCCGTTGTGCGCGAGCTCTTTCGCCATCGCTTCGAGCACCTCGTGCGGGAAATGGGCACCATGCTCCAGCGCTCTGCCATTTCGACCAACGTCAAGGAACGCGCCGACTTCTCCTGCGCCCTTCTCGATGGCGAGGGCGAATTGATCACCAGCGCCCCGCACATTCCCGTGCACCTGGGCGCCCTGGGGCTCTGTGTGCGCCGCGTTCGCGAACGCCTCGCCATGGCTCCGGGCGACACCCTGATCACCAATCATCCCGCGGCGGGAGGCTCCCACTTGCCCGATGTCACACTGATCACCCCCGTCTTCGACGAGAAGGGAACGGAGCCGATTGCCTACATCGCCAATCGCGCGCATCACGCCGAGATCGGCGGAGTCACCCCGGGCTCCATGCCCCCTGGCGCCAGCTGCCTTGCCGAGGAAGGGGTCGTCTTTCCACCGATGCACCTGGTCCGGGCGGGGCAGTCCTGCTTCGAGGCCATCGCCGAGCGCCTGCAGCAGGCCCCCTATCCAACGCGTCACCTCGCGGACAACCTCGCTGACCTCAACGCCCAGCTGGCCGCCAATCGACGCGGAGCTCTGCTCCTGGAAGAACTCCTCCACTCCCACGGCGAAGCCGCCCTCCTCGAACAATTCGCAGGTCTCAAGGAGCGCAGCCTGAGCCTGATGCAGGCGCACCTCGCCTCATTGGACCAGCGCGAGTTCCAGGCGGAGGAGACGCTCGACGACGGCACTCCCATCCGCGTCTCGCTTCGCTGCCGACAGGGACGGCTCGAGATATCCTTTGCGGGGAGCGGTGCGGTCCATCCGGGGAACCTCAATGCAACGTCAGCCATTCTCCAAAGCGCGGTCTTTTACGTACTGCAACTCTGGACCCAAAGCCCCGTCCCACTGAACGAGGGCGTGATGCGGGCCGTTCACTTGGATCTCCCCCCAGGCTTTCTCAATCCTCCCTTCGACGAGGATCCCGCAAAGTGTCCCGCCGTGGTGGGCGGTAATGTCGAAACGAGCCAGCGGGTCGTCGATACCCTGCTCAAAGCTCTGGGGCTTCAGGCCTGCTCCCAAGGAACCATGAACAATTTCCTCTTCGGCGACGGACGCTTCGGTTACTACGAGACCATCGGGGGCGGCGCTGGCGCGGGACCGGGCTACGAGGGCGCTTCCGGCCTTCACACCCACATGACCAACACGGCCATCACGGATCCGGAAATTCTCGAGCAGCGCTACCCCGTGCGCCTGCATCGCTTTGCCCTGCGACGGGGTTCTGGTGGCGCGGGTCGGTGGCGCGGTGGTGACGGCCTCATCCGGGAGGTGGAATTTCTCCAAGCCCTGCAGGTCTCCCTGCTGACCCAACACCGCGTCCATCCTCCCTACGGCCTGGCCGGAGGCGAACCCGGTGCATCGGGCCGGCAATGCCTGAACGGTCGCGAGCTCCCCGGCAGCACTGCATTCCATGCCCAGCCTGGGGACCGGCTTCTCCTGGAAACCCCTGGTGGAGGGGGCTGGGGATCCTCCTGAGGAGTCGAAGCCACCCACACATCCCATCCCGCCGACCGTCAAATAGTCCATATCCAATACATCATCAATGGATTGCGTATAAAATAATCCATCCTGACCGCTCCCGTCATTCGGCCATGCATTTTCGATGGACAGCCTGGGATCTTTTCTCATAGTCAAGGATTGGTACTTTTTTCGTAAAAGTACCCATTCCCCGTCTCACCCCCCCTCCTCGGAATGAAACCCCCTGCTCTCCTCGAGAGTGGTCGTCTCGTCGTTCGTCTGCGACATTCAGACCGCCTGCAATCGCTCGTGCTGGCGATGCT
>CAZKGI010000070.1:0-16253 GCA_964552315.1 uncultured Akkermansia sp. | reverse complement strand
ACTACCGATATTTTCGGACGATCGGAGGAGGGGACTGGGGAACATCAAGCAGGTTTTCTCTCTGAAGGTCAAGGCGTTTCGGCGTTTTTCGGGAGTGGGCCTCGCATCTGATTTTTGCCTTGAGAGCCTGAGTTTCTGGAAATGTTGAATGTTTCGGGAAGTTTTTTAAGATTTCGGAATTTTGCATTTTTCGGATTTCTTGCGAGACCGGCCAAGGCGCTTCCAGGGAAGGAAGCATGCCCAGTGTGCTCGCCTGAAGGTAGAGCTTGACGCTGCTGGCTGGGCTGCTCATGCTGCCCCTGTCGTCGGGAGAGGGAATCTCCTGCGACGACGCCCAGGACCCCACGACCCATGCGCTTTACCCTCTTGCTGATCACGACCCTCGCCATCGGCTTTTCGGCCAGGCCCCTTGCGGCTCAGAAGGCGCCCTACGACCAGGCCCCGCCGGCGGAGCCGCCCTATTTCCGGGTTCGCTACGAGGCCTCCGAACGGCCGGGCGAGCTGATCTACCCCGTGCAGTACACCCTCTGGATTCCCGAGGGGGTGGAACGGCTTCGTGGTCTGGTGGTGCACCAGCACGGCTGTGGCGAGGGGTCCTGCAAGTCCGGCCAGACTGGGGCCTTTGATCTTCACTGGCAGGCGCTGGCCAAGGCCCACGGCTGCGCCCTGCTTTCCCCCTCCTATGAACAGCCGGAGAAGGCCGACTGCCAAATGTGGTGTGATCCCCGCAACGGCTCGGACGCGGCCTTTCGCCAGGCGCTGACGGATCTGGGCGCGCTCAGTTCTCATCCTGAATTGGCGGAGGTTCCCTGGGCCCTCTGGGGGCACAGCGGAGGCGGTCACTGGTGCGGGGGCATGACCTTGTTGCATCCCGACCGCGTCGTCGCCGCCTGGCTGCGCTCGGGCGTGCCCCTGCTGAAGCCCAATCCCGATCGTCCGACCCTCCAGGCCCACCGCCTCGATGAGGCTGTGCTCGGCGTTCCTTTGATGTGCAACCTCGGCACGAAGGAGGGGTACACGGACAAGGAAGGTCGGTTTGCCGGCGTGTGGCCGGCCAACGAGAGCTTCTTTCAAACCGTGCGGGAGCGGGGCGGGCTCGTGGGGGTGGCCATCGATCCCCTGACGGCGCACGAATGCGGGAACCAGCGATATCTCGCCATCCCTTGGCTCGACGCCTGCCTGAAGGCTCGGCTCCCGGAGCGCCCCGGCGAGCCGCTCCGTCCCATGCCTGCCGAAGAGGCCTGGCTGGCGTCCCTGAGCACCGGGCAAGCCCAGGCGCAGGCCGATTATTCCGGTGATCCCAAGATGGCCCTGTGGTTGCCCAATGCCGCGATCGCCAAGCTCTGGATGCAGTACGTCAAGGACAGCGAGGTGGCGGACTCCACGCCTCCGCCCGCTCCGTCCCCGGTCAGAGTTTCAGGTCGGGAGCTCCGCTGGACGGCGGAGGCGGATCTCGAGAGTGGGATCGAGCGTTTCCTCATCCTGCGGGATGGGGTCCAGATCGCCTCCGTTCCCGAGGAGCCAAAAAATCCCTTCGGACGCCCCCTCTTCCAAGGGCTGCAATACAGCGACACGCCGGTGGTGCCCCTGGCGGAGATGCGTTTCGTCGACGAGGGCGCCGAGGCGGGGAAGACGCACGAATACCGGGTCATCAGCGTGAACACCCGAGGCCTGCGTTCCGAGTAAGGGGAGGGGGCCCGCTGGCGTCTTGGGTAGCGTGACGACCTGACCCGGCGGGGCGTGCCCGGGGGATCCCGCGCGGCGGCGTTTGCAAACCCGCGCGGGCCATGGAATGCTCCCGCCTTGCCTCTCCCTGATCCTTGCATGAGCGATTCCTATTACTCCAAGCCCTTTCCCCTCGGTCCCGACACCACGACCTACCGCCTCGTCTCCACCGAGGGCGTTTCGGTCACGGAATTCGAGGGGCGCGAGATCCTCAAGGTCGAGCCCGAAGCCCTGACACGCCTCGCCAACGAGGCCATCCGGGATATTTCCTTCATGCTGCGCCCCTCGCACCTGCAGCAGGTCGCTGCCATTCTCGACGATCCCGAAGCCACGGACAACGACCGGCTCGTCGCCCTGACCCTGCTGCGCAATGCAGAGATCGCGGCTCGGGGCATTTTGCCCATGTGTCAGGACACGGGTACGGCCATTGTCATAGGGAAAAAGGGCCAGCAGGTCTGGACCGGCGGGGACGATGAGAAGGCGCTCGCCGCCGGAATCTGGAAAACCTACCAGGAGGAGAATCTCCGCTACTCCCAACTCGCCCCCCTGAGCCTGTTCGAGGAAAAGAACACCCGCACCAACTTGCCGGCCCAGATCGAGCTCTACGCCACAGAGGGCTCCGCTTACGAGTTTCTTTTCATCACCAAGGGAGGCGGGTCGGCCAACAAGACCTTCCTCTATCAGGAAACCAAGGCCCTGCTTTCCCCGGAGCGCTTCTTGCCCTGGGCTGTCGAGAAGATGCGGAGCATCGGAACCTCGGCCTGTCCGCCCTATCACTTGGCCTTTGTCGTGGGGGGAACCAGTGCCGAGATGACTCTGAAGACGGTCAAGCTAGCCTCGACGCGCTACTACGATGCGCTGCCGACCCAGGGCAGCGAGGGGGGGCACGCCTTCCGGGATCTCGAGATGGAGCAACGGCTGCTCGAGAAGGCGCGCGAGATCGGCATCGGGGCCCAGTTCGGCGGACGGTATTTCGCCCTCGACGTGCGGGTCGTCCGCCTGCCCCGCCACGGCGCCAGTTGTCCCGTCGGCCTGGGCGTGAGCTGTTCCGCGGATCGCCAGGCCAAGGCCAAGATCACCAGGGAGGGCATTTTCCTCGAGCAGCTCGAGCCCAATCCCGGGCGATACATTCCGGAGCGCTGGCGCGACCACCAGTTCCACGGGGTTCCGATTGATCTGAATCTCGGCATGGCGGAGACGCTCAAGACGCTCTCGAAGTATCCGGTGACCACGGCCCTGGAGCTGAGCGGCACCATCGTGGTGGCTCGGGACATTGCCCATGCCAAGCTGCGCGAGATGATCGAGCAGGGCAAGGAGCTGCCTTCCTACATCAAGGAGTATCCCGTCTACTACGCCGGGCCGGCGAAAACGCCGGAAGGCATGGCGAGTGGCTCCTTTGGCCCGACCACGGCCGGGCGCATGGATGCCTACGTCGACCTGTTCCAGTCCCACGGCGCCTCCATGGTGATGATTGCCAAGGGCAACCGCAGCCAGGCGGTCACCGACGCCTGCAAGCGGCACGGGGGCTTCTACCTGGGTTCCATTGGCGGTCCAGCCGCCATTCTCGCCCAGAATCACATCCGCAAGGTGGAGGTGCTCGACTTCCCCGAGCTGGGCATGGAGGCAGTTTGGAAGATCGAGGTGGAGAAGTTCCCGGCTTTCATCCTCGTCGATGACAAGGGCAACGACTTCTTCAAGACGCTCCAGGCCTGCCCGGTGTCCTGATTGCCGCGAGGGCGCGCGACCGGGGGCGGTGGATTCGCCCCCGGGGTTGGAGCGACCGCTTTGGGTGCCCCTTCGGAGGGGCCTGACACTTTACCAAAAGGTGGGTCTTTGCCCCCTGAGCGCCTGCCAGTTGGAGTAGGCCAGCATCCCGAAGATCACCGCCATGAAGAGGCTCCTCAGGAAGAGCAGACCCGCCAGCGCCACCGTCGCGGCCAGGACAAAACTCACCTGGTAGACGAGGGCGGACCGCCGGGGACCGACCAGCCCGGCGAAGATGTGCCCTCCGTCGAGGGGCAGGATGGGCAGTAGGTTCAGGAGCGCCCATCCGATGTTAACCCAGAGCATCTGGGCAATGAAGAAGAGCATCCACTCGTTCTTCAGGCCGGGGACGAAGAGAAAGCTCCAAGTCAGCAGGCCGAGAAGGAGACTGGCCAGGGGGCCTGCGGCGGCAATGAAGATGGCCTGTCCCCGAGTGAAGTGTCCCGGTCCCCCACAGAGCCCTCCGAAGCCGTGCAGGAGGATCTCCGACCAGGGGGCGCCGCTGCGCTTCCGCGCCCAGGCGTGGCCCAGTTCGTGCCAGAGGATGGAGCCCAGCACGACCGCGGTCATCACGAGGAATTTTCCCAAGCCCACGGGACCGTCCTCCTGCAGAAAGGGCATGCCCAGGAGGACGCAGAGCAGCCAGAACATCCCCTCGATGCGCACGGGGAATCCAAAGAGTCGAAATCGGAGCATGCCGGTCAGTCGATATCCCCAAGGGGAGTGAGGCGGGATAATCGGATCCCGAGGGGCCTTCTCAGAGGAACTCGTTGATCAGGTTTTCCAGCATTTCCTGACGTCCACTTTGCAGTTTCGGCTCGCCGTTTTGGAGGGCGTGGGCTTCCAGCTCTTCCAAACCCACCTCGCCAGCCTCGATTTTCGCCCCGATGCCGCTGTCGAAAGAGGCGTAGCGCTGCCGCTTGAAGGCCTCGAGACGACCGTCCTCCAGGATGGCGTGGGCGATCTTGAGCCCACGGGCGAAGGCGTCCATCCCGCCGATGTGGGCGTGGAAGAGGTCCACGGGTTCGAAGCTTTCGCGCCGACACTTGGCGTCGAAGTTGAGTCCTCCCGTGGTGAAGCCGCCCATGCGCAGGACGCAGAGCATGATCTGGGTGGTGAGGTAGATGTTGGTGGGGAACTGGTCCGTGTCCCAGCCGATCAGTTCATCGCCCGTGTTGGCATCGATGGAGCCCAGGGCATTCGCCGCGATGGCGACCTCGAGTTCGTGCATCATGCTGTGGCCCGCGAGGGTGGCGTGATTGGTTTCGATGTTCAGCTTGAGCTCGCCAAGCAGTCCGTGCTCGCGGAGGAAATTGAGACAGGCGGCGGCGTCGGAGTCGTACTGGTGGGTGGAGGGCTCGCGGGGCTTCGGTTCGATGTAAAACTCGCCGCGGAAGCCGATCTTCTTCTTGTAAGCCACGGCCATCTTGAGCAGGGCGGCCAGGTGGCTCAGCTCGCGCTTGATGTCCGTGTTGTAGAGGGTGGCGTAGCCCTCGCGCCCGCCCCAGAAGACGTAGCCCTCGCCGCCGAGGCGATGGGTGACTTCGAGGGCCTTCTTCACCTGGGCCGCGGCGTAGGCGAAGACTTCAGCAAAGGGAGAAGTGGCGGCGCCCTGGTTGTAGCGCTTGTGGGCGAAGAGGCAGGCCGTGCCCCAGAGCAGCTTGATGCCGGTTTCGCGCTGGGCCTTTTCCAGTTCCTCGGCGACGGCGTCGAGCGCATCATTGCAGGCCTGCAGATCGCCGAGCTCGGGGGCGACGTCGCGGTCGTGAAAGCAGTAGTAGTCGATCCCGCATTTCTGCATGAACTCGAACATGGCCCAGACGCGGCGCTTGGCGTTGTCGATGGAATCGCTGCCGTCGTCCCAGGGGCGTTCCGCCGTGGGACCGCCGAAGGGATCGGAGAGCCCGTTGCGCATGGTGTGCCAGTAGGCGCAGGCGAAGCGGAGGTGCTCCCGCATGGTCTTGTTCCCCACGACTTCGTCGGCCTGGTAATGCTTGAAGGCGAGCGGATTTCTGGACTTCGGCCCTTCGAAGGGGATGACGGGGATTCCGGGGAAAAATTCCTGGCTCATGGGACGCCCAGTGTCCCAAAGTGGCTGTCAAGATCAAGCGAAAAGCGAGGCGGGTGCGCGGGCCGGGGAACGCCCTGCCGGGGAGGGCTCGCCGCGCCGGAGCGTTGTTTGGCCTTTGTTAGGGGCAGTTCCCGTTCATCAGGCCTGGGGGAACCCCTCCGGGTCGAGATGCCGGAGGATCCATGCGGCATTGCGGGCGGCGGCTCCGGCGTGCCGGGCCATGGCCGCGGCGCCGGTGCGGGCCATGGCACGTCCCCGCTCGGGATCGCGCAAGAGGGCGGCCAGGGCATCGGGGAGCGCCTCGGGGGTGGCGAGTTGCTGCAGTCCGCCGAGGCCCCGCAACTCGCTGACGATCTCGGCGAAATTCTCCATGTGCGGGCCCACGAGGACGGGGCGGCCCGCGAGGATGGGTTCGACGGGATTTTGCCCTCCGATGCCGTGGAAACTCTTCCCGACGACGACGACTTCGGCGAGGGAATACCAGGCCCGCAGCTCTCCGGTGGTGTTCGCAATCCAGACGCGGGCGCTGGGGACGCCGGATGTCGGGTAGGGCGCGGGTGGCGGCCCGGTTTCGTCTCCCATGCGGAGCACGGGATCGAAGCCTTCGCGGCGCAGTTGGGCGGCGAGGGCTGGTCCTCGCTCGGCGTGACGCGGAACGAGGACCAAGGCGAGTTCGGGAAACTCCTCCTGCAAGCGGCGGACCGTCGTGGCGAGCAGGCGCTCCTCGCCCTCGTGGGTGCTGCCGCCGAGGAGAAGGCGCCGCCCCTGACCCAGACCGGTGCGCGCCAGCCAGGCCGCCAGTTCCTCGCGCAAGCCTTCGCCTGAGGCCCCGGGAATGGCGTGGTCGAACTTGACGCTGCCGGTGATGGCGATCCTCTCGGGGGCGACACCGAGGGCCCCCCATCTCGCAGGGTCGGCCTCGAAGGGAACGGTCAGCCCATCGAGCAGGGAAAAGATCGGCGCCACGAGGGCGCGCCCTTTCCGATAGCGGCGTTCCGAACGCGGCGAGAGGCGGGCATTGGCGAGGAGCACGGGCAGACCGCGCCGCTTTGCCAGCCCCACCAGGTTCGGCCAAATTTCGGATTCGACGAGCACGAGCGCCGAGGGATCGAGAAGGCGGAGCACTCGAGCCGCGATCCAGGGGAGGTCGACGGGGTTGTGGATCACCACGAGTTGGTCATCGGCCTGCGCCGAGGCGACCCGGTAACCCGTGGTGGTGGTGGTGCTGAGCACCAGGGCCCTCTCCGGAGCGGCGCTCCGCAGGGCTTCCACCAGCTTGAGGGCGATGAAGACTTCACCCACGCTGACGGCGTGAATCCAGATCGGGCGGCGACCGCGAAGGCGTTCCAAGAGGGGCTCGGGGAGGAAGCCGAGCCGCTGGAGGAAGTTGCGGGCCAGGCCCCCGCGGCGCAGGCCCTTGATCAAAAAGGAGGGCAGCCCGAGCAGGAGCACGACGGGGAGGAGCAGGTTGTAGAGCAGATAAACGAAGACGCGGGACATGGGCGGGGATTCAGCCAGGGGCGAGCTCGGAGGGGCCAGCCTCGGCGGGAACGAGAAAACTGAGTCGGGTGTCGCCGTAGCGGCGCTCTTCCCGGCATTCCCAGAGCGGGCTCTCGGGAAGGGGGACGGAGGCGAGGCTTTCCAAGACAAACAGGCCCCCCCCGGTCAGGGCGGCGGGCAGGGCAGGGGCCTGCAGGAGGTCTCGGAGGAGGTCGCTCTCCTTGGGGCCACGGGCGTAGGGCGGGTCGGCAAAGATCAGTTGGTAGTGCCGCGGGGAAAGGGTGGAAAGATAGGCGAGGACCTTGCGCTGGTGGACGCGCCCCCCGCTCAGTCGCGTTTTGGCGAGGTTTTTGGCGATGGCGTCGCAGGCGGCGGCATCCGCCTCGACAAAGTCCGCCTGGGCGGCGCCCCGGCTAAGGGCTTCGAGACCGAGAGCGCCGGAACCGGCGAAGAGATCGAGGACGCGGGCGTCGGCAACGAGGTCCCCGAGGGCGGCAAAGAGCGACTCGCGCACCCGGTCGGAGGTGGGACGGGTGAGGGAACGGGGAACGAGGAGCGGGATGCTGCCCGCGCGGCCGGCGATAATGCGCATGGATCGGTGAGGCGGGAAGATTAGACCAAGGTTCCCGGCTCTCCAATCGTTAATACGGGGAGCCCGGAACGGCGCGAAAGTGTCCTCCGGGGTTCGCTTTTTGGTGAAAGCCTTTCTATTATCCCTCCCGGACCCGTTTCATGCGTCTGATTCGCCAACTTTTCGTCTTTGCCTGTTTCGTCTTTGCCTGTGCGGCCATCTGGGCGGCGGTGCATGCGCGGCGCGAGGGCTTCTCGGCGAGTTGGCTCAATGCCATCGAGCAGGGCTTTGCCAACCGGGGGTATCACGTGGACATCGGCAAGCTGACGCTGGGGGCCTTTCGCGGCCTCGTGGCCGAGGACGTGAGGTTCTTCGTGGATGCTGAGCGGACCCGGGAAATCGCCTTCCTCGACGACGTCTACCTCGGCGTCGACTTGAGCCGGATTTTCGACAAGCAGATCTCGGTGAACATGCTGGACGTGCAGAAGGCCAGCCTGTCCCTGCCGCTCGACCCCACGAGACCCCGGAATTTGCGGGTCACCAATCTCTCCGGTCGGGTGGTGATCACGGAAAGCGTCATCGAGATCGTGAAAGCCGAGGCCTCGGTGGCGGGAGTGGACCTGTCGATCAAGGGCTCCCTGGTGCGCCCCCCCTTGAGCGAGGGAGCCACGGACAAGGCCCCCCAAATCACCGATGAAGTCTTGCAGCAGCGCCGACGCCAGCTGATCCGACTCCTGCGCGAGTTCGAGCGCTACGAGTTTGTCGAGGGACGACCCAAGGTGGATGTGGAGTTTCGCGGGGATCTTCGTGACCTGAGCAGCCTCACAGCCAAGGCCCACATCGAGGCCCCCGCCTTCAGCAAGAGAGGCCAGGCCTACCAGGTCGAGTCGCTTGCCGCCACGGTGAGATTCGATGGTCGCGAGAAGCGGGCCGAGATAGAGGAACTGAAAATTCGGGACCGCGTGGGGGCTCTGGAGTTCTCCGGGCAGTGGAAGCAGGTGGGCAACCGTCTCGACTTTGCGGCGTCCTCCACCGTGGATCTCGCTGGCTTGGCGGCAGCCTTCTGGAGCGACAAGAAACTGGGAGAGATCGTGTTCTTCACGCCGCCGACGGTGGAGGCGTCCGGGCATCTCAACCTGGACCAGATGCGCAAGCCCTTTCGGGGCTTTCCCGGAAGTGTCATTGGTGACCTGCGCGCGGAGCGTTTCGTCACCCGCGGTCAGGTGTTTTCGGGTGTGACCTTCGGCTTCAGTGCGGAGGCGGATCGCTTTTACCTGCGCAACCTTCGCCTCGACCACAAGACCGGCGTGGCCTTCCTGAACCTGAAATACGAGCCGGGTCGGGGGGAGGAAACGATGCAGTATCAGGCGGAGATCAAGCTCGACCCGCTGGTCTTTCGTCCCTTCCTCAACGAGCAGGGACGGAGATTCATCGACGCCTGGAATTTCAACGAGAGTTCCCTCATCTACATCGCGGCGGTGGGACGGGGAGAAGGCTGGGACTTCTCGACCTGGAAGAATCGCGGAGCCTTTGACCTGAGACATTTTCGCCTGAACGGCGTCGAGTTCCTCGAGCTGGAGGCCGACTATGAGTCCGAGGGCGACACGCAGTGGTTCCGCAACGTCACCATGGTCCGGGAAGAGGGGCGTATTGTCGCCGAACTGGCGGAGAACCAACGCAGCGAGCGCCGCTGGGAGGTCAAGGGCGTGGTCTCCACGGTCGATCCCGTCGAGGGCGCCCGGGCCTTCAATCCCAAGCTGGCCAAGGCCCTGGAGAAATACCGCCACAGCCGCCCGCCCACCATCCGGCTGGCCGGCAAGCTCGATGGACGGCGCAACGAGGAGGTGGGCGATGAGCCCCGTCGCAACGAGCTGAGCATCTCCTTTTCCGGTGGGGGAGAGGCCCAGTACGACTTCCTCGGCAAGACCCTGACCCTGAGCGATCCCGTGGGGGAGGTCCTCGTGCAAGGCAGCCGGGTGCACCTCACCAACCTCGAGGGCAAGATTTTCGGGGGCAGCATCCAGTTGGACTACGACGTCAAGAACGTACGCTCGCCCCAGTCGCCCTTCGAACTCTACACCTCGATCCGCGGCGTGCCGCTGGAGCGGGTGACGCGACACTACGGGGAAAAGGGGGAGATCACCGGAGCGGTCGACATGGATCTTCATCTCGAGGGAGAGGTGGGGCGGATCTCGAGCTTTGCCGGCGAGGGGCGGGCGCGCATCTCCGAGGGCTACTTGTTCGCCATTCCCGTCCTCGGACCCCTGACAAAACTGCTCAGCTCCACTACCGGGGAAGGGGGGCAGGGAAATGGAAACGGGGGGAACATCGCCAAGGAGGCCTCCGCCACCTTCCGGGTGGAGAAGGGCGTCCTCGTTTCCCGGGATATCGAGGCCCTGACCAAATCCTTCCGGGTGAAAGCCGCCGGGAGCGTCTCCCTGGTGGATCACTCGGTCGACCTGGAAGCCGTGGTCAACACCCGCGGGGATCTCTCCAGCGCCGTGCTCACCCCGGTGAGCGAACTACTGACTTACTCGTGCAGCGGCACGGTACGGGAACCGGTCTGGAAGCCCAAGCACATTTCCAACCTGGGCAAGGTGCCGGCCACGCTGATATCGGAACTAACCAACATACCTGTGGAGGGATTGAAAAAGCTCGGCCAACTCGGGCAGGAGATCTTTGCCCCCATCGAGCGCGGCCTTGCTCCGCTGGGGCAGATGCCGATGCCGGAGGGCACCAAGCCGCGGGAGCGCCGCTTTCCCTGGGGCGGTAATGGAGCCGCCTCGCCCGAGGGGCAGAATCCCCCGCCCCGAAGGCTCTTTCCCCGCCTCCAGGGGCGCTGATCCTGGTGGGATGTTAGGCGCGGAGGCGGGTGGGCTCCCGGGCAAACGCTCGAGTCAATTCCGCCGTGGGGCCTCCACCCAGCGCCCGGCTCAAGAGCGCCGCGGCACCGCGACATAGAGCTGGGGGGCGACCTGTTCGGAAAAGACGGGTCCGTAACGGGCGACGCGCAGGCGAGCCGCGTGGGATTGGAACCACTCGCTCACGGCCGCCGCCTCCTCGCGACCCCCGGGATGTCCCGGATAGACCACGACGCTGACCAGTCCTGTGGGGGAAAGCAGCTGGAGCGCGGCGTCCAAGGCCGCCAGTGTGCTGGGGCCCTGGGTGACGACTTGCTTGTCCCCGGACGGCAGGTAGCCCAGGTTGAAAACCACGGCGTCCACCGGGCCCTCGATGCAGGCCCCCATCTCCTCGTGACTGCGACAGTGCAGACGCACCTGGGGAAGGGGGGCCGTCCTGGCGCGAGTCGCGGCGATGGCCGCCTCCTGAATGTCAAAGCCATCGACGCGACCCGTGGGACCCACGCAGGCGGCGAGGAAAAGAGTGTCGTGACCGTTCCCCACGGTGGCATCGACCGCCCACTGTCCAGGCCGCAAGTGCCGGGCCAGCAATTCGTGGGCCATTTCCGTGACGCGGGGGAGGGACATCGGCCTTCAGGGAAAGTGAAGCTGCACGTTCGCCTCCTCGGGCAGGGGCGCTCCGGAGACGAGGTGCGCAGCGAGGCGGGCGGCATACCAGGGACCGTTGAGGACCCCTTTCGAGCCCAGACCGTTGAAAAAGGCGAGGCGGGGATAGGAGGGGTGCCGCCCCATAAAGGGCTGGCTGCGTCGTATGGTGGGGCGGAGCGCCACCCGATGGCCGGTGACTTCGATCGGGACTGGGGTGATCTGGGCGAGCTTGGCCAGCACCTCCTCCCGCGCGGCATCATTCGGCGGCGCGAGGGCGTCGCCCCGCCGGTACGTCGCCCCGGCCCGGAAGCGCCCACCGCCCAGCGGGAGGAGCCAGCCCCCCTTGTTGACGATGCGCTGCTCCGCCTCCAGTTCGGGTATCCTGAGATCGAGGATGTCCCCGCCGACCGGCCGGACGGGAATCCAGTCAAAGAAGCGGTTGCTCCCCCCGCGCCAACCCTCGCAAAAAACGACGCTGCCCGCCTCGATATTTTTCCAGCGGACGCCGTCGGCGGAAAGAATCAAATCCGCGGCGTCGACGGTTCCGATGGCGTAGGCGGCTCGCTCCAGCAGCTGCAGGCGGGTCAGTTCAAGGAATGCCGGTACGTCGAGCCAGCCGCTCTCCTTCATCTCGAAGCCGCCGTGGGGCGCAAGATAGTGGCGATCGTCGATTTCGAGAGGAGCGTGATAGCGGGCGTAGGGGGCGGGCGACTCTTGCAGGCGCTGGGACCAGAGGGCGGCCTCCTCCGCATGGCGAAAGAGGCGCGCAATGCGGCGATGGCGAAAGAGCTCCTGTCCGCCGGCTTCCTCGAGACGCCAGTAGAAAGTCCGGGCGTAGTCGAGCCGCTCCCCGAGGCCAGGCGGGAGATGAAAGCGGGAACCGGCGAGGGGCGTGACGAGCCCGGCCGCCACCTTGGAGGAGGTTTCCTCCTCGTCCCGATCGACGACGAGGACGCGTTGGCCAGCCTCCAGCAGATGCCAGGCCAGCAGGGAGCCCGCGAGCCCCTGGCCGACGATGAGGAAATCGGTTTTCACGACAGCGTATCGAGTGGGAAAGAACTCGCAGGGGGGAGAAATCACCCTCCTGTGTGCCATTCCCTCCCGCTTTGTTTCGGTGTGTTTGCGAGGCTTGGCAAGGGAGGATTCAATCCTCCCTCGCCTCTCCCTCAGTCCCGGCGGGGGTCGCATTCCCAGAGCGCCCCTGCAAGGCGATCAGGGAGCGGGGGAGTGATTTGGATGCCTTGATGTTTAATTTTTATAAAATAAATGATTGTCAGCCGAGAGAAAAGGCCTCAAAATTATGATGAATTTCAATAACTGGATTTGGCAATGAGGATGACCCGGAATTCTGGTGTGATGTGCCTTCTCTCTCTGGGCGTGGCCCTGGGCCTGGTGGGCTGCAGTGATCCGCAACAGCAGGCTCGCAAGCAGGTCGAGGAAAAGGGATTCCGCTTTTCGGTGGCTGATTTCCACACGGCAGCGGCGGCCGGCGACGTGGCCACTCTGGAGGCCTTTCAGGCGGCGGGAATGGACGTCGATGCCACCGATGACAAGGGCAATACGGCCTTGATCCGGGCGGCGGCGGCCGGACAGGTCCGCGCGGTGGAGCGCATCCTCGGGATGGGCGCGGATCCTCGCGCGGTGAACCAGGATGGCCGCGATGCCCTGATCACGGCCTCGGCCAAGGGCTACGAAGAAGTGGCGCGCCTGCTGGTGGCCCGCGGGGCGGACACCTCCCTGCGCGACCGAGAAGGCTGGGGGGCGCTCTCGCTGGCGGCCTACAATGGCCACGCCGGAGTGGTGTCCCTGCTCGCGGTCGAGGCCTCCTCGGCGGAGTTGGACGACAGCCTGCTGGTGGCCAGTTTCAGTGGCGATCCCAAGGTGATCCACGCCCTGCTTGGACAGGGGGCCAACATCAATGCCCGCAGCCCCGAGAGCAAGACGCCCCTGATGATCGCTTCGGCGGCCGGCAAGCGGGAAGCGGTGCAGGTGCTGCTGCAAAACCAGGCGAATCCCTTTGCCGTGGATCTTGAGAACCAAACCGCGGCGAATCTGGCACAGGCCGCCGGTCACCAGGAAATCGCCCAGCTCATCACGAATCCGCATGCCTGGGGCAAGTCGCCCGAGGGAGAGCGGACTGCCGCGGAGATGGCCGAGGCCCGTCACGCCCTCAACCGCGACGGCGTCGAGGAAACCCTCTTGGAGGGCAAGCCCCTCTCTGGGGAACCCGGAGCTGTCCAGCTGGTGGGCGCGTCGGAAAGCTCGCCGCAGCTGGCGGTCCAGGGAGGGACGCCCCAGGAAGCGAGCTCCGTGAAGACTTCCGCCCCGGCGCAAGCGACCGCCGGGCAAACGACTTCGGCAGCCGCGAAGCCATCGGCGCCCCTCGCCTCGGCGGGAACGCCTGACAAGGCCACCACTGCGGAAGCGGTGGCGTCGCCCATCCTGGCGACCTTGAGCCAGGCTTCCACCGCTCCGGCGGTCAAGCCCGCCCGGCTCGAGACGACGCGGAAGCTCCGTGAAGAGGCCAAGTCCAAACCCCTCGTGGCGCTGAACGGATCCACCCTGCATGCGCGCAGCCCGCAACAGGCTCCGATCAAGGAAATGATCCTGGCGGCATATCACGAGGAATCGCTTCCGCTGGTCGTCGACGGCGTCAGTGGCCGCACCGCCTCGGTGCGCCGCCTCGACCGCACCGAAGGGAGCGTCACGGTTGCCGAAGGCGCCGTCATTCCGGGAACCTCCTACAAGGTCAGGGAAGTGACGCCGCTCTTTGTCAGCTCGAAGGAGGGCAAGGGCCGCATGGTCGACGTGTCCCGCGTGGAGATCGAGGACCTCGAACGCGGCACCACCCATCTCCTCGTCAAGGATGCCAGCGGTCAGACGGCCGATACCTACGCCATCCTGACTTCGGCGAGCTCGCGCTACCGCTACGTGGTCAAGGCCGGTGACGTCTTCCAGACCACCCAACCCGATCGCGGCACCAAGGACTATCAGGTGCTCGACGTGCGGGCCAATGCGGTCGTCATCAAGGACCTCGCCACGGGGGAAGTCACCACCGTGGCCCGGGACGGCGTCCTTCCCTGAGAAGAAGCAGAGACTTACCCGCCTGAGCCCCGGAACCGAGGGCGCAGCGCGGACAGGGCCCTGTCCTCTCGAAGCACTTTTGGATGACGAGGCCCCGGGCGGGGCGGCGAGCGTCTGAGGACAGACTCAGTCCCTCCGACCCGGGGCCGGATCGCGATCAGACCACGGTGCCGTCGGGAATGATCGTGCCCTTGGGCACGACGACGATGCCGTCGCGGATGTGGCACCATTCCGTGTCGGCGTGGGTCCGTCCGCGGGGATGGATGTCGACATTGCGTCCGATGGTGACGTTCTTGTCGATAATGGCCCGGTGAATCTTGGTGCCGCCACCGATGAAGATGCGGTGCTGCTCCTCGTTGTCGCCGACGATGCGCGTCCGGCTGTAATAGTCGGAGCCGATGATGATGCTGTCGGTGATTTCGCAACCAGCCTCAATGACGGAGCGCACCCCGATGATGGAGCGCCGGATGGTTGCGCTGGTGATGATGCAGCCGTCCGAGAGCAGGGCCTCTTCGATGACGGCGTTGTTGATCTTGCTCGCCGGGAGCAGTCGGGCCCGGGTGTAGATGGGGTTGTCTGGGTCGAAGAAGTTGAACTTCGGCACGACCTTCGTGCACTCGAGGTTGGCCTCGTAGTAGGAGGCGATGGTCCCGATGTCCTCCCAGTAGTCGTTGAAGATGTAGCTGTAGACGTTCCGCTCCTTGATGATGTTGGGAATGATGTTCTTGCCGAAATCCGGATAGTCGTTGTCCAGGGCGGCTTCCAGGACGGAACGGTTGAAGAGGTAGATGCCCATGGAGGCCTGGAAGCGCTCCTCCTTCGGGTCCAGCCCCACGGCGCTGAGGAGGGAGGGCGGCATGGAGAGCTGGTCCAGAAGCTTGTCGTCGGCGCCCGGCTTTTCCACAAAGCGGACGATGCGGCTGTCCTCGTCCGTGTGCATCAGGCCGAAGGCGCGGGCGGGCTCGCGAGTCACCGGGGTGGTGGCAATGGTCACCTCGGCGTTGCGTCGCAGGTGTTCCCGCAGCATCAGGCGGAAATCCATGCGGTAGAGCTGGTCCCCGCTGAGAATCAGAAAGTACTTGTAGGGCCTCTCCAGGAAGTAGCTGAGGTTCTTGCGCACGGCGTCGGCCGTGCCCTGGTACCACTTGTCGTCCCCGGGGGTTTGTTGGGCGGCGAGGATGTGGACAAAGTTGTCGCCGAAATGGTCAAAACGATAGGCCCCGCTGATGTGGCGGTTCAGGGACTCGCTGTTGTACTGGGTCAGCACGTACATCTTGCGGATCCCCGAGTTGATGCAATTGCTGATCGGGATGTCCACGATGCGGCACTTGGCCGCCAGGGGAACCGCCGGCTTGGAGCGATTGTGGGTCAGGGGATAGAGACGAGATCCCTGTCCGCCACCCATGATGATGGCCAGAACGTTTTGAGTGGAGAGAAGAGGTGGCATTTCGGGTGGGGGACGCATCGCTTGGCACTACGTCAGGACGCGCGCAGTGTAGAACGAATCAGGACGGAAGTGGATTGTTTTCGACAGAATTTTTTTTGCTTCGCGCTGCCTCCGCCCGTATCCTCCTTGGAATTTCAGGGGTTATTGAATTTATGTGCGGTATCATCGGCTACGTAGGCAAGGCCCCGGCCGCTCCCATCCTCTTGGAGGGCTTGCGCCGATTGGAATACCGGGGCTACGACTCCTCCGGGATGGCGGTGGCCGACCCCACGGGACGAATCGAAACGAGACGGCGCAGCGGCCGGATCGCCAACCTGAAGCAGGTGCTGGCGCAAGAACCCCTCGAGGGGGGCTGCGGGATCAGCCACACCCGATGGGCGACCCACGGGGAGCCGAGCGATGCGAACGCCCACCCGCACCTCGACGGCAGCGGTCGCCTCGCCCTCGTGCACAACGGGGTCATCGAAAACTACCAGCTCCTCAAGCGCCGCCTGGAAGCGGAGGGGCATGTCTTCCATTCCCAAACCGATTCCGAGGTGCTCGCGCACCTCATTGGACGATGTTACGACCAGGCCTCCAGCC
>CAZKGI010000069.1:0-16554 GCA_964552315.1 uncultured Akkermansia sp. | reverse complement strand
CGCTACGCGGCCCGCCCGCCCGGCTGCACGGGTTTGCGGCCTGGCAGGTTTCCCGATCTGGATCAGGATGCTGGGCATGAAACTCTTCCTGATCCTGACTCTGCTCCTGGGGGCAGGAGTACTCGCCTCCGCCACGACCGCCTCGGACCGACCCCCGCTCCACGAGGATCCCGAGGCGATCACCGTGATGAGCTACAACCTCCGCTTTGCCAGCGCCGATCCCGCGCATCCAGATGCCTGGGAGAAGCGACGCGAGACCATGATCGCCCTGCTGCGTCGGCAGCAGCCCGACCTCATCGGCACCCAGGAAGGCCTGCTGAGGCAATTGGAGGATCTCGCCGCCGCCCTGCCGGAATATCGCTGGATCGGCAAGGGTCGCGAGGTCGGCGGCGCTGGCGAGCACATGGCCATCCTTTACCGTGCCGAACGCTTCACCCCGCTCGAAGTCGGGCATTTCTGGCTCTCGGAAACGCCCGACGTGGCCGGATCCAAATCCTGGGACGCCGCCAACGTGCGCATGGTGACCCACGTCCTCTTTGAGGATCGCCTCACCGGCCGGAAGTTCCATTTCTGGAACTCGCACTTCGACCACGTCTCCCAGGAAGCCAGGCAAAAGGCTGCCGAAATGGTTCTGAAGCGCGTCGCGGCCCTGTCCCCTCCCCTACCCATCCTTTTCACCGCCGATTTCAATGCCGCCGCCCGCGAAGACCCGATTTGGCAGCAGCTCGTCGGAGCAGGGCGCTTCCGGGACGCTTGGGACGAGGCCAGCGAGCGCGTCCACGAGAAAGCCAACACCTTCAATCAATTCCAGCAAACCCTCTGGGAAGGCCGGCGCATCGACTGGATCCTGGCCCAGGGAGCGTTCGAGGTCGGCAAGGCGGAAATCGTGCTGCCCCGCGAGGGGGAACGCCTCGCCAGCGATCACCATCCCGTCCAGATTCGGTTGCGTTTGCGCGAGGAGTGATTTTGCCTATGCCCGTGTCTTCGAATTTCCAGCCCGTCTCCCTCCACGACCTCGACTTTGCCTCCTTGAGTCGGCTGCTCGAGGCCGATGGCGTCAATCCCCACCACGCCAACGCCCTCTTCCGCGCCCTGCAGCGCGAGGGAGCGAGCGCCTGGGGCAGGGACGACTACCTCCCTCCCCTGCGCCGCTGGCTCGACCAGAAAGTGGGGCCTGGAAAGGCCTGGGCGCTCGATCAGCCCGAGCTGGTGGACGACATCGCCAGCAGCGATGGCCTCACCCGCAAATTCCTGCTGCGCCTCCGCGACGGACAAACCATTGAGACCGTCCTGATGGGTTACGAGGGGCGCCACACCGTCTGCGTCAGCACCCAGGCTGGCTGTGCCATGGGCTGTGTCTTTTGTGCCACCGGACAGATGGGCTTCGTTCGCCACCTGCGTCCCGGCGAGATCGTCGCCCAAGTGATCCATGCCCATCGAGCGCTCCGCGCCATCAAACCTGATCAAAGCGTGCGCAATCTGGTTCTCATGGGCATGGGAGAACCGCTGCACAACTACGACGCGGTGATGCGCGCCCTCGCCATCCTCTCCGACAACCGCGGCCTGGGGGTGGGACCCGCCCACATCTCCATCAGCACCGTGGGTGTGGTGCCCGGTATTCGGCGCCTGGCGGAGGAAAAACGACCCTATCTTCTCGCCGTGAGCCTGCACGGCGCCAGCGAGGAGGAAAGATCGGCCCTCGTTCCCGCCTCGAAACGCTGGTCCCTGTCGGAACTGATCGAGACCTGCCGAGACTATGGCCGACTCACGGGTAAGCGCATCTTCTTCGAATGGACGCTGATCGAGGGCAAAAACGACTCGCCGGAAACCGCCGCGCGACTCGCTGCGCTTCTCGAGGGGATGGACGCGCATGTCAATCTCATCCCCCTCAATCCCACCCAGGGCTTCGCGGGAAGGGAAAGCCATACCGAGGCCGCGAAGCGCTTCCAGGCCGTGCTTCGCGAGGCGGGCCTGCCCTGCACCTTCCGGCAACGGCGCGGCATCGACGTGGCCGCAGGTTGTGGCATGCTCCGGGCCGAACGCCGCCCCCGTCCCCTTGTGAATTCCGCCATGGCAGAGCGAGAACCCGCTTGATTCCGGCGGGATACCGCTCCATCATTCCGCGGTTCACCTCGATCCCCAGCGGGTGTCGTTCAATGGTAGGACGCGAGCTTCCCAAGCTTGAGACCAGGGTTCGATTCCCTGTACCCGCACCAGCGCTTTCGGGACTTTTCTACTCCCCTTCGGCGAGGCCTGCGCCCGCCCCTCTGAGGCTCCCCCTTCCCCAAGGCTAATCGGCCTTGGGTCCGAACCAAAAAAAACCGCCGCCCCAGATCTACCGGGCCGGCGGTGCTTCACTGGGGGGCGGAACCCGTCCGCCCCGTGGATTCGGCAAATCAATCCTTTAGGGGAAGCAGTTCGTAACGACGCACCAGCATGCCCGCGGCTTCCGTCTGAACCGCGATGGGTCCCGCGCTGGGGACCACCTTGAAGGCCTCGTTGACCAATTGGCCGTTGACGAAATACTGCAGGGTATCGCCCTTGGCGATCACCTCAAGGGTGTTCCATTCGCCAACCGGCTTGTCGGTGTCGTCTTTCCCACGGAAATCGATCTTGTCCGCCCAGTCTTCGTCGCGCTTCTCCCAGTTGATCCGGCCGCTCAGGACTTGCTGGCGGGGCGCCCCCTTCTTCCAGCGCTTTTCGCCATCCCGATCGAGCTCAAACTCCGCCTCAACGCTGGATTGGTAGACCGTGCCATCGGGCATCTTCGGGCTGAGCACGAGGATGTCCCCGATGCCGCCTTCAATGATCTGGGCCTCGATGCCGGCACAGAAGGTGCCGCCGAGTCCCCCGTGAGGGCCGTGACAGTGGAGGATCAGTCCATTGTCGCGGGCGCGATCGGCCCGCTTGCCCCAGGCCGGTCCCGTCCACTTGAATTCGATGATGAGATGGTAATCCTTGAAGGCCTCCTTGGTGGACATGTAGCCCCAAGCCTTGCCGGTGATCAGGAGACTGCCGTCTTCCTGGGGCAGGAAGACCTTCTCCGGCGGATCGTTGGCCTCGGGGTCCGCCTTGTAGTTGATGTGGTACTCCACCTCGCCCTTGCGAGCCAATTCGAGGATGTCGACCTTTTCCGTGACGGCCCGGGCCGTTTCCGGAGCAGCAAAGAACTTGGGAGTGTCCGAGTCGGCGTGGAGGCTGGGAGCAAGAAGGGCCGCGGCCAGGAAGGATGTCGTAAGGAGGCGTTTCATCATACCCGACACCACTAATGGAGAAACCCCGCTTCGCCAATGGCGTCATCCTGTCCGCAGCAGCGCCGTCAGGACTCCCGAACGAGCACGACGCAGCGCCTCGGGAGATTTTTTGAACGTGCCGGGGAAATTGTGCGTCATTATCGTCAATGCAGCGATTTTCCGAGGAATGGCGCGAGTGGTTGGCTCGCAATGGCGCTCGGCTGATGCTGTTTGCCCGACAGCAGACCCGATGCGAGGCAGATGCCGAAGACGTTCTGCAAGCCGCCCTGGTCCGCACCTGGAAAACCCACCGCGGAGCCCCCGACCAGCAGGCCGTTAGTCTCGCCTACACCAACATCCGTCGTTGTGCCATCGACCTCGCCCGCAGCAATGAACGCCGTCGTCGTCGCGAGGAGGCCTCGGTGAGGGAATACGGCGAGCTGGTGGCCTGGTTCGAGTTGCCCGAGGACGACACCAACCGGGCCCTGCAGGTGGCCCTCTCCAAGTTGCCGGAAAAATTTCGCGAGGTCATCACCCTGAAAATCTGGGGGGAGCTGACCTTTGACCAAATCGGCAAAACCCTCGACATCTCGCCGAACACCGCCGCCTCCCGCTACCGCTACGGCATGGAGGCGATGCGACGCTCCCTCGAGGGCGAGCGGGTCGAAATCGGACGCTGAGGCCGGGTCGGCCCCAAGCGATTCGCCCGAGCCCGGCGCTTGCCCCGTGCCCTGGCCCGAAGCGCGCCCGGCCCGGTGCAGATCCGCCTCAGGCCTTGGGCTTGATCAGGAGCACCTCGGCACGGTCGATCCAGCCCTTGCGCAGGTCGACGCGGAACCAGCCGTCTGCATTCTGGGGGTGGAAGCGCACCGGCGAGCGCGGCCCGAATTCGGCCAGGTCGTGCTCCGTCCAGGTCTTGCCCAGGTCGAGGGAGACCGCAATGCCCGTTTTCAGGGTCGAGGCGGGCGCACAGTGGGAGGCAAGGATGGTGTTCCCCTGGATGATCATGTTGGCCATCTCAAACTCTGCATCGAAGAGTTTGGTGTGCTTGTCAGGATTCGTGAAGTCCTCGGGGGCGCAGCGGAAGATCCCCCGGTCGTGCTTCTGCATGGGCAGCTTGACGACCCCGTTGGCATCCGCCGCCCAGTAGATCTGGCCGTCGACGAAGTTGATCCCGCCGGACTTGTAGCGCGAATTCGAATCCACCGAGATGAGGACCTTCCATTCCCAGCGATCCGCGGCCCAGTCGTAAGTGCCGCGCAGCCAGTGGACCTCTGGTCCGTGCCCGCGATCGACGTCGCCCGTACAGGCGTAGAAGGCGCGCTCGGCGGGATGATAGGTGACACAGTGGATGTGGCGGGCGATCACCGGATTGTGGGGATCGCCGATGTAGTCCTCGGGCGCGGCGCCCTTTTGCTGGAAGTGGGGATTCCGTCCAAAGGAGTAGGCCAATTTCACGGTCTCTCCCCCGTCGGTGGAATAATAGATGTTCACCGGCACGGGGCCACCCACAACATTGCAGTAGTTGCCCCAAACGAGAATCTCCTTTCCGTCGATCTCCCAGGTGTGGATGCCGTCGAGGGAGTGGAAATACCAACCGGGGAGATTGGGATCGACGGGAAGGTGGGGCCGGTAGTCACTGCCGTCGGGATTCTTCACGATGATCTCGCGATAGCTGGCGAGGTTGTCGGTGCTCAGGAAGAGCTGCGCCCGCGTCGCAAAGAGAATGTTTCCATTCTTCAGGAAGGTGCTCCACAGCACGTTGTCCGTGTCGGGAAAAGCGGCCCGTCGCTGCCAGTGGTCCGCGTTGTCCTCGGAGAAATAAAGGTGACCATCCTTGAAGCCGAAGGCCTTGTGATCGCGTTGGGAATCGAAGTAGGGACCGTCGAGGGGGGCCAAGCGGTAGTGAAAGTGTTCCGTCTCCCCGACGCCACCGGCGGCGCGCAGGCGGGAAAGGGGCAGCAGGGAAGCAGAGGCGGCCACTCGGAGAAAGCCGCGGCGGTCAGTGGAAAAGCGAGCGTCCATGCCACGAAACTAACAGGGCAATGCGAAAGGTGTCCAGTCAGCGACCCCGCCGGGCGCGATCACGCTGCGGAGACGCCACCGGCTTCAGTTCCAGAGGTTTCGGTCGAGGCTGCGGTACTGGATGGCCTCCAAGACATGCAGCTCCCGCACCTCCAGGGAGCCCTCGAGATCGGCGAGGGTGCGGGCCACCTTGAGGATGCGGTCATGGGCCCGGGCGCTGAAATGAAGGCTTGCCATGGCCTGCTCCAGAGTGCGTTCCGCGGCCCGGTCGAGGGCGCAGAACTCGGCCACCAATCGGCTGCCCATGTCGGCGTTACACATCACGCCGGGATGGGAGATGAAGCGCGCCAGCTGGACCTGCCGGGCGCGCTCGACTCGCTCGCGAATAACCTCCGAGGACTCGCCCCCCTTCTCGGCACGCAGCTCGCGATATTCGATCGCGGGGACGTCGACATGGAGATCGATGCGGTCGAGGAGGGGGCCGCTGATGCGCTGACGGTACTTGGCGATCTGTCCCGGAGAACAACGACATTCTCGCGACGGATCGCCCAGGTAGCCGCAGGGACAGGGGTTCATCGCTGCGACGAGGCTGAATCGACTGGGAAAGGTGAACTTGCCCGCGGCCCGAGAGATGGTGACCTGCCCGTCCTCGAGAGGCTGCCGCAGTACTTCCAAAGTGGAACGCCGGAACTCGGGCAGCTCGTCGAGGAAAAGGATGCCGTTGTGCGCCAGGCTGACCTCCCCTGGCGTCGGCAGGCTGCTGCCGCCTAACAGTCCCACATCGGAGATGGTGTGGTGGGGGGAACGAAAGGGGCGGGTGGCGAGGAAGCCGTTTTTCCCGTCGATGAGACCGGCCACACTGTGGATCTTGGTCGTCTCGATGGCCTCTTCCTCGGTCATGGCGGGGAGGATGGTGACGAGCCGCTTCGCCAGCATGGACTTGCCCGTGCCGGGACTGCCCAACATGAGAAGGTTGTGCCCGCCAGCCATGGCCACCTCCAGGGCTCGCTTGGCGTGGGCCTGTCCCTTGACCTCGTTGAAGTCGATGGCGTAGCGCTGCTGGGAGTGGAAGAAGGCCTCGCGGTCGAGGCGATGCGGCTGGATGTGCCCCTCGCCAGCGAGCAGGCCGTAGGCATCGCGCAGGGTCTCGACCCCGTAGACATAGATGCCCTCGACGATGCTCGCCTCGGCCGCATTTTCCCTGGGAACGAAGATGGCCCTCAGGCCCTGCTGCCTGGCCTGCAGGGCAAGGGGCAGGATCCCCTTGATGGGACGCACCCGGCCATCGAGGGCCAGCTCTCCCGCCAGGGCACACTTTCGCAGGGCTCCATCCGTGAGGGGACCGTTGCGGGCCTGGTCGAGGGAGCACATCCCCACGGCGATGGGCAGGTCGAAACTGGGGCCTTCCTTGCGCAGGTCCGCGGGGGCGAGATTGATGGTGATCGCCTTGGCAGGCCAGCAAAATCCGCTGTTCTTGATGGCGGTCATGACCCGATCGATGCTCTCGCGCACCGCGGCATCGGGCAGCCCCACCAGCTTGATGTCCACCTTGCCGGCATCCGAGGCATTGACCTCGACCTCCACGGGAACGGCATCGACCCCCAGCACGGCTCCCGAGTAGACGCAGGTCAGGGACATGACCTGATTCTCCCGAGTCTCCTCGGAAATTGCAATTCTTTTCACGCCCCAATACTGCCTGGATGAACAGTTTTCTTGGCTGGCGATCCGGCGCGACTATCCCAGTTCCTCGGCAAAGGCCTCCATGTCCACCAAGGGGGCGGGATCCTCCCCCGTCATGGTTCGCAACGAGGCCCCGTCTTTGAAGCCACTGCCGGTGACGAGGCAGACGATGACCTCCTCGGGAGCCCAGGAGGCGCCTTCCTTCAGCGCCTGGATGAGTCCGGCGAGGGCGACGGCTCCCGCGGGTTCCGCGAAGATGCCCTCCTCGCGGGCGAGCCTGGCCTGACATTCATACACAAGTTCGTCGGCAACGAGGTGACCGGTGCCTCCACTGGCCCGACAGGCGGCAATGACCTCGTTGGCATCGAGTACGTTGGGCACCTGCAGGCCACTCACCGTGGTGCGGCAAGGGGAGACACGCCGGCCGTGGTCGCGCCCCTCACGCAGGGGACCGGCCATGGTGTCGTTGCCCTCGGGCTGGACACAGTGAATGGCCGGCGCCGCCACGCAGCGCCCGAAGCCCCGAGCCGTCGCCAGGCAAAGTCCCCCGCCCCCCGCCGGCACGAAGACCTGGCCGATGCGCGAGGCCAGCTGAGTGTCGAGCTCAAGCGCAATGGACTCCACTCCGCGCATGCCTTCGGGACTGACCGAATAGGCGCTGACCTGAAGCGACCAACCCGGACGGCTGGCGAGGCGGCGTAGGTCCGCGAAAGTCCGGGCGGAAGCTACGGGGTCGAGTCCGAAACCCCGGATCCGGCGCAGCACCGCGCCATAGGCCACCATTTGCCGCAATTTGTCCTCGGGAGCCGGTTCCACGATGGCGAGATGCAAACGGATCCCGGCCACGGCACAGGCCGCCGCCAGAGCGGCCCCCGTGTTCCCGCTGGAAGTGGCCAGGCAGTGAGTCACCCCTTGGGCGAGGAGAGAGGACACCGCGGCCGTGGCGAAGCGATCCTTGTAGGATCCCGTCGGATTGAGGGATTCCAGCTTGAAATATAAGTGGGGAAGTCCCAGCTCCGGCCCAATGCGACGCGATCGCAGCAGGGCGGTGTTCCCCTCCCCCAGGGTGATGTGGCTCGCTCGATCACTCATGAGTCCTCACCCGGTAGCGGCTCGGCAGGATGACGCCCACCGCATCGCCCCGACGCACGCGCGGAAAGGTCCGCAAAACCAAAACGCGCCCCGTCTCCTCAGCGAGCACCGGCTCGCTGGATTCCCCGTGGAAGTCGAGCACTTCTCCGAGGGGTGCGCCCTCCTCGATCCAATCCCCCAGTGCGACGGCGGGAACAAAACAGCCATCCAAAGGAGCCGGATGGGCCACCTGCATGTGTCCGGAACCCGATCGGGGATCCTCGACGATTTCCTCCACCCGACTCCGAGGCATCCGGCGGTCGATCATGCCCAGCGCCCCCATCACGTTGAGGACGCCTTCGAAGTAGGCCTCCACCCCCGCGGAGGACTGCGTCGCCGCCCCGAGGTATTCGGCGTAGATCGCCGGCACCCCGGCATCGCGGGCAACGGAGAGGGACCGCCCCTCGAGGTTTGCCGCCGTGCCCCAGATGACCGGAAGATTGAAGGCCTGGGCCATGATCTGCTGCACTTCGAGGACGGCGGGTTCGTCGACGAGGTTGTAGCCGACGAGGGGATACACGGACAACTCCGTCCCTCCCGTGTGGAGGTCGATGTAGGCATCCGCCTCGCAAATGAAGGAGGAAAGGGCCGCGGCCACGCGTTCGGTGAGGGATCCGTCAGGCCGACCAGGACAGACCCGGGCCAAGTCCAGGCCGTCCTCCGCGGCACAGCGATGTCCCCGGAAAAAGGCGGCTTCGTTGACCACAGGGATAAGGGTGACTCGGCCCATCCGGAGGGGATTGCTCTCCACCAAATGCTGGATGAGGCGTCGTATCGCGAGGATGGGCTCGAATTCGTCGCCGTGCACGCCCCCGGTCACCAGGAGATGTGGGCCCTCAGCTGGCGCGGCGAATTGTCGAACGTTCAGCGTCATGGGATGTCAGCGGCTATCGATGGGGCTCCATCCTGTGCCAGATTCCTCCGCCGAGTCGAGGCCCTCTGTGACCATTCACTGGTCCGCGGCCTGGTGGCCCAGATACCCCTTCAAGCGGATCCCCCCGTCGACGGTGAGCACTTCGCCGGTGACGTATTCCGCGTCATCGGAACAAAGGTAGAGCGCCGCCTTGCCAATGTCGGCGGGCAAACCGAGCCGTCCCCAGGGGATTTCGCTCCCCGCCCCGTCGAGGGTCGCCGCCCCAAAGACCTCGCGCTCACCGGGCGTGTCGATCCAGCCAGGGGCGATGGCATTCACATTGATGCGATGGCGGATCAGCTCGGCGGCGACGGTGCGCATGAGGTGTTCGAGCCCCGCCTTGGCGGCATTGTAGGCCACGGCCCGCGGGAAGGGGGCCACCGCGTGGACGGAGGAGATGTAGACGATCTTGCCCCCGCCTCCCCGCTCCACAAAATGGCGCGCCACCAGCTGGCTCATGTGAAAACCACTGCTCAGCGAAGCCTGGATCGTTTTGTCGAAGATCTCGGGATCGAGCTTGAGAAAGTCCTCGCGTCGACCAAAGGCCGGATTGCTGACGAGTATGTCGAGACGTCCCGCCGCTTTCAGGGCGGCGCTGGCGAGATGCTCGCAGCCCGTGCGGCTGAAGAGATCGGCTTCCATTGGCCAACACTGACGGCCCAGAGCGCGGATTTCCTCCGCCGCGCCAGCAAGGTCGGGACTGCCCGGTCGGTCGTTCAGCACAATATCGGCACCGGCTTCGGCGAGAGCCAAAGCACAACCTTTGCCGATGCCACGCCCGGCACCGGTCACAAGGGCGATTTTTCCTTGGAGTTTCATGAGGAGGGAGGATCAGGCCAACCCATCGGGTCAGGCGCTCGCCCTAACAATACGCGATTCACTTCGCCGCAGGCACCTCCTTACCGGCGTGCGCCAACAGAGCCTTGCGGAATTCGACGCGGACGTCTTCGGGGGCGGCGTGACCCATGGCCGGCCTGACGACCATGCTCTTGGGACCGGTCAGGGCATTGTAGGCGGCATAGACGCTGGTGGGGGGACAGGTCCGGTCAATAAAGCCCACGCTGACAATGGCCGCCCCTTTGTAGCGGGTGGCGAAGTTGACGCCGTCGACATAACGGGCCGCCTCCAACGAGGCGGGCACAGGCGAACCATTCTTCTCCAAGGCAACGAGCTTGGGCCAGCCACTGATGCGATCGGCCTTCATCCCGCTGTGGTCGCATCCAGCGGGGACCCCCGCGCCGATGAGGGTCACCCGGGGATCCAGCCCCCCCGCCGCGAGGGCCTGGTAGCCTCCCTGACTGTGTCCCACCACGGCGAGCGTCTTCCCATTCCACTCGGGGCGACTCGCGAGGTAGTCGAGAGCCCGCTGCAGACGCACAAACATACCCCGGAAGTAGACCGTGTCGCGCGAGAGGTTGCCCTCCGTCCGATAATCCTTGAGCTCACCCGCAGCGAGGCCCTTATAGAACTCCTCAGGCTTCCCGTTGGGCAGGCCGTGGGCGTTGATGTCCATGGAGAGGAAACCATCGCGCGCGCCTGCCAGGGCGGCGGGCAGGCTGGAGCTGCGGACCCCGGCCCCGTGCACCCACAGCACCGCGGGCAGCGATTTCGGTTGCGCCCCTTTCGGCAGGGCCAGGTAGCCTGTCACCGCGGCACCGTCCTTCTCGGCGGGGACCGAGACATCAAAGGCCTCGAGGCTGGCATCCGCCTCGTTTGTGAGAGGAACGGGGGTGAGACTGGGCTCCAGGGGCACGGCGTCGAGGCGTTTCCTTTGCTCCTTCCAAAAGGCGTCGAAATCCTCCGGCACCGGCAGGCTGGGTTGAAGCTTATCGGGGGCGAAGGCGGCAGCCGCCTGCGCGGTGAAAGCCTTGCCATCCGCCCCCTTGGCAGTCGCCACCAGGAGAAGGAAACCAGGACGATCCAAGGTGGCCATCACGGTCGTTGCCGCGGAGGCTCCTCCCTTGCCGCTGGCGAGGTTGCGGTAGCCATCCAGGCTGGTAGTCCACTCGATCTCCGTGCCGGTGGGGGCGGAACTGTGGATGGTGAAAACGACCTTCTCCCCCACCTGGTAGATCGCCTCCGGACGGTCGAGCGCAATCTTCAGCAAGGCGTCCTCCGCCCGCAGCGGTATCCCGGCCAATACCAGCCAGGTGAGGATCAGATATCGGAAATGGGGGAGAGTGGGCATGGGGGAAATTGTCGGGTTTCCCGGTGCTCTGGGGAAGTGGGAAAGAGGGCGTAAAGAAGGGATTGGCGCAATACGGCAGGCTTGCACAATACGCAAGAGCCCCATGGAACGATGGGGGCCCGCACGGCGCCACGAGCACCTGCTCAACGGGCGGCCCCGGATATGGGGGGGAAACGCCTTCCCCCCGTCGACCTCATGGCAGGAACGCGACCACTGAGCGCCGCCCCGGAGACATGATGCCGCGAGGGAGGAATGGCGCAGCTCATCGGCTCTGCGGGCTCGACCGGGGACTCCTGCCACTGTCTACGCAGGAGGCCTAGGGACCCCACGAACTCTCCCGAGGCGTTAAAGACGGGCTCCACCCTCACCTGATAGGGCCATCCTTCCCGCTGCAGACTCGTCTGCAGCGTTTCCCCTGCGAGGATAGCGCCGCAGTCCAGAGTCGGGAGCAGCCTTGGGAGGGAGCAGTGATGGCGGTCCGTCAGGGATTCGCCCAGGAGGTCTTCGCAAGCCAAGCCGAGCTCCGGCCAGAGGCTGCCATAGGCGTGCGAGATGCGCAGCTGGGCATCGGTTCTCCACGCGGCCACCGGCAGACCGCGGAAGAAAGGATCGCTCTCGTCTTCCTCCCGTTTCGCCAACTGACGCTTTGCCTCGTCGGCTTCGCGGGCGACCAGATAATAGCGATATCCCCGTTCGCCACTGCGGCTTCTCACGGCCCGAAAATCGCAGGTCTTGCGCCCTTGTTTCGTCAGCAGCGATGCCTGGAATCGCATCCCAGCCGCATGGCCCTGTCGCCATTGCGCGAAGGCCTCGCACACTCCCTGACCGTCCTCGACCGGGAAAAATTCCGTGAGCGAGCGCCCCCGATAACTGCCGCTCACGTGACCGATCCGCTTCAGGAACGCCCGGTTGTGGTGCAGGATCTCGAGCGATTCGTCGCAGATCAGAATCATGTCGCTGGAGATCCGGAGGAGTTGACCACCCCAGCGCGTCTCGTGATCCCGGCGCAGCCATTTTCCCAAGCGCCCCCGCCAATTCTCGCGGGAGGGCGACGGCACCGGCGCCCCTTCCAGAGGGTCAGAACGGCGGAGCGGGGGCAAGGGTCGCATCTGGTCAGATAATTTAGAAAAATTAAATAATGCCGGAACTTATTAAAATTTCAAGCGGAAGCTCGCCTAGGCGCCTCCCAATCGAGTGAGGACCAGGCACGGCAGGGCTCACCAAGCCAAGGGACGACGACGCGATGGACGCCTTGCCTCGGGCCGAATTTTCAGGGGAATGCCCCTCAGCGGGCGGCCGCGGCCTCGACGAAGGCGCGCAGCAGCTTCGCCTGTTCGGGATTTTCCGCGATCATCTGTTCGGGATGCCATTGCACCCCGATGAGGAAGCGATCCGGATCCGTGGTCTCGGTGGCTTCAATGACCCCATCGGGCGAGCGGGCCGCGATGCGGAGGCCCTCCCCAAGGCGGTTGGCCGCCTGGTGATGATAGGAGTTCACCTCCATCTCGGTCTGGCCAAAAATACGGGCGAGGCGGGAATCGGGTTCTAAAGTCACCGGATGTTCCACATTGCGGTGGTTCCCGCCCAGAGCCGAGGGAATGTCCTGCACCAAGGAGCCCCCCGAGGCCACGTTGATCCATTGGCTGCCCAGGCAGATGCCGAGCAAGGGCTTGTCTGTTTCCCGAATCCAGGCCTCAATCAGGGCCTTTTCGAAGCGGTAGCGGTCCTCGTCCAGCTCCTGGACGGTCTCATGGGGCGTTTCCCCGTATTCCGAGGGCGGAATGTCCGCCCCGCCGGGCATGAGCAAGCCATCGAGTAGCGCCAGGTATTCGGGAACGCGATCGACATTGTCTCCGGTATTGGGGAGCACCACGGGAATCCCCCCCGCTTCGCGCACCGCCCGGACGTATTCTGGACTCGTTAGGCTGGCGATGCCGATCAAGGGCAGCGGCGCCCCGCGCCCCGCGGGTCCGCCCTGAGGGGTGCTGCTCCGCCCCAGGAGAAATCCGACGATCCCGACCGCGATGGCAATGCCGGTAAAGAGGAACTGGCGTCTGGTGACCTGCGTCATGGCGCACAGGGTATCCGGGCGGCGGACAGAAGTCGAGCGGGACCTTCCCTCCCAAAGGTCCCGGATTCAAGGACGCCGGAACTAGAATTCCTGTCCCAAGGCGTCCTCCGGATCCCCCCATCCACCCTCCCCTCCCCGTGAGGTCCGCAGGCGTGGAAACATTCCGACCCAAAATTATTGTCGAGGCAGGCCGATTCTAGTATGCTCGACTGCCCCTCTTCTCATCGACATCATGATGCCCAAACCCTACGTCGCCCTGGTTCTCGCCGCCGTCCTGGCCACTCCCTATCTGACTGCCGACGAGATCAAGCTGAAGTCCGGCGACACCATCAGCGGCCGCATTGTCTTCGAGAGCGACGACATCGTCCGCATCGAAGTGGCGGTCACGGCCTCCATCAAGGAAACCAAGACCCTCTCCCGTGGGGACATCGAAAGCATCGCCAAGGATGCCCCCGACGATGTGGCCTTTAACAAGATCCAGGGTCTACTGCCGACCAGTTCGCTGCTTCCCGTGGATGAGTACCGCCGCCTTCTCGAGGGACCCAATGCCTTCCTGCGCGACTATCCCGACAGCAAGCACGCCGAAAAGGTCAAGGAGATCCGCGACACCCTGGCGGAGGAACTCGACAAGGTCGAACGAGGCTTCGTCAAGGTCGAGGAGGACTGGTACAGCCCCCATGACAAGCTCGCCTACAAGGACCTGATCGATTCCCGCATCCGCTTCGTGCGCATGCAGGGCTTTGCCAAGGGCAACAACATCGCCAGCTACATCGCGGCTATGCGGGAGTTTGAGCAGATCGAGAAGAACTACATCGGTTCGCCCGCCTATCCAAAAGCCATCGAACTGGCCAGGGAAGTCGTGACGAACTTCGGGCGACAGCTCACCACTCTGGAGGCCAACGTCGACCATCAAAATGCGGAGTACAAGCGCTCCTTTGACGCCTCGCTCCCCGACATCCAGGCCCAGCTGAAGGCCGCCCGCGATCGCGAGGACAAGGCCATCGCCGACAGCATCGCGGCGGACAAAAAGGCCGGGATCAAATGGACTCAGCTCAATCCCCGCAGCAAGCCAGCCATTCAGGAGTACCTGAAGTTCGCCGCCGCCGAGTTGACCCGTCTGAGAGAACTGGACACGGCCGCACTCGCCGCCCAAGCCGAGCAGCTGGTGCAGGTGGACCGGCTCATCGCCGAGGACAAGGTCGCGGAAGCCAAGACCAAGCTCACCGCGGCCATGGCCATGCCGACGAATTCCGCGTCCTCCACGGGAAGCGCTTCCAAATCCAAGTCCTCCTCGCAGTCGAAGAGCAAGGGCTCGGCGAAGTCGGGCTCCTACATTGCCGTCCTCAATGCCAAAATTGAGGAAAAACTCGCCCTCGCGCGGGAGGAAGAAAAGCGCCGCAAGGCATCCGAGGCGCTCGCCGCGAAACTGAAACCCAGCTCCAAGGACAGCTCCGACGAGGAGGGGGAAGAAGGCGCGGGCGAAGAAACGGACGAGGAGAAGACGGAAGCCAAGGAAACCGACGGCTTCGCCGCCCTGGCTGCGCCCTCCAAGAAGGGATCGACCGAGGAAGCGGACTCGAAAAAGAAAGGACCCGCCAAGAAAGGGGACTCCAAGCAATCCTCCTCGAAGGCCAAGAGCAGCTCGAAATCCAACGCTGAGGACGAAGACGCGGAAGACACGCCCAAGCGCCGCCCCGCCCCGGTGGAAGAAGAGGGCGGCTTCCCCTTCTGGATGATCGGCGTGGGCATCAGCCTCCTGGTCGTGATCGTGGCCGTGGTCATGAAAGTCCTTGGCCTCGGTGGCAAGAAAGGCGACGACGAATAAGACGTCCCCAGCGTCCTAGGCGACCTGGTGCCCTGAATCGGCCCGGGCGAAGGTCATCAGGCCCTCGCCCAAACACTGACCTGAGAAGTGCTGAGCTGAAACTTGCGCTGGTGCTCCCGGATCAGGAAAGGCATTTCACCCACCGAGAGGAGCTCGAAAGCGCCGTCGAGATGATTCCGCAGGTAGTCCAGGGTCAGCCCTGAAGGTTGCTGCTCCCGAGGCGTGTAGGACTCCATCCAGGTGGCGGGCGTGGCCAGGACGAGACGCCCGCCTGCCTTCACCAGGGAAGGGAGGCGATTCAGCAGGCGCCGCGGCTCTGGCAGGCGACAGAGCAGGTTGGCGGCGTGCACGAGATCAAAGTCGCCGAGGTCTTCACGCAAGGCCATGGCGTCGCCCCGCTCGAAGCGGACGCGCTCGGCCCGGACGTCCTCTGGGGCCCGCACCAGCAAGGGTTCGGGCCGGTGCATTTCCCCATAGCGATGGCAGGGAAAGGCCTCCCCTCGGCGGAGGGACTCTGCGGCCTCCACGAAAGTGGCCGAGTAGTCGACGCCAATGACTTCGGCGGCGACCCGGGACAGCTCGAGACTGGAGCGTCCCACCGCACAACCCAGGTCGAGAACGCGCGCCTCCGCGGGAAGTTCGCCAGCGGCCTCCGCCGTCGCCACGGGAAATTCCAGACAACGCGGCGGCAGCCCCGAGGGATCAAAACCCACCCCGTGGAGGATTTCCGCGGGACTCCCGTAGTGGAATAGCAAATACCAGTCGAGGAGGATCCGGCTCTCGTAATCCATGCGCGGGCTCAGTAATCGAGCAGGGCCCTCGTTGGCACCGAGGGATCGAGACGTGCCCTCCCCTCCAGGAACCTCAGCTCGATGAGGAAGGCCACACAGAGGACTTCTCCGCCCAACTGGCGGATCAATTGCAGGGCTGCCCCCGCCGTCCCCCCCGTGGCGAGGAGATCGTCGACGACGACGACCTTCTCCCCGGGATGAATGGCGTCGCGGTGGATTTCCACCTGAGCCTCGCCGTATTCCAGGGAATAGGACGCCTCGTGCGTCAGCCAAGGCAGCTTGCCCTTTTTCCGCACCGGGACAAAGCCCGCCCCGAGGCGGTCGGCCAGGGCTGCCCCAAAGATAAAGCCACGCGCGTCGATCCCGACGATCTTGTCGGGAATCCCCTCGCCGATGGCCTCCACAAAGCCATTGATGGCCAGGCGGAAGAGGGCCCCTTCGGAGAGAACGGGAGTGATGTCCCGAAAGATGATGCCCGGCTTGGGAAAATCAGGAATGTCGCGAATGGCTTCGCGGAGTCGTTGCAGGTTGGACTGGCTCACGCGGCAGCTTGTGCACTGGGAGCAATCCGGTCAAGTCGCGCTTCGACGGTTTCCGCGGAGCCAGGCGGAGGGGATCCATTCAGGGCGGCCCCAGAGGAGGACCCGAAACCCTGGTCACAAGCGGCTCGCCGACCGAAAACGGCACTGCGCATGCC
>CAZKGI010000068.1:0-17223 GCA_964552315.1 uncultured Akkermansia sp. | reverse complement strand
ACTCCCGCGCCCACCTCGGCATGATGCTGGCTTGGTAGGGCGGGTGTCGGCGGGCAGCCAGCATCCCTCCTACGCGGCCCTCGACATCCGCTCCAAACGAAGGGAAAAGAGAAGGAATATCATAGGGCTTCGCCCTCCGTCGCGTGGGGGAAAACTTCGCTCTCCGAGCCCCGGGTCACGTGACCGCCTCGTAGAACAATAGATAAAATTTCCTGGCCCAAGGGGCCGATGCCCTGCATTCCCCCTGTCGAGCCGAAGCCCCCGCCCCCATGACAAAGGAGTTGTACATCTTGATCGTCGAGGCCATTGCGGTCTACTTCCTCGTGCTTTGGGCCCATTCCCTGCGGAGTCGTCTCGGCCTGGCCCACTTTTATGCCCTGATCGGTTGCCTCACGGCCATCATGGTCTGGGTGACCGACGCGGGCGTGAAGGTGGACCTGCCCCTGGCCTCCTTCATGGTGGGGTCCACGGTGTTTTACACCGCCCTCCTGCTAAGCGTCTTCGTGGTCTACGTTTTCGACGGTCCGCGGGCCGCGCGCATCGCCATCTCCACCATCATCGGGATTTCGGTGGTCGTGCCCATTGTGACATTGGTCCTGCATTGGCAGCTGCGGCTCGCGGGCCAGGACATGACGAATTACTTCCCTCCGCAAAGTCTCCGCATTTACACCGCCTCCATCGCCACGGCCTTTGCGGATCTCATCTTCCTGGCCGTGGCCTGGGAATACCTCGGCAAGCCCCGTCTCAAAATGACCTTGGGGGTGCGCACCTTCATGACGCTCCTGGGCGTGCTCTGGCTGGATGTGATTCTCTTTGCCACGGGGGCCTTCCTCGGCCAGCCCGAATACTTCCAGATCATGGCGGGCACCTTCACCAGCCGTCTCGTCATCGGCATCTTTGCCTTCCCCTTCCTCTATTGGTACATCGCCTGGCAAAGCAGCAAGCACGGGATGTCCATCGAAAACCGTCCCGTTCTGGCCATCCTCAAGGAGGTCACGAAGGTGAAACTGGAATTGAGCCTCGCCCAGCGCGAGATCGAACGGCGCGAGGCCGCGGAACGGGAGAACCGCGCCTTGATCGACAGCCTTCAGGCGGCCCTGCAGGAAGTGAAAACCCTGCGGGGCATCCTCCCGACCTGTTCCTATTGCAAGAATATCCGGGACGACGAGGGCCATTGGCATCCCCTGGAAGTCTACATCCAGCAGCACAGCGAGGCCAAATTCAGCCACGGGATCTGCGACAGCTGCCTGCAAGTGCATCACCCCGATGTGGAGCTGTGATGCGGAACCGGTCCCCCACCCCCTAAAAGGGACGTCCGCGGAGCGGACGGCGAGGGCGAGCCGATGCCCCCTCCTCCTCGCTCATCCGCCATGGCTCCCCCCAAAAAAAGAACGCCTCCGCTTGGCAGCGGAGGCGTTTATCCAAAATCGCGGGGTTCGGGACTTCCCCCACAGGGGTGAGTCCAATGAGTTTCGTGCATCGCGGGGAGTGTTCTGAACTCCCCCGCCCTTGATCAACGCGACGCAATGAACTCCTTGAGCTGCGAATAGACGGGCTGGACCGCCTCATCCGCGCCGCTCTCTTGGGCAGCCATCACTTCCGTGATGCTGTCCGCAATGGTGTTGCGGAGACGGCTGACCATCTCAATCCCCTTGCGGGTGATCTGGACCATCACCTTGCGGCGGTCGTCCGCGGCGTGCAGGCGCTGCACGTAGCCGAGCTTCTCCAGACGGTCGACCAATCCGGTGGCAGCCGCCGTGGAATGGCCCATCTTCTTGGAGATGTCCGTCATGGTGAGGTAATCCTCGCTGGCCAGGTAGCCGAGGAGAAAGAATTGGGCGTAGGAAACGTTCCCCTTGTTCAGCTCCTTGGAGAGATCCAAGAGGAAAGAACGCTGGGCGAACATGATGAAGTCGGCGAGACGATCGGCGCTCTGTTCGACTTCGATAGCTTTGTCTTCAGTAATCTGCATATTGTGACCTCCTTGCGATTTTGGTAATTATGGAAGTGATGGAAATTTAACACACGCTTGGTGTCCTCATCAACTAAATAAGTTATAATTTTCGTAATTCAGACCGCCTGCGCGGCAGACATTGCAAAATTTCACCCCAGATTATGCCATCTTTTTTCAATTTCGCAATCGCGAATTGTAAATTTGCGCTTATTTTCAAAGGTGCAACTTGAGAGTGAACCACTTTCAAGGGGACTTTGTCGCTGAGAAAGCCTCGGTCTCCTCGCCTTTCCGGTGGTGAGATGCTCACCCATCCGTATCTTTCAGATAAACTCGCTTCCTCAGGACCGCCCATCGAATCCTGCGGCGGCCGCCCACCCTCCATGCGCTTCCTCCTCACAGAACATCACTGGGTCCTCGATTCGCTTTTTCCCGGCGAGTGGGAGTGGCTTTGTCAGTTGCCTGACATTGCCGCCGGCAAGGGAATGCGTCCGGAAGCCCTGGAGCGGCTTTACCCCTCTCCCTTGGCGCCTGACGTGCTCGCCGAGGAGAGCACCCTGAGCCAGACCGAGGACTGGAAGGAGCTCATCCACCCGGAAATGGCCGAAAGTTTCGCGGCCGCCCGCTCCATCGTGGCCGCCGACCTGGCCAGAAGCGAGGCCAGCCGATTGGACGATTATCCCGAGGACGACCCCATTCGGCAGGAATTCGAGGAGGCCGGCATCCCCGCCGAACTCTTGGAGATGCGCCGCATCCTCGTGCCGGCCAAGAACACCGAGGCCTGGTACAGCACCCTGAATCAGGCCCGCCTGCTGATGAACGAGGAATACGGGCTGGCGACGGCGCCGGAACGGCACGGAAAGGAAGCCCTCACTCTGGAAGGCCTGGGTGAGGACCGACTCCTGCTCATCGCCCAATACGAGCTCTACTCCGTCGTCCAAAGCATCCTTGTCGAAAACGTGATGCAGTGAGCGCCGCGGTCGCCCGGGGACCCGGGCGCCGCGCCGTCGGAACCTTTTCGGGGCACCGGCCCGTCGGGCTCAAATCGACATGGCCGAGAATCCGCCGTCGACGATCATCTCGATGCCGGTAATGAAGGAGCCCGCCTTATCCGAGGCCAGCAGGAGCGTCGCCCCGATCAGCTCATGAGGCTCGCCAAAGCGTTTCGCCGGGGTGTGGCCCATGATGGCCGCGACGCGGGATTCGTTGAGCACCTTGCGATTTTGCTCGGCGGGGAAGAAACCGGGCACCAGGGTGTTGACCCGGACGCCTTGCTCGGCCCACTCCCGGGCAAGGTTCTTGGACAGGTTGTGGACTGCCGCCTTGCTCGCCGAATAGGTGAAGACCCGGCTGAGGGGCCCGAGGCCGGAAATCGAGCCCAGGTTGATGATGGAGCCCCCGCCCTGCTCCAGCATGTGCTTCCCGAAGATCTGGCAGCTGCGGAGAATCGCCCCGAGGTTGATGTCGAGAATGCGGCTGAACTCCTCGTCCTCAATTTCCAGGACCGGCGTCGGCGAATTGACCCCGGCCCCGTTCACGAGGATGTCGACGCGTCCCTGCCGCTCCACCACAGTGTCCAGCAAGGCCTGGAGCGAGGCCCGGTCGGCCACGTCCGCGGCCACGAAGAATCCCTGCCCTCCCGCGGCTTCGATCTCGCGAAGCCGCTCGGCCCCCTTCTCCTCGCTGCGACCCACCACGGCGACGACGGCGCCGGCCCGGGCCAAACCCAAGGCCATCTCGCCACACAACGTTCCCGTGCCCCCGATGACGACGGCGGTTTTTCCCTTCAGCGAAAAGAGCTCGTGCAAATAATCCATGCCCACCCATAGCCCGGAGTCATCCGCGGTCAACGGGGAGAAACCGAGGGACGGGGGAAATCCCGGCTCCAGGCCCAATCAGCTTTCTTCCCCCTCGCCGAGACTCTCCGCCTCTTCCCGCAGCTCGCCGTTCTCGTCGCCCACCGACCCGATGCCGTCCTCGATCTCCCGACGCCATTCCCGCGAGACCCAGGGCCGGACGAGGCCGTAGATCAGGTAGGACAGGAAGATCAAGAGGGGGACAAACTCGACGAAATTGACCGCGCAGACGAGCACCAGAATGGCCACGAAAAGCCAGACCAGGGAGCGCTTCGCCCGCCAGTTCATCGCCTTGAAGCTGGGGTAGCTGAACTCGCTGAGCATCATGAAGGACAGCAGGGGCATGATGACCACCAAGGTGTAGCGCCAGGCCCCGACATCCTTGTCCCCCTCGTTTAGCCACAGCATGAAGAGGGTCAGGGAAGCGATCAGGCCCGCCGCCGCCGGGATGGGAAAGCCCACGAAATCCGAGGAGGGCGTGTCGCTCTTCTGCTCGGCCTCCGCCTGGGCCAGGCAGTTGAAGCGGGCCAAGCGCATCGCGCCACAGAGCAGGTAGACAAAGGCGATGGTCCAGCCCAGCCGGTCATCGAAGGACTTCAGCACCATGTCCATTGCCAGCAGCGCGGGCGCAATGCCAAAGGAGACGATGTCGGCGAGCGAATCGAACTCGCGGCCGAACATCGATTCCTGGCCCTTGAGTCGGGCGATACGGCCGTCGAGGGCGTCGAAAAAGCAGGCGCCGAGAATCAGGAAGATGGCGATGTGGAAATCGCGGACGCCCCCTGAGGGATCCTGCATCCCCCGAAAGATCGCCATCACTGCGCTGAAGCCGCAGGCAAGGTTGCCGGCCGTCATCAGGTTCGGCAGGAGGTAGACCTGAGGATTGCTCCAAGGGCCGGGAACGTGGCGTTTCATACGCCATCTTGGTCGCTTCCGGGGCAAAGTTCAAATTTCAAATGCCAAGGGGGCCGGACCGGGCCATATTCCCCCATGTCTTCTCCAGCAGCGGCTTCCTGTCTCGATGGCTCCACCCCCATGGGAGAAATCCTCTCGGCCTATCCCGGGGCCAAACGCGCCCTCTTCGCCCGCTACCATATCGGCGGATGCAGCAGCTGCGCCTATGGGGAAACGGAGACCTTGGCAGAAGTCTGCGCCCGCAATGACAACCTCCCCGTCGAGGAAGTGATCGCCCACATCCTCGAGGCGCACGAGCACGACCAGGCCCTGCTCATCGAACCCACCGAGCTCGCCACCGCCCTTCAGTCCCTTTGTCCGCCCCGCCTCATCGACCTGCGCACGCGCGAGGAGCACGAAGCCGTCGCCCTGCCCGGTTCGGAACTGTTCAGCAACGAATTGCTTCAAGCCATCTTCGGTCAGGAGCCCAAGGACCGCCAGATCGTCGTCTACGACCACAAGGGCGACCGCGCTCTCGACGCCTGTGCTTACCTCGTCGGCCACGGCTACAAGCAGGCGCGGGCGCTCCGCGGCGGGATCGACGCCTATGCCCTGGAGGCGGATCCCTCCATCGCCCGCTATCAGCTGGAATTTGAAGAGTAGTTAGTCACTCAAAACGAACAGGACACTCCTGATTTTTACTCGAATAGTTTCCCGACTTAGACACCCTCATGGAAGATCGACTTCAAGAAGCCATCGCCAATCCCCAAAACATGGGAGAAATGCCCGATGCCGATGCCGTGGGCACCGTCGGCAACCCGGAATGTGGCGACATGGTTCGTATGTGGTTGAAATTCACTGAGAAGGACGGTCAAAAAGTCATCGACCGCGCCTCCTTTCAAAGCTTCGGCTGCCAGACGGCGATCGCCGTGGCGAGCATGGCCACGGAGATGCTCAAGGGCAAGACCCTCGCCGAGGCGCGGGAGCTGAAATCCGCCGATCTCTCGGCTCCCCTTGGCCCCTTGCCCCCGATGAAGCTTCATTGTGGCGACATGGTCGAAGGGGCCTTGCGTGAAGCGCTTCGCCAGGAATCGGCCGAGGGCGACGCAGCAACGACCTCGGCGCCCGCCCCCCTTGCGTCTCCGACGTCCTCGCCCCTGACCAGCGCCTTGCAGGCGCCGACACTCCGGAGCGGCAAGCTCAAAGTGGTCAAGCTGGAGCCGGGCGACTCCTGAGCCACGGCCGCGGGGCGCCGCCGGTCCCGCCCTTCCCTTTTCTCCTTGCTCGGGGCCTGCTTTTTTCATGCGCTCTCGGAGGAGCTGATTTAGTCTCGCGCATGGTCAAGAACCTCCTCATTGCCGTCCTGGCCTGCGCCCTCCTCGTTTCGCTCGCCTTCCACCTGAGCGGGCGCGCCCCCCTGTCGACGGGAGAGGACTCCCCCGCCCCCCATTCGGATGAAGAGGGCGAGGAGTCCGTCTCTGAGGAATCGGCAGCCGATGAGGTCCAGTCCCCCTATGCAGCGTTGGCCGCCCTGCTACAAGCCACCGAATCCGATCCTCGCTTCGCCGGAGCCGCGATCGGCTTCTGCCTCTTGGATGCCGAAGGCGAAACGCTCGTGGATTACCACGCTCGCACTGCCCTGATCCCCGCCTCCTCTCTGAAAACGCTGACCACCGCCACCGCCCTGGAAGTGCTCGGTCCGGATTTTCGCTTCGAAACGCGCCTTGGCACCAGCGCCCCGGAGGATCCGGCGAATCCCCAGGCCGACCTCATCCTCCTCGGCGGCGGCGATCCCACTTTGTCCCTCAGCGACCTCGAGGATTGGGCCAAGGCGCTGGCCGAAGCGGGAGTTCGCACCATTCCAGGCCGGGTCATCGGCGATGGTCGTGCCTTCCCCGGATCGCCCTTTGCCGATTTCTGGAATTGGGGCGACATTGGCAATGGCTATGGCAGCCCCGTCTCCGGTCTGAACCTAGAGCACAACCGCTTCACGGCGGTCTTTGCACCCGGCGAGGCGGAGGGCGAAGCGGCAAAGTTTCTCGGCGCCTTTCCCCCGATTCCGGAGGTTTCCTGGTGGAATGAGACCTACACGGCCGCGGCGGGTTCGGGGGATGGGATCGTGCTGCACGGTGGGGAGCGGGCCGCCGTGATCCATCTTCGCGGCACCGTGCCGCTGGGAGAGGAACTCGAAGTCGTCGGTGCCGTGCCCGACCCGGAACGCTTCGCTGCCTACGCTTTGAAAGAAGCCCTTCTTGCCGCCGGGGTCCAAGTCACGGGCGAGGCGCTCGGCGCAGGCCAGCTCTTTCTCAACGATGAGCCGATCCCCAGCATCGCCAAGGAACTGATCCGGCACCAATCCCCGCCCCTGATCGACATCGTGCGGACCATTCACGAGCATTCCGACAACCACGAAACGGAATGTGTCCATCGCCTCCTGGGGCTGCGCAGCGGTCTCGAACCGGTCGAAGCCATCCGACGCCATTGGCGCCAGCGCGGCCTAGAGCTGGTCGGACTCCGCATGGTGGATGGCTCGGGACTCGCCCGCGCCGACCACATTCCCCCGGACACCTTGGCCCGCTTGCAGCACCATGCCGCCAAGGGCCCTCACGGAGAAGCCTATCTCGACAGCCTTCCCAGCACTGGAGGAGGCCGCATCCGCTACAAGGCCGGAGCCATGTCCTCGATCCGTTCCTACGCCGGCGTGGTCGACACCTTGCAGGGGCGGCTCTCCTTCGCCCTCATCGTGAATCACTATCCCGAGATCGCCGCCGTCCGTGATCTGCAAGTCGCCCTTTTCCAAGCCTTGCTGGAGTCCTCGACCCCGGAGGATGAGACGCCCCCGGCGCCGAGCACCCCGACGACCCCGAAGACGATCCACGAGGCCGGCCAAGCGCCTCAGGAAAGCGAGGACAGTTCCGGCGATCGCTCCCAATGAGACGACGCCTGCCGGCCGGGGTGACTGAGGGCCCAGGGGAAAATGGGGGCAATTGACGGCTTTTCTTGCCAGCGCGGCCCATTCTGCTTACCGCTTAAAGGCGATGCACATTGAAACCTTCAAGGTCTTCTGCGATCTCGTCGACAGCGCCAGCTTCTCCGAGGCGGCGTCGCGCAATGGCATCAGCCAGAGCGCCGTGAGCCAGCAGATCCGCACCCTGGAGGAGCGCTACGGGGTGACCTTGGTCGAGCGGGGACGACGCAACTTTTCCGTCACCCCGGAGGGCGAGGTCTTTCTCCGGGGCGCCCGCAACATCGTGGAGGCCTGGTATCGCATCGAACAGGACCTCGGCAAGATGCGGGACGTCGTCGCCGGCCCGCTGACGATTGCCACAGTCTACAGCATCGGCTTCCACGAACTGCCCCCCTACCTCGAGGAATACCGCCGCCGCTACCCCGAAGTGGATCTCCAGGTCCAATATCGTCGCTCCGGACAGGTCTATGCCGACGTCATGGACAACCAGGCCGACCTCGGCCTGGTCGCCTATCCCCAGGAACGCAAGGGCATCGAAGTTGATCCGGCCTGGCGGGATCGCCTGGTGGTCATCTGTCCCCCCGGCCATCCCCTGGCGAAAAAGCGCAGCTTGGCCTTCAAGGCCCTGGACGGACAGCGCTTTATTTCCTTCGAACCCGACCTCCCCACGCGGAAGGCCATCGATGCCATGCTTTCCCAGGCCAAGGTCAACATGAAGGAAGTGGTGGAATTCGACAACATCGAGACCGTCAAGCGGGGCGTGCTGATCGAAAATGCCATCTCCATCGTTCCCGGAGCCAGTGTTCAGTCCGAGGTGGAAGCCGGCACCCTGGTGCGCATTCCCATCGACGGACCACAGGTCTGGCGTCCGCTCGGAATCATCCGCCGCCGCACGCGGGCGCTCACGCCGGCCATGCGGGAAATGATTTCCCTGTTGCAGAAGGGCGCCGCCAGCGAGGATGCCTCGCCCAGTGACCCGGCGGAATCTGAACCGAAGGAGAACTAGGCGCGATCGCCCGCTTCCAGGGCCGCGCCCACCGCCTCGAGAAAACGGGCCGCAGCGCGGTCCAAGGGTCCCTCCAGCCGCGCGCCGGCGGCGAGCGTATGCCCTCCTCCGCCGAATTGGGCACAGATGGCCCCGACGCCATAGCGTTCCTCCTTGGCACGGCTGCTGACGCGTATCTGGCCGTTGGGCAACTCCTCGAAAAAGACGGCCACCAGCACCGTGTCGATGGCGCGAATCACATCAATGACCCCTTCGGTATCGCCTGGCTGCAGGTCAAGGGCGCGGGACATCTCCAGAGGCAGGGACACGCTGGCGCAGCGCCCGGAGAAGTCGAGGCGCATGCCCTGCAGGAGCAGGCGCAGGGCGTGGACGCGTCGTTCGGGATAATTCTCGTAGAGGAGCCGATTGACCCGCCCCACATCGACACCCAGATCGAGGATCTCCCCGGCGATGCGCATGGTGTCCGCCGTCGTTGAGGCATAGCGGAAGCTTCCCGTATCCGTCGAAATGGCGGCCAGGAGATTCTCTCCATCCGCGACATCCAAAGGCCAGCCCGCCGCCTTCGCCAACTGGAAGACCAGCTGCCCGGTCGCCGGAGACGCGGCATCCACATGATTCCAGTCTCCAAAACGGCTGTTGCTGACGTGGTGGTCGAGATTGACCAGGGTCGGGATCGACGCCCCCATCTCCCAGACCGAGGCATCGACCCGGTCCTTTCCCGCGGAATCGAGCACCAAGAAGAGATCCGCTTGCGAGCGCCCCTGGGGGGCTTGGATCCGCTCACTCCCCGGGAGGAAGGCGAGACTCTCAGGGACCTGGTCCCGATTCACCAGGACGACCTCCTTGCCCAACTTCTCCAGGATGCCCCCCATCGCCAGCGTCGACCCGATGGCGTCCCCATCCGGTCGATCGTGACTGGCAATGAGAATGGACTGGGCCGATTCAATCAGCGTTTGGAGTTCTGACAGGCTCGCATCCATCGCATTCCGGGTCCGTGGCCCACTTGGGGAGATTCCTCGGCAGGCTCCGCTCGGGGATCGGGCATTTCCGCTGGACCCGAGGTAGACCGCCAGACTCCCCTTTTCCGCTTATAGCTTGTCGGTCAAGCCTTCCGGATCTTCGGGCAATTCGATATCCCCAATCTCATCCAGCAAATTGAGAACCCGAACGCCGCGCTCCACCGAGTCATCCAGGGTGAAACGGAGCAAGGGCGTGTTCCGCAGCACCACCCGCTTCATCACCGTGCTCTGGATGAAGCCTCGACGCCCGTTGAGCTTTTGTACCACGGAACGCGCCTGCGCGGGAGAACCGATCACCCCGACGTGAACATGGGCCTCCTTGAGGTCGATGGTGGTGTCCACGGCGTGAATGGTCACGAGGACATCCGGAAATTCGAAGCTCTTCTCGACACAGACGCTGATCTCGCGCTTGAGGAGCTCGTTGATTCGATCGAGGCGCTGGCTCATGGGGAGAAGGGACAAAGGGGCGCTGCAGCGACAGATCGCCGAGCGACGGGAGGCTGAGCGGCAGGCTCACAAAGTCTGTTCGAGCTTCTCGAGCTCGTAACATTCAATGATGTCGCCCTCCATGTAATCGTTGAAGCGGCCGAGCTTGATCCCGCACTCGAGTCCCACCTTCACTTCCTTCACGTCGTCCTTGAAGCGGCGCAGGGTGGAGAAGCCACCGTCGTAAATGGGCACCCCGTCGCGGAGCACCCGGGCGCGGGCGCGACGCACGATGCGACCATCGGTGACCGTACAGCCACCGACCTTGCCGGAGGACAACTTGAAGACCTGAAGCACCTTGGCGTGGCCAATGACCTTCTCGCGAGTCTCGGGTTCCAGCATGCCCAGCATCGCCTCCTTCACCTGGTCGATGAGTTCGTAGATGATGGAGAAGAGCTTCACCTGGACCCCCTCGCGCTTCACCACGGGCTGGGCCTTGGCTTCCACCTTGGTGTTGAAACCAATGATGATGGCGTCGGAAGCGCTGGCCAGCAGCACGTCCGCTTCGGTGATCGGACCGACGCTCTGACGCAGGATGTCGGCGGAGATCTTGTCCGAATCGATCTCGGAAAGGGACTTTTCGATGGCCTGCAGCGAGCCTTGGGCATCGGCCTTGAGAATGAGGCGAAGCGTGGCCTTCTTGCCTTGCTCGATGTTGTTGAAGAGCGTCTCCAAGGCAGAGCGCTGCGCCACGGGAGCCAGCTTGGCCTGACGCTGCTGCTCCATGCGCTCTTCGCTGAGCTTCTTGGCCTTGCGCTCGTTCTCCAGTTCGATGAGCTCGTCACCCACGCTGGGCACCGCCGAGTAGCCGACGATTTCCACCGGCGTGGATGGACCCGCAGACTTGAGACGCTGGCCGCGATCGTCGAGCAGGGCCTTGACCTTGCCCCAGACGACCCCGCAAATGAAGGAGTCGCCCACTTCGAGGGTGCCATTCTGCACGAGCACGGTCGCCGTGGGCCCCTTGCCGGCCTCTGTGCGGGCTTCGATGACGATACCGCGGGCTGGGCCCTTGGTGTTGGCCTTCAGCTCGAGAACTTCCGCCTGGAGGTGAATCATCTCGAAAAGGGTATCGAGCCCCAGCCCCGTCTTGGCGGAGACTTCCACACAAATGGTCGTGCCCCCGTAGTCCTCCGGCGTCAGGCCGACGTCCTGGAGCTGCCCCTTGACCTTGTGAATATCGGCGCGGTCGAGATCGACCTTGTTGATGGCCACGATGATGGTTACCCCGGCCGCCTTGCAGTGGTCAATGGCCTCCAGAGTCGTGGGCATGAGACCGTCGTCGGCGGCGACCACCAGAACCACGATGTCGGTGACATCGGCGCCGCGCGCCCGCATTTCGGAGAAGGCGGCGTGACCGGGAGTGTCAATGAAGGTCACCACACTGCCGTTGCGCTCGACCTGGTAGGCGCCGATGTGCTGGGTAATGCCCCCCGCTTCACCGGAAGCCACCCGCGAACCGCGGAAGGCATCCAGGAGCGAGGTCTTGCCGTGGTCCACGTGACCCATGAACGTCACCACGGGGGGACGAAGCTGCAGCTCGTCTTCCTCGAGCTCTTCCAACACGGGAGCCTCGGGGACCTCGATGACCTCCTCGGCCTTGTGGACGCCAGCCCCTTTCTCGCGGCGCTCCTTTTCAAAAATAAAGCCGTGCTTCTCGCACACCTTCGCGGCGATCTCCGGCTCAATCGCCTGAGTCAAGTTCGCGAAGATTTCCATCTCCATGAGATCCTGCATCAGGATCACCGGCTTCAGCTCCATCACCGCGGCCAATTCCTTGATGATGATGGGAGGCTTGAAATGGATAATCTTCTTGTCGCCGACGACCTCCACCGACTTGTCGGGGGCATCCGATTCCTCCACCTCGGCGACGCTTTCCTCCACCTCGGGCTCTGCCGGGGCCTTCAGAGCATTCTGCGTCTTGGCGGCGGCCAGGGAAGCCAAGGGATCCTTGGAGCCAAGGTGACCGTAGATTGAACCCTGTCCAGCGGCGGGGACGGCTCCCCGAGTCTTGCGCGCCCCCTTCCGTTCCTCCTTCTCAAATAGGTTCAAGGCCTCGGCCTTCTGCTCCTCGAGGGACTTGACGTCGGAACTGGCAGAACCCTGGGCGGCTTTGGATGGACTTGGTTTGCGGGGAGGCATAAATGAACTACAGTCGGGTGGAGAACGCGGAGGGCTTTGCTAGCAGGAGATTTACTGTGGAGGCCAGTCAGGCATTGTCAATTCGAGATGCCCGAATCAATCGGGTCAGGCGCTCGGCTTATTCTGCCGACTCTTCCTCGGGGGCCGGGGCCGGCTCGTCCCCCTGAGTTCCGGGAGCTTCCACCTCGGCTTCCACCGGGCTCGACTCCTCGACTTCGCCGCCGGTGGCCGCGATGGCCCGATTCCGAATCTCGCGGGCCTCTTCCACCGAGATGCCGAGAATGTCAGCCACGTCGATCTCGTCGGCTCCGTGCACAATCATGTCGAGACTGTTGTAGCCCTTGCGAACCAAAAGCACCGCCGCTTCCCCCTCAATGCCGAGCACCTCCGCCAAGGCCGCCGCGGCACTGGCCACCTGGGCCTCAAAGGCCTCGTGCGCGGACTCATCCTTTTGCACCTGGACGTCCCAACCAATGAGCCGGGCGGTGAGACGGGCATTCTGCCCCCGGCGACCGATCGCCTTGGAGAGCTCGGACTCGTCCACCTTCACCAGAATGGACTTCTTGGCCTCATCCACGGTGATGGACTTGATCTCCGCCGGCTTGAGGGCCTCGGTCACGAGCACGCGCACGTCGTCACTCCAGCGGATGATGTCGACCTTCTCGTTGTTCAGCTCGCGGACAATGTTTTTGACGCGGGCCCCCTTGAGACCCACGCAGGCCCCCACGGGATCCACCTTTTCATCCGCACTGTAGACGGCGACCTTGGTGCGATAGCCCGCCTCGCGGGCCAGCGAGCGAATCTCCACGGTGCGGTCGGCGATTTCGCTGACCTCCGATTCGAAGAGACGGCGCACAAAGTTGGGATGGCTCCGGGAAAGCAGGATCTCGGGACCGCGCGCTCCGTTTTCCACGGCCACCACGTAGGCTCGCAGACGGTCCCCCACATTGTATTCCTCGGTCGAAACGCGCTCGCGCTGGTGCATGACCCCTTCAAACTTGCCGAGGTCAATGTAGACATCGCCGCGCTCAAAGCGGCGCACGGTGCCGCTGACAATGTCGCCGGCGCGGTCTTTGAACTCGTCGTAGATCATCTCCTTCTCCGCCTGGCGGAGACGCTGCATCATCGTCTGCTTGGCCGTCTGCGCCGCGATGCGGCCGAAATTCGAAGGCGTGATGTCCACCTCCAATTCCTCGCCCTCATTGATTCCCGGGCGGATGCGTCGAGCAGTGAAGATATCGATCTCGTCGTAGGGATTGGAGACCCGGTCCCGCACGATCAACGTGGCAAAGGCGCGAATGTCGCCCTTGTCAGGATCAATCTTGATGCGCATCTCCCGAGCCGGTCCGATGCTCTTGCGCGAAGCCGAGAGCAGGGCGGTTTCAAGCGCCTCGATCATCGTGTCGCGCTTGATGCCTTTCTCCTTCTCGTAGTACTCGAAAAGTGCCAATAGTTCGTTTGTCATTTTCTCCAGCTGCTCCTCGATGATGAGACAAAAAAAAGCGGGACAAGCCCACTTCATCCATGCCGCACGCGTACGCACGGCGCCTCATGATTGCAGGGTCGCGAAGTTACTCGCTTCCGGCCATATAGGCAACAGGGATTTACTTCCAATTCCTGTGGAGCGCGCCTGAGCGACAAGGCTCGCTCCCCGCACCACCCCTCCTTCGGATCGGCCTCCCCTCTCCGGGGCCCGCCCCCGGGACCCACCGCCACCTCATTTTTCTGTCCCCAAGGAGAGGAACTTTCACTTGCGCGGTCCGGAGCCTCGATTAGAATTCGCCCTCCCGCCCGCCGCGCCCTTCGCGCGTCGACCTTCATGGAAAGGTAGCTCAGTCGGTAGAGCAGTTGGCTTTTAACCAATTGGTCCTGGGTTCGAGTCCCAGCCTTTCCACTCCTTTCAGAATTAAGGAGAGCAGAGAAGACTCGATTCTTCCTCCCCCCAATCCCCACCCCAGGTTAGGCGGCCAGCGTCCTCGGGAGTCCAGCCCAGACCGCGTTTTTCCTTGGAGCCCCCGTCGCCCGACCGGTGCGCAATTGCGTCCAGTCTGTCCCTTCGCGCACGTCCACTCATGGGGCAAGCTAGCACGCGATGTCTCCCACGCTTTACCGCCCCCATCGTTCCCACCTCTGGTCGCTCGTGGCGGCCTGCCATCTGGGCATGCTCTCCCTGCAGGCCGAGCCCTCGCCCGGCAATAGGCTAAAGTGGGTGAAGGACAAGCTATCGCTTCAAGTCCTCCAGGGCCCAAAGGAGCTGCTGCGCTACTGGCTCGAGAAGCCGGAGGGGTCCGCCTCGACCTCGCCCAGCGCCTGCTATTTTCATCCGCTCACCACGCCCAGTGGAGAGACCGTCACCGACGTGGCCCCGGATGACCATCTCCACCATCGGGGGGTCTTCCTCGCCTGGCTGGAGGTCCGCACCAAAAGCCATGCGGGCGACTTCTGGGGCTGGGGCAAGGACGCGCCCTTGGAGAACCGGATTATCGTCAACACCGCCGTGGAGGAACTCCCCGCGACCGCGGATCAAGCCGGCTTCCGCGCCCACAATGAATGGCGCGCCGAAGGGCAGGTCCTGCTGCAGGAAGAACTCACCAGCGTGCTTCGTGTCGCCCCCACCTACCATTGCTACGATTTCGACTATGTCTTCCGCTCGGAAGAGGCCTTCCAACTGGGACAATACGCCTTCTGTGGCTTCAGCGTACGCACTCGCAAGGACGGGGTCCTCGTGGCCCACGATCCAGCCGGACCCGTGGACCTGCCCAGCCCCTCCCATCTCAAGCCGGAAACCGACTGGCCGGACCGGCCCTGGTATGGATTCGAAATTCGTCTGGAGTCCGGAAAACTCCTCTCGGTGGCCCTCATGAATCATCCTGAGAATCCTCCCACCCTCTGGCACAACGTGAGCAAGATCGGCCTGCTGAATCCCTGCATCGTCGCCCCCTCGCCCCTGCGCGTCGAGGCTCAGCAGCCTTTGCGTCTGCGCTACCGGCTTGTCTGCTGCGACGGCCCCCTGCCCCGGGCCAAGCTCTCCGAGCTCGCCGCCGAATTCTCCGGGACGAGCTCAGCCCCATTGGCGCCAAACTAAGCCCTTCCTTTGTGCCAAAGGGAGGGATAGTCCGGTGTTTGGACAAACTCCAGCCTTGATTTCCAACGCGCCCCCTCTACACTCGCCTTCTCACACAGAGTGAGCCGGTGTGGCGGAATGGTAGACGCGCGCGATTCAAAATCGCGTTTCTTCGGAAGTGCGGGTTCGAGTCCCGCCGCCGGTATTTCCGCCCCCCGGATAGGCGCCCAATTCGAATTTTGGATCTACGTCCCGCCGATCCGGTCGAGGGGACTGGTGACCCCGCAATGGCTCAGGTTCCGGGCCACATGGGTGTAGATCATGGTGGTCGCGACATCCGCGTGACCGAGCAGTTCCTGCAGGGTGCGGATATCAGTGCCCGCCTCCAGCAGATGGGTGGCAAAACTGTGCCGGAGATCGTGCGACCGCACCCGCTTCTCAATTCCCGCCAAGCGCACCGCCTCGCGCAGGGCCCGGGCGTAGCGCTCCCCGTTCAGGTGATGTCGACGTCGCACCCCGGATTCCGGATCGACGGAGGGTTGGTCGGCGGGGAACATCCAGAACCACTCCCATCGCTCGCCGGCCCGCGGCATCTTTCGCTCCAGGGCCGCGGGGAGCCAGACCCCGGACAGCCCGGCCGCGCGATCGGCTTCGTAGCGCTGGCGCAGGGTCGCCTTCCACGACCCGATCCGCCCCGCGGTGGCCAGGGGCAGAACGGTGACCCGATCCCGATCGCCCTTTCCCGACCGCACCGTGATCTGTCGCCGCTCCACGTCGACGTCCTTGACCCGCAAGGCCAGCAGCTCCTTAAGCCGAAGCCCGGCGCCGTATTGGATCTCCGCCGCCAGCCGACAACTCGGAGGCAGGTGGGAGAGCACCGCCGCGATCTCCCGCAAACTCAGCACCACCGGCATGCGCTTCGGCGTCCGCCGGAACTTGACCTGCAGGTCCACCCCCTCCCTGCCACATACCTCCTTGAAGAAGAAGGCCAGCGCGTTCAGCGCCTGCTTCTGCGTGGCAAAACTCACCTTCCGCTCCGTCACCAACCCGCTCAACCAGTCCCGGGCGCGTTGTGGGTCCATCACCGCCCGGTCCTCCCCGGCCCAGCGGGCGAAACGGCCCACCCAGCCCGCGTAACAGCGTCGGGTCCGGAGGGCCAGCCCGCGCCGCCCCCCCGCCCGGTCCACCGCCCGCCGCACCCGCTCCTCCAGCCCCAGCGGATTCTCCCCACGCTCCTCACAAAAACGAAGCCACTGCAGGTACCAGCGCATCGCCTCGGCCCACTGCTCCCGCTGCCGTCCTTCCCGCTTCTTCGACTGGACCTGCTCCCGCCAAAACAGGCCCGCCGACTCCCGCCCCGGCGCCGCCCCACGGACGATCCGCCATTGTTCATACCAATCCAGGACCCACTCGTACCCCGTCTTCTCCGCGCCATTGAGGCCGCGCGAAGCGCGAAGGTCCTCCCGCCAGGATGGTTTGTTCTTCCGTGCCCTGTTCATGAGAACATTTTTAGTCGGAAGGAACGCAAAAAATCAACCTCAAACGACGAGTTTCGCTTTCCTGAAAAGTCCCGCCTATGCAAAAATTCGAAATCTTAAAAAACTCCCCGCAACTATCCACGAGCCCGGATGCTCCGCGTTTCCAAAGCAAAATCTGACCGGTGGGCCGGTTCTGACCAAGGCCGAAATTCCTTGACCTTCAGAGAGAAAACCCGCTAGATGTTCTCCAGTCCCCTCCTCCGATCGTCCGAAAATATCGGTAGTCATGTGGACGATCAATACTGTTCCGCGAAAAGGGTCCGCAAAAGAGATAAAGATCCCGGATCTCGGGGGTGATT
>CAZKGI010000067.1:0-17420 GCA_964552315.1 uncultured Akkermansia sp. | reverse complement strand
TCGTGACCGCAGCCAGTGTGGTTGTGTTCGCAGTCCGAATGGTCGTGCTCGTGGTCGTGGCCACAGCACCCGTGGTCGTGATCATGCTCGCCCTCTTTGTGCTCGTGGGCGTGGTGCCCGCCGCCGCCGCAGCCTCCCGAACCCGAAGCCTTCGGAGCCAACTGGTGTTCGGGGTGGGCGCAGGGATCACCATGGGCGTGGTCGTGGGTGCAGAGGCCCACGGCCCGATTTCGGGTGAGGAAATTGAAGGCGGCGAGGAGCAGGAAGCCGATCCCCGAGAGCAGCGCATAAAGGCGGAAGCTCGTGTCGAGGTATCTCTCGATGCGGCCGCTGGTATAGAAGTAGAGGAAGACGACACCCCAGACGACCAGAGTGAGCAGGGCGAGGGTTTGGAGGAATTTCTTCATGGCCGGATAGGGACAGAGATTCCGTTAGAGGAAGGGCTCAGAGGCGAAACCAAAGGTAGCTCAAGACGCCGATCACGGCAAAGAGGGCGAGGGCAAGGATGACAACGAAGCGGGAGCGGAAGACGGAGAGGTACATGAAGACGAGCTTCACGTCCATCATCGGGCCAAAGACGAGGAAGGCGAGCTTGGCGGATTGCGGCACGGGGAAGTTCGCTGCGATGAAGGCGTCGGAGGTGCTGCAGAGGCTGAGAACAAAGGCCAGGAGCATCATCAGGCCGATGCCATTGGCTTCGTTCTGGTTGAAGATAAGGATGAGATCCTCCGTGACGTAGGCCTTGAAGACGGAGGTGATGGCCACGCCGATGGTGAAATACATGGCCGTTTCGAGGAAGTCCTTCATGGCGGTGCGCATGGCGAGGACAAGGCGATCGGCCTTGGACTCGCTGCCGACCGAGGCGGACGCGCCCTCTTCCACCTCAGGAGAGGGGCCCGTGGTGGCGGGTAGGATTCCGGGGCGCAGGATGGATTGGTGCCGGAACTTCAGGACGACGAGCCCGACGCCCACGGTGACCATAAAGGCCAGCAGAAGTCGGCTGCTGGTCATGTAGCCAGCGCTGTAGGTCAGGGCTTCGTTTGCGCGGAGGGAGAACTGCCCCACCGAGGTGGAGAAGGCCTTCATGGTGCTGATGGCCACGATGGGATTGATGATCGGCGCCGAGAGCATGTAGGTAATGGCGCAGGAGATGGGCAAGCCCTTGCGGATGAGGCGTCGGATCACCGGCACCACCGCGCATTCGCAAACCGGCAGGACGGCCCCCAGCAAGCCACTGATCAGAACCGCGAGCACTTTGTTCTTGGGCAGGAAACGATCGATCAGACCCGGGGGGAGATAGGCATCGATGAGGCCGGAGATCAGGGTCCCCAGCAGAATAAAGGGAGCGCCTTCCAGCAGAATACTGAGAAAGAGCAGACAGAAGTCCGTGAAGGGGGAGAGGGGGGCGGGATCCATTCCGTAGCAGTGGACCAGAGTCTAAGACACGCGCTCGATAGAGTGCAAACCCGGAAACGCGGCCCCGTCGCCCCTTACGGGGGCGGTCCCTCTGGGGCCTTGATTGCCCACATGCGGGTGCCGGGAACAAAAAAGCTTAGGCGGGTGAGTTTTTTAGGTCAGCCTAAACTTGCACTAACCATAAAAACCATTATTTTTAAAATTAGACCGCTTTAGAAATGCCATAATTAGGTTGAGCATCTCTAAATATGACGCATAATTGCGATAATTTTCAAAAGTTAGACGCGAGATGAGTGGGAGCCGCCTAAGTCTTTGGGGAATGCAGACCGATATCGCATGGGAGGATCCTCGGGCGAACTTCTCACGCATTGAAGCGCAGCTGGCGGAGGGGCCGGCCCCGCAGGAGGGGACGCTGCTCGTCTTTCCGGAGCTGGCGACGACGGGCTTCACGATGAACACTGCGGTCTCTCTGGAAGCGCGCGAGGGGGAATCCGCCCAGTTCTTTTCCCAATTGGCCCAGCGTTATCGCTCGTATGTGCTCGCTGGCCTGGCGGCGCCGGGCGACCACGCTGGCGCGGCGGCCAATGAAGCGGTCTGTTATGGTCCGGACGGGAAGGAGTGTGCGCGCTACCGCAAGCGCCGTCCCTTTCCCCTGGCTCAGGAGGCGCAGCATTACGAGGCGGGTCAGCGTGCCGTGGTTTTCGAGATCGAGGGCTGGAAAGTGGCGCCCCTGATCTGCTACGACCTGCGCTTCCCGGAATTGTTTCGCGAGGCCGTGGCCTTGGGTGCCGAATTGTTTGTGGTGATCGCCAACTGGCCGCAGGCCCGCGTCGATCATTGGACCACCCTCCTGCGGGCCCGGGCCATCGAGAACCTTGCCTATGTCCTCGGGGTGAACCGGGCGGGGAGCGATCCTAAACTGAGCTATCCCGGGGCGAGCCTTCTCGTGGGCCCCAAGGGCGAGGTCCTCGCAGAAGCCGGTGCCGCACCGGGAGTGCTCCGAGGAGTAATTGAACACGAGCCGCTCGAGCAATGGCGACGGGACTTCCCGGCCCTCGAGGGACTGCATGGACCGTGATGATTGATACCGCATACGACCGCTTGGACACGACGACACAGAGCCATTTGCGCCTCATTGCCAGCTTCACCGCCGAGCCGCTCCGCGGTGTGCTGGATCGGTGGCTATCTCTGTTGGGGATCGACCTGGAGGTCCGCTTTGCGGACTATGGCCAGGTCTTGCAGGAGGCGCTCGATCCGTCCAGCGGATGCGCTCGCAACGGGGCGGGCGGGGCCAATGTCTTCCTGATTCGTCCCGTGGACCTGGGTTCGGCCTGGGACGAAGTGGTCGCGGCGATCACGGCGCTGGCCAGCCGCTCCGCCGCCCCCGTCTTCGTGATGGTCTGCCCCCAGGCCGCCGAGGATCCGGCGCTTGCCGATCCCGAGGCGGCCCTTGCCGGTCAGGCGCGCATCGACCTCATCAGGGCAGCGGAACTAGGGGCGCTCTATCCCGTGGACGAGCCCTTTGATTCGGAGGCCGAGGCCTCGGGACACATTCCCTACACCGAGGCGATGTTCGCCGCCTTGGCGACCCTGTTAGTGAGACGGCTGAGCCTGCGGAGACGGCCTCCCGTGAAGGTGCTGGCGCTCGATGCGGACAACACCCTCTGGGGCGGCATCTGCGGCGAGGACGGGCCAGCCGGTCTGGATCTGGACGGCCCTTGGCGGGCGCTGCGCGAATTCGCCGAGACCAAGCGGCGCGAGGGCCTGCTGTTGACCCTGGTATCCAAGAACCAGGAGGCCGACGTGGACCGCGTCTTTGCCGAACGCGGTGCGGACCTGGGCCTGAGCCGGGCGTCCTTCTCCGGCTGGAAGGCGAATTGGAATCCCAAATCCCAGAGCCTGCGGGAGCTGGCTGCCGAGCTGAACCTCGGCCTGGACAGCATTGTCTTCCTCGACGACAACCCTGCCGAGGTGGCGGAGGTTCGGGCGAATGCCCCCGGCGTCCTTGCCCTGACCTTGCCGTCGTCGCCCGAAGAGATTCCGGTCTTTCTTCGCCATCTCTGGGCGCTCGACACGCTTCCGGCGACTGAGGAAGACAAGGCGCGGGTGGCCTTTTACCAGCAGGAAGCCGAGCGGCGGGAGCTGCGCGCGGCGGCGCCGAGCTTTGCCGATTTCCTGCGGGGCTTGGAGCTGGACGTGGCCATCGCCGAGGCGCAGCCCGAGGACCTGGCCCGCATCGCCCAGCTGACCAAGCGAACCAATCAGTTCAATCTGCATCCCCGTCGGCTTTCCGAACCCGAGCTTGAGGCGCTGATCGCTAGCGGGGCGGACTGCCTGACCGTGCGGGTGCGCGATCGTTTCGGCGATTATGGTCTCGTCGGCGTGATGCTGGCCGGCCCCCGCCAAGGGGCGCAGTTCCCCGTCGAGCTCTTCCTCCTGAGCTGTCGCGCCATGGGCAAGGGCGTGGAGCGCCACATGCTCGCCGCCCTCGCAAAGCGAGCCCTCGAACAGGGGGCGGAGCGCTTGCAAATGGCCTGCCTGGAAACGGAGCGCAACGAACCCGCGCGCCGTTTCTTCGAGCGGATGGGAGGGTTGAGTCTGGACACGAATCGCCTGGCGGAGCTCTCTCCCTATCCGGAAGAGACCGAAGGGGAGGGGGAACCTGCGGCGAACCCCGCCCCGCCCGCGAAGGGGAATGTCGGTGCGACGCTCTTCGATGCCGACCTGGCTCAACGAGTCGCCACCGAATGGCGCCGTCCCGAGGCCATCCTTGCGGCCTTCCTCGAGAAGCGGCCCCGCCCAGATCTGTCCCAGGCTCTGGTGCATCCCGGCTCGGCGATACAGCAGCGGCTCGCTGCCATCTGGTGCGATGTCCTCGGTTTGGAAGAGGTCGGGATTGAAGATCCCTTTTCCGCCTTGGGCGGCAGTTCCCTTCAGCTCGTGAGGCTCCACGCGCAATTGCAGCGGGCGTTCGGGATAGACTGGGAGCTGGTGGAGCTTTTCGAACTGCCCACCATCCGCGACCAGGCGGCCCGCTTGGAGCAAGGGGAGGGGAGCACTGACCGATTTGAGATCCTGTCCTCCAACACGGAGTCGAGCCCCAGTGCCGAGGAGGACGGGGTGGCCATTATCGGTCTGGCCCTGCGCGTTCCGGGAGCCAGCGATCCAGAGAGCTTCTGGCAAAATCTTGTCGACGGAGTCGAATCGATCACCCACTTCGAGCGCGAAGAGCTCGAGTATCCTGACGAATTCGGCAAGCCTGGCTACATCCCGGCGAAAGGCTTGCTCGATGGCGTGGAGCTGTTTGACGCCGCCTTTTTCGGCATTCTTCCCAAGGAAGCGGCGATCATGGATCCCCAGCAGCGTCTCTTCCTCGAGCTGGCCTGGGAGGCGATGGAGCGGTCCGGCTACACCCCCGAAACTCATCGCGGCCGCATCGGCGTCTATGCCGGCGCCTATTTCGACACCTACCTCCTCGCCAACCTTTGCTCCGACCGCGAGTTCATGGAGAAATGGATCCCCCAAATCCAGGTGGGCTCCCTCCAGACTGAGTTGGGGAACGACAAGGACTACCTGGCCACGCGGGTGGCCTTCAAGTTGAACCTGCGGGGACCGGCCATGACCCTGCAGACGGCCTGCTCCACCTCGATGGTTGCCATCGTGGAGGCCTGCCGGGCGATTCGTTCGGGGCTCTGCGACATGGCCCTGGCGGGCGGGGTCACCGTGACCGTGCCCCTGAAGCGCGGCTATTATTACACCGAGCAGGGCATGCTCTCGGCCGACGGGCATTGCCGCACCTTCGATGCCGAAGCCTCTGGCACCGTCTTTGGAAATGGCGCGGGCGTGGTGATGTTGAAGCGCCTCTGCGATGCCCGTCGCGATCGGGACCACATCCATGCCGTCATCCGTGGCACTGGATTGAACAATGACGGCGGGGTGAAGCACAGCTACACCGCGCCCAGCGTGGAGGGACAGGTGGAGGTCATCCGCATGGCCCATCACGACGCGGGCGTCGATCCCTCGAGCATCGGCTACGTCGAGGCCCACGGCACGGCCACGCCTCTGGGCGATCCCATCGAGGTCGCGGCCCTGACCAAGGCCTTCCGCGCTGGCGGGGCCGAGGAAACGCAATACTGCGCGCTTGGCTCGCTCAAGTCGAACATCGGCCACCTCGACGTGGCTTCCGGGGTGTGCGGTCTGATCAAGGCGACGCTATCTCTCGAGCGGAAGACCCTGCCGCCGTTGCTGCACTTTCAGAAGCCCAATCCGAAGATCGACTTTGCCAACAGTCCCTTCTTCGTGAATGCCCAGTTGCGCCCCTGGAAGGAAGGGCGACACGGTCAACCTCGCCGTGCCGGCATCAGCGCCTTTGGCGTCGGGGGCACCAATGCCCACGTGGTGGTCGAGGAGGCGCCGGCGTGGGTTTCTTCTCCCTCGACTCGCTCGCGACAGCTCTACGTGCTTTCGGCCCGCAGCGAGGCCGCCCTCGGCGAAGCCGCCGAGCGGCTGGCGCGGTATGCGGAGCAGGGCCACGAGGTCGAGCCCGCAGATGTCGCCTGGACGCTCGCCATCGGGCGCAAGCCCTTCCGCCATCGTCGCGCCGTCGTTGCGGCTGACTTGGCCGAATTGGCCAGCGCCTTGCGGGAGGGCCGTGGGGGCATGGGCGTGGCGGATCGTCAGGATCCGCCCTTGGCTTTTCTCTTCCCGGGCCAGGGGGCGCAGCACCTCGGCATGGGGCGTGCCTATTACGAAAACGAGGCGCCCTTCCGTCGCGTCATCGAGGAATGCTCGGAGATCCTCGAACCCATGCTGGGACTGAAGTTGGTCGAGGCCCTTTATCCCGGAGTGGACGCCGATCTGGAGGTGGCGCGGCAGCAATTGCAGCACACCGTGCTGGCCCAGCCGGCCATTTTCGTCCTGGAATACGCCTTGGCCGAACTCTGGCGCCGTTGGGGCATCGAACCGAGCCTGATGGTGGGGCACAGCGTGGGTGAGTTCGTCGCCGCCTGCCAGGCCGGTGTCTTCGACCTGGAGAGCGGCTTGCGCTTGCTCGCCGCTCGCGGCCGACTGATGGGGGAACTGCCGGGTGGCGGCATGCTCTCGGTGCGTCTCCCGGAAGCGGAGCTGGTGGATCGCCTGCCCGAGGACCTCGATCTTGCCGCGGTCAACGGGCCATCCCTTTGCGTTGTTGCCGGAGCACACGACTCGCTCGAGCGCTTCCGATCCGCGCTCGAGGCGGAGGGCGTCGTGGCCCAGGCCCTGCACACCTCCCACGCCTTCCACTCGCGCCACATGGATCCCGTGGTGGATCGCTTCGCCGCCGAATTCGCCGGGGTCCGACTGAAGGCGCCTAACAAGCCCATCTTCTCCACGGTCACGGGCCAATGGCTCGGCGAGGCCGAGGCCTGCGATCCGCTTTACTGGGCGCGGCACCTGCGCGAACCGGTGCGCTTTTATCCGGCCCTGCTCGCCCTGGGAGCCGAGGCGCCGGGGCAGATTTACCTCGAGGTCGGGCCGGGAACGACCCTGGCCAGCCTGGCGCGTCAAGCCCTCGACCGGAAAAGCCATCCCCTCATCCTTTCGACTTGCCGCCACGTCAAAGAGCCCGGCTGCGACTACGCCCACGGACTCGAATCCCTCGGGCGGCTCTGGAGCCACGGCGTCACGGTCGACTGGGAGGCCTTTTTCGGCGAGGAAGCGCGCTGGCGCGTGCCCCTGCCAACCTATCCCTTTGAGCGCAAGCGCCATTGGATCGATCCGAAACCTTTTCGACCGACATCTTCGGTCGAGGCCTTGCCGAGGCCTGAATCGGCTCCTGTCCCTGCAGAACCAGTCCCCCCTATGAGCACGCCTGCTTCGACCTGCCGTCGTGATGCCATCGCCGCGGCCCTCCGCTCGGTCCTGACCGAACTCTCCGGAATTCCCGCAGAGGAACTCGACAGCCAGGCTTCCTTCCTCGAGCTGGGCTTCGATTCCCTCCTCCTGACCCAGGTGAGCAAGGCCCTCGGCAAGGAGCTCGGATTGAACCTGAACTTGCGCGACCTCATGGGCGAACTCTCCACGATTGAGGCCATGGTGAACCATGCGGACGCCACCCTGCCCGCCGAGCGCTATCGCGAAGCCGTGATTGAGCCGGTGCAAGTGAGCGGTTCCTCCGTTCCGGAAGCACCCACGACAGTGACGGCGGCACCGGTCCAGGAAATGACGCCGCGCAGCGTGGCGACGGCTTCGAACCAAGGCGGTGGGGCACAATCGAATGTCGCGACGATGGTGAGCCGTCCGATCTCATCGCTGCAAAGCCGTGGCGGCGTGGAGGGGCTCATTGCCCAGCAGCTCGAACTGATGCGCCAGCAGCTGGCCTTGTTGCAGGGCGAGGGGGCCGCGGAAAGCGTTCCCCCGCAGGGGCTCGCGACCCCGGCCGCTCCGGTGGCTTTGCCCGCACTCACTCCCGCGGCGGCCCCGGCGGCGAGTTCATCGTCCCTGGCCACCGAGTCGGGTGCGACGGCCGCGCCCACCTCGGCGCCGGTCCTTTCCATTCAGCGCAACCTCGGAGATACCCTGACGGATCGCCAACAGGCGCATCTCGACGACCTCGTCGCCAAGTACGTGGCCAAGACCCAGCAGTCCAAAGCCCTCACCGACCGCTATCGGCGCTGGCATGCCGACCCACGGACCGTCTCGGGATTCAATCGGCGGTGGAAGGAGATGATCTACCAGCTGGTCGTGGTGAAGTCGAAGGGCTCGCGACTGCTCGACATCGACGGCAACGAGTACATCGACCTTCTCAATGGCTTTGGTCCGAACTTCCTGGGCCATTCTCCGGACTTCATCACCGAAGCCCTCAAGGAACAGCTCGACCGCGGCGTCGAGGTCGGCCCCCAGAGCCTCGCGGCGATGGAGGTGGCCCAACTCTTCTGCGAGATTACCGGCAACGAACGGGCCAGCTTCGTCAACACGGGGTCGGAGGCTGTCCAGGCGGCGATGCGGCTTGCCCGCACGGTGACCGGACGCGACAAGATCGTCGTCTTCGCGCGGGACTATCACGGCAATTTCGATGAGGTGCTCGTGCGCGCCGTCGGCTCTGGGGATCAACTGCGCTCGATGCCCATCGCTCCGGGCATTCCGCGCCGGGCGGTGGAGGATGTCATCGTCCTGCCCTACGGCACGGAGGAGTCCCTCGACCTGATTCGTCGTCGTGCCCACGAGCTGGCCGCGGTCATCGTCGAGCCCATCCAGAGCCGTCGTCCCGAGTTTCAGCCCCGCGAATTCATCCACGCCCTTCGCGCGATCACCCGCGAGTCGGGCACGGTCTTTGTCTTTGACGAAGTCATCACCGGATTCCGCACCGGGCCGCGTGGCGCGCAGGAATTCTACGGGGTCGAGGCGGACATCGCGACCTACGGCAAGGTCGTCGGCGGCGGCATGCCCCTAGGCGTCGTCGCCGGCAAGGCCGAGTTCATGGACACCTTTGACGGTGGACTCTGGCAGTACGGCGACGATTCCTTCCCTGAGAAGGGGGTCACCTTCTTCGCCGGGACCTTCGTGCGTCATCCCCTGGCCATGACTGCCGCGAAGGCCGTGTTGCTGCACCTCCGCAAGCAGGGGCCCGAGTTCTGGCAGGGAGTGAAGGATCGGGCCACCCGCCTGGCGGGCACGGTGGACCGCATGTTTGTCGAGAACGGCGCGCCCTTCCGCATGCCGAATTTCGGCTCGCAGATGTTTGTCAGGGCGGACGAGAACCATCCCTACGCCAACCTGCTCTTCTTCCACCTGCGTCACAAGGGCGTCTTTCTGCTCGAGGGCTTTCCGACGTACATGACGGCGGCGCACACGGACGAGGACATCGATTACTGTATCGCCGCCTTCCAGGAATCGGTGGCCGAACTGCAGGAGGGGGGCTTCTTTGACCTCCCTGCCGGGAAGCGCATGCCTTACCTCAATGGCTCGCGCCTGAGCGGGCCGCACCGTCTGCTCAATGCCGAATCCGTGGTTCCTAGCCCTGTGACGGTGTCTTCAGAGGCGCCGGCCCCCTCGGAATCCCCGGCCTCGACGCCGACTCCCGCAGATGGCGCCGACGCGCCTGCCAAAAGCCCGGCGGCGACCCGTTTCCATCCCATGACGGAGCCGCTGGCCGAAGTCTGGCTGGCTTCGCAGATGAGCCGCAATGCCTCGCTTTGTTTTAACGAGATCAATCTCATCCACCTGAGCGGCCCTCTCGATCGCAAGGCCCTGGATGGGGCCTTGCAGGACCTCGTTGATCGACACGACGCCTTGCGTGCCCACTTTCCGAGCGGGGGAGAAGGCTTCCTCGTTCAGGAGGAAATGAAGGTCCAGCCGGAGTACGTCGACCTCGCCGCCATGGAGTCCGCGGAGCGGGAGGCGGCGGTGGCGGAGACCCTGGAGCGCGAGCGCAACACGCCCTTTTCGCTGGAAAGCGGACCGCTGGTCCGCGCGACCCTGCTGCGTCTGGCGGAGGAGGAACATCTCCTGATTTTCGACGCCCACCACGTCGTCTGCGACGGCTGGTCCTACAAGGTGGTCCTCTCGGATCTTTCCGAATTCTATCGGGCGCGAGTGGAGGGCCGGCCCCCCAAAATGGGCGTGGCGCCGCGTTTTGCCGACCATTGTGAACGCGTGGCCGCGCAGGAATCCCTGGCGGAGGAAAGCGACGCGGATCGCCATTGGCAGCAAGAGTTCGCCGAACCCGTCCCGCCGATTGCCTTGCCGCTGGACTTCCCTCGCCCCGCCGAGGCGGACTGCATCTGTGACACCGTGGCGGAGCAGCTCAGCCCCGAGCAATTGCGAGACCTGAAGAAAGTGGCAGGAAAGTCGGGGGCCACACTCTTCGGACTTCTCTTCAGTGCCTATCAAATCCTCCTGCACCGTCTTGCGAGGCAGGGGCGTTTTGTCGTGGGCTTCCCGGCGGCCGGCCAGAACGCCTCCGGGGAGGCCGAGCTCGTGGGGCATTGTGTCCACTTCCTGCCCTTCGTGGCCAAGGTTGACCCCCAGGCGCCCTTCCGCGAGCACCTTCAGGCGACGCAGGGACGCCTGCTCGACGCCTTCGAGCATCAGGACATCACCTACGGTCGGCTCATCAAGAAGTTCCGGATGGAGGACCGCCCACGGATTGAAGCGGTCTTCAACTTCGAGCGTACCGAGGACGACCTGAACCTGCCCGGGCTGAAGACCACCGTGACGGAAATCGAGCGGGGCTACGCCAGCAATCCGCTCTTCCTGAAGACCCGGGAGTACGAGGGCGGCTTGGAAATCCGCTTCGACTTCCAGAGCGCTCTCTTCCGCCGGGACACGGTGAAGCAATGGTTGACCATTTATCGAACCATCCTGGAGCAGCTTCTGGAATCGGCGGATCTCAGCGTCGCGGAGGTCGGCGCCGTGCTTTCACCGGAGCAGCAACGCCAACTTCGTGAATGGAACGACACGGCGACCGATTACCCGCGCGACTGCACCGCCGTGCAGGTCTTTGAGGCGGTGGCCGCCACCCGTGGAGACGCTCCGGCCCTGCGTCATGAGTCCGGGGAGACGAGCTATGGGGATTTGGCCCGCCAAGTCCGGCAGCTCGCCCTCGGTCTCGCCGAAGCCGGGGTGAAGCGGGGGGATCGGGTGGCCCTGTTCTTGGAGCGCCGTCCCGAAGCCATCGCCGCGATTTACGCCATCTGGAAGGTCGGAGCCGTCTGCGTGCCCCTGGATCCCGACTATCCGGCGGAACGTCTCCATTTCCTCGTTTCCGACAGCGGGGCCAGCTTTGCCATCACCGAACCGAATTGGGCGGAGCGCCTCCCGCAGACGCTGGAGCGTCGCCCTCCCGAGCAGCTCCTCCGCGAGGGAGGACGAAGCCCGCTCGACCTGGACGGGATGGGGAACGTAGATCCCCTCGATCCGGCCATTCTCTTCTACACCTCGGGATCGACGGGCCAACCCAAGGGAGCCCTGATTCCCCATCGCGCCATTGTCCGCCTGGTGCGCTCGACGGACTACGTCCATTTTGGCGAGGACGAGGTCTTCCTCTACGCCGCGAGTCCCTGCTTTGATGCGGCCCTCTTCGAGATTCACGGGTCCTTGCTGAATGGCGGCATTCTCGCCCTGCCCCCGATGGGACGCATTGATCTCGCTGTCCTCACGGAGACCCTGACAAAACATCAGGTGACGACTCTCTGGTTGACCGCCGGCCTCTTCCAGGTGGTGGTCGAGGAATGCCTCGATGCCTTCGCGGGCCTGCGACAGTTGGTCACCGGGGGCGACAAGATGTCCCCCTCGCACGCGGCCAAGGTCATGGAAGCCTATCCCGAGCTCCGCCTCGTCAACGGCTACGGGCCCACGGAAAACACCACTTTCACGGCCTGCCATGACATCGTGAGCGAGGACCTGCATGCCGCCACCGTTCCGATCGGTCGGGCCATTGCCAACACCACGACCTGGATTCTCGACGACGCGGGGCAACTCGTGCCGCCGGGAGCGCCCGGGGAATTGTGCTGCGGAGGGGACGGGCTCACGCTCGGCTACCTGAACCGCCCCCAGTGGAATGAGGAGCGTTTCCTGCCGCATCCGCTCGATCCCGCGCAGCGGCTTTACCGCACCGGCGACCTCTGCCGTCAGCGGGCCGACGGGGTGATCCTCTTCCTGGGGCGCATTGATCACCAGGTCAAGATCCGCGGCTTCCGCGTGGAGCCTGCGGAGATCGAGGCGGTGCTCACCCAGCACCCCATGGTCGGCCAGGGCAAGGTGTTGGCCGTCGGCGAGGACGCCGCTAACAAGCGTCTCGTCGCCTACGTGTCCCCGCGTCACGGCGCCAAACCCGGGGCGGAGGAGTTGCTCGCCTACCTGCGCTCGAAGCTGCCGGACTACCTCGTGCCCGCCTCGTTGATGGTTCTGGATGAATTGCCCCTCAATGCCAATGGCAAGGTCGATGTTCACGCCCTGCCCGATCCGGGGAGGGAGGCCGTGAGGGTTCATGAGAACCGTCCTCCCACCGAGACCGAGGCGGCGTTGGCGGCGATCTGGAAAGAGCTGCTGCGCCTTCCCGAGGTCGGCCTGGACGACGACTTCTTCAGCTTGGGCGGCCATTCTTTGCTGGGCATGCGCCTGCTCGTGCGCCTTCAGAAGCGCTTTGACCTCAACCTGCCTCTGGCAGTGCTCTTCCGCGCCCCGAGCGTGCGCCAGCTGGCCATGCTCATCGACGGGAAGAAGGCGCCCCAGTCCGAACCCGAGGCCAGCCCGGCTAGCGAGAGGCCTCTGGGCGAAGCGGTCGCGGTCGCCCAGGAGAGGGACGAGGTGGCCTATTCGGTCGGGGAACTCGAAACCGAGAGCGAGACGAGGACTGCTCAGGCGGCTTCTACCGTCTCCGAAGGTGGGCGCAAGGGAGGCATCCATCTCGCTCCCGCCGCTCGGAGCGCCACGGTGCCTCTCGCGGACACCACCGTGCCGATTCAGCCGAAGGGCGATCGGCCACCTCTCTTTGCCGTGCACGGCGGCGATGGGGGCATTCTCTTCTATGGAGAACTGGCCCAGCGACTTGGGGAGGACCGCCCCTTCTACGCCTTTGAGGCACCCGCCTTGACCGCGAGTTCTCCCATTCCCGAGGAAAGCGTCGAGGAAACGGCGGCGCAATACCTCGCCGAGCTGAAGAAGGTGCAAGCCTCGGGACCCTTTCACCTCTGCGGCTATTCCTTTGGAGGAGTCGTGGCCTACGAAATGGCCCGGCAGCTTTCCGCCGAAGGCGAGACGGTCGCCTTCCTTGGGCTCGTCGACACCGAGAACCCCGCAGCCCAAGTGCGCAAGCTCAGCCTGGGCGAGCGACTGGCCGTGAACTGGAACAAGCAGAGCCTCGCCGAGAAGGGCGTGCTGGAAAAGGTGGGCTCGCTTGGCAAGCGCATCGGCAGCGGCCTGGCCTATCGACTCTATTTTGAGGCCGAGGATGCCGTGGCCCGCACCTTGCCCCAGGCCAAGGGGGCGGGCTGGCTGCGCCAGGTCCAGCTCCGCAAGGCGCACGAGAAAGCCATGGCCGCCTACGTGCCCGGTCCCTTCGAGGGGAGGCTGACACTTTTCCGCGCGATGGTGGGCGGTGACAAGTATGATGTCGGCGCCGACTACGGCTGGGACGAGCTGGTCGACGAGCTCGAGATCGTCGACGTGCCCGGGAACCACATCACCGTCTTCCACAAGGAGAACATCGAGGCCATGGCCGCGGCCTTCCGGCAGGCTCTGGAAGGAGTGACTTGCTAGACATTCCCGAAGGGCGAGGGACTGGAAGCTCGCAAGTGTGGTTTCCGGCCCGCCGGCGGTTTCGGCTGGGTCTCAGTTCCCGGACTGTTGGCGTCGATCCTCCAGGAGGCGGCGGAGGTCCGCGGCGTGACCGCTGGTCTCGGTGGGGGTATCGGGATCCGAGACCACCAGGTCCCATCGGTCGTTGCATCCCGTGCAGCGGTAGACGACAGAATCCCCAAGGCTCCATCCCTCCTCCGGAACAGGGGTGAGGCGACGAGCCTCCTGCCCGCAGTCCACACAGACGATCGTATCGGGTACATCCATTGAGCACCTTCGCACCATCCCCCATGTCCGGCAATGTCTCTCCCTACATCGTTCTCGTCGAACCCCAAATACCGGAGAACATCGGCATGTGCGCCCGCGCCATGCTCAATTGCGGACTGAACCAGCTTCGTCTGGTCAGGCCCCGCAAGGGATGGCCGCACGAGGCGGCTCGACGCACGGCCGCCGACGCCGATGAAGTCCTCGATCGGACCCAGGTCTTCGACAGCCTTGACGAGGCCATTGCCGATTGCCGCCATGTCATTGCCGCGACGGCCCGTCCCCGCGCCCTCGCCCTGCCCGTGCTCGAGGCCGAGGAGGCGGCGGAGAAAGTGAGCTCTTGGGGACGAGTCGGGGCGACCTCGGCCGTGCTTTTCGGGGCTGAAGCCTGTGGTCTGGAGACAGATTCCGTGGCCCGGGCCGACTATCTGCTGAAGTTCGCCACCAATCCGGACTTTCCCACTCTCAATCTCGCCCAGAGCGTCTTGCTCTTCTCCTGGGAATGGCGCGCCGCCTCCCAGCGGGATCGAGAGCCGGACTTGACCGCGGCCGCCTCGAAAAGCGTGGCGAAGCGGGGAGATCTCGAGGCCTTTTTCCAGCGGCTCGAACGCGCCCTTGAGGAGCGGGGCTTCTTTCTAACGCCCGAGCTGCGGCCGACCGTGGTGACTCGCCTGCGCTCCCTCTTCGTGCGGGCGTCGCCGGAGGAGCGCGAGCTCTCCATGCTGCACGGGGTCCTCACCGCCCTGCTCAAAGAGGGCAGGGGAGCCTCTGCTTCCCCGGATGAGGCGTCCTAAGCAGGAATCTCTCCGGAGGCGGCACGAGCGCCTCCCGTGATGCGGGTGGCTTTACGGTCTTGCACCCTGGCGGGGAATGCGATTCCATAAACCCTGCGAGTCCCTCCCAAGCCCATGAAAGTCTCCCTTCTTGCCTCCCTCGTACTGAGCTGTGCGCTACTGATCCCCGTTTCGGCGGCAGACCTTTCCATTCATCAAGAGGGCGATGGGGTCGCCATCCACATCGATGGGCAGCTCTTCACCAAGTACGTGACCGGCGATGCGGAAACGAACAAGCCCTATTTTTACCCCGTGATCGGTCCCACCGGCCAGCCCATGACCCGTTCCTATCCGATGGCCGATGTGGAAGGCGAGGCCCAGGACCATCCCCACCACCGCTCCCTCTGGTTTGGTCATCAATTCGTCAACGACTTCGACACCTGGCACGAGCGACTCACCCTGGTGGAGCGCGCCAAGGGGGACGAGGCCAAATTGGCGGAACTCTCCAAGAGCCTCGGGGCCACTCGTCACCGCGAGGTGCTCGAGGCTTCGGCGGCCGGGGGCAAGGCGGTGCTCAAGGTGAGCAGTGACTATCTCGACGCCACTGGGAATGTCCTGGCCAGCGATCTGCGGACCTTCACCTTCTGGGTGGAGGACAAGGGCACCCGGGTCGTCGACAGCCACATCGTCATTAGCGGCGTGGCGGATCCGGTGGTCTTTGCCGATGCCAAGGATGCCGGACTGAGCCTGCGCGTGGCCCATGCCCTGGCGGTGAAGTCCGAGCAGGGAGGACGGATCGTCCTGAGCACGGGGGAAGAAGGCGAGGCAGCCTGGGGCAAGCGCGCCAGCTGGTGTGATTTCAATGGTCCGGTCGACAAGAAGGGGGGAGAGGTCCTCGGCATCGCCCTGCTCGACCATCCCAGCAGCCTGCGCCATCCGGTGCCCTGGCATGCCCGCACCTATGGATTGTTTACCGCGAATCCCTTTGGGCTGAAAAGCGTGGCTGGGGAGGAAGAGGAGGCCCCCGTGGTCCTCAAGAAAGGGGAAAGCTTCACTTTGCGGAACCGCATCCTCTTCCACCAGGGGGATGAAAAAGCCGCCAAGATCGCCGAGGCCTGGGAGGCCTATGCGAAGGAATTCTGAGCCAAGTGGCCTATAATCGCCTCGTCCGCTGTCGATCCCATGAACCTGCTGAGAGTGCTACTGCTGATTTGCCTCTGTGTGTCAGGGGCCCGTGCCGAGCATCTCGTCCTGATGATCGGTGAGGACGAGTACCGGACCTGGGAAACCCTGCCGCTCTTCGCCAAGGAGGAACTTGAGCCACTCGGCCACCGCGTCAGCCTTGTGCACGCCAATCCCGAAGACAAGAACGATTTCCCCGGGCTGGTGGAGACACTTCGCGAGGCGGACTTGCTTCTCATCAGTGTGCGGCGCCGGACCCCCCATCGCGAACAATTGGCCGCGGTGCGGGCCTTCCTCGATTCTGGAAAGCCCGTCCTCGGTATTCGCACGGCCAGCCATGCCTTCTCCCCGCTGCCCAAGGAGAAGGATTTGCCATTGGACCCGCGCTTGGATGTCTGGCTGGGTTTTGACGCGACGGTGCTCGGCGGCAATTACACGGGCTATTATCGGGACGAGGCCAAGTCGGCGCTGCAGGTGGCTCCGGGTGCCGAGGAGCATCCCATTCTCCGGGGCCTGTCCACCTCCGGATGGCTCGGTCATCCCAAACTCTACAAGACCTCGCCGCTCGCGGCCGGGGCCCAGCCCTTGCTCGTGGGAACAGTGGCGGGACAACCCAGCGAACCGGTGGCCTGGACCCACCACTACGGGCCGACGCAGGCTCGAGTCTTTTACACCTCTCTGGGTGGGGTCGAGGATTTCCAGGAGGCGTCATTCCGTCGTCTCCTTCGTCAGGCCATCGACTGGGCACTGGGAAAAAGCGAGGCGGGGGCACGCTGAGGATCGGGACGATCGACGCGACGATGCTTTTGTACGGAAAGACCGCCGCCAAGGCCATCGCGGTGATGAGCTACCTCGCCGAGCATCCCAGGGAACTCGTGGGCTCGGCGGAAATTGCCGAAAATCGCGGGATTTCACATGCCCTCACGGCCAAGTTGCTCACCCAGCTCTCGGCGGCGGGCCTCATTCAAGGACAACCCGGCCCCAGAGGGGGCTACCGCCTCGTTCGCGACGCCTCGGAGATTAATCTGATGAGCATTGTGACTCTCTTTGAGCAGACGAAGAGCCCCTCGCTCTGCCCCTTTGGAGCCAATTGGTGCGGTCAGGGGGAGCCCTGCCCCCTGCATGATGAGTTAATTTCGCTCCAGCAACACTGCAGCGATTTCCTGCAAACCACTCGTCTTTCTGTCTTCCAATCTCTGGATGCAGGCCGAGTCGCTCAGAGTGAGGCGAGATCTCGGCGCAAGCATAATTGAAAAAAGACTTGCCAGAATGGCGATTTGCCGCGAGAGTCCCGGCCCATCACTTTTCCAAATCGCGGGATGGAGCAGTCTGGTAGCTCGTCAGGCTCATAACCTGAAGGTCGTTGGTTCAAATCCAGCTCCCGCAACTCCTTTAAAAGCCCCTGAGTCCTTGAGATTCAGGGGCTTTTTCTTTGTGGGGCTTGGCCGGTTAGGTGCCCCTGAAAAACCGGAACGTTTTGAATGAGAGTTTTTCCGGTTGTCGTGC
>CAZKGI010000066.1:0-17625 GCA_964552315.1 uncultured Akkermansia sp. | reverse complement strand
TGTCCCTGGAGACTGGGCTGCTCTCTCAGGGAACTGCGGGATCTCTTGCCCTAGCCACTCGCATGGCGCTGGGCGAGCTGTATCTCGACGGCATGGATGGTTTCTTGGTGCTAGACGACGCCTTTACCGACATGGATCCGGGCCGCCGCCTGGCCGCAGCGCAGTGCCTGGGTGCGTTTGCGCAGAACCGGCAGGTCATCTTTTTCACCTGCCATCCTAACCACGCCCGTGAGTTGGAGGAAAGCGCTGGTGGCAAGGCACCCAAAATGCTCTAATGCTGGGAGAGTTCGGAGAGCATGTCACTCAATCGAAAGGCGGTGGGAGCTTGCCTCCTTCAGCCCGCCCGGAGCTTCTCCAGCGCCTTCGCCACGTCGGTCACCCGGAACCGGACCGCCCTCCCGATCTTGAAGTAGGGGATGAGCCCACGGACCCGCCAGGAGTAGAGCTGCCGGCGGCAGACCTTGAGGTGCTTGGTAAGTTCGGCCTCGGTGACCAGCTCCAGTTCGTTGCGCAACAAAGAAGTTTGCTCGTTCATGCCCGAGGCTGCCATGTCAACCCGGATGGGGGCCGGAGCCTTCCGACAAATTCCGACAAACTTAGGTCCCCAACGTGCCCAAATCGACCCAAGGCCAAAATTTAGTGCTTGCAACTTCGGGCATTTTACGGAAGAATCTGGAACGTAAGTAGTTTAACAACAGTCACTTAGCCAAACTCATAATCCCTTGGTCGTGGGTTCGAACCCCACCGGGCCCACCTGAATCCCGCCCTAGACACAGGACCAGGGCCACCCCCAGCAATAGAAATGCCTCGCGGGTCTGATCTGACTGCAGGAGGCGGATGCCCTTGACCCCTCCATTTCGCGCCGCTGAAGCTGCGGCGATTTCATGAGTTCTCATTGCCACTCGACCGATTGCGGCGGCCAGGGTTGCCCCCGGCTACCGGCTGGCCCGCTGGTGGCGGGCTCCGGCTTGTTGACCGGGATCGGGCTGCTGCTGAAGGCCTGGCCGAATCTTTCCGGAATGTGGCCCAGTGCGGCCTTCGCCCTGGCCACCCTGAGCGCCGGTGTGCTCGTCGCCCCCGGCGCCGGAAAGGCCCTGCTGGCGCGGAGGCTCGACATGAACGTCCTGATGAGCATCGCAGTCGCGGGCGCGTGGATCATCGGGGAGCAAGCGGAAGCCGCCGTGGTCGTCTTCCTCTTCGCCCTCTCCGAGCTGCTGGAGTCTATGGCGGGCAGCCGCGCGCGTCGCGCCGTGGACCGCTTGCTGGAGCTGTCGCCAGACACGGCCTTGGTGCTGAATTCGGACGGCTCCGAGCAGGAATGGCCGACCTCCAAGATTGCCATCGGCTCTCGAATCCGGGTGAAAAGCGGCAGTCGCGTTCCTCTGGATGGCGAGGTGATCGCGGGATCCTCCACGGTCGATCAAGCCCCCATCACGGGCGAATCCATGCCGGTCGAGAAGGGTCCGGGAGCCCCGGTCTATGCGGGTACGATCAACGGCGAGGGATCGCTAGAGGTCCGCGTGACGAAGGGCGCCGGCGATTCCACGCTGGCACGCATCATCCAGCTCGTCGGCGCGGCCGAGCAGCTCCGTCCGCCCTCGCAGCGTTTTGTGGACCGTTTCGCCGCGGTCTACACGCCCTTGGTGTTCGGGCTTGCCCTACTGGTGGCCATCGTCCCGCCACTCTTGTTCGGGCAGGAGTGGAACTCCTCGGTTTACCGGGCGCTGGTTCTGCTCGTCATCGCCTGCCCCTGCGCCCTGGTGATCGCCACCCCGGTCTCCATCGTCTCGGGTATCACGGCCCTGGCCAGGCGGGGCGTGCTTGTGAAAGGGGGGCTCTACCTGGAGGCCGTGGGGAAGCTGCGTGCCCTGGCCGTCGACAAGACCGGCACCATCACGGAAGGCAAACCCCGGGTGGTCGGCATCACCCCCCTCTCGGGGCTCTCCGAGGAGGCGATTCTCGCCCGCGCCGCCGCGATCAACTGCCATTCGGAACACCCGCTGGCAGTCGCCATTGTCGAGGCGGCACGAGCGCGGGGCATCGACTTCACCCCCGCCTCCGACTATGCCTCCGTCACCGGACAAGGCGCCCGCGCCTTCGTGGACGGTCATCTCCATTTCATCGGAAATCACCGCCTGGCCCATGAGACCGGCCTCTGCCGTGCCGAGGTCGAAGCCAAGCTCGCCGAGATCGAGTCCCAGGGCCAATCGTTGGCCGTGCTGGGTCATGCGCCGCACGGCGACTGCCGGGGCGAGATCCTGGCCATTATCGCCATTGCCGACACGCTCCGGCCCGAGGTCGGCACGGCGCTCCCAGCCATCCGCCATGCGGGTATCCGCAAGATCGTGATGCTCAGCGGTGACAACCAGCGCACCGCCTCCGCCATCGCTGTCAGGGCCGGAATCGACGAAGCCATCGGCGATCTCATGCCCGAAGAAAAGGTCGAGCACGTGCGCCGGCTGGTGGAGGAATACGCCCAGGTCGGGATGATCGGGGATGGCGTGAACGACGCCCCCGCCCTCGCCGTGGCCAGTGTAGGTATCGCCATGGGGGCCATAGGCAGCGACACCGCCATCGAGACCGCGGACATCGCCCTCATGCGGGACGATCTCACCCGCGTTGCCGACGCCATGCAGACCGGACGACGCACCCTGCGGATCATTGGGTTCAATGTGTTCTTCGCCCTAGCGGTAAAGGCGATCTTCCTCATCCTCGCCTTCCTCGGCCTCGCCGGACTTTGGCTGGCGATCCTCGCGGACACCGGCGCCACCCTGCTCGTCATCGCCAACTCCCTCCGCCTCCTGCGGAAGTGAGGCCCACCACCAACCTTCCTAACGAATCACCCTAGGGCGCGCCCCTGGCGGGCATCTTTCCCTTGTGAATTCACCGGGGTGAAGCGGAATCGGGTCAACCGACGCCTCCCCTTCCCCTCCCGCTCTCGCGGATGAGGGCCGCGGCGGTGGCGATGCGTGCGGCGAACTGGGGATGCTCGACCAGCTGGGGAAACGGACAGGGCATGCGCTCGCTCCAGGTCTCGATGCCGTAACTCCCGGGGAGGTTGAAGCGCACAGGCAGTCCGAGAAGATCACTGGAGAGGAACACGGCAAGGCGGCTGCGGCTTTCCAGTAGGGCGCGCTGCAGGGCGGCAAGAAGGGCGTCGTCGAGGGTGTCAGGAGGATCCCCGCTCCACCGCGCGTAACCTAACAACCAAGCCAATTCCGCGGCGGCGGCACTCGCGGGGTCCTGGCGGGCGGCGGCGAGGAGGTGGAGATAGCTCGCCGCGAGCGGGGCATTGTCGTGATTGGCGTAGGTGGCGAGCGCCCATTCCCGGAGTTCGATCTTGGCGGGGTCGCGTCCGGGACGCCGCTCCAACTGGGGGAAGGCCAGATTGGCGAGCGGCAGCTCCTCAAGCGTCCGGCTCATGTAGTCGGGCATCTCGCCCATGATTTCGGCGACGAGATCCATCGGTCCGGCGGCCTCGCGGATGACGGTGATGAGCTCGCGTCCCTGGGCCTCGTTGATCTGGGCACAGGCAGGGTCCCCATCCGGCCCGGGCAGATAGCGGGGCAACTTGCCGCCGGTCCGCAGGGCCGCTTCATCTGGAGTCAGGGTGGAGAACTCGGCATGGCGGGCTCCGCCCGGCCAGGGAAACATGTAGATGCGGAAATAGCCGCGCAGGTGGTCGAGGCGGCAAAGATGGAAGAACTCCCGCTGGCGCGCCACGCGCGCGCGCAGCCAGGAAAAGCCGGAGTTGCGATGGTTCTCCCAACGATAGGCAGGCAGGCCCCAGTTCTGTCCCCAGACTTCGGCCTCCTTGCTGGTGTCGAAGTGGGCAAGGGGCTGCGTCCCCATGGTCCATTCGAGGTCAAAGAGCTCCGGCCAGCCCCAGACATCGGCACTGCCGGCGCCCACGCCGAAGGAGATCTCGCCCATCAGGTAGACGCCGCACTCGTCGGCCCGCGCACGGACTGCCTGCCATTGGCGGTGGACCACCCATTGGAGAAAGGCGTAGCCCTGGCGCAGGCGCTCCAGGCTATCGCGCTCGGGATGGGATTCCAACCATTCCAGGGCCCCGGACTCGCTGCGGTGATCGGGGCGCCAGAATCGCCAGTCGGTGAAGCCCTCGTATTCGCGAATGAGCAGGCGGTAGAGCGTGTATTTCCCCAACCAGGAAGCCTGCTGCTCCTGAAAAGCGCGGAAGGCCGAGAATTCGTCTCCCGGCCGCTGTTGAGAGAAGCGCTCCCAAGCCCGCAGGAGAATCTGGCTTTTCAGGGCATGCACGGATCCCTGCTTGACCCGTCCTTGACGAAGCTCCTCGCGCCAGGAGGGCGGAGCCGCCCGGTCGATATCCTCCATCTCCAGTCCGGGCACCTCCGCGGGATGGAGATGGACAGTGGTCGGGGAAAGGGCCTGAGAGCTGATGGGACTGTATGGACTGTGATCGCCGAAGGTCTCCTGAATTGGCAACAGCTGGAGCACCTCGAAGCCGTGCTCCGCGCAGAAGTCGATGGCCTCGCGCACGGCCCGGGTGTCCCCCACCCCCAAGTCCTCCGCATGTCGCATGGCGAAAACCGGCACCAACAGACCTGCCCGTCGGCGGGCCAGGGGCGCCTCGCGAGGGGGGCGGCGCGGAGAATTCATCGCCATCAGTACTCGACCCGCGAGCAGGAGTAGGACATCTGGGGGAGCCGACTTTCGGTCCAGCGCGCCTGCAACTGCTGGAGCCTTTCGATGTGTTGCTCGATGCGAGGTAGCCACACGCGGCGGATGCTGTCCTTGCATTCCGGGAAAACCTCCGCGTTCTCGAGGGCCCGCAGGTAGTCGCTGCGACCGTGCCGTTCGCCACTTTCCAGGGAACTGACGGCGGAGTCTTCCCCGATCAGATTCGCCGTGGCCTGAACAAGGCGGGCAAAGCGTCCCCAGGTGCCCGAGTCGCGATCCGGCACGCCGCCAAGGTCCCGGATTAATCCCTCAATGCTCGCCGCCGATCTCACGTGATCCTCTCGTATGCCCTCCAACCAGTCCACGGCAGGATGATTGGCAAACTTCCGGATGGCCTGCTGATAGGTGGCCACGGCCGAAAGTTCGCCGCGCAGGAGTCGGTTGCAAACATCTACACAGTGGGTCGTCCGAGCATATACGAGGGCATTCATGAATGAGACAAGTATGGTTGAGACAAGGAGGTATAGATTGAGAAGGCCCCTCTCTATCATTCGAGAAGGTTTCTCTCCCCAGCGCAGGCCTCGTGCCAAGTGGCCCTGAGTGAAGAAAAGTCCGGCAGGACAAGGACTTGGCTTTCGGAGCGCTGCCGGGCAGCCGCTGGCGCTGTCTGCACATTGCAGCCCCGCCGTGCAAGATGCAGATGGCCTCCCCCCTCCGGGATTCGGCCAGGGCTCCCCGTGATTGCCCTGAATTCGAGGACCGAGTGATGGGAAGTAGGGATCAGTCCCCTCCGTCCTGACCCGAGGGTTTGCCCTCACATTGTTCCACCACTGGAGCGAGCAAACGCATCGTGGTGAAATTGATCACCAGAATGGCGAGGGCGATGGACCAGCGATCCAGGGCGACGGACGCGCCGATAGCTCCCATGCACCACAAGCTGGCCGCCGTCGAGAGTCCTCTCACATTTCCCTGGTCCTTGAGTATAGCCCCTCCACCAATGAAGCCCATGCCTGTGATCAGGCCCTCGAGAGCCCGGGCCACCACGGTGGGCTCCCCCGCGGCGAGATGACGGGCCAGAAGTATGAAGGCGCATGCGCCCACGGAGACGATGGGAAAGGTGCGGAGTCCGAGATTGCGCTTCGACACCTGACGCTCCCAGCCGATGGGGATGGCGAGGAGCAGGGCAAGCAACAGTTTCGCCGGTTCCAGCCACCATTCGATGTCTGGCTCGGGGACTTGTCCTAGGTAAGGCATGAGAAAGGGCCCAGAGGGGAGGCATGCTCCGAATCAATCGTTGCCCTAACAAATCCTCCTATAGTGGGAGGAATTTTTGAAAGGAAGCGTTTCCTCTTCCACTTCAGTCCTCCACGCTCTCCAAGACATCGAGATGCTCGGAGGCCTTCGGGAGCAGCTCGGCGCGGATGAGTTCCTTCGACTCCTCGGGAATTTCCTCATCCTCGAGAACCTCGAGGTATTCATTGATGCCATGGCGTTCGCCACGCTGCAGGGTGTGAATGGCCGAATTTTCACCGAAGAGATTGGCGGTTCCCTGTATGGCTTGGACGAACGTGCCCCACGCCCCGGAATCACTGGTGGGGAGCCCGCCCAGGCGCCCGATCTCGTTGCTGAGTCGCTTGGCTGCGAGGACGTGGTCTTCGCGAATGTCCATGAGGCGGTCCACGTTGCGCTCGTAGGAAAACTTGGCGATGGCGCGATTGTAGGCTTCTACTGCAGACAGCTCGCCGCGCAGGAGGCGGTTGTAGACTTCGATGGAATGTACGTGAGGGGAGGTCTGGGTATTCATGATGTCGTGAGAATTCAGGGTAGTGGATGAATTCTGAAATCTTCTCCAGCAGGGGAGGTGCCACGACGTCCACGCCGTCCTCTTCTGGCGCTGCACACCCCTCTCCCCCGAGGACGGAGAGATTGGGGCCAATCTTGGCGATCGCGAGACCACGCGGATCCCAATTGCGATCTGCACGGGGGAAATGGGAATTTTGCATGCTCTCTCCCTAGCCCGGACAAGAGGCTTAGGGACCGTCTTCCCTGCGATTCCCTCAGGACTCGCGCCTTAGTGTCTCAGAGAGCCGTCCCCACCTGACTGGCCTGCATCGTGCGACGACATCAGCTGTCCTCTCCGTGTCCCGATGAATCCTCCCACCCAGGAAGCCCTCACCCTGCCCGAGATCTTTTCCCTGAGCGATGTGGAATTCCGGGCCGAGACCCTCTACTTCCTGGTGGTGGATCGCTTCGCGGTGGGCTGTCCGGAAAAGGCCCGGCGCGACGACGAACTTTACGATCCAGAGCAGGAGGACTGGAATCGCTATTGGGGAGGCGACCTGCAGGGCGTGATCGACCGGCTCGATTATCTCCAGGACATGGGGATCACGGCGATCTGGACCACGCCCCTCTTCGAGCAGATCGAAGCCTTGAGCCAGGAGGACTTGCCGCGAGCCCCCATCCACGGGTATTGGACCTCTGACTTCAAGCGCATCCATCCGCGCTGGGTCAACGATCCTTCCGAGAACCGTCTCTTCACCCGGGACGACACCGTCTTCGACAAGCTGCTCGCCGACATGCACGCCCGCGGCATGAAGTTCGTGTTGGACATCGTCTGCAACCACAGCTCGCCCCGGACCCGTCTCGGCAAGGGAAATCTCCATGACGACGGGAAGCTGATCGCCAGCTTCGACGACGACAAGGACCATTGGTATCACCACTACGGACCCACTACGAACTGGGACGACGAATGGCAGGTCCGCAACTGCGAGCTCGGGGGCCTCGCCACTTTCAACGAAAACAACATTCTCTTTCGCCGGCACATCAAGGAAGCCATCGGCCTGTGGGTGAAGAAGGGCGTCGACGCTTTGCGCATCGACACCGTCAAGCATATGCCCCTGTGGTTCTGGCAGGAATTCACTGCCGACCTGGACACGATCAATCCGAACCTGTTTCGCTTCGGCGAGTGGATCTACAGCCATCCCCACGACGGGCGTTCCGTCGAATTCGCCAACCTCGCGGGGATGAGCCTGCTCGACTTCGGCCTCTGTCAGGCCATCCGCTCCGCCCTGGCTGGCCAGGATCCGAACGGCTTTCTCCTCGTGAAGGAGATCCTCGACCTCGACGGAAATTACTCCTGCGCCACCGAACTGGTGACTTTTTTCGAAAACCACGACATGCCGCGTCTCCAGTCCCTCGGAGCGGATGCGGCGAGGCTCGAGCTCGCCCTCGTCCTGCTGATGAGCTCGCGCGGCATCCCCTGTCTATACTATGGATGTGAGCAATACCTGCACCACGACACCTGCGGCGGAGACGATCCCTACAACCGTCCCATGATGTCCACCTGGGACGAGACCCCGGCGAGGAGGATCATCCGGATCCTCTCCCGGGAGCGCAGATCCAATGCCGCGGTGATCTGGGGCGGACAGTGGCCCAAGTGGATCGATCCCGACAGCTATGTCTACCTGCGTCGCTATGGCAAGGCGCGTCTTCTGGTATTCCTCAACCGGGGACCGGAGCGCACCCTGCAGGTGGAAAACCTCGAGTTTCCCGATGGCGAGCATCCCTGCCTCTTGAGCGGCGAGCTCGTGAGGATTCGTGATGGACAGGCTGAAATCACCCTGCCCGAGAACGGGGCCCGGGTGTTCTCCCATCGCGGGGATCCCCTGAAGGACATGGGGATGATGCGTGTGCAGGTGAACGGGGCCCCCACCCTGCCCGGGGATCGACTCGCCCTCATCGGCGACGCGCCGGAATTGGGTCAATGGGATCTAAGCAAGGCCGTCGAGCTGGAATGCATCAACGCAAACACCTGGTTCGGGGAATTCGCCTTCGACGAAAGCGCCGGCCACCCCATTGCCTACAAGTATGTCATTTTCCGCGCCGACGAATCCGCCCCCCCGGAACGCGAGCGCAACCCCGTGCGACGCCGTCTCTTGCCCCTGCAGGGCTCCGGGAAATGGCGGGACTACTGGGATGAATCCGTTCCCCTCCCCTTGCGATGAAAGAGACCGAACACAAGAACTCCTGGCCAGAGAAGCGCGCCCTGGTGACCGGGGCTGGCTCCGGCATCGGACGGGCCACAGCCGTCTTGATGGCCCGACGCGGCGCGCGGGTCGCCTTGCTCGGAAGGGGCCGGGAGGAACTCGAGGCCACTTTGGAGGAGATCGGAGGCGAGGCCGCCGGTCACCTGCTGCTCTTGGCCGATATCGGTGAGGAATCCGACATGGGCGCCGCCCTCTCGCACATCCACCAGCAATGGCAGCGGCTCGACATCGTCGTGGCCAACGCCGGCATCAACGGCGTCTGGGCGCCGCTCGAGGAGCTGCGCACGGTGGAATGGGACGCCACCCTGGCGACGAACCTGCGGGGGACCTTCCTCACCCTGCGGGAATCCCTGCCGCTCCTGCGCGCCAGGGGAGGCGCGGTGGTGGTGGTTTCCTCCATCAACGGCAACCGCATCTTCAGCAACTCAGGGGCCACCGCCTATGCCTGTTCCAAGGCGGCCCAAGTTGCCTTCGTCAAGATGGTGGCCCTGGAGCTGGCCAAGGACCGCATCCGGGTGAACGCCGTCTGTCCCGGAGCCATCGCCACGGGGATCGAGGAATCGACGGAACGACGCTCCCTCGACGACATCCATCTCCCCGTGATTTATCCCGAGGGCGAAATTCCCCTGACCGACGGCCAGCCCGGCGAGGCCCGGCAAGTCGCCGAACTGATCGCCTTTCTCGTTTCCGACGCCGCCTCCCTCATCACCGGAACCGAAGTCTACATCGAGGGTGGCCAATCACTCCTGCAAGGCTAACCCACCCCATCACCATGATCCCGCCCATCCGCACCCTGCCAGATCTCTTCTTCGACCAACTGAGAGACCTCCACAGCGCCGAAGCCCAGGTCGCCGAGACCCTGCCTCATCTCCTCGAGCTGGCGGAGCTGCCTGCCCTGCAGGCCCACTTCGAGGAGCAGCTCGAACTGACCCTGAACCAGAAGCGTCGCCTGGCCTCGGTCTTCTCCGCCCATCAGCGGGAGCTCCACGAGGACCTTTGTCAAGCGATGCAGGGCCTCATTGCCGGAGGCAACGCGCACCTTGAACAGGTGCGCAAGGAACCCATCCGGGACCTCATGCTGGTGGCCCATTGGATGCGCATCAAGCATTACCTCATCGCCGCCTATCAGGTGGCCTCCACCCTGGCCCTGCAAATCGACTCCCTCGTGGAAAGGGAAGCCCTTTCGGAATTGCTCGCCACCGAGGAACGGGCCCTCAAGGCGCTCGAGGCCGTGGCTGGCGAACTCTTCGAGGGCTGCCGGGCAGCCTGAATCCCCTCCTCCCTCGCCCTTCCACCCAAAACGAACCTTGACCCATGATGAAACCCGAAAAGCCCTCCCCCTCCCGATCGAATCGACGCAGCGACCAGGACATCGATCGCTTCGAAGCGCTGCCCAAGTGGCAGAAGGATCTGCAGTTGCTGAAGGACCGGGAGGAAAGATCCTCCGGTCAAAAGAAGGCCGACGTGAGCCGCAAAATCCGCCGTCGCAGTGAGGAAGAAGGCGCCTAGACGAGGGGTGAGGTGCCCTGATGAACCGGGGCCGGCACCATTGCAGAATGCCTCCACCCGGACGATGACGGCCAAGCAGATTGCATGGCGGCGAGTCGCGGCCCACGGAGCTCGGAGCACGCGATCCTAGATAGGACAAGGACTCGGGACGCTGGCTCCGCCTCTGGAGGCACTGGCTCAAATGCTGCTCGTTCAAGCCGCATCACCTATGGAAGCAATAGCCACTTATCCCCTTGGGGCGACCGTTCTGGAAGAGGGCGGTGTCGCCTTTGCCGTTTGGGCCCCTCACGCCCAGGATGTCTCCGTTGTCGGCACCTTCAATGACTGGAATCCTGCGACGCATCCCCTGAGCCGAGAAGGCGATGTCTGGAGCGGCATCGTTCCGGAGGCCGAGGCGGGATCCGAATACAAGTTCGCCCTGCAAACCGAACAGGGCGAACTCCTCCGTAACGACCCCGTGGCCCAGGCCATGACCCATTCCAGCGGGAACAGCGTCGTCGTCGACCATTCCACCTTCGACTGGGGAGAGGATGAGCGCTTCGTGGCCCCCGCCTGGAACGAGCTGGTCATCTACGAATTGCATTTGGGGACCTACCATCGCGGCGAGGACAAGGACCGACCCGGCACCTTTGCTGACACCATCGAGCGTCTCGACCACCTCCTCGACCTCGGTGTCAACGCCATCGAATTGATGCCCATCGGCGAGTTCGCCGGCGAAATTTCCTGGGGCTACAATCCCGCGGCTCCCTTTGCCGTGGAGTCGGACTACGGCGGCTCGGACGGGCTCAAGCACTTCGTCAAAACCTGCCACGAAAAGGGCATCTCCGTGATCCTCGACGTGGTCTACAACCACTTCGGCCCCAGCGACCTCGACCTGTGGCAATTCGATGGCTGGCATGAAAACGACAAGGGCGGCATCTACTTCTACAACGATTGGAGATCCTGGACGCCCTGGGGGGATTCGCGGCCAGACTACGGTCGCGCCGAGGTGCGGGAATACATTCGAAACAACGCCCTGATGTGGCTCGAGCACTACCACGTCGACGGCCTGCGGGTGGACATGTCCTTCTACATCCGGGCAGTCGACGACGGCCGGGACATTCCCGAGGGATGGAGCCTCATCCAGTGGATCAACGACGAGATCCAGCGCGAACACCCCGGCACCATCGTCATTGCCGAGGATCTGCGGAGCAATGAATGGCTCACCAAGTCCACCGGCGAGGGCGGGGCGGGTTTCGGGAGCCAATGGGACGAACAATTTGTCCATCCCATCCGCGCCCTCCTGACCACGCCCATGGGCGAGGACCGCTGCCTCGACCAATTGATCCATTCTCTGCAGTTCCGCTACAACGGCGACGCCTTTCAGCGGGTCGTCTACACGGAGTCCCACGATGAGACGGCCAACGGGAAATCCCGCGTGCCCACCGAGGTCGACGATACGGACGACCAAGGCTTCTGGGCCCGCAAGCGTTCCGCTCTCGGGGCCTGCCTTGTCTTCACGGCGCCAGGCATCCCCATGATCTTTCAAGGTCAGGAAATGCTCGCCACGGGTCATTTCCGCGACACAGACGAACTGCCCTGGGACAATGCAGAGTCGCAGGCGGGCGTGGTGAGCCTCTACCGCGACCTCATCGCCTTGCGCACCGACCGACACGGCCAGGGCCGGGCCCTGATGACCCATGATGTGGAAATTCTCCACGCCAATCATGCCCAAAAGGTGCTCGTCTACCGTCGTGGCAACGAGGAGGATGGCCATTTCCTCGTGGTCATGAACCTCAGCCATTCCGCCTGGGAGGACTATCGCATTCCCCTGCCTCAGGAGGGCATTTGGAATCTCTTGTTCCGCGCCGATTCTCCCTACTACGGAGAAGAGCCCGGTCCGGACCATGCGGCCGGACAGCTCGAGGCGGAGGAAAGCCCCCTAGACGGCTGCGGCTATTCCGCCTCCCTGAGCTTGGGCAGTTATGATTGCTGCCTCTTGAAAAGGGCGGAGTGAAGGCGCGGAACTCGCCAACCGGGTTGGGCTCGGCGAACCGAACGGGAAAGGCTCGCCCAGTCAGAGCGACCAGCGCTTGCGCTTGCGATATAGGGTAGCTCCGTCGATGCCGAGGCGGTCGGCCGCCTCCTGCAGAGTGCGCGTGCGGGCAAGCACCCGGCGGATGTGCTCCTTTTCGAGTTCCTCGAGAGTCACGTCGCTGCCGGGAAGGATCTCCATGGGCTCACCGTCGAACTGCGCCCCCGCCACGCCCACGGGAACCGGCGTGGGCAGGTCGTCCACATCGATCTTGGGACCGCGGGTCAGGATGGCGGCCCGCTCCATGGCATTGCGCAGTTCGCGGAGATTGCCCGGCCAACCGTGGGCGAGGAGGCGCTTCATGGCCTGGCTGGTGAAGCCGTCAATCTTGCGGCCGCTGGCCTTGGCGAAAAAGCTGACGTAGTTCTCCGCCAAGCGCCTCAGGTCGTTGGGACGCTCGCGCAGGGAGGGCATCGTCGCCGAGATGACGTCGAGTCGATAATAAAGATCCTCGCGGAAGCGATTCTTGGCGACGCTCTGGCGCAGGTCCTGATTGGTCGCCGCAATGATGCGAACATCCGCCGTGCGGATCACCGTCTCCCCGAGACGCTCGTACTCACGCTCCTGAAGCAGGCGCAGGAGCTTGGGCTGTATGTCGAGGGGAAGGTCGCCGATCTCGTCGAGAAAGAGGGTGCCGCCGTTGGCCTCGTGGACCTTGCCCCATTTGTCCCGCACCGCTCCGGTAAAGGCCCCCTTGACGTGGCCGAAGAGTTCGCTCTCGAGCAGTTCCTTCGACAGGCTGGGACAGGAAATGGTCACGAAGGGCTTGTTCTTGAGATGGCTGCGGCGGTGGATCTCCCGCGCGACGAGGCTTTTCCCCGTGCCGCTTTCTCCCAGAATCAAAATCGCCGCGGACGTAGGTGCCGCGCGGAAGAGGAGGTCGAGAACCTCGTTCATGCGCGGGTCTTCGGACTCAAAGAGCGGAGGAGGAGAGCGCGTCGAGATCTCCGTCTCCAATTCGACGATGCGCTCCTGCAGCTGTTTCCACTGCCCCGCGCGGGCGATGACGCTGCGCAGGCGATCCGGGGTGAAGGGCTTTTCGAGGTAATCCATGGCTCCGGACTGGATGGCCCGGACCGCCGTGGGAATCGTCGCCATGGCCGTGAAAATGACCACCGGCATGCGCGGGCGCCGCTTCAGGACCTGTGGGAGAAGGTCCAAGCCGTTCTCCTCGCCCAGATTCATGTCGAGGAGCACCAGGTCAAACTCCTCCTCACGCAGCCGCTGCAGCGCATCCTTCCCATTCGACACGGCCTCCACGTAGTGGTCGTCGGCTTCGAGCGCGATCGTCGTGCTCGCTCGCACCGCCTTTTCATCATCAACGACGAGAATATCCATGGCTCGCCTTTACGCAGGTTGCATGCCCAAGCAACAATCCCGCGGGAAGGGCATGAAAACGAGTCGCTTAGGACGAGAAGACCGCTGGGGGAATGGCGCGGCGAAGCCGCGCATATCGCCCGAATATTGCAATTCGCATTACAGTCCTTTGCATATTGCATTCTATTTCCAATGCTCAGCAAAAGTCTGAATTCGGCCCTTTTTGATTAATCCCTTAGCCTTTGGGACTTGTGCCCGGCGGCGAGGCCCGGGATCGAGTCCCTTTATTCGGCATGGGGATTGCGTGAGGAAGGGAATGCCCCCAGTGGAACGTTCCGGTGACGGTCAGAAACTCTCGATAGGGTTTCTTTCTCCTCGTAGGAGAGCGACGTGGAGGTCAGCCTAGTCGAGAACATTCCCTCATGCCCCATTTTCCGAACTGCCGTCCGCCGAGCGATGCCCGAACCCGTCCAGGTCCCCCAGCGGTCTCTCTTCGCTCCCCCCTGCTTGGTGTTCCGCGCCCCGCGCGCTTCCCTTTCCCTTGTTCCGCGATTCGATGAGTACGAATGTGCCCAAATCCAACACGATCCGGGTGCTCGGGGTGGCCGTGTTCTTCGGTCTGACCCTCTTTTTCCTGCTCGTCATCGTCTATTCCTCCCGCCAGAGCCGCGCGACCCTGAACCAGACCCTGCATCTGATCGACCGGGAGCAGCAGACCCGAAATTTCATTCTCTTGATCCGGCAATACACCATCGCCGCGGAGACGGCGGAGCGCGGCTTCCTGATCACCGGAGAAGAGCAGTATCTCGAGCCCTACGAATCGGCCCTCTCCCTGCGCGCCCAGCGCATGGCTTCGCTAGAGGAATACGCCCAGGACATTCCGGAGATCGGCGAGATCCTGCCCGACCTGAAATCCCTGATCCAAGCACGAGACGGTGAGCTCGAGGCGGCCATTGCCCTGCGGCGGGCCAACAACTTCGATGAAACCGTGCAGGCGGTTCGCGACGGGATGCAACGGAATCTCTCCGATCAAATCCGCATGTTGCTTCAGAGGATGGAGGACATCCTCAACGAGAAGCTCAAGCAATCCGACGAGAATTACCGCCGCCAGGCCAACGGCCTGTCCTACATCATGAGTTTGGCGGCCTACTTGTCGCTGTTTCTCGGCTTTCTCGGCATGCTGTTCCTGGTGCGTCACCTCCGCGACCAGATCCGCCATGTACAGCTCGAGCGGGACAAGGAGGAGGCAGTGCGGCTGGCCCAGGAAAAAAGCCGCTTCCTTGCCAGCATGAATCACGAGATCCGCACCCCCCTCAATGCCATCCTCGGATTTTGTGAACTGTTGGAGAATGAGGTGCAGACGGATCGCGGACGTCGCTATCTCTCCACCGTACGCACGAGCGGACAGGCTCTTGCAGACCTGATCAATGACATCCTCGACCTCTCCAAGATCGAGTCGGGCATGCTGGACCTCTTCCCGGGTCCCGTTCATGTGAGGGACTTCACCCGGGGGATCCACAATCTCTTCGAAGAACAGGCACGCGCCGCCGGACTCGACTTCCAGTTTACGGTCGCCACGGAATGCCCCGAGGTCATCGTCTTCGACCCCATCCGGGTGAGACAGATCCTGCTCAACTTCCTGAGCAATGCCCTCAAGTTCACCCACCGGGGCGCGATTCGAGGATCCGTCTGGATTCGCGCCTTCCAGAAAGGCAGCTGCGACGTGGTTTTCTCCGTGCAGGACACCGGCCGCGGAATCGCGCCGGAAAAGATGCGCCTGATCTTCCAACCCTTCTGCCAGGCCGAGCCCTCGGATGAAACCCTGGGCGGCACCGGCCTGGGCTTGAGCATCTGCCACGAGCTCGCCCTGCTGATGGGAGGCGAAATCGAAGTCACCAGCGAAGTGGGATCGGGCACCGAATTCCTGCTGATTCTCAAGCGGGCAAAGATTGTGGAGATCGCCGGCGCCCCCCCTCCCGAGCCCCCGGCCGAAGTGGACTTCAATCAATTCCCCCCCCTTCGCATTCACGTCGTCGATGACAACGCCTTCAATATCGACCTCATCGCCGAGTTTTTTGAGGCCAGCCATCACCGACTCGACGTTTCCCGCAACGGCCTGGAAGCGCTCGAGAGCATGCGGCGCTCCAAGCCTGACCTGGTTTTCATGGACATCCGCATGCCAGTCATGGGCGGGGACGAGGCCTTCCTCGCCATGCAGCAGGATCCCCTGCTCGCGGCCGTCCCGGTGATCGCCGTGACGGCCTCCGCCTTGGATGACCAGGCCCATCTCAAGGCGCTCTTCGATGGCTACCTGCGCAAGCCCTTCTCGCGTGCGGAGGTCTATCAAACCATCCAAGAAATCCTCAAGCGCTATCATGAGGCCCTCCCGAGACGAACCGGCAAATCCGTCGACCGTGTGGACGAAATCCGCGCCGCCTCCGCACGCAAGGATGATGGCCTCTCCGGGCAGGAGCGCGAGGACAGGCAGGCCTTGATCCGAGAACTCTCGACCCTCCACAACGAGCGCTGGCGACAACTATACCGAGCCATGCTGCTCAGCGACGTGGCCTCCGTGGCGGACGAACTCGCCGAACTGGCCAAGCGCCACCAAGTGAAGGAACTCGCCGTCTATGCCGCCGACCTCCACCGGGCCACGGAACAGATCGATCAGGTACGTATCGAAGCGATCCTCAACCAATTTGACGATCTGCTGGAAAATCTCTCGTAAATCGCTCGAACTATTGCACCATAACAGGATAGCCTCCCCTGATCCCCAGGATAGGCCCGCGCGGCATGAATAGATTTTCGGGTGATTCAGGCACTATCCTGATCGTAGACGACGAAGTCTCAAATGTGCAGGTCGTGGGGACCACCTTGTCGACCTTCGGCTATGATCTCATGATCGCCCAGAACGGGGAACAGGCGATCGAACGGATCAAGGCCCGCACCCCAGACCTGGTGCTTTTGGACATCGTCATGCCCGGAATGAGCGGCTTCGATGTCTGTCGGGCGCTCCAATCCAATCGCGAGATGATGGGCGTGCCCATCATTTTCCTCTCGGCGGACAATGGGAAGTCCACCGTGGTCAAGGCTCTCGAAATGGGCGGCGTGGATTACATCACCAAGCCTTTTAATAAGGCAGAGCTCCTCGCCCGGGTCCGTTCCCACCTCGAACTGAAGAAGACTCGGGAGGGGCTCCAACAGCTCTTGGGCAAGGCGGAACGCTTCCTGGAAATCATGGCTCACGACCTCCGGAACTGGGTGGGCAGTGCGAACTTCAGTGCCCAGTTGCTCGGCGAGATGGAAGGCCTGCCCGCCAAGGCGGGACAGCTCTCCACCGTCATCCGCGAATCGACTGAACAGGCCCTCAGTTTCATCGATGAATACCTCGCCAATGCGCGAGCGGCGAGCACGACGCTGCGGCTGGAACGCAAGTTCTTTGATCTCGAACCCCTCGCACGAGCCAGCCTGGCTCACCATCAAGCCGAGGCCCAGGCCAAGGGGATCGAACTCTCCCTGGAGGCCGACTCCGGTGGCGTCCTGCGCGTCAAAAGCGATCGCAACGCCGTCCTGCGCATCGTGGGGAACTTGATGAGCAATGCCATCAAGTTTTCCCCCCGGGGCTCCACGGTAAAGCTCACCCTCGGCAGGAATCCTGCAACCCTGAGGGTGAGCGACACGGGTCCCGGCTTCACCCGTGAGGACCGCTCCCAGATCTTCTCCCCCTACACGCGCCTCAGCGCCCGCCCCACCGCCGGAGAAGTTTCCACCGGGCTGGGCCTGGCCATCGTCAAACAGCTCTGCGAGCTCCTCGATATCGAACTGACCGTGGAAGATCCCCTCCTGGGAGCCTCTCTATGCCTGACCTTTCCAGATAGTCATGGGGACTTGTCCAGCGAGGAGGAAGAGAATGGGATACTGCCCTCCATGGGGAGGGCGTGAATCAATACACCCAGTGTCTCCACTCTAGTTATCCCTATAATTTGAAAGGGATATACGGAGTTCATTGACGCCATC
>CAZKGI010000065.1:1616-17755 GCA_964552315.1 uncultured Akkermansia sp. | reverse complement strand
CGGGCCTTGGATTTTCGGCAAGGGGATGAGAACCGCGCCGGAACGACAGCCGTAAAATGCACATTCTGACCGGCCTGGCCTTCGACGGATGAAGCCACCAAGGGTCCCAGCGCCGCAGCGCAGTCCCCGTCATCAAAAACCCCAGGCTCGCCGGCTCAGCACTCCAGGCGCAGCTCCCCCTCCTGGACCGTGACCTTGCGGAGGCGCATGTCCAGCTGGATCCCCCTTTGGGCCAGGAGACTCGCGGGCGTCAGGTGCAGTGCGTTCTCCTCGACGCGCAGTCCAGGGTAGGGCGGGACCATCCCGAGGATGGTCCCTATGGGAAGGGACATCGCCACCGGACCCATCTTGGCCTTGGCCTTGACGACCTCGATGACCAGAGCCTCCCCGTCCGGCGTCACGTCGGGTTTCAGGGTCAATGTCACCGGAGAGGAAAGCGAGCCGTAGCTGGCGTCTCCCTCGACCACGATTTCTCCCTCGCGGCAACTGAGGTGGAGATTCTTGACATAGCTCGCCAAGGCCAGGGCGGCGAGATCGGCCAGTTCGGCTTCGCTGAGGCTGAGAGTGAGAGCGTGAAGGTTCATCGCAAGAATAGGACTCCACCGAGGCACCGAGGCTAAGGGACGGCGAGTCGGGAGGACACTGCTGTTTAGTGGCGAGTTCGCCCCCTGTCCAGTCGGAAGCGCCGCAAGGGGCTGCGGCCGCCGCAGCCTCAGTCCTTTTCCACCTCCAGATCCGGGATGTGGGTGAAGGAAATGCGCATGGGCGCGCTCTCGCGGGAGTCGTGGACCGAGGCGAAGTAGACGCATTCCCGACCGTAGCGGGCGCGGAGCCCGTCGATGGCGGAGTCCAGACGGGCCAGCTTGTCCGCCCGCCCGCCCTTGCCCCGTCCGTCAAAAAGATCGGGGGTGTGGCAGGCGCACTCGACCAATCCCCCTAACACCACTCCCACTTGCAGCAGTTTGGCACGGGGATTGGGACGTTGTCCCCAGAGCTCGCGCATGAGCCGCATCAGGTTCAGGGTGGAGTCGGTCTGGGCGAAGCGAAGCTCGTGCGCCCAGGCGGGTCCTCCCAGATAGGCGAGCTGCAGGGTCAGGGTGCCCGCCAGCAGCCCGTGGTGGCGGAGTCGTTCGCAGGCCTTGTGCAGCAGCTTGCACAGGACGGGCCAGGCCAGGTCGGGGAGGCGCTCGTCTGGCGGCAGCACATGCGAATGGCCCAGGCTGCGCCGCACGGTTTCCGGTTCGGGAACTTCGATGCCTCGCAGCAGGTGCCACATCCGGTCCCCCAGCACGCCTTTCCAAATGCCTCGCAGTCGGGCCCGGGGAGCGACGCAGAGATCGGCCACGGTGTGGATGCCCTTCGCGTGCAGGCGGAGTTCCATGGAGCGTCCAATGCCGGTGAGGTCCCGCAGAGACATGCCATAGAGGGCCTCGGGCAGATCGTGCTGCTCCAGAAGGCGGAGGCCATCGGGCTTGCCCAGCTTGCTGGCGATCTTGGCGAGGTAGCGGTTCGGCGCCGCGCCGATGCTGATCTTGATGGCTGGACCGATGCGTTCCGCGACGCTCGCCTTGATCCGCTGTCCCAGCGCCCGGACAAAGTCGGGTTCGCGCCAGTTCAAGGGAAGCCAGGCCCACATCTCGTCGATGGAAAGGACCGCCTCCACGTGGATGCAGTCTTCCACCGCCTCGACGACGCGGTGGTGGATGCGAATGTATTCCTCGGGCCGCGCGGGGACGATGCGGATCCCGGGGCAGAGGCGCCGTGCCTCGGCAATCCCGGTCCCCGTGCCCACCCCGTAGCGCTTGGCCTCGTAACTGGCCGCAATGCAGCAGCTCGTCTCCGCGAGCACCGGCGCCACGCCCACGGGCAAGCCCCGCAGGCGAGGATCGAGGTGCTGCTCGCAGGACGCGAAAAAGGAATCGCAATCCACGAAGAGGGCAGTCAGGGGAAGGTCAGGCACAGGCCAACCCTCGCGCGGGCCCTTCCCCCCGTCAATGCCCTTTGCTGTTCACGAGAACAGTTTTCCAATTCCCTTACCCGCGCAGCCTGGCGGCGATATCCTTGGCAAAATAGGTCAGGATCATGTCGGCTCCGGCGCGCTTGATGCCGAGCAGGGATTCCATGGCCACCTTGGCCTCGTCGATCCAGCCGTCCTTGGCGGCGGACTTGATCATGAGGTATTCCCCGCTGACCTGGTAGGCGGCGATGGGCAGGTCGAAGGCCTCACGCAGGTCGCGCACGATGTCGAGATAGGGCCCTGCCGGTTTGACCATGAGCATGTCCGCGCCCTCGGCGACGTCGAGCTCGGCCTCGCGGAGGGCTTCGCGGCGGTTCGCCGGGTCCATCTGGTAGGTCTTCTTGTCCCCCGCCTTGGGTGCGGAATCGAGGGCTCCGCGGAAGGGACCGTAGTAAGCGGAGGCGTACTTGGCGGCGTAGCTCAGGATGGAGACCTCCTCGTGTCCCGCGGCGTCGAGGGCAGCCCGGATCTGGCCGACCCGCCCGTCCATCATGTCGCTCGGAGCGACGATGTCGGCACCGGCCTCGGCATGGCACAGGGCCTGGCGGCAGAGCACGGCGACCGTCTCATCGTTGAGGATGCGCAACTCGCCGTCGCGCCCGGGAGTGACGATGCCGTCGTGCCCGTCGGAGTTATAAGGATCGAGAGCCACGTCCGTGATCACGGCGAGCCCCGGATAGGCGGCCTTGAGGGCCCGGATGGCCCGCGGCACGAGCCCCTCGGGATTGGCGCATTCCTCGCCTCGCGGCGACTTCAGGGCTTCCTCGATCTTGGGGAAGAGCACGACGGCACGGATGCCGGTCTCCCAGGCCGCCCCGACTTCCCTGACGAGGCCCTCGAGACTCCAGCGCGTGCAACCTGGCATGGAGGCGATGGGATGGTCGGTGGGATCCTCGTGCAGAAACAGCGGATAGATCAGATCCTCGGGATGGAGCCAGGTTTCGCGGGCAAGGCCACGTACGGCCTCGCTTTTGCGGTTGCGACGCGGCCGCAGGGGAAGGTTCAATTTTTCGGACATAGCTCGTAGCCCTCCTTGGTGTCTTTGACCACCCATCCCAGGGCGGTGATTTCGTCGCGAAGCCGGTCGGCCTCGGCCCAATTTTTGCTCTGCTTGGCGAGGAAGCGCTGTTCGGCCAGGGTCGTCACCTCGTCGGGAACCTCCTGAGCGGAGGCCTCGATCGTTGGCAGGACGAGTCCGAGAGCGGCGAGGACGCGGTGCAGACCGAGGCGCTCGCACCTCGCCTCCTCCGGAGAGAGGCTCTCGATGGCAAGCGACTTGAGGGCAGTGAACACTTTCCCCAAGGCCTCGGGAGTGTTGAGGTCGTTCTGCAGGGCCTCGAAGGCGGCGGCAAAGGAGGCCCCCTCGGCGCGGCGCAGCGTCGCCTCGTCGGGGCCCCTGCTCTCGCCCGCCCGCTCGGCCAGGGCGGCATCGGCCTTCGCGATTTTCAGGAGGGCCTGGCGGGCCCCCTGCAGGGCGGGGAAGGTCTCCTTCCCCGAGGCGTCCTTGGCCACAAAGTTGAGCGGCTGCCGATAGTGCGCCGAAATGAGCACGTAGCGCAGTTCGGCGGCCGTGAAGCCCGCCTTTTCGATCTGGTCGAGGGTGTAAAAATTCCCCGCACTCTTCGACATCTTGCCGCCATCGACGAGGAGGTGGGTCAGGTGGAACCAGTGGTCGGCCATGGCCTGTCCCGTGCAGGCCTCGCTCTGGGCGATCTCGTTTTCGTGGTGAGGGAAGACGAGGTCGACGCCGCCGGAGTGCAGATCAAAACTGTCGCCGAGGTACTCGCGGCACATGGCGGAACATTCGAGATGCCATCCGGGACGGCCCGGTCCCCAGGGGCTGTCCCAATAGTTCTCGCCGTCCTCCTCGCGGCGCGCCTTCCAGAGGGCAAAATCGGAAACCGAATCCTTGTCGTATTCGTCATCCGCCACGGCACCGGAAGCGCCCTCCCTGAGCTCGCGCTGGTCGAGTCTCGAGAGCCGACCATAGGGGGGGAAACTGGACACGCGATAATAAACCGAACCGTCCGAGGAGGCATAGGCGTGCCCCTTCTCCATCAGCTCGGCAATCATGGCGATCTGGTGGGGAATGTGAGCCACGGCACTGGGCTCGAGATGGGGGGGCAGCAGGTTGAGCTTGGCGCAGTCGGCATGGAAGCGATCCCGCCAGAAATCCGTGAAGTCTTTCAGAGGCTTCCCGGCGGCCTGCGAGTCGCGGATGGTCTTGTCGTCGACGTCGGTGAGGTTGCGCACGTGAAAGGTGGGACAGCCGGAAAGTTCGAGACTGCGCCGAAAGACGTCCTGAAGGACAAAGGTGCGGAAATTGCCGATATGGGCAGGGCCGTAAACGGTCGGGCCGCAGCAATAGAAGCGGAAGGTCCGGCCGTCGCGGGGCGCCAACTCGCGCACCGTGCGGCTCATCGTGTCGTACAATTTCATCAACGATTGGGTGAGGCAGGAGAAGAATCCCGCAAAAGGACGGTGCACCAGCCGATTTTGCAAGGATTTCGGTGAGGCCTCGGCATCCCGAGGAAGCGCTCCTCCGCCACGCCAGGGTCTGACCCCGCCGCGTCCCGGGCCCTGCATTGCAGCCGGCCCTCCCTTGGGCTAGGTTTGCGGGGTGGAAGTCCTGCACCTCTTCATCTCCCCGGACCACAACTACGTGGGCCACTTCGGTGGTCCGGCGGGCACGGCTCCGACGCTGGAGGTTCCCGAGATCGAATGCGTGGCCGGCCGCGGCATCCGGAACGATCGCTATTTCGACTACAAACCGGACTACAAGGGCCAGATCACCTTTTTCGAGATTGAAACCCATCGCCGCCTCTGCGAGCAGTTCTCGGTCCAAGACAAGGGCCCCGAGGTCTACCGCCGCAACGTCATCGTCGCGGGGCAGGACCTGAATGCGCTGATCGGTCAGGAATTCGAAATCCAGGGCGTCCGCTTCCTGGGCACGGAGGAGGCCCGGCCCTGCCTCTGGATGAACGAGGCCTTCGCCCCCGGGGCGGAGAAGGCACTCGCCGGCAAGGGCGGCCTGCGCGCCAAGATTCTCAGCGACGGTACCTTGCGGGCCGCAGGACGGAGCTAGCACCGCGGAGCGTAGAGGGGTGGGCCGCTTTGGATCGCCGCCCCCATTCCCGCTCCACCCATTGCGTCCCTTCCTTTTGCTGGCCTAGGACCCCGATCCATGTGTATCATGCCATGACTGACGGGATGATCCATCCCCTTCCAACCACCCATCGACCTATGAACTCCAATCCTTCCCTCTCTCGCCGACAGTTCGCCGTCACCAGTGCCCTCGCGGCCGGCGCCGCCCTGATTCCCGCCGGTTCCGCCCGGGCCGCAGCGCCCTTCGAGCAAGCCGCCCTCCCCTACGGCTTCGACGCGCTGGAGCCTCACATCGATGCGAAGACGATGGAAATCCATCACGGGAAGCATCATGCCGCTTACATCAAGAATCTGAACAGCGCCCTGGAAGGCAAGTCCGATCTGGCTGCGAAATCCCTCGACGAGCTGGTCTCGAGCCTCGGATCCGTTGAAGACAAGGCCCTGCAGACCACGCTGCGCAACAACGGTGGAGGACACTGGAACCACGCCTTCTTCTGGGAAACGCTAACGCCCGCCGACAAGTCGGGGAAGCCTTCCGCGGAACTGGCCAAGGCCATCGACGCCTCCTTCGGCTCGCTGGATGCCTTCAAAACGGCTTTCGGTGATGCCGCCACGAAGCGCTTCGGCTCGGGTTGGGCCTGGCTGATCGCCCAAGGGGGCAAGCTCCTCGTGACGAGCACCCCCAACCAGGACAATCCGCTCATGAAGGGCCTTGTCGACGATGCGGAACTCGGCACGCCCCTGCTCGGCCTCGACGTCTGGGAGCACGCCTATTACCTCCACTATCAAAACCGCCGGGCCGACTACATCTCCGCCTGGTGGAACGTGGTGGATTGGGACCGCGTCTCGGCGCGCTTTGCGGACGCAAGGTGACTGCCGCCGTGCCGATGGATCCCCGCGTCGCCCTGAGACGCCATTTCGGTCACGAGGCCTTTCGACCCGGGCAGGAGGCGGTGATTCGCCGCCTCCTCCAGGGTCGATCCGTTTTGGCCCTCTTCCCCACAGGGGCCGGCAAGAGCCTCTGCTACCAGCTCCCCGCCCTGATGCTGGAGGGGCTGACGCTGGTGGTCTCCCCCCTCATCGCCCTGATGAAGGATCAGGTCGAGGCCCTGCGAGCCCGGCAGATTCCCGCCGCCCGACTCGACTCGACCCTGGCCCGGGAGGAGGTCGAGGCCATCTATGCCTCCATGGCGAGGAACGAGCTGCGTCTGCTCTATGTCTCGCCCGAGCGGCTCGCCAACGCCGCCTTCCTCCGCCGCCTGCGCTCCTGCCCCGTGGCCCTCTTCGCGGTGGACGAGGCGCACTGCCTCTCCGAGTGGGGGCACAATTTCCGCCCCGATTACCTGCGCCTGCCCGCGGTGGCCCGCGAGATCGGGGCGGAGCGCGTCCTCGCCCTGACGGCCACGGCCACCCCGACCGTCGCGGCTGACATCCGGAAACGCTTCGGCATCGCCGACGAGGACCTCGTCCAGACCGGCTTCGCCCGCCCCAACCTCCGATACCGGGTTCACCCCTGCGAGGCGAGAAAACGGGATGCGCGATTGGTCGGATTGTTAGAAGAGGAAGGGGCGGCCCCGGCCATCGTCTACGTGACCCTTCAGGAGAGCTCGGAACGGGTGGCGGGCGTGCTGCGTCGCGCCGGGATCGCCGCCCGGGCCTACCACGCGGGCATGCGCGACGAAGATCGCGCGGAAGTGCAGGATGGCTTCATGGCCGACGCGATCCCCGTCGTCGTCGCGACCATCGCCTTCGGCATGGGGGTGGACAAGGCCAACATTCGGCGCGTCATCCACTACAACCTGCCCAAGTCACTGGAAAACTACGCCCAGGAAACGGGACGGGCCGGACGCGACGGACTGCCCGCCGTCTGCGATCTGCTGGCCTGCGCGGACGATCTCACCGTCCTGGAAAACTTCGTCTACGGCGACACTCCGACGCCCAGTGCCCTGAGATCGCTCGTCGAGCACGTTCTGCTACGAGGAGAGACCTTTTCGGTCTCGCATTACGAGCTTTCCCAGTCGCGCGACATCCGACCAGCCGTGGTGGAGACCGCCCTGACCTACCTGGAGCTCGAGGGCATCCTCCTTCCCCAGGGGCCCTTCTACGCCGGCTCGCAGGTGCGGCTGCTGCGCCCCCTCAAGGAGGTTCTGTCAGGCTGGCCCGAGGAGCGCCGGCGTTTCCTGACAAAGCTACTGGAGACGGGAGAAAAGGGGCGCATTTGGCACCGCATCGAACACGCCCAGGCCGCCATGGCCCTCGGCGTGACAGAGTCGGAGGTGCGCCGCACCCTCGACGAACTCGCCGTGCAGGGGGACGCCATCGTGAAGGTCCACGGCCTGCGACATGCCTATCGCCTCGCCCCCGACGCAGAGCGGAGCCTGTCCCGGGTCGCGACCCGGCTCGCGGAGCGCTTCCTGCAACGCGAAGCCGCGGAGATTGCCCGCCTGCACCAGGTGGTGGCCCTCTGCGAAACCCCGCGCTGCCTGCCGCAGCAGTGGCTGGAGCACTTCGGCGAGCGCCTCCCACCCTGCGGCCAATGCGGACACTGCCTCGGGGAACACCACGGGGGCCCCCTCCCCGCCTCGCCCCGGCGCGAGCTATCCCTCGACGAAGTCGCCGAAATCCAGCGGCTGCGCCAGGAGGCTCATCCAGCCCTGCGTCAGGGCCGTCAGCTGGCCCGTTTCCTCTGCGGCCTTTCCAGCCCGGCAAGCTCACAGGCGCGATTGAACCGGGATGATCGCTTCGGCATGCTCGCCGAGCTGCCCTTTCTCGACGTATTGGCCCAGGCCGAGTCCTGCTGAGCGCTGGCAGGAGGCCCCGCCATTGACTCCGCCTCCCGTGGTTCGCCCTGCCCCCCTTCAGACCAGCAGGTCGACGAGCGCGCCGAGGCCGCCTTCGCGGCGCGAGAGGTCGAGCAGTCGTTGCCGGGCGACGGGAATGTGGGCCAGGAATTCACGCTTGCCCTTCACTTCCCCCAGGAAGCCGTAGGCGCCAAGGGCCTGCATGAGCCGCTGGGTGCCGCATTGCACGAGCCGTCGCTCGAAGTCTTCGCGGCTATCCCCTTCGCCCGACTCACAGGCCAGGGCATAGTAAAAATCGACGAGATCCCTTGTCTCCTCCGGCGTAAAATCGCTGTAGGGATCGTAGACGAGGGACGCCAGATCGTATTCGGGACGCCCCCAGCGCAGTCCCTGGTAGTCGATGAGGTAGGCCTTCCCCTCTCGCAACATCACATTGGTGCTCTGGAAGTCGCGGTGCACAAGGGATCGGGGCAAGCTGCCCAGTTCCTCGGCGAGGGAGGCGAGTTCGGGATGGGAGCGAAGCCCCTCGGCGACTTCCGCGCCATGGAAGCGCTCGACGTAATGCGTCAGGAAATAAGACTGCTCCCACTCGTAGAGGGAGCGGTCAAAAGGGCGTTCCAACTCCGGCAGATCCTCCGGCGCATTCTCCTCGCGAAGCGCATGCAAGGGGCGTACGGCGCGCAAGGCCAGTTCATAGGCCGGCCGCCGCGAGCCCGCCCAATCGCTCCCCGCCAGATGGGCGATATCGACCTCGCCAAGATCCTCCACCCAGAGCAGGCAGAGTTCCTCGCGACGAGCGAGGAGCCGCGGCGAAGGGATGTGATGGCGGTTGAGAAAATCCGTGACCGCGGCAAAGCGCGCATTGTCCGAGCGGTCGAGCCCGTAGTGCATGGCTATGAGACTGCGACTCCTGGCGGCGTCGGAGACGCGAACGAAGAGACGCCCGGAGCCGCCCTTTTCGATGATGGAGAAGGCGAGGTCCCCCTCGCCCCATTCCGGCAGGACTGCCCGGGTGTGCCTTTCGATCTCTTCCAGTTCCATTGCGCAAAGGCCCACCAAACTATGATTTGGGAGGCGGAAAAAGCATGAATCCCTTCTCAACAGAGCCACGCATTGCCGGCTACTTCCCGCTCCTTCCCTCACCTTGGGCGGGCCGCACCGGAATGTTGTGCCGCGCGAGATAGTCCTTCACCTGGCCCACGGTGAATTCGCCGAAGTGGAAGATGCTCGCCGCGAGCACGGCGTCTGCCTTGCCTCGATCGAGCACCTCCACCATGTGATCGAGATGCCCCGCGCCGCCACTGGCGATCACGGGAATCGGCACGGACTCGCTGATGGCTGCGGTCAGAGCGATGTCGTAGCCCGCCTTGGTGCCGTCCGCGTCCATGCTGGTGAGCAGGATCTCCCCGGCGCCACGATGGTAAACGTCCTTGGCCCAGGCAATGGCATCGAGTCCCGTCGGGGTGCGGCCCCCGTGGGTATAGACCTCCCAGGAGCGGCCGTCGGCGGTGCGCTTGGCGTCGATCGCCACCACAATGCACTGCGCTCCGAAAGCCTTGGCCCCGGCCGAGACGAGCTCAGGCGTCTTTACGGCGGCGGTGTTGATGCCCACCTTGTCCGCTCCCGCGAGAAGCATCTGGCGCATGTCCTCCACCGTGCGGATGCCCCCACCCACGGTGACGGGCATGAAACAGCGCTCCGCCGTGCGGCGCACCACGTCGACCATGGTGCCCCGTCCGTCGGAAGAGGCGGTGATGTCGAGAAAGACCAACTCGTCGGCGCCCTGTCGATTGTACTCCACGGCGCATTCCACGGGGTCGCCGGCGTCTCGCAGATCCACAAAGTTGGTCCCTTTGACGACCCGGCCATCTGTGACATCAAGGCATGGAATGATACGCTTCGCGAGCATGAGGGAAAAAACGGGCACCATAGCAGCCCGAAGGAAAGGCGTCGCCCGAAAAAGGATTGAAATAATTTTTACGAAATTTCAAAAAAATCTGGAAATGCAAGAGTGATTATGTTTAAGTTTTTCTAACCAATTTGTTTCCCTCGTCTCATGGAAACTGTCGCCTCTGCCTCTGCCTCCGATACGCTCCCCAACAGTGATGACTCCTTCGCTGTGATTCCCCGGAACTGCGATACTGCGGTGGTCTACTGGAATCTGACCAGCGAACGGCAGCCCATGCACTCGCGGGTGCGGCTCTGCCTGCAGATCCAGGGCTTGGAATCGGACGCCGAGGAGACCATCTACCTTCATCGCGAGTCGGGTCACTTCATTGTCCCGCTCCTCGCCGAGGACCGGGAATACACGGTGGCTCTGGGCTGGAGCGACCCTCACGGCTTCCGCCCCCTTTATTCCCATAAGGTGCGCCTGCCGGACTTTCCCGGTGCCACCGCTGGTGCGATGAGCTCGTCCCTCAGCTACCGCGGGGCTCATTTTTGGCCGAAGGTAGGCGCCTCGGTCAATTGACGAGCGCCCGGGTGCCGCCCCTTACCCATGCCTTCTCCCGTATCCGACGACGCGCCCTGCCTGGACAAGCAGATCGAGGCCTTTCTCGAGTACCTGGCCGTCGAAAAAAACAGCTCCCCGCGGACCCGGGCGAACTACGCCCACGCCATTTCCCAGTTCCGCGACTGGCTCCCCGCCGGGAAGGGCTGGGCGCAGGTGAGCGGCGACGACTTCCGCGACTATCTCTTCGAGTTGATGCGCAGTTCGCTCTCGCGCGCGACGGTGCGCTTGCGCTGCGCCGCCCTGAGGAGTTTTTACAAATTTTTGGTGCGTCGCGAGGGGCTGCCCTTCAATCCGATCGCCGAAGTCCAGCTCCCCAAGGCGGAGAAAAAGCTGCCGGTGGTGCTGGATGAAAAGCAGGTGGTCGAACTGCTCGACAAACCGCTGCAGATCACCCAGCCCAAGCAGGCCGCGTCGTGGACAGCGGCCCGGGATGCGGCCATCCTCGAGTTGTTCTACAGCTCGGGCATGCGCATCTCCGAGCTCGCCTCCCTCAATGTGGAGGACTTCGACCTGCACGAGGAATGCGTCCGAGTCCTGGGCAAGGGCAACAAGGAGCGAATCTGCCCCGTGGGCACCCTGGCCGCCGAGGCCATCCACCGCTATCGCAACGCCGCGCGCATCTTCTCCGGCCCCCTTTTCATTGGAAAGTCGCGGAAGCGACTGAGTGTGCGCTCCATTTCGAACCTATTCCGCAAGTACCGGCTCCATTGCGACATTCCGCAGAAGGCGACGCCCCACAAGCTGCGCCACAGCTTTGCCACTCACTTGCTGGACCACGGGGCGGACCTCCGCAGCGTGCAGTCCCTGCTGGGGCACGCCAGCTTGTCCACCACGCAGATTTACACCCACGTCTCCATCGAGCGGATGCGTCAGGTCTACGAGAAGACCCACCCCCGGGCCTGAGCCCAGATCGGCCTCGGCTCGCTCCCGGCATCGCGACGGGATCACGTCCTCCCGCAGCTTGCACCCCTCCGCAGCGAGGTCGTAGAGTCCCGCTATGCTGCCCCTGCGCCTCGTTCATCTGGCCATGCTCCTCGTGCTGGGAGGTACCTTGGCTTCAGCCCAGGGCGAGGACGATCCACTGGCCTTCGCCGACCTTTATGCGCCGGAGCACGATTACTGGAACCGCCCCCCCCGCGATCCCTTCACCCGTATCAAGGAGGCCCTCGAGCAGGGCCGGATCGAGCTCGATCCCTCTTCCGAGAAGGCCTATCTGACGAGCCTCCTGCGCGCCCTCGACATCCCTGCAGAGACTCAGACCTTGGTCTTTTCCACGACCAGCCTGCAACTCCGCCTGATTTCCCCCCGCAACCCCAGGGCGATCTATTTCAACGAGGAGATCTACCTGGGCTACATCCCAGGCGGCCAGATCGAGATCGTCTCCATCGATCCGGAGTTGGGAGCCATCTTTTACATTTTCGACATCCCCCAGGGAGGGGCGCGTCCCACTATCGAACGGTCGAAACGCTGCATGAACTGCCATTCCGACGAGGAGACCCGGCAGGTCCCCGGACTGGTCATCAAGTCGGTCATCCCCGGTCCCACGGGGGGCAGCCTCGAAGCCTATCGCCGCGGCCTTTCGGGACATGGGATCCCCCTTTCGGAGCGGTTCGGCGGCTGGCATGTCACCGGAGCCGAGGGCATCGGCGCCCATTGGGGGAATCAGTTAGGACGATTCACCCCTCAGGGCATCGTCACCTCCCCATTGGTTCCGGGAGAACAGTTCGATTGGAACCTGTTTCCCGTGACCACGAGCGATCTCTTGGCCCATATGCTGCACGAGCACCAGGCCGGCTTCGTGAACCGCGCGGTGGAATGCCATTATCGACTCCGCAGTCTCCTCGCCCGGGGGAAGGGGCGCATCCTTCCAGCGGATCAGGGCCAGGTCGAGCAGCAGATCGACGAGCTCGTCCGCTATCTCCTCTTCGCCGAGGAAGCCGCTCTGCCCAAGGGGGGCATTGCCGGAGATCCCGCGTTGAAGACCGCCTTCCTGGCCAAGCGTCGCCCCAATGCCGCGGGGGACTCTCTGCGCGATTTCGATCTGCAGACGCGTCTCTTCAAACATCGCTGCAGCTACATGATCTACACGGACCTCTTTCAGTCGCTCCCCGAGGGCTTTCGCCGTCGCGTTTACCAGCGCATGGACCGGGCTCTCGCCGCCAGCCCGGTGGATCCGAACTTTGCCTACCTGCCGCCGCAGGAAAAGTCCAAGATCCGCGCCATCCTCAAGGAAACCCTGCCCGACATTCCCTGGTAAGAATCCCCGCGGCGCGGGTTCTCCGTGCCCGCCATCTCTTCCCTGACGCACACTCGCCCCCACTCATGAACCCGCCCGCTGGCTTCCAGAGCTTGAATCGCCGTCAATTTCTCGTCCGCTCCGCAGGTCTGCTGGGAGCCCCCGCCTTCCCCTTGACCGCCCTCGCGAAGGCGGAGCTGCGCGTGGCGGCGGTGGGCGTCGGCGGCTTTGGCTACCGGACCCTCACGGAGGTGGCCTCCCATCCCAAAGTGGTGGTGACCGCGCTCTGCGACGTCGATCCCCGAGCCCTCGACCGTGCGAGGCGGGATTTTCCCAAGGCCGATCACTTTCGTGACTGGCGCCAGCTCCTCGCCGAGGCATCGGACCGCTTCGATGCCCTCGTGGTTTGTCCACCAGACCACATGCACGCTCCCGTCGCGGTGAGCGCGATGCGCGCCAAGAAACACGTCTACGTACAAAAGCCCCTCGCCGCAACGGTGCACGAATGCCGGGTGATGCGGGAGGAGGCCGAGAAGCAGGGCGTGGTGACTCAGCTGGGGAACCAGCGGCGCTCCAGTCTCGAGGATCGCACCACTGTTGAACTCCTGCGACGCGGGACCATCGGCAAGGTCAAGGAAGTCATCCTTTGGGAAAACAAGCCCCTGAACTGGTGGCCCAAGACGACCCAGCGCAAAGGCCAGTCCGATCCCCTGCCCGAGGGCTTTGACTGGGATCTCTGGCTCGGGGTCCGGGAAGCGCGCCCCTATCTGGAAGGCGCCTACCATCCCATGAGCTGGCGCGCCTGGCTCGACTTCGGCACGGGAGAGCTGGGGGACATGGGATGCCATCATTTTGATTGCACCCTCGACGGTCTCGGCCTCTCGACTCCGCGCCGGGTCCGGCAGAACACAGAGAGCCGCAGCCCCGAGCTCTGGGGAGAGCGCCGCGAGGTCGAGTTTGAATTCGTCGGCACCGAATACACCGCTGGCGACAGCCTGCGCATGACCTGGTACGACGGCGACTTGAAACCCGACGCGTCCCGCCTCCCTCTCCCCCCAGGAATGACGGCACTGCCGGAATCCGGCGCCGTCTGGCTGGGAGAGGAAGGGAGCCTCTTCAAGTCCTTCCGCGGCGGCCAGCCCATCGTCATCGAGGGACGCCGCCCAGTGGCAGGGAAGAACCCCTTCGACCTCCCCGAACAACATCACTACCACGACTGGGTCGACGCGATCCTCAGCGGAGGCCGCACCGTCTCTCACTTCCAGCACGGCGCGCTCCTCAGCGAAACGGTATTGGTGGGAGCTCTCGCCGATCGCTTTCCCCAGCGCTGGTTGGAATGGGACGCCGAGTCCATGGCCTTCCGGGATTTGCCCGAAGCCAATGCTCTCCTGCGGCGTCGCTATCGCGAGGGTTGGAGCATCCCCGGCCTGGGTTGACAGTCCGTCGGACCAGTCTGTGGCCATCCAGACCCCACGTAGGCTGCGGCATCAGACTTCGACGGCAAAAAGAGTCGAAGTCCTTGGCTTTTTCCGCAGGGCGTGTAGAGTCCCCGCGTCAGAGGCTGCGGAGTGAAGGCAGGTCAACCCCGCCAGGGCCGGAAGGCAGCAACGGTCGCTTGTCCTTCATTGCCGCAGTTCTCTGGCACGACTCACGCTCTAAACGGCCTCAAGCCGCCACCGCATCCAGGTCGAAGACCTCGCGGGCGTCGCTGATCACGCCGGTCACGGCCGCCGCGGCGACCATCACCGGGGACATGAGCACGGTGCGCCCGATCGGACTGCCCTGACGGCCCTTGAAGTTCCGGTTGCTGGAGCTGGCACAGAGCTGGTCGCCGACGAGCTTGTCGGGGTTCATGGCCAGACACATGGAGCAGCCGGCCCCCCGCCACTCGAAGCCCGCCTCGGAGAAAATCTGGTCGATGCCCTCCTGGCGGCAAAGGTGGTCGACAATCTCCGATCCAGGCACGGCAATGGCCTGCACGCCCTTGGCCACCTTGCGTCCCTTGAGGAACTTGGCGGCCTCACGGAAATCGGAAAGGCGTCCGTTGGTGCAGCTCCCGATGAAACAGACGTCCACGGGTGTGCCAATGATGGGCGCCCCGGCCTCCAGCTTCATGTATTCGAGGGCTTCCTCGATGCTCTTGCGGGTCTCCTCGTCCAGAGCCTCGGCCGGGGAAGGAATGCGTTCGTTCACAAAAATGCCGTGGTCCGGGGAGATCCCCCAGGTCACCGAGGGCGCAATGTCCTCGGCGCGGATGTTCACAACGTCGTCGTAGTGACAGCCCGGATCCGAGGCCACGGCCTTCCAGGCTTCCACCGCCGCCTCCCAGTCCGCCCCCTTGGGCGAATAGGGGCGGTCCTTGAGATAAGCAAAGGTCTTCTCATCGGGATTGACGTAGCCACAACGCGCGCCGCCCTCGATGGACATGTTGCAGACCGTCATGCGCTCCTCCATCGAGAACTGGTCGAAAACGCTGCCCCCGTACTCGTAGGCGTAGCCGATGCCGCCCTTGGCGCCGAGAAGCTTGATGATGTGCAGGATGACGTCCTTGGCGTAGACCCCAGGACGCAGCACGCCATCCACATTGATGCGGCGAACCTTCATGCGCCCCAGGGCCATGGTCTGGGTCGCGAGGACGTCGCGGATCTGGGTGGTGCCAATGCCAAAGGCGATGGCCCCGAACGCGCCGTGAGTCGCTGTGTGGGAGTCGCCACAGGCAATCGTCGTGCCCGGCTGGGTGATGCCCTGTTCCGGTCCCACGACGTGCACGATGCCCTGCCCCCCGCTTCCGATGTCGAAGAACTTCACGCCAAATTCCGCACAGTTTTTGCGCAGGGCCTGAATCATCTCCTGAGCCAGGCCGTCCTCGAAGGGCTCGACTTGGTTCTTCGTGGGGACGATGTGGTCCACCGTGGCAAAGGTGCGATGCGGATATTTGACCTTGAGCCCCAGGTCGCGGAGCATTCCGAAGGCCTGCGGACTCGTCACCTCGTGAATGAGATGGGTGCCAATCAGCAGCTGAGTCTGTCCGTTTGACAGCTCTCTAACGGTGTGGGCATTCCAGACTTTTTCGAACAAACTTTGACTCATGCTTCTGATCCGATGGGGGGATTTGCGGAGGGGAAGCTAGCACAGCATCGTCCGAAAGGAATGGATTCTTTCCAGCCTAATGCTGCAAAAGCTCGCAAAAGTCCCTTCCGCTCGTTGAATTTGACGGGAAATCAGTGTAGGGAAATTTTGCCCTTCCATCGGGGCGAACAACCATCTGAACCATATGAAAGTGACCCAATCCATCAAACAACTCTCCGCTGTCGCCCTCGTCGGAGCCGCCTTCGCCCTCGCCAGCTGCGAGAAGACTGTGGAAGGCGTGAAGGAAGACACGACCAAGGCCGTGGACGACGCGAAGAAGGAGGCCGCCGAAGCGACGGAAGCCATCAAGGAGACCGCTGCTGAGGCCACCGAAGCGGT
>CAZKGI010000065.1:0-1516 GCA_964552315.1 uncultured Akkermansia sp. | reverse complement strand
CCGCCGAAGCGACGGAAGCCATCAAGGAGACCGCTGCTGAGGCCACCGAAGCGGTCAAGGAAAAAGCCGCCGAGGCCACCGAAGCGGTGAAAGAAAAGGTCAATGAAGCGGTGAAGAAGGCGGAAGAAGCCACGGCTCCCGCGCCGGCCCCTGCTCCCGCTCCGGCTCCGGCCCCGGCAGCGCCGAACAACTGAGTCCCTCGTCTCTCGAGCGAATCTTCACGGAAAAGCTCCGCGTCATCCGACGCGGGGCTTTTTTTGTGCCGAGGACAGGTCCCAAAGCCAGGGACAGCCACCTGGGAAGAGGACTGCTCCTCAGCCCATGGATGCCGCGGCGGCACCAAGCATGGTCACGCCCACCATCACCACGGTCACGATCGCGTAGAGCGCTATCATGACGATGAAGGTTACCCCGCAGTACTTCCAAAACGCTCGTTGTTCGTTCAAGGCGGCCACCAGGTTCTGCTCCGCCGGGGCTTCCATGAGGTCGCGGATGCGGCCCGCGTATTTGGTGAGCTTGAGCGCCGGGTAGATATAGATAAAGGCCAAGGCGAAATACATGAGCCCGACGATGGCCAGGCTCACTCCCCCCCACTCCAAGGAAAGTGGCGAATCCCCCTCTTCGCTTGCCTTTGCCGCAAAGCCGCCCACCAAGCCCATGATGAGCATGACGCCCCCAGCCAGGCCCATGAAAGCGCCCCCTATCCAGGTGAGGACGCCGAACATCAAGACCCACCCCCGGGTGCGACGAAGCTGATCGACCACGGCGGCCCCTATAGTGGACTGGGCATAGGAATAAGAGAGGGACGCTTCCATGAACCGGTTCTAACGAACCCAAGGCCCGGGAACAAGCTCAATCGGAAGCCTGGCCCCAACTTCTCAGGGCACGGTAATGACAATGCCGCAGCCCATGGCCTCCGTGCGGGGAACCGGCACCGGGCGCCCCTCCCGTATGGCCTGGAGCGCCTCCCGAAGATCATGGGTTTTGACCTCGCGTTGCCGCCTCGTTGGGGAGAGATAGAGGTCGTTGATGCGTCCTTGATAGAGGACCTGACCTTGAGGGGAGATCACCACCACCTCGGGAGTGGTCTTCGCCCCCAGCCGCTTGGCCAATTCCTGCTTCTCGTCAAAGAGGACGGGATCTTCCAGGGCCATCAGGGTCGCGTGCTGTTTGCGGTCGGCCTCGGTGACGGTGGTGTCGGAGTGGACATAGCGAAAGGCAAAGGATTCCCGAAAGTCCTTGGCGATGGCGACCATTTCCGGACAAAAGGTGTTCGAGGTCGGGCAGTAAGGTGAGACAAAGAAAATCACCGCCGCCTTCTTTCCCCCCGCCTCAAGCGGTACCACGCGACGGCCCTCCAAATCCAGAAGCTCGATGGCCTTGTCCTCGGCCCGCAGGATCGCAGGGAGGACCATGGCCAGAACGACGATGAGAGGAAGGCGGCAAGATTTCATGAATCCCCTAGTGTATGGGGGGAGGCCCTCAGGGCAAGAGCGTCGATAAGCCATCCCTGTCA
>CAZKGI010000064.1:0-17815 GCA_964552315.1 uncultured Akkermansia sp. | reverse complement strand
GGGCGATCCCTTCTACTGGCTCTTCAGCCTCGACGACCGCGCCTATGACGACTGGCTTCGCAAGCAGGAGGCGCTTTACAGCGGCCCCGGTTCGACGCGGATCTTCTACGAGGGCTTCGAGCAATACGGCTCTCGCGGGGAGAGCATCTACGAGCGCGGAAATTAAGTGGCCTCCCCACGGGGGGATGTCATGTTCGGAGAGGCGCAGCCCTCGCGGCAACGCTTCCTGACATGACTCCCCCTCCCCCCTGGCTCGCGCTCGCCCCCATGCAGGACGTCTCCGTCCTGCCGCTGTGGCGCTGTCTGGAGCGGCGCGGCGGACCGGACCTCTACGTCACCGAGTACTTCCGCGTCCATCCGAATTCCCGTCCGGAGCGCGAGATCCTCCGGTCCATCGTCGCCTTCGAGACGGACAAGCCCATCCTGGCGCAGATGATCGGGACGGAGCCAGACGACCTCGTCCGCACCGCCCGCTACCTCGAGGACCACAGCCCCTGCGCCGGCATCGACCTCAATCTCGGCTGCCCCTCGCCCACGGTCTGCGGGAAAAGTGCGGGAGGGGCCCTGCTGCGGCAGCCCGAGCTGGTGCAGCGCATCGTGGAAAGCCTCCGCGGGGTGGTGCGGGGCCGGCTCAGCGTGAAAACCCGGATCGGCTACGATTCGCCGGATGAATTCGAGGCCTGGCTGGAGCGCTTCGCCCAACTCCCCCTCGACGGCATCGCCATCCACGCGCGCACCGTGCGGGAGCGCTACCAGTCCGAGGTCCACGTCGAGGCCATCGCCGCCGCGGTGAGCCAGCTCCCCTACCCCGTCTTCGCCAACGGCTCCATCGTCTCCGCCACCACCGCCCGGCACATGGCGGAGAGAACCGGAGCAGCGGGTCTCATGATGGGTCGGGGGGCGATCCGCGATCCCTGGCTCTTCAACTCGATCCGGGCGGCCTTTACCGGGGAAAGCGTGGAACGCCCCCGCCTGGGCGATCTCTGCGCCTACCTCTTCGAATTGATCGAGGAAGTCGGCCGGGAAGGGCATTTTGTCAGGGAGATCGACTGGGTCAACCGGATGAAGAAGTTCACCAATTACATCGCCTCGGGCCTGTCCGGTGGTGCCTTCTCCCAGGAACTACGCCGCGCCACGAGCCTGGCGGCCTTCCGCGAGATCTGCCACCGGCACCTCGACCGGGATCAGCCCTTTCCCGAGGAGCCCCTTCCCGACGGAACGCTGTTCTGCGGCTTCGAGTCCCTGCGGTCTCTCGAGACCGCCTCCGCGCTCTCGGAAACGCCCGGCTTCGACCAATGACGCGGACTCGCGTCCAGATTTTCCCTTGCCGCCCCGGGAAACCATTCTAGTTTCGCAGCGCTGCGGCGTGACATGAGCGACTTCCTCGTATTCGATCAGGTGACCAAGCGCTTCGGGGATTTCGTTGCCGTGCGGGACGCCAGTTTTTCTGTCGGGAAGGGGGAAATCTTCTCCCTGCTCGGGCCCAGTGGGTGTGGCAAGACCACCCTCCTGCGCATGGTCGCCGGCTTTGCCTCCCCCGACGAGGGACGCATCCTCCTGAACGGGCGGGACCTGACCTCGCTTCCTCCGGAGAAGCGGCCCGTCAACACCGTCTTCCAGAACTACGCCCTCTTCCCCCACCTGACCTTGCGACAAAACGTGGCCTTCGGCCCCGAGCTGGCGAAACGGCACTCCCGCAAGCAGATCGACGAGGAAGTGGACCGCATGCTCGAACTCGTCGATCTCACCGCCCACGCGGACAAGAAGCCGTCCCAGATCAGCGGCGGCCAGAAACAGCGCGTCGCCATTGCCCGTGCCCTCATCAACAAGCCCGAGGTGCTCCTGCTCGACGAGCCCCTCGCGGCGCTCGACCTGAAGCTGCGCCAACGCCTCCTCGTCGAGCTGGACGAGCTGCACGAGGAGGTCGGCATCACCTTCCTCTACGTCACCCACGACCAGCACGAAGCCATGGGGATCAGCGACCGCATCGCCGTGATGCGCTCCGGCGACATCGAGCAGATCGGCGCCCCGGCCGAGATCTACGAGGCCCCGGTGAACAGCTTCGTCGCCGCCTTCATCGGGGACACCAACTTCCTTCGGGGCGTCGTCGACGCCCAGGTCGATGCCGAGCACAGCTCGGCCGTCTTCGACAGCCTCGGCAGCCCCATCCGCTTTTACAACGACCGCGCCGTCAAGCCCGGAGAGCGCATCAGCCTGAGCCTGCGCCCGGAGAAGATCTCCCTCTCCCGCACCCGCCCCGATCCCCTGCCGGCGAACCGCAACGCCGTCGCCGGCACCATCGAGGACATGATCTATCTCGGCTCGATGACCCGCTTCTGGGTCCGCGCCGGGGAGGAACTGCTCATGGTCGAGACGCAGCACGGACGCTTCTTCCTCGACGAGGCCCGCCCGCCCCAATGGGGCGACGAGGTCTGGGTGAGCTGGAACGTCAACGATGGCTATCTCCTCGAGACCTTCTCCGAAGAGGATCGCCAATTCCTATCCCTGCCGGACGACGAATGAGGCGATCATGAGGGCCCGGAAGAACGAGATCCTGCTCACCGCACCCACCCTGCTCTGGCTGGCCGTCTTCTTCGCGGTGCCCACCCTGGCGATGGTGGCCATCTCCTTTCGCCCGCCCACCCTTTACGGCGGGGTCGGTGAAGGTTGGACGCTCGACGCCTGGAAGGCCCTCGCCAACCCGAGCTATCCCACCATCCTGTGGCGGACGGTCTGGCTCAGCCTGGTGACCACGGGGGTCTGCCTGGCCCTGGCCCTGCCCATCGCCTTCCTGCTCGGCAAAACCCAGGGCCGCTGGCGGCACATCCTGTTGATGCTGGTCATCGTGCCCTTCTGGACCAACTTCGTCATCCGCGTGGCCGCCTGGCGCATCATGCTCCACCCCGAGGGCCTGCTCCGCCAGCTGTTGCTTTCCGCGGGCTGGATCTCCCCCGACACCCTGCTGCTCTACAACGAGGGCGCGGTGTTGATGGTGATGATTTACACTCACCTGCCCTTCGCCATTCTTCCGCTCTATGCCGCGGCGGAGCGCTTCGACTACAGCCTGCTGGAGGCCGCCCGCGACCTGGGGGCCAGCGCCTTCGGGGCCGCCTGGCGCATCTTCATTCCCGGGGTCAGCCGGGGACTGCTCACCGCCATGGCCCTGGTCCTGATCCCCGCCCTGGGTTCCTACGTCATTCCGGACCTCGTCGGCGGGCCCACCGACGAGATGATCGGGAACAAGATCGCGCAGCGCACCCTCGGCGACCGCAACCTGCCCCAGGCCGCCACCCTCTCGGTGGCCTTGCTCCTGCTGACCATGGCCCCGATTCTCGCCGCCTACTTCATCAATCGCAAGGAACGCGGAACGACCCTATGAAGTCCAGCCGCCTTCCCGCCTTCCTGCTCGCGCTGGTGCTGGTGTTCCTCTACCTGCCCATCCTCCTCCTCGTGGTGAACTCCTTCAACGCGGCGCGCTTCAGCTCGACCTGGGGCGGCTTCACCCTGAAGTGGTACCAGGCCCTCCTCCATCCCGCGAACCGAGACATCTGGGATGCCGCCATCCGCTCCTTCAGCATCGCCCTGGGCTCCAGCCTCGTCTCCATGGTCCTGGGCACCTTCTCGGCCTGCGCCCTGCACTGGTACCGCTCGCGCTTCCAGCAATTCCACTATGGCCTGCTTTATCTCCCCATCGTCATTCCCGATCTGCTCATGGGGATCAGCCTGCTGCTCTTCTTCGTCGCCCTGGGCGTGACCCTCGGCACCGGCACCATCCTCATCGCCCACATCACCTTCTGCGCCAGCTTCGTCGCCGTCGTCGTCCTGGGGCGCCTGCAGGGCTTTGATGAAAACGTCATCGACGCCGCCCGGGACCTCGGGGCCTCGCGTTGGGTCATCATCCGACGCATCCTGCTCCCCCTCCTGGCCCCCGGCATTGCCGCGGGCGGGCTCCTCGCCTTCACCCTGTCCATCGATGACTACGTCATCACCTTCTTCGTGACCGGACCGGGTTCCACCACCCTGCCCCTCAAGATCTACAGCATGGTGAAACACAGCCGCAACCTTCCGCTCATCAACGCCATCTCCACCCTCTTCCTCGCCCTCACTTTCCTCGTCGTCTGGGTAAGCCAGCGACTCATCCAACCCCAAACTGAACGAGCCAGCCGATGAAACGCCATCTCCTCTCCCTCGCCCTCCTTTGTGGCAGCCTGCTTCTTTCCGCCTGCGGCGACAAGAAGCCGGTGCTGCACCTCTACACCTGGGACGACTACCTCAATCCCGAACTGATTCAGAAGTTCGAGCAGGAGCACGGCTGCCGCCTCGTCATCGACATCTTTGATTCAAACGAGTCCATGCTCGCCAAGCTCAAGGCCGGGGCCAGCGGTTACGACGTGCTCGTGCCGAGCAGCTACATGGTCAAGATCCTCGCGCGCGAGGGTCTCATCGTCGAGCTGGACCATTCCCAGCTGAAGAACCTCCAGCACGTCGACGAGGACTACCTCTCCAACCTGGCCTTCGACAAGGAAATGAAGTGGAGCGTCCCCTACATGCTGGCCCCCACCGGCATCGCCTACGTCTCCGATCGCGTCGAGGGCATCGAACCGAGCTGGCGGGTCTTTGAGCGCGCCGACCTGAAGGGCCGCATGACCCTCCTGAACGATTCCCGGGAAACCATCGGGGCGGCACTGAAGACGCTGGGCTTCAGCCTCAACACCGTGGACGAGGGCCAGATCGCCCAAGCCCGCGACCTCGTCATCCAGTGGAAAAAGAACCTCGCCAAGTTCGAAAGCGAGCAGTACGACAGCGGCCTGGCCTCGGCCGAGTTCTTCGTTTCCCAGGCCTACGCCGGCGACGCCTTCCAGGCCAAGGAGGACAACGAGGCCATCGAATTCGTCCTTCCGGAGGAGGGCACTTCCGTCGCCTGCGACGACCTCGTCATCTCCAAGGACGCCCCCAACCCGGAGCTGGCCTACGCCTTCATCGACTTCCTCACCGATCCGGCCAACGCCGCCGCAAACATGGAGTACATCTACTACCTCGCGCCTAACAAAACTGCCTACGAACTGGTCAGCAAGGAATTCCGCGAGATCGAGGCCCTCTTCCTCGACGAGGAAAGGATGCAGAAATGCGAGGTCATTGACGACCTCGGCGAAAAGAACGCCCTCTACAACGCCGCCTGGGACGCGGTGCGGGCGGCGCAATAATCCCGCCTCCAGGCGCCTGCGGGGAGGCTCGCCTCCCCGCCATCCCCCCGAAGTCCGCGCTTGCCGGATGGGCTCGCCACGCGGAACGTTCTCCTCGACCCATCCATCCCCGTCGACTGCCCATGATCCAGCGTTTCTCCCGGACCCTCTTCGCCCTGCTCGCCCTGAGCGCCGCTCCTCTCCTCGCTGTCGATCCCATTCCCCTGCCCCAGGAGAACAGCGACATCCCGGCCGACCCCGCGGTGACTTGGGGACTGTTGGAGAACGGCCTGCGCTACGCCATCCTGCCGAACGCCGAGCCGCCGGATCGCGTCAGCCTGCGGCTCTTCGTCGATGCCGGCTCCCTCATGGAGGAGGACGACCAGCAAGGCCTCGCCCACTTCCTCGAGCACATGGCCTTCAACGGGACAAAGCAATTCCCCGCTGGCGAGATGGTCGAGTACTTCCAGCGCCTCGGCATGGGCTTCGGCAACCACACCAACGCCCACACCTCCTTCCGCGAAACCGTTTACAAGCTGGAGTTGCCCAAGTCCGACGTCGCCATGCTCGACGAGGGCCTCAAGCTCTTCCGCGACTACGCCGACGGCATGCTGCTCGATGCCAAGGAAATCGAGGACGAGCGCGGCATCATTCTCAGCGAGAAGCGCACCCGCGACTCGGTGGGCTGGCGCACCTTCGTCGACCAGCTCGCCTTTGCCTTCCCGGAACAGCGGATCTCCAAGCGCCTCCCCATCGGCGAGGAGGAGATCATCAAGAGCGCCCCGCGGGAGCGTTTTGCCCACTTCTACGAGAAGTGGTACACCCCCGAGCGCATGGCCGTGATCGTCGTCGGCGACGTCACCGTGGACGAGGTCAAACCCCTCATCACCAAGTATTTTGCCGATCTGCCCGCCCGGGAGAAACATCCCGATCCCCCCATGGGCAGCCTCACTCAGCGCCGCTTCGCCACCCACTATCACTACGAGTCCGAGGCCGGAGAAACCTCCCTCTCCATCGAGGTCCTGAAACCCCGGGTCAATCCCCCGGACAACAGCGAACGCCGCCTCTACGATCTCCAGCTGTCCCTGGCCTCGCGCATGCTGAACCGCCGCCTCGAGCGCCTCGCCCGCGATGCCGGCTCCCCCATCTCCTCGGCCAAGACCAGCTCCGGTGATTTCTTCGACCTGGGCTACGCCCTCTACTTCTCCATCGACGCCGACTGCAAACCGGAGAATTGGAAGGAGGCCCTGTCGCTGATCGAGCAGGAGCTGCGCCGGGCCCGCGAGCACGGCTTCACCGAGGCCGAACTGGCCGAGGCCAAGGCCAATCTGCGCAAGAGCTACGAGAACGCCGCCAAGCAGATGTCCACCCGCCAGTCGCGCCAACTCGCCGACCAAATCGCCAACCGCCTCGGCTCGCGCCGGGTCTTCACCAGTCCCGCCGACGACCTTCCCCGCGTGCTCTCGGCCCTCGAGCAGGTCAGCACGGAAAGCTGCCAGCAACACCTCCGCGAGCTCTGGGACAGCGCCGCGGAAAGGCTCGTTTTCGTCTCCGGCAACGCTCAGATCGAAGAGGCCAACACGGCCATCGCCGCCGCCTACGAAGCCAGCCACCAGGTGGCGGTGACGGCCCCCGAGGAGAAGGCCGTTGCCGAGTTCGCCTATGCGGAACTCCCCGAGGCCGGCAGCGTCGCGGAACGCCGGGATATCGAGGATCTCGGCGCCATCCAGCTGCGTTTCGCCAACCAGGTTCGCGCCAACCTCAAGGCCACCGACTTTGAGGCGAAGTCCATCTACGTGAAGGTCCGCATCGGCTCGGGTCTCATCACCGAGCCCACCCCCGGTCTTTCCCTCCTGCTGGGCGGGATCTTCACCCAGGGCGGACTCGAGGCCCACAGCGAGGACGAGCTCCAGGCCATTTTCGCCGGCAAGTCGGTCGGCGTCGGCTTCTCCGTCGACGAGGACGCCTTCGTGCTGCAGGGCCGCACCACGCCGGATGACCTCGCCGACCAGCTCACCCTGATGCGGGCCTACATCACCAATCCCGGCTTCCGCGAAGAGGCCGAGACCGAGTTCAAGCGCTCCCTCGACCACCTTTACCAGCAGCTGGAACGCACTCCCGACGGCATCACCTACGACGCCCTCGCCGAGTACCTCCACGGCGACGACCCGCGCTTTGGCTACCCGCCCCGCCCGGCGGTGGAGGCCCTCACCAGCGCCCAGGCCCGCGACTGGCTCCTGCCGGAACTGAGCTCCGCCTACTGCGAAGTCACCCTGGTGGGCGACCTCGACGAGGCCGCGACCATCGGGCTGCTCGCCCGGACCTTTGGCAACTTGTCAGAGCGCGCCGCGTCGAAGCCCGCCTACGAGCAGGAGCGGATTGTGCGCTTCCCCGCGGGCGGCCACCGCGTCTTCGAGTTCGCGTCCGCCATCCCCAAGGCCATGACCCGGGTCCACTGGCCCACGACCGACATTTTCGACATCCGTCGCACCCGACGCCTGGGCATGCTCGCGGCCATCCTCGACGACCGCCTCCGCGTCAAGATCCGCGAGGAACTGGGCGATGCCTACAGCCCTTTCGCGCACAACTTCCCCAGCGACACCTGGAAAGGCTATGGCTACCTCTTTGCCTCGGTGACCGTCGATCCCGGTCAGGCGGACAAGGTCAAGGACGTCATCGCCGAGATTGCCGCCGACCTCGCCCAGGGCGACCGCATCGACGAGGACGAGCTCGATCGGGCCAAGAGGCCACAAATCGTCTCCATCGAGGAAATGCGCCGCACCAACCGCTACTGGATGAGCAGCGTTCTCGAGGCCTCCCAGGAATACCCGGATCGCCTCGACTGGGCCCGCAGCTTCGTGGAAGACTACCGCAACATCACCGTCGCGGACCTCAACGCCCTCGCCAAGGAGTTCCTCAAGCCGGAAACTCAGGTCTCCGTGGTGATCACCCCGAAGTCCGAGTGAGCCCGCTCCCGCTGGATCACCCACTGCGAGAGCACCCAAAGTAAGAGGATGCAGTTCAGCACCTCCGAATCGTAAAAGGTGTTCTCAAACAGTCCGGAGACGATGAAGGCCAGCACGGGAGGGACCAGAAACAGGGCGTGACGACTCAGGCAGGCCTCTCGCAGCCACGAAAGGGCAAAGGCGAGCAGCGCAATCCCCCCGGCAAAGCCCATGGAGGCAAAGGCCTCCAGGAAAATGTTGTGGGCGTGCCCCTGGAAGTGGACGACCCGATCGGGCTCGCCGCGGCGCTTGACCAGGTCCTTCTCGAAGCCGTAGCGCTCCTTGAGGGAGGCCGAGAGCGGTTCGAAATTGCGGTAGCCCCAGCCCAGCACGGGGCGCTCCAGGAAGCTCAGGGACGCCGCACGCCATTGGGAGAGGCGCAGGTCGGAATGGAGCTGCATGTATCGGGGGATCCGGTTTCTGCCCTTCGCGTCAGCCAACTCTTGAACGGCTTTCGGCAAAAACGCGGCGACGAGGATCGCCGCCAACAAGACCAGGGTCAGGCCCATTTTCCGGGACCAGCGAAAGGCCATGTAAACCAGGCCGACGGCAACGCCCAGGACCGCACCACGGGTGAAAGTGAAGAAGAGGGCCGCCCCGGAGAGGAGGAACATTCCTAGGGCCACGCCCCAGGGCAGACGGGTGTAGGCCCGCCAGGCCTTCGGCACCAGCACGAATCCGGCGAGGATCAGCACGGAAAACTGCAGGGAGTAGGCAAAGGTCATCACCTGCCCGTAGAGTCCCGAGACTCGCCGAATGTCGACCACGTCATCGCCCCGCAAGGGATGTCGGCCCAGCGCGTAGCCCAGAAAACCGACGAGAATGGCGAAGGCCAAGGGCAGCAGCCAGGCCCAGATCAGGGAATCGCGTCTCCAGGAGGTGCCCAGCACGGGCTGGAGGCGGTCCAGCTGGGAGAACAGGATCAGGGCGAGGAAGTGATAACGCAAGCCGCTGAGACTGTCCCCGGGGTGGACCATCACCTCCCAGTTTACCGCCACCGAGAGCAGCGAGGTCCCCACAAAGGCAGCGAGGCACCAGGCGCTGGTCGTCCAGCGGCGCCACGCCAAAATTTCTCCGGGGCGCTGGAAGAGCAGGATCGCCAGACCGGCGAGAAAGAAGATCTGCCCCGGGACCACGGGCTTGCCGCCCCCCCCCGCCCCCATGGCGGAGCAGAACAGCCCGGCGGCGAGCAGGTTCGGCACCGTGAACCAGTCCGCGCGCGGCCGTAGTCGAGACCAATCGATCATGTTAGGGTAAGGCGGAGGGACTTCCGCCCCCCATTCAACGCCGGGCTTGCTCCGGTTTCAAGAGCAAGGATCCCTGAATCAGGGAATCCGCATATTCCCGCAGGGCGGTCTCGTCGCCCTCGTCGATCAGCTCTAACAAACGTCCGATATCCACGGGCGCGCAGGCGTCGGCCCCGTTCTTTTTGACCACCCAGATGCGGTCCAGGTCGGTCCGGACGACGTCCTCGTCATCGGTGAGCAGCTCCTCGTATTCCTTCTCGCCGGGCTTCAGGCCCGTGTAGACCACCTGGATGTCGACATTGGGCACGTATCCGGAGAGCTCAATCATGCGGCGGGCCATCTCGTCGATGTTGACCGCCTCCCCCATCTCCAGCACGAAGATGCGACGGTCCTCCGGCAGAGCCCCCGCGGCGAGAACCAGTTCGACCGCCTCGGGAATGGTCATGAAAAAGCGGGTCACCTTCTTGCTGGTGACCGTGACGGGGCCTCCCTGCTCGATCTGCCGGCGAAAGATGGGGATGACGCTGCCATTGCTCCCCAGCACGTTCCCGAAGCGCACCGCCTTGCACTTGGTGCCGCGCTCGGGCCGCTCAATGACAAGGCGCTCCGCGAGCCGCTTGCTGGCTCCCATCAGACTGGTGGGCCGCACCGCCTTGTCCGTGGAGATGAGGACGAAGTCCTGCACCCCCTCCTCCTCGGCCACGCTGATGGCCACGTGGGTGCCCAGCACGTTGTTCTGGAAGCAGGCCATGGGGTTCCGCTCCATCAGGTCGACGTGCTTGTAGGCCGCCGCATGGTAGAAAAGGTCGATGCCCCCGGCCCGGCGGATGGCGGCGCGCAGCTGCTCGGTGCGACGAACGTCCCCGGCACAGGCGATGATTTCGACCCCCGCCTCCCGCGCCCGGGGGACCAGCTCGCGTTCGATCTCGAAGAGATGGAATTCGCTCAGCTCGAAGAGCACGATGACCCGGGGACGATAGCGGACCAACTGACGACAGATCTCCGAACCGATGCTGCCCCCGGCCCCGGACACGAGGACGCGCTTGCCCTCGATGGCGTGCACCAGGAGGTCCGTCGAGATTTCGTAGGGCACTCGGTTGAGGAGATCCTCGATGGCCACCCGGCGGATGCGGCCCACGTCGATGCGGCCCGAGGCGATCTCGTCCATCGAGGGGATCACCCGGAAATCACAGGCCAGCTGCCGATCCGAAAGCTCGTCGATGACGCTCCGGATCCGCGCCGGACCGGTGAAGGGCGGCAGGAAGAGCAGCGTGGCCACATCCTTCTGCTCGACGAGCTCGGCAATGCGGTCGAGCCCCGTATAAATGGGGACGCCACGCAGGCGCGAACCGTCGTGGTGGGGATTGTCCGAGACAATGCCGACGACCTTGCCCAGCTCCGCTGAAGCGCGCTGCACGCTCCGGAGAAAGGCGTCGGCCTCCTCCGCATCCCCGATGAGGAGGAGGTGCTTGAGCGGTTTGCCGTCGCAGGGGCGCGCCTGGCGCGTCTCCCGGATGAGGCGGACGAGACCGCGTCCGCCGATTTCCCAGGCAATGAGAAGTAGAAAGGCAATGATCAGGACCGAGCGGGAGCGGTCCTCGAAGCTGAAGCCATTGCAGGCGTAGACCGCCACCCAGGCCACCACCGTGCCGACGAAAAAGGCCAGCACCGTCACCAGACAGTCCCGCAGGGTGAAAAAGCGCCAGAGCCCTCGGTAGAGGCGAAAGACCAGGATGCAGGCGAGATAGCTCAGCAGGACGATCAGCCAGGTCTCGCGGTAACTGACCTGGTGGCGGAACGGAATCTCGAAGTCAAAGCGGACCAGGTAGGCAAAGCGGTAGGCTCCAAGGATGCCGGCGAGGTGGAAGACAAACGCGAGGATCCGGCGCAGAACGGGGAAGTTCGTGAGGAACTGGTTGACGGAAAACATTCCCCGAAAGGTTGCGCAGGACCCCGGGACTGTCGACGGGGAACTTCACCCCGGCCCGTCCGCCTCAGCGGGAGACCCGATCCTCCATCCCCCGTCCCCGCAGGGTCCAGAGGAGAATTTTCAGGTCGAATTGCCAGCTGCGCCGCGCCACGTATTCGGCGTCGCATTCCGCCAGGCGCACCGGATCGGACATGTCGATGCCGCGAATCTGCCCGAGGCCGGTGATGCCGGGAGTGACGCTGTAAACCCCGCGGCGTTCCCGCTCGGCGATCAGTTCCTCCTGCACCGGCAGACAGGGACGCGGTCCCACCAGGCACATCTCCCCCCGGACCACGTTCCACAGTTGGGGAATCTCGTCGATCTTCGTCTTGCGCAGAAAGGCCCCCACTCGGGTCACCGAGGCCTGGGTCACCTCGTGCGTGCCCGCCTGCCGCGTGCCCACATACATGGTGCGGAACTTGTAGCAGGTGAAGGGACGGCGTTCCCGCCCCACCCGCGTCTGGGCAAAGAGCACCGGACCGGGCGAGCTGAGGCGGATCAGGGGAGCCACCACCAGAAACAGCGGAGACAAACAAAGGAGCCCCACGCCGGCCGCCACGCGTTCCAAGAAATTTCTCATCTGTGCACTTCGCTGGGACTGGCCCCGGACCGGATCTCCGCGCCGCAGGCCGCCATGCCCTCCCAGGTCGCCTGGGGAGGACTCCAGGCAAAGGTCTCCCGCAATCGGGAACTCTCCACCACCAATTCGCCAAAAAGTCCCCGGGCCATGCGTTCCCGCCCCAGCAGGACGAGCCCTGCCTTCATCCAGGACGGGGGCACGGGCCAGAGAGCTGGCGAGCGCTGCGCCCCCTCTCGCAGGGCGCTGACCACCTCGCGCAGCGAAAGCGGGCTCGTGTCGGCCAAGTGGTAGGTGCCGCTCACTTCGGGGCGCGGGGGGAAGGTGGCGAGGTGATGCAACAGGTCGCAGAGATTGGTGATGCCCAGGTAGGAGCGCCGCGCCTCCACCCGACCAAAGGGCAGCGGCAGGGGCAGCCGCGCCAGGCGCGTCAAGCGGGCCCAATTTCCCCCGGCTCCGGGACCGTAAATCAAGGGGGGACGCAGGTTGATGCCGAGCTTGCCCGCCTCCGCCAAGCGGCTCACGGGCTCCTCGGCGAGTCGCTTGGATCTCCCATAGGCGCTGGTCGGCTCCTGGCTGTCCTCCTCGGCGATGGGCGTCTCGCGCTCGCCCCCGGCATAGCCCGCCGCTGCGATGCTGCTGATGTGGACCATCAGCCGGACGGACGAGTCCCGCACGGCCTCGGCGAGGCGCTCCGTCAGGCCGACGTTGCCTTCCTGGAAGGCCTCCAGCGCGGCGGGGTCCCGGCTTTCGGGGCGATGCGCCACCCCGGCGGCGTGGATGAGACAATCGACCCCGCGGAGCAGTTCGCGCTCGTTTTCCCCAGGCCGCAGGACCACCGCGTCCGGGTCCGATGGCAGGGGCCTGCCCGCTCGGTAGGCGGCCAGCGTGGCGATGCCCTGGCGGCGCAGGTGGGCCACGACATGGCGACCCACGAATCCGCTGGCCCCGGTGACGAGAACTTTCATTTTCCCCTCTCCCTCGAGGTCGGTCCTCAAATCGGCGGCAAGACGCGCTTCCTCACCCCGTTCCCGGCATAGCTGGCGAAGCGGAACAAGCGTTCCCCCAGGCTCAGTTCCTCGATTTCCAGATAGAGGGCCAGCACCTGCCGGGCCATGCCCCATTTGGAGGCGCTGATCTGGCCGTCGCGGACCCGGTAATGGGTCAACACCTCCGGCAGCCCCCGCGAGATGAAGCCCCGGCGCAGCAGCTCCAGCCACAGATGGGTGTCCTGGCAGAGGCGGATGTCCCGAAACTGGAAGGTCCCGATCTGCTGAAGGTCGAGCAGGGCCGTGGACATGCCGATCTCGGTGTTGCTCATGTAGCGGCGCAGGTCCACGCGATCCGAGGCCAGCACCCCGCCGCGCCGCAGGCGCCCCGAGTCGTCGACAAAGCGATAGGAGCTGTGCACCAGCGCCGCCCCGGTCTCGGCCATGTGCCGCCGCTGCCGCGAGAGCTTGTCCTCCATCCAGAGGTCATCCGAATCGAGGAAGGCGAGGTAGCGCCCCCGCACTTCGGCAAGGCCGGCGTTGCGGGCCCCCGCCGCGCCCCGGTTGCTCGGCAAAAATATCGGGCGGAAACGGGCATCCCGCTCCGCGTAGTGCCGGATGACCTCGCGGCTCCCGTCCGTCGAGGCGTCGTCCACGAGCAGGCATTCCCAGTCGGTGAACTGCTGGGCCAAGACGGTCTCCAGGGTCGCCGCCAGATACTTTTCGCAGTTGTAGCAGGGTATCAGAATCGATACCTCGGGTCCGGAATCCGTCATGTCAGTTTCAGCGCGCGCGCCAGCGGTTCAGGGAACGTCCTCCCAGAGCCACTTCCAGGGCGATCTTGGCAAAGTGGCTGAGCAGGCCGGGCAAAAAGCAGCAGCGGGGATAGACGGCCCTGACAAAACGATAGCGAAAGCGCGCGTTGTAGGGGCATTTGATGTCCACCAGGCCGCGCAGCCTCGCGCGCAGCGAGGTCCGTCGCAGGAAGGTGTCCAAGCCCGTGTTTTCCTCGGCAATGCGCGCCACCGGTCCGCTCAGCACCAGGGCCCGGTAGCCGGCCCGCCGGAGCCGGTTCGTGTACTCGTAGTCGGCGCAGTAATGCGGCAGGCGCTCGGCATCGGGAAAATGCCCCTCCAGGACCGCCTCGGCGGGGAGGAGGAGCAGTCGCGTGGGCAGGTAGGTGGCCTCCCGCACCTCGTCGCGGGGCAACGCCTCCGCGGGCAGGCCGTCGTAGAAATGCCGGTTGCGGGACAAGGCCCAAGAGCGCACCTCCACCCCGGCGGACAGGATCCGTCCATCGCCGCCCGCCACGGGGACGGCGATTTGCCTGCCCTCCAGGCCGCCCGCCCGTCGCAGCATCTCGCTGACGGGATCTCCCGTGAAGCTGACGTCGATGTTGGTCAGGACGACGGCCTCCCCGGCGTGGGCGTGGGCCGCCACCTCCTTCAGGCCGAGGGTCACCAGGCCCGTCCAGTAGAGGTCCGGAGTGCCGGCGACCTCGTGGACGCGACAGGGCCCCTGCCATTCCCGCAACAGCGCGCTGGTCTCGTCGCCGGGATTGGCGTTGACCACGTGGACGACGACCTCGTGCTCGCTGAGCCCCGCCCAGCTTTGCAGGAAGCCCGTCACCAGCGGGCTCTCCCGGTAGGTGGGCACCACGACGTGGACCTTCATTTCTCCTCGGTGCGTCCGAACAGCGCGGCGAAGAGGCGATAGTCGTCCGCGTAGAGTTCCTCCAGTCTCCGCCGCACTTCCGGCGAGACTTCGTGCCGGGTGCGGCTGCTCCGGTTGGACACCGGGAAGGAGACCCCGAGGTTCCGGGAAAAAGCCGCCATCGATTCCTCGGAATCCAGCTCGTAGAAGTGGTCCACGGGTACGAAACCCTTCTCCCCCGCGATGAGCCGGGACTGCGGGACGGTGTGCTCGTTCAGCTCGATGTAGGCCTCGATGGGGAATTCAAAGACGAGATAGCGATAGAGCCCCTCCATGTCTTCCTCCGCCACCAGCGACTCCACTTTCTCCACCGCCTCCCGGCCGGCGATCCTGGCGAGGTTGTCATAGGCGAAATTGCGAATCTCCCGCTGGAGGCGCCGATCCAGGAACAGCGCGCCCTTGTCGACGAACCAGCCGTGCACGAAAGACTGAAAACGGACCACCGGATCCCGCACGATCATGTGCAGCACGCAGGCATCCTGGCGGTCGTAATAACGCCAGAGGCTCTGACCGTCATCGATGCGCTTGTCCCAGTCCGGCAGGCAGCGGTTTAGCGAGGTAAAGCCGCATTTGTAGTTTGCCAGGGCCACTCGCCCCCCCTGCGGATCGACGAGGATCCGGCTGCGATCGGCAATCCCCAGGACTGTCCGCTTGAAATGACGGAGGACATCTCGGACCTTCATCGGCTATCCTTTACTGGATCCACTGCTTGCGAAAGGTGGCCAGCTCCTCTGGGTGATAAAAGTGACGGCAGACGCGGCTGGCGTAGACCCGGTCCAGAACGTCGCCCGGCAGGCGCAACCGCCCCCTGACCTGCTCGTAGAGAGAAGCCTCGCCGGTGGCAGAGCGTGCTCGCGACTTGGGTATTTCCAGCTCCCGATCCCTCCCGAGAAATTCACCGAAGGCCCTACCACCCCGCCTCGAGAGCTGTTCCAATTTGCCGGCGATCAATTCGAATCGTCCTAGGCGGTAGATTGAGAATCCACTCTCCTGGTCAAAGGGCCGCCCGAAAAAGTCAAAACCGAGCACCCCGCTCAACTCGCGATCGAACCAAGTCTCCGTGTAATCCAGGCTGTCGAGGACTTGCGCGGCGGCGATCTCGACCAGCCGCTCCAGCGGTAAGGTGCGAATGTCCTCACCGGGCACCAAGAGGGTCGGATTTTCGAACAAGTCCGAGACTGCCCGTGCCACCGGCTCCCGCACCAGGGTGACCACCTTGACCTGCTTCTCGGGATGCCGCTTCAGGGCCTCGCTCAGCGCCTCGCCGACCTTCAGGTGAATGGGGTCGCGCCCTTGTTCGAGGTGGATCCGGCGGGCATTCCGCACCCCTTCCTCGGAGATGAAGTGCGTTTGGAAGGATCCGAAGCCCGACAGTCGACTAATGGCCGTGTGCAGGGCCGTGGAACCGACCTTTCCGTAGGTATGGATCAGGACCGGGACCTCCGCGCCGGCAAAGACCCGCTCGACACGCGCCAACTCCTTCCGAAGCCGGCGTTCATAGTCCCGGGGGCTGTCGGGCGGGGAAATCTTGTGCTTCGTCTTTCGAAGCACTTCGAAGAGGCGTTTGCGTAGGTTTTGGAACATCAATTCTGACAGGGGAAAGGGATGCATCCAGTCGCGTCTGCCCGCACGCGGGGGACAAAACCCGGAGGGCCAGCCCCCCAGTTCTGGAACGCGGGCACCTTCTCAGGCAAGCTTGGGAGCCTGGTAACCGAATCGCTCCAATTCGTAATCGAAGAGTCCCGACACGATCTCGATCGACTTGGGGGTGTAGATCTCCGACAAGCCGATCTTGTCGTCGCGGATGCCCTTCTTGAAGGTCGGCAAGCGCTCCGCTTCGAACTCCACGCCGAGGCGCTCGCAGACGCGGCGCATGTCATCCTGGAGGATTTCGTAGCGAATCACGTCGTCCATGCAGAACTCGCCATCGATGACATACTTGTCGCGATCCACAGACATGCCGTCGTTGACCAGCCAGTGCTCGAACTCATCGCGAATGGAGCGGAACTTGGGCTTGGGCTTGAACAGCCCCAGGACTTTTTCCTTGAAGGACTTGTTCGCCTTGGGTTCCCCCGCAGCCCCCGACTCGCGGAATTTTTTGAAGTGAAAGAAGGCCGAAACCGTCTTGTCGAAAGGATCGCGAATCACACAGAACTTGTAGTAGCGGTTCCAGATGTCCTCGCCGATCTGATCGCGGATCTTCTTCGCCGACATATGGTGGAACCACATCACGTCCTTGGGACGATTCGAGCCTCGAAAGCCGATGATGCCGGTCTCCGAGCTATAGAGGTCGCGCCCGTGCTCCGGTGTCCACTCCCCCTCGGGCATGCAGTATTGCTCGAAGTAGGACTCTACCGAGGTGCCGGCGGTCTTCGCGGTTTTGGTGTAAATGAACTGATATCGATGGCTGACGAGCATGACTTGGGGGTGGTGGGATTGGGAAATGAGGATTTTTGACGGAGGGACGGTGTCTTGCTGGCTTTACGCCAACCAGGCGGCATGTTGTTTGCAGACCGGTTGGAAACGCCCCCCCTGGCGCTCGAAGCTGACCACTTGGATGGTGAGCCCGTCCAGACGCCAGCACACAAATCTCAGGACCGGTCCGGCCAGAGGTAGTTTCCGGCAGACGCGCCAGAAGAGCGGCAGCCAGGAGAGCTGGCGATGCCTTTTCCGGAGGCGCTCCGGAAGCCGCTCGATCGCCTGGGCGACCTCTGATTGGTAGGACTGCGCCTCCGTGATGGAACGGTTCGTGTCGTGATAGGAAAAGGCCGCCAGGGGGACGCGCAGACGGTAGAGCTTGGTGACGCGCGCAAAGCGGGTCCAGAGCTCAAAGTCCGCCGCCAGCTTGTAGTTCAGGTCAAGTGGCCCGGCTTCCTCCCAGAGCGACCGGCGCCAAAACATGCCCTCCTGCTGCAGATGCCCGGAAACGCCTCCCTTGCAGAGGCCCAGGCGGATCTCCAGGTTGGAGACGCCGAGCACGCGCTCCCCCACCTTCCGAGTTCGCACGCCCTCGGCGACGCATTGGCGCCCCGTGACCCACTGCATCTCGGGAATCGCGGCGAAGGCATCGGCTACGTTGCCGATCGCCCCGGGCATCAGCAAGTCGCCCGCGTTGATCCAGCCGAGAATTTC
>CAZKGI010000063.1:15234-18819 GCA_964552315.1 uncultured Akkermansia sp. | reverse complement strand
TGCCGATCGCCCCGGGCATCAGCAAGTCGCCCGCGTTGATCCAGCCGAGAATTTCCCCGGTGGCGAGTTCGAAGCCCTTGTTGATGGCGTCGTACTGCCCCTGATCGGGTTCGCTCACCACCCGTATGGGCAAGTCGGGAAAGTCCTCGACCTGTCTCACGGTGTCATCGCGGCTGGCGCCGTCTCGAACGATGATCTCCAAATCGTCCCACCCACACAAGCGGACCGACTGCAGCGTGGTTCGCAGCAGAGGGGCACAATTATAGGTGGGGATCACTAGAGAAACCTTCATGCATCTATCTGGAAGTCACTGCCGTTCGTCGAACGGCTTCTCCCTCTTCTCCTTGCCACGTCGGAACCCTCTCAGCAAGTGCGAAGGGGCCAGGAGCATGCGAGCCAATCGGTAACTGGGTAAAGCGAACTCGTCCGACAATCTTCGAATTTCTCCCTCGCGTCTCTTCACGATCCGCTCCATCGCCTGCAACTCGCGCTGCAGCCGGTGCACCGCCAGCAGGGCATCGCGCTGGTCGTTCAGCAGCACATCCAATCCCACCGTGCCCCTGAGGGCCTCCTCCGTCGGGGTGTGGCGGGCGATCACCGCTGCCAGAGCTTCCCGGTCGTAGCCGAGGGTCTGCAAGGTCCCCGCATCGAGCCTTTCCAGGTACTCCTTCTGGAGGCGCCAGCGCTGTGGGTCGGCCAAGGCCACCTCCCAGGCATCTTTCAGGCCCGCCTGGGGTCGGTCGTAGCGGTCCACTCCCCGTGGGTCGCCCAGGGCAAAGACGGGGCCGCGCCGGTAATTCACCATGCTCGCCTCGTAGCTGAGCCCAAGTTTCTCACAGAGGACCCGGGTGTGAGTCTCGGGATCGGTGACCATGTCCTCGTAGCGGATGAAGATGAAGTTGTCGTGGGGATTCCGGATCAGCTCCGCCAGGATCCCGGGGGCCTCGAGCAGGTCCTGGCGGTAGCGGCTCAGCGTGTAGAGCCGGTCTTTCGCCCAGGTTTCGATGATGGAGTTGAAGACCGCCAGCGGATTTCGCAACAGGCAGATCACCCGGCTCATCGGAAAGTAGCGGGGCAACTCGCGGGCTATGAGGTAGTAACGCGGGGTCTTGTCCAGAAAGTGGCGCTTCCCCTCGGCCTTGAGAATTGCTTCGTAGAGCTTCCTGTAGGCCCCCCCCAGCGTCTCGCGGTAGTAGTCCTCGCCCCCGGGCAGGCTCTCGACAAAAGCGCGCGTCCCGCGAACGCTGAGCCGGTGGTTGTAGCTCGCCTGGAGCTGCCCCTCGCTCAGCGCCTGCAAGGGATGCAACAAGACCCAGGGTTCGGCTTGGGTGTGCACCTCGTGATGAGAACCGAGGATTTTCTGCAGCATGGTCGATCCAGACCGAGGCTGGGAGAGAAGAAAAGAAATCTGGTAGGGAGAAGAGGTGGAGCTCATGCCGTAATCAATCGTGGCGAAGACTTCCGCCCTGTCCCGCCCTGCTGGAGCCGGCGATCTGCTCCGGCCAGCGCAGCAGGAAAAGGGCGTTTTCCCGGAGGCGGGCACGATCCCATGCCTCAGGGGCCGCCGGGGGCCAGCCCTGGCTGAAGGCCTCGCCCGGGGCGAACACTCGCAGGCCGACGGGAGAGTCGGCGAGGCGTTCGCCCAGGCTCCTCACCAGGCCCAGTTGAGCGTGGAATCTCCCCCACTCGGGCACCGTCAGCGCGCATTCCCCCACCCGATCCAGCCAGCCGCGATCGTCGCACCAGACCGCCAGATCGACCTCGGGAGGCAGCTGCCCTCGCACGGCGGCGGGCTCCGGCGAGGCGGACGCGTCCAGCACCAGCAGTCCCGGGGCCAGCTCGTAACGCTTGCGCGGTCCGCTCCTGTCCCCCTCTGCGGCACGGCCTCGAAATAGCCCCCCAAGGCGTCGCCACCAGGGGAGGCCCCGGCGCAGGTAGGCCTCGCGGACTTTGCGGGGAAAGATGGCACTCTCGAAACGACCCGTGCTCCAGGAATGTTCGTAGGCAATGGGGGGCTGCAGGGTGTACTGCCCCCCCTGACGGTTCATCTCCCGATGCGTGTAGACATCCACGGTATGGGTGATCTGCCTGTGCCCCTCGAGCAGCCGCTTCGCCATGGCGGCGTTGAGCAGGTAGCAGGGATTGGACATTTTGACCCGGTCCGCTTCCAGAACGAAGGGCGCGGCGGAGTCGTGCTCCTTCCCCTGCGCCCAGCCCAGGCGCACCAGCAAAGGAAGATCCAAATGGAAGTCGCCCTGGCGGAGCAATTCCGCGAGGAATGCCGCCCCCTCGCGGGCGCGATCCGTAAAGGCGATGTCGTCCTCGCAGAGCAGGAACAGGTCGCCGTCTTGCTCGGCCACATCGACGAGACGGCGCCAGAGACTTCGATAGGCGAGACAGACCGCCACCTGCGGAAAGGTGAGGAAATTATTCTCACAGCCACAGCTCTCGCGACCACAGCGGAAACAGGGAGGGGAAAAATGCACCTGACCGGTAAGATAAGCCTCCAAGACCTCGGGAGCATCCGCGGGAACGCCCTCGTGCCATTCCCAACTTTCGACGCCGAAGCGGCGCAGCTCCCCGGCGGCATTGTCGCGACGCTCCGCCGCGTCCGGCAGGGAGACGCAATAAACCCCGCGCAGGCGCGCCGCCAAGGGGTTCCCGGGATGCTTGATGGCTTCTTTCATCGGCGCTTCGACCACCAGGCCAACAAACGCTCTCCGAGCGATTTCCGGTAGCGCTCCTCGAAAATCAGGCAGCACTCGCGGTAGAGCTCCACGACGAAGGGATTCTTCTGCTCGAAGACCTTCCGCAATTCACTGACATCCCGATCCCGGGGGGACACGTTTTTCTTTTCCACCCGGCGAGACGGCTTGCCCAAAATTCGGCCGATGGCACGGATGGACTCGTCGAGACGCTCGGTAAGCCCGATGAACAAGTACTCTTCGCGCAGCCTCTCCCGGTAGTTCCCTTCGTCCAAATCATCGGGTAGAAAGTTGGGAAGATAGGAGGAATAGTGGCTCACGTAGTCCTCGATCTGCAGCCCCTCCTCCAGAATGACCTTGACGAGGGGCAAGTGAACTTTCCCGCGAGCCATCTGCTTCTTGGCGTAGAAGTAATCCGAGACATGGTGCTCGAAGGGATCGCGGATGATGGTAAGAATCTGATTCAGCTCGGGGTAGTAGTCCCGGTAACCCAGCCCCCGTGCTGCATTGAAATGACCGAAAAGACAGACCGAACCTCCCGTCGCCGCGGCCTTGGCCTGGGCCGCGGCGAGATCGACCCGCTCGGGAGCGCTATTCCTACGGTAGTCGTAATAATGCAAATAGAGATGCTCCCCGAACCATTCGGTGAAGACCTTTTTGACGCTGGTCCCCGCGCATTTGGGGATGTGCTGGAACACCACCGGCTGGGAGGGCTCGTACGGCTGGGGAGAGTTTGGTTTCATGCTTATTCGGTCGCCTCAATGATCAGGAAAGCGTCCCCCTGCGAGCCGTTCCACGACGACGCTCTCTGAGCCGCCGCCTGAATCCCCGCAGAAGCTTCTTGAAGCCCTGCGCTCCCCCTGTCAACTGCCTCAGGAAC
>CAZKGI010000063.1:10281-15134 GCA_964552315.1 uncultured Akkermansia sp. | reverse complement strand
TCCCCGCAGAAGCTTCTTGAAGCCCTGCGCTCCCCCTGTCAACTGCCTCAGGAACTGCCTCAGGAACAGCCGCAGGTAGTAACGCCGCACCGGGCAGTCGGAAAAGACCTTCCGAGCGATGCCGTAGCGCTCCCAGGTCCGGCGGTGCAGCTGACGCTGGGAAAGCCCCCCAGACTCGATCACCGCCACATCGAGATCGATCTCCGCAAAGCGGTAGCCGGCCTGGAGACAATCGATGTAAAAGGCGTAATCGGCCACGATGCGATACCTCTCGCGAAAAGGAAACTGTCGCAACAGCTCGGCGCGCGCAAAGAGGGCCTGATGGCAAAAGACATTGCCTTTCCAAATCTCCTCGAAGGGACGATAGGTGAACGCCCGGCTCCGGTCCTCCGGCCAGGCCCGGCCGTAGACGAGATCGAAGCCTGCCGGGACATAGAAGCGGGCCAGGGTATGGGCATCAAAGAAACAGTCGCCCGCATTCATGAAAAGGACCCACTTCCCTCTGGCCTCCTCGACCCCCTGGTTCATCGCCGCATAGACCCCCTGACCGCGATCCTGCAGCACGCGCATGGGCAAGGACGAAAAATCCTGCAACACCGCCGGGGTCTCGTCCGTGGAATGTCCATCGACGACCAGCAGTTCGAAGTTCCGGCAGGTCTGGGCAGCAATGCTTTCCAGGGTGCGCCGCAGGCCATCAGCGTGGTTCCGCGTGACCGTGATGATGGAAAAGGTCGGCGCGTCCGCATCACGGGTGCTCGCTCCAGCCCGGGCCTCCTGAACGAGGCGCTGCGCCATGTCCAGAAAACGCCGCCGCGATTCCGCACGGCGCTCGCGCAGGGCGGCGATGGCCTCCCGCTCGCGCGCTTCGCGACCTTGTGTCCACGCTTCCGCCCCCGATGTGGCCCACTCGCGCAGATGCCCCGCCAAGGCCACCGCATCCCCCACCGGGAAATAGACCGAATGGGGGGGCGCCTGCTCCAGATGGACGGCCAGGTCGCTGAGGACCAGCCGCTGTCCAATGGCCTTGCAATCCTCCACCACGGTGCTCCAGCCCTCGAATCTCGAAGGGTGAATCACGCCCAGGGCAGCCCGCATCAGCTGCCACTGTTCCGTGCGATCGAGAAAACCGAGGAGGTGCACGCAGTCGTGGACCCCTTCGCGTTGGATCGCCTGAAGCAACTCATCGATGTGGCCGCTGCCGCGGTAGTCACGCAAGGCCCCGGTGAAGACGACCGGCACCGCCAGTCCTTCTGCCTTGAGGCGGGCGAGGGCCTGGATCACCAGGATGTGGTCTTTGTGTTTCCAGAACTGGTTGGCGACGAGGAAAAAATGCCGGGGCAGGCGGTACTTGCGCACCACTCTCTCGGGATCCTCCCGCAGGGCATCCGGGCTGGGATTTCCACAGAATCGCCACACCTCGAGGCGGGCCTCTCCGACCGGGTAGTGTTGGCGAAAATCTTCCCGAGCGCTTTCGCTGCTGAACACGACCGCTCTGCCGGCCGTAGCGCGGCGGAAGCTCTCGTCCCTCTGGGCGATTTCCTCCGGGGAAAAGAGCTCCGGCAGGAAGCGGTGCTGCAAGTCGGGAATCCAGGCAGCCCCCACCACGCTCGCCCCCTCGCTACGCGCCCTCAGGGGAAAGATGAAGTCGATGTCATGCTCTCTGGCAATCGTCTCCAGAGCCACCTCCCTCGGCCCCCGCGAGGAGCGCTGGCAGTATTCATGAGAGGACTCTGGCGATGCCTTTCCACGCCCCCCGCGGCGTCGATTTTTCCCCCTCGCCGGCACCCCCTCGCCTGGTTGGCCCCCTTTTCGTCCGCTGGGGCGTTTCGTCGCCTGGCGCGTCCCTGGGGAGTCCGCTCCCTCCGCGGGGGAGTAGTGATCGAGGAAAACCTGGGAGATCCCCGGACGCTCCTCCAGCAAGGGCGCCTCGCTGCGGTTGTTTTCGATGACCACCAATTCGACGGTCCCCTCCCCCTCTTCAGTGAGGAGATCGATGAGGTTTTGGAAATAAATCTGCCCGCCGTGCCACGAGGCCCCGGCATTCCGATAAATTCCGATCTTGAAAGCTTTTTTCATCATCCTCAGGGATCCTTCTGACGCCATCCCTATCCCTGTGAACGAATGGCCGGCGCGGCGAGCTGAACGTGCTCCCGCGCCCAGGTGACGGTCCTCCGCACCCCTTCAGCGAGGGGGATGCTCGACGCGAAACCCAGCCCCTGCAAATGGGAAATATCCGCCCGCCAATGCACCGGCGTAGCGGGCTGGGTCGTCCCCGTGAACCGCCACTGCGAATCCGGCACCCCGAGTTCGCGGGCCACCGTCGCCACCACTTCCCGGATCGAGGTCTCCACCCCGGTCGCCACATTGAACACCTCGTGGCCTTCGCCCGGCCGGGCCGCCAGGCAGAACAGGGCGGCAACGAGGTCGTCGATGTAGATGAAGTCTCGGGTCTCCTCCCCAGTGCCGGGGAACTCGCCGCTTCCCGGCCGGGAGAGCTTGCCGATGGCGTCCCAGACGACCTGCTTGGTCAAGGCGGGGCCGTAGGCGGAGAAGATGCGGGCCGTGGTGATCTTGAGGCCGAAGACCTCCGCGTACTCCCGCGCCAGGATTTCCCCCATCCATTTGTGGTACCCGTAGGGCGACACCGGGTTCAGGGACGCCGTCTCGCGGATGGGCAGATGCTCCGGCTGCCCGTAAACGGCCGCGCTGGAGAGCAGGACGAGGTGCGCCTGCGGCGCCGCCAGGCGCAGGGCCTCCACCAGTCCCTGGATCACCGGCACGGTGCTGCGAAAGTCGTGGGCGGGTTCCGCAAAGGAATCGGCGGGGCGGGCACTGCCGGCGCAGTGGAAAACGAGATCGGGCTGAAAGTTCTCCAGGATGGAGCGCAGCCCCTCGTCCGGCAGGCGCAGCGCGGAGGAACCCGCCAAGCCCGCCGGCAGCGCCTCTGCCTCGCCGCTCGAGGCCAGGACGTAGACCTCCTCGCCCCGGGCCAGGGCCGCGGCCGCCAAGGCCCTTCCGATGAAGCCACTGGCCCCACTGATCAAAATTCGACTCATGCCGTTCGAGGGCGTTCCGCGAGGAAGGAGTAGAGCCGTCCCGGCACCTTCATCTTTTCCTCCCAGCGCCGTGCTTCTTCCGCCAGCCCCGCCTCGCGCTGACCGGCGCACCAGTCCTTCCACCACCCCAGGCGCTTCCGCCGTCGCGCCCGCAGGGCCTTGGTGACCTCGGCCCGGGTTTCGGGAAAATAATTGATCGGACTCGACTTCGGCCCGATCAGCTCGCGGAGCTGCAGCCCCGCCGAGCGCAGCGCCCCGACATAGCGCTCCAGAGTGTAGGCCGCCTCGCCTCCGTAGAGGCGGTGCAGGGGATGCGCCTTCAGGAAGGCCTCGAGATCCTCCTCGCGGGAAAGGACGTGCTCGCGCGTCAGCAGCACCCGCCCGCCTGGCTTGAGCACCCGAGAGGCCTCGGCACAAAAGGCCTCGAGGTCGCGGGCGTGGTGGAATACGGCCCGTCCGTAGACGAGGTCGAAGCGCCCCTCCTCAAAAGGCAGGGACTCGCCCCATTCCTCCACCACCTCAATGGCCAAACCGGTCTCGGCGGCGAGGGCCCGGATCGCCCCCGCGCCCACCAGGTCGCTGGGATCGGGTTCCAGGGCCGTCACCTCCCAGCCCGCCTTGGCAAAGGCGTAGGAGGAGATCCCCCGCCCCGCGCCCAGCTCGAGCACGCGCCCCGAGCGGCCCACCCGCTCGAGCACCTCCGCCCATTCTTCCCCTTGGGCGAAGCGCTCCGCCGCCGCCGCGAGCGGATCGTCATAGTAGCAGGCCCGCACCAGCTCCTGCTGGGCCGGGTCCCGCCTCAGGGATTCGACAGCCTCCTCCCAGGTGATCATCCTTTTGCCAAAAAACAGCCCACGGCGCGGCAATGGGCCGCTCCGTCGTCTCCCCGCCCCCTCCCGCTCTGGGGATTGTGGCTTTGTGCGTCCTCACACTCCCTCCACGAGGCCGAGATCCAGCCATCGGGGCGATAGCGAAAATAGCGCTCCGTGACCGTACCGAAGCGCCCCAGGGCGGCGAGCAACTCGTCGATCATCGGACGATTGAACTGTTGGAAGAATCCGTGGTCCTCGTAGCGGCCCACGGGCACGGTGATGGCGATCGTCCCTCCAGGTCTGGTCACCCGCATGAGTTCCGCCACGGCCTGGAGATGGCTTCCCCTTCCCTCCCGACGGGGCTGGGTCGTTTCATCCTCGTGCCCGTAGATCTCGTTGTTCATGCCCACATGCTCCAGCGTGGACACGCAGAGGGTCGTCGAAAACCAGCCATCGCGAAAGGGCAGATCCCGCAGATCACAAAACTGGTAGGAAACGCCCTCGGCGTAGAAGTTCTGTCGCTCCACCGCCAGGCCCGCAATCGTCAGTTGCGGGGCCTTCACCTGGGGATGGCGGACGATGCTTTCGAAGTTCAGGACAGAACCCGCATCCAGTACGGGACCATTACTGTCGACCAGCAAGGGAAAGATCCAGGGGTACTCCACCACCCGCTCATCCAGACCTTTCCCATATCCCTTCGGCAGGGCTTTTTCCGAGAAACCGCGACACAGCTCGAGGTCGCTCAGGGCTTGGGCGATTTGCTGCCACTTGTATTCATGATAGCCGGGGGTCCAGGGAAGACGCCCGCCCTCGAGATATTGGGCAATGCGCTCCTCGGCCCGCAATGGTTTGTTTCTCTGCTTGGGCTTGCGCTCACGGGCCGGCCTCTTCGTGGGGCCCTTCGACCGTGAGAGGCCGAGTTTCTTCAACAATCGTTTGATCATGCCTTCCTTCCTAAATCTTTGACCTTCTTCGCCGGATTCCC
>CAZKGI010000063.1:0-10181 GCA_964552315.1 uncultured Akkermansia sp. | reverse complement strand
AATCGTTTGATCATGCCTTCCTTCCTAAATCTTTGACCTTCTTCGCCGGATTCCCCGCCACGAGGGTGTAAGGCGGCACATCCTTGGTCACCACCGCCCCCGCCGCCACGATGGCGCCCTCGCCGAGGCGCACGCCCTTGAGGATCGTGGCCTTGAAGCCTATCCAGACCTTGTCCTCGATGACCACGGGCGCACTCTGGGTTTTCGTCGGCAGCAGATAGCCCTGCCCCTGGAGAATGGAGCGCCCATCCAGAACCCGGTCCTCGGCCTCGATGGGATGACCGTCGCTGTCATGGATGTCCACGAGATGGGAAATCAGCACGTCGTTGCCGATGCGCACGGAAGCCTGCGACCAGATCCGCGAGCCTTCCCCGAGGTAGCAGTTCGATCCGATTTCAATCTGCCCCTCGTTCCAATAAGTGAGGAGCTCGCCGCGAATGTGGGTGTGGGCCCCGATGACAATGGCGCGCTCCCTCTTGGACAGGATCTGGATGGACGCCGTGGGGTGCAGCACCGCCGTCGGGTCCTGACAAAACCCCGCCGGAGGCTTCGGCTCTGCCGGCTTCTGGGCCTTGGACTTCTTCCGGCGCAGAATCCTCTCGTTTCCTGATGCACGCAGTCCCCGCTGGACGATCTGCTGGCACAAGCGATCCAACAAGCTGAAACGCTTCGACTTCGCTTTCCTTTTATTATTCTCCCTTCTCACTTCAGACCCCTTCCTGACAGCGATAAGTTCACGCACTTTCCTCCAGCACTCATCGTTAGAAACCAGGGGCTGTGCTATGGTCCAACTATACCCATCCGCTGGCTCCTGCAGCGGGCGATCGTTCGATTTCGCTCTCGCGCCCTCGTGAGCGCCCGATCCGTCCTGGCCGATGTTGGCAATCAAACTTGTCGGAGGATAAGCCACGAGCCCCCCCTGCCGATACACATACCAGTAAAACAGTATCGCCCAAGAGCTAACCTGGTTACGCAGGTTCTGCCTGAACATTTCCGAATAGGGATAGGCTCCCTCCAGGTCGAAGGAATGGTGCAGTTCCGGATGAGCCTGAAAATCCGCAGTGATCTCGTCACGCTGTTTTAAAAATCCCTGCCAGACCCGGCGCAAGGTTCCCCACCCCCACGAGCTCGTTATCGGAAGGAAATAAACTCCCCCCCCGGGATTCTCGACATGGGCATAGCCCGACAGCTGCATGAAACGGGGCTCGTCGGCGCAGGCCGCGAAAACTCTTGCCGCATAGGGGAAGAACGCCTCGCTTGGGACACAGTCATCCTCGAGGATGACCCCTTCCTCCACCTGATCGAAAAACCAACTCACGGCGTCGATCATCCCCTCGCGGCAGCCGAGATTCTCCTCGCGGAAGCGGGTTTTGACCTCACAATCCCAATGGATTCGGTCTGCGAGTGCCCGACAGGCCGAGACGGCGGCTACATCCTCCGGCACTCCTGGCCGGGGGCCGTCGACCGCCAAGAAGAGCTGGGCAGGGCGCACCTTGGCGATGGCCTCGACCACGCGTGCAGCGTGCCGGGGGCGGTTGAACATCGTTAGGAGCACGGGGGGGCAATTCATCTCCGATCGTAGGGCCAGACACACAGCTGAATCTAAGGAAGGAAGCAAGCGATGAGAAATATCCTCAGGTACAAGTTGGAAAAGATTCGACGTTTTGAATCCTGAGCAGTACCGAATTTGATAGACGACGGCGATCCGATGTCCACCCTAACTCGCCTGGCCTAACACTCTGGCAATCCCCTCACGCACGGTCTCCCGTCCCCTGCGATACGGCGATTCCAGCGAGGCCCGCTCGCGAGGGCGGGACAGGATGGCGACGAGGTCCGAGGCATTGTCGGCGTATAGAAATCTCCCAGAGGCGAGATCCGCCGCCATCGCATCGCGACCGTTGGGATGGATCAACACCGTGGGAACCTGGAATTCGAGCGCCTCGTAGGCGGTCGTGGACCAACCGGTAAGCTGGTAATCGACTTCTGGAAAGACTTCATAGATGTCTGGGACACCGCCCTCCTGAATTTCAAATCGACTCGGGTCAAGCCGCTCCCGGCAGCGCTCCCGCACAGTCTGTCCCACCTTTGCATGGCGTGGGTGCAAGCGAAAGATCCACCGGCTCGAGGACAGGGCGTCCATCGTTTCCCAGACAAATTCAGGCAGCTCAAAGTTCTGCAGGGAGACCAGGTAAACCGGCCCCCCTTCCCTGCGTGCCCCCATCTCCCGCGTCATCCGACCGATCTGACGGATGAGCCAAGGATTCCCCCCAACGAAAGCCTCCACTCTGGCTTGCGCTCCCCAGGCATCAATCCGTCTCACCCCCGCCTCGTCCCACATCCAGAAGTGGTTGGGGAGGTGGGGATACCCCCCCTGGGGGAATTTCGTCCAGTGGGTGTACATCGAGTGCCAATCGCCCTGCTGTCCATGTTGAACCTCGACACAGGGAATCCCTCGTCGTCTGCAGGCTTGGGACAGGGCAAAGCTCACGTCACTGTAAAAACAACATAGGAAGGCCGCCCGGAGGCCCGGAGGCAAAATCTGATCGATGACCATCGCGAGACGATGCACCGCCTCGAATTGCTTCAAGCTGGCCGTCAACCGAATGGGCTCCACGCCCTCGAGGCGGTTCCAGTAGGACAGAAGACGACGAAACAAACTGGAACCCAACTGCCAGGGCAACAGCTCCTCGTTTATCGCCCGGTGGATCGATGACATCAGGCGGTTCAGGCAAATCACACCCGGTTCATGGACCGTAGGAGGCGCCCCGGCGTTCTCCCAGCGTAGCACGGCCTGCGCCCCACAGTCCCCCATTTCCTCCCGAATGAGATCAAAGAAACGATGAACAGTGCCTTTCCCAGAAGCCTGGCACATGAAGGAACGCCACTCCAGGAAAGCCACCGCAGCGTCAGCCGGAATCACTCGACGAGCGTCCTCGATCGGATTTACCGCATCCCGCTGCCGCCTTCTTCCTCGCCGTTTCCTGCGAGTCCGCCAACGATCGCGCCAAGTCGGCGCGACGCTTGGACTCTGGCCGCAGGCGGACTGCAGCAGCTGAAGGCGGAGCTGTGGCCAAACCGCCAAACCGCGATAGAGGATCCGGTGGACGGGAAAACGATCCTCGATCGAGAGGAGCAATTCTGTGGTTTCCCTGATAGATCGCATCCTGTTCTAGTCGCAAGCAGTCGATCCGTCACGTGACGGCCATGGTCCGGTCAGACTTCACATCAGCGCTTCGCAATCCGTGGAGCGCACCAGACTGCCGGCAGGCAGGTCGCGGAGCAGGCGGTGCCGCCTCTCCTGCTCGAAATCGAGACCGCTCAGGCCGCTGGACTCTTCTACGCGGAGAAGGCGCACGTCCCCCAAACCAATGAGATCCCCGGCCGAGCGGGCTTCTCGCAAGACCGCATACTTCTTCTGGAACTGTCGGTAGCGTCGATCCGTGGGGGTGAGATCGAGGGGCAGGCGATCCACCAGGGCCTCCGCCGCCATACGCATGTGACCGGCATAGCGCGCCCACCCCTCTGGATCGAGGGCTGCCTGGTAGTCTGTCTTCTTTTCGGCTCGATCCATGGTGATGTGTTTTTCCAGGCAATCCGCCCCGAGCCCCAAGGCGAGTAAGTCGGCAAATGGAGCGATCTCCAGCCCCGCGTCAGTGTGGTCGCCATAGCCCACCGGCAACTCGAAGAGGTTCTTGAGCATCCGGATCCGCTGCAGCCTGGAGTCGCCGAGAGCCGTGGGAAAATCCTGAATGCCGTGCATGAGGATGACGCGTCGGCCGCCGCATCTTGCGATCCAGTCCATGGCGGCGGTAATTTCCTCCAATGTGGAGGCCCCCGTGCCAAGAAAGATCGGCAGGCCGCTTTCCGCGCAGGCCCGCAGCAGAGGGCCGTTCACAAGGTCCGAGGAATTCAGCTTCAGCGCAAGCGGTTCAAACTCGAGGGCCAGCCGAAGGCTCGGCAGATCGTAGACGAAGACCATGGTCGGCGCAGCAATTTCCCGAGCCTTCGAAAACACCTGTGCCCATTCCTCGTCACTGAGCTGCAACTTCTCCAGCAGGGGGCGCAGACGATGCTCCTCGGCGACCTGTTCGGAGGCCCGGAAGATCTGCACTTGAACGAGATCGGCACCGGCGGCGGCGGCGGCGGCGACGAGGCGCTGGGCCTCCTCGACACTGCCCTCGTGGGCACAAGCCGTCTCCGCAACTAACAGGGGCGCCCCTCCTGTGCCGACCTCCCGATGGCCGATGGCAAACTGTCTTTCAAAGGGAAGATTCATGAGCTGTCAGACTAGATTCCCGTGCTGTCTCAGAGCCACCCCGTCTCGGCCATAACGCCGCGCAAGGTCTCCAATTCGTCCGGTGCCAGGGGGGAGAAGGGGCGACGCTCGGTCAGTGGCATCAGACCGAGAAGATGGAGAGCGGCTTTGAGGGAGCGATGCCATCCGAAGCGCACTGCCGCCTCGAAGAAGCGATCCTCCTGTTCCTCAGCGATCGATTCCGCGAGCTTGCGGTCCCCCCTGGACATCGCCTCGAAGAAACGGACCCCCAGATTCGGCAGCAGGGACTCGGTGCCGACAAGATAGCAGCTTGCCCCCAGTGGTTCGTCCCGCAGGTAGCGCCGCATGGCTCCGCCCGCTCCGATGATGGAAATGCGATCCTTCAACTTGGCTTGGATCTGTTCGTAGAGGGCACGGTCCCCGTTCTCCTCCTTGACCCCCACTACCTTGGGATGCTCGACGATTCTTTCGAGTGCCGCGAGGCTGAATGGGGTCACGGCATTCACGCCGCCGAAGCCATCCCGCATGGGCACGGCGTGGACCCAGAGGGGCAAGGGTGCAGCCTCGGCGATATCGTGAAAGAAGGCCACGAGGTCGTCATCCCCGTAGTGGCGTTCCGGGTAGGCGACGATGAAGGCATCGGCACCGGCTTTGGCCGCTGCCTGGGCAAAGGCAATGTTTTCCATGGTGGAGCCCGTGTTCGGCCCTGGGCCCGACACAATAACCCGGGCACGTCGTGCCGCCCGGTGCACGACGGTCTCGTTGACCCGCAGCATCTCTTCGCGGTCCAGCAAGTTGAAACGACTCGTGCCCACAGTCACCAGCAAGGTTGTGGCACCGCCATCGACGAGGTATTCGATATAATCCCCCAGCGAGTCATAGTCCACCGACTCGTCGGGGGCAAAGGGCACTGGGATGGGGTGGACGGGACCTGTGAGTCGCCCTGGGGGCGTTTCTCCTCCTTGGTTGAGGGAATGGGTCATGACTGAGTAGATGAGTTGGGGATTCCGGCAGCTCTAGGCTCGCCGACGGTTCTGGATCAGCGCTTCGGCAATGTCAAACTGGTGGGGCCAGTCGAGATCGATCGAGTCTTCAGGAGGCATCTCGTAGCCAACGAGAGGTTCCGAAAAGAACGAAGCGGTTTTCAGGAAAGCCGCAGTGGCAAAAAGGTAGATGGCCCCGTTGGGATGCCAGAGCGGCGCGACCGACTGGCTCCGCGTTGTTTGCCGATAGACCTCGGGATGGAGCATTTCCAGGCGAGAGTCCTCCGTCCCGGAAAAGCGGAGGGCGAACTGGGGGGGGAAATCATAGCGCGTGACCGAGACGAGAAATCCTTCGGGCGCTTCCCTGACAAACTGCTCGTAGGCGGCACGGACGTGAGCTGCGCTGCGAAAGGGGCAGGGCGGCAACAGGACCCCCAGCGTCTCCGGTCGCTCCGACTCGGCCAAGTCGCAGAGCCAGGCGTGGACAACTTCGGGCACCCGGACGAAATCATCGGCGAGGGCAGCGGCGCGACGATGGAGAACGACATCGTCCCAATGCGTCACCAACTGGGCCACCTCTTCGTCGTCGGAAGACACCACCACCTGATCGAAAACCCCGGACTCGAGGGCCGACTCCACCGCGTAGCGCAGGAGCGGCTTACCATCGAGGGGTTTCAGGTTTTTCCCGGGGATACGTTTCGAGCCCCCACGGGCGGGGATGAAGGCAATGGTTTTCGGAGGGGTGCGGTTCATGGCTATCGGCAAGTGGCCCTTTTAGGCGCGGGGGAAGCGCCCCCGCGTATAGATTTGCGACAAGGTCTCGCAGACCCGTTCTGCCTCGCTGACCTGCATGTGGTTCGATGTGGGCAGGCTGATGCCGCGATGAGCGATGTCCGTCGAGACGGGGCGGCCCGGATCTTGGGCATAGGGTCGGTAAGCCGGCTGAACGTCGAGAGGATAAAAAACGGGCCTCGACTCAATCCCCTCGCGCAGCAGCTCGCGCATCAACTCGTCGCGCCCCATTCCGAAGGCCTCCTCCAGCACGACCGAGTAGAGCCAGTAAGAGCTCGTCCGTTCCGGTCCGAAACGCTGGAGCCGGATACCAGGCAGTTCACCCAGCCCCTTATCATAGGTCTCGCCGAGGTGGCGGCGGTGAGCGAGAAAACTGTCGAGTCGCTCCATCTGGGCGCAGCCGATCGCGCTCTGCATGTTCGTGATGCGATAATTATATCCCGGTTCCTCGTGCCAATAACGGCGATCCTTGCACATGCCATGGTCCCGCAGCAATCGCACCCGGTCAGCGACCTCTTGGCATTTGACGAGGATCATGCCCCCCTCGCCCGTGGTGATGGTCTTGTTGGCGAAAAAACTGAACGCCGAGGCGTCCCCGATGGTGCCGCTGAGGCGCCCTCGATAGCGGGTGCCGAGGGACTCGGCGCAGTCTTCTATGAGAAAGAGGTCATGCTGCTTGGCGATCCCGTCGAGTTCATCCATCCGGGCGGACACGCCGTAGAGATGCACCGGCAGGATCGCGCGGGTTCGGGGGGTCAGCCGCCTGACTACATCTTCCGGGTCCAGCGTCCAGTCGTCGGGATGGACGTCCGTCAGAACGGGCACCGCCCCGGCGTGGATGACGGCGTTCGCCGTGGCCCCAAAAGTGAGATTGGGCACGATCACCTCGTCCCCGGGACCGATGCCGAGAGCCACCAGGGCCAAGTGCAGGGCTGTGGTGCCACTGGACACGGCGATCGCCTCGAGTCCCCCGTGATAGTCCGAAAAGTCCTTCTCAAACCGGGTGACATAGGATCCCTGCGAGGAAATCCAGTTGGTCCGGATGCAGTCAGAGACATACTTGAGCTCGTTGCCACCCAGCGAAGGTTCCACCAAGGGCAATCGCCAGATTTCTGTCCAAGAGAGCACCTCAAGCGGTCGCCCGATCTCATCGACGATAGGCAGGTGCCGGATCCGATCATCCAGCATCCGGAGTCGTTCCTCCTGACTGCTCTCCCGGGAGGCCGTCGTGAAAGAACGGTTCATGTATTCCGCCGCAGGCCGGTCCAAATTGTCGGTTTGCAGCACCGCACGACGGGCGTCCCCATCGGTATAGATGCCGGTGAGGCGACCACTGGCATCGACCAAAAGCACGATGCCGGACACCCCCTCGTTCATCCGCTGGAGCACTTCCCGCAAGCTGACGGTTTCGGGCAGAATTTGTCGACTGACGTCGGTGGACATAGGATAAAGTTAGGAAAGTTTGCGCACGATCAGGTCGCGCTGGGCGGCGATGTCGTCCAAGGAGAGCCGGTAGACCTCGGCCACGGCGACCAAGTCTGGCCGACAATTTCGGTTCAAGGGCTCCCAGAACCAGCTGGTTTCGCGCACCTTCTCGTTGCTGTCTCTCCAGCCGTCATTGTCGCTCAGATGTACGGCCTCGATCCATGGGGCGACCCGTTCCACGGCTTCGAGCGCATCGAATTCGAGATATCGTGAAGAAACCGCGAGATGCCCCAGATCGAGAAGCAGGCCGACCGAGCTGAAGCGGTGCCTCTCAAAGAACTCCTGGATCTCACCTCCAGTGACCAATAGCAGATGGCTCACCGCCCCGGTCCGGGCATGGACATTGTTCTCCAGGAGCAGACGCACCCCGAGAGATTGGGCTTCCTCGTCAAGTTGGCCCACCGCATCCAGGAAACGCTCCATGGCCAGCGCCCGACCTCTTTCATCCACCCGCGCGACTTGCCGTTCCGGGCGTCCCAGGTCCTCCGCGCTCAATGAGGTGACAAAGCCCGCGTGAACGCTGTAAAAGGGAATTCCATGCCGGGCGCAGCGCCGCAGGGAATCGCCGCAAAATTCCAGCGAGCGCTGTCTGTTGGTTTCGTTGGAATCAGCCAGGTTGAGCACGAAGGCTTGTGGCGGTGCCGGCACGTAGTTGTGGAGGAGAAAGCGAAGGGAGTCCCCCGCCCCAGCGACGGCCTCGTCAAAATCACCCCCTGAGCGAAGTCCGCTCGAGAGTTCCACGGCCTCAATGCCTGCCTCTCGACAGCGCGGCAGCAGCTCCTCGACCGTGGTAACACCGGCAAAGGCGCCCGAAGAAACGTAGACTTGGGGGACAGGACTCATGGTCGCATGGGAGTCGCGTGAAGGCCTCTCAGAACTGAATCGAGAGAATCGCATGGCCGGTCACCGGACAGGTCGACTCGAAGCGAAAGCCGTGGCGAAGGTAGAGCTGGGCCGCCCGCTCGTTCGTCGGAGCCACCTTGAGCATGCAGGATGCGACGCCGAGGAGCCGACATTCGGTCAGGGCGGCCGTCAGACAATAGCCCCCGAGGCCCCGTCCGCCGTGATCGTGGCTGACAAGGACGCCAAATGCAGGCCGTTCGTAGCCCTGGTCCCATCCACGCAATTGATAGTAGGCCACCCATAGCTCGTCGAAGAGCACCGCCCGAAAAAGATCCCGCCGTTTTGCGGCGAGGATTTCCTCTAGGGCTTCTGCCCCCTCGTCCCTAAAGGGGTGAAAATCCCGTCGATATTCCGCCGGCTGTTGCTCGAGAAAGGCCGCCAGAGCCGCCCCGTCGCCCGGACCGAGGTCATGAACTCTCAGGCCTCGCATCAAATTGTTCCCATTGTAGAAATTCGCCCGCTTCGATCCGGACCATCACCCGACGGCCGAGCAATTCACCCAGCAGTGCTGGCCGGAGGCCGTTGGCAGGGCGTTGCAGGGTGACGTCGGCCTCCTTCAGCACCTCGCCGGGCTCGAGCGGACGCCGGGCCGCCAAACTCCTCCGCATGCCCGGCAGGTTCTCCAGTTCGACCTCGGTCGGAGCCTTCACCGCGGAGCCGAGACAAGTCTCGGCCTCACGCACCTTCTCCACGAGCATGCGAAATTCCTCCGGATTGCAGGAACAGGCATGGTCGGGGCCTGGGGCACGCCGATCCAAGGTGAGATGCTTTTCGATTACTTCCGCCCCAAGGGCCACCGCGACAATACAGGCGGTATCCGATTCCGTATGGTCTGAATACCCCACGCGAATCTGCAGGCCTTCACGCATCGAAACCATGGCCCGAAGGTTGGCATCCTCGACCCGTGAAGGATAGTTCGTGGTGCACTGGAGCACGACGAGGTCGTGGTTTCCCACGCTGTGGGCAGCCGCCACCGCCGACTCGACTTCGCCGAGGGTGGCCATCCCGGCGGAGAGAACCAAAGGTAGCCCAGTGGAGGCGGCGTAGCGCACGAAGTGGGGCTCCGCGATGGAGATCGACGCCAGCTTGAGGCGCCGGACCCCTACCGAGACGAGGAAGTCGACGTCCTCCTCATTGTAGGGAGTGGAGAGAAATTCGATGCCCAGTTCCCCACAGCAGTCTATGAGGGCGGGATAGTCCGACTCGGGAAATTCCAGTTTCCTCAACATCTCCAGCTGAGATTCGGCGGGATCAGTGCTCTTGAGCTGATAGGCTGCCTTCGGAGCCCTGCGAGACACGACCCGATCGCCGCGAAAGGTCTGGATCTTCACGGCGTCCGCACCTGCCGCCGACGCGGCGCGGGCGAGGGCGCAGGCCACCTCGAGACTGCCACCGTGGTTAACACCGGCCTCGGCAATGATGTTGACGGGATTCATGGGTTTTTCCATACGATATCAAAGACGAGGGAATCGGGACGGAGGAGTCGAATTTCGGGTCGATCAACGAAGGGATGGCCGGGGTCCTCGCCCATCACCGAGCCATCCTGGAAAAGCGCTCCATCGGTTCCATAATGGCGTATAGGATGATAATTCAGTCCGAGAGGATCGAGAAGATCCCTCCATGAATAGTGCTGGTTCGGCGGTGCAGGCAGACCAAAGACCTCGTCAGTAACCGGCCCCAAGCCCTCGTGCGTGAACCAGGTCACATGGCCGTAGTCCGCACAACGCGCTGCATTGCCCGCG
>CAZKGI010000062.1:16235-19981 GCA_964552315.1 uncultured Akkermansia sp. | reverse complement strand
CGACTTCCGCTACCGACTTCCGCTACCGACGTCTCCTACAAAATATCGGGATCGATGAGGCGGTGGGAGATCCGCCAGAATCGCTCCATAAAATCGTCGTCCCTGGAGTCGAGGTCGGGATAGCCGAGAACGAGGCAGCCGGAGAATGCCCAGTCGCGCCAGGACTCCACGAGCCCCTTAGGCACCGGATTCTCCCTGATATAGGCCCGCACGGTCTCAAAGGAGGATCGGCTCCGTTCCTTGTCGGTGAGGACGTGGTCGTGGGCCTGGCGTTCCAGCGTGACGGGACGCGCGGCCTTCTGGAGAAGCCCGTTCCAACTCCTCCGGATCATTTTCACCGCCCGGAGTTGGTCGGACTGGGGGCTCAATCCCCCCAGCAGAAAGTGGGCGTGATCGGGCATCAGGCAATAAGCCGCACACAGCAGCTTTTCGCGGCCCAGAGCATGACATAGACGCTCACGCAAGCCGAGGTGGTGAAGGGGGGCGAGCCAAGCGGTGGGACGACCTGAAAGCCCCATGGTCCAATGGACCCAGGCCAACCCCCGATAATGACAGGGCGGCAGTCGGCGCAGGCGCCCCCTGAAGGTCCGGGCACGCTCACCAGCCATGGAGACAGCGTCTCACAAAGGCGGGGTCTCAAGCAAGGCGAAACGGCATGCGGGCCAAAATTCCATTACCCCCAGAGGAGGTCGTGCGACCTCCTCTGAAATGCAGGAATGCAGATACGCTTGCCCCCGTCGAGAGACTCACGACTTTCCGCTACCCATATCTGCTAGGCTCTGCAGCTCACTTCACGGGATTGCCGAAGAGGATGCAGATGGGGGCTGGCACTTGGATGATGGCGCCACGCTGGTAGGTGAGCCGTCCGGTTTCCGGATCGACGGCATGCACGGCGACGGTGTGGGAGTCAGCCCCGGCGGCGAGGAGCCAGCGTCCATCCGGACTCAGGTTGATGTTGCGGGGAAAGGCCCCGCGGACGGGCTGGACCTGGATGCGCTCCAGCTTCGCCCCGCTGGCGTCCGCGCGAAAGACGGAAACGCTGTCGTGGCCCCGGTTCGAGTAGTAGATGAAGGGGCCTTGGGGATGCACCAGGATCTCCGCGGCGGCATGGAAGTTTTCGCCCGCGATCATCTCTTCACTCAGCGAAGGCAGGGTTTCGAGGCGCTTCGCCTCGCCCCGCTCCGCATCCCAAGCGAAGGTGGTGAGGGTGGAATCCAGCTCGTTGAGAAGGTAGAGGTGCTTGCCGTCCTTAGAAAAGCGCATGTGCCGCGGACCTCCCCCGGGAACGGATTCGGCAAAGTGGTGCCGGGTGATGGCGGGCTGCTCCGTATCGACTCGGTAAATGACGATCCCGTCGAGGCCAAGGTCGGGGACGAAGGCATAGCGGCCGTCAGGCGAAAAACCGCACCAATGGGGATGAGGGGTGTCCTGGCGATTCCCGACCACCTTGGAGCCGCCCTCGTGCTCCGTCACCGTGGCGGTGCCGGGTTTTCCCTCGGCATCGAGGGGCAGCAAGGAGACCGAACCGCCTCCATACTGGGCGGTGAGGAGGAATTTCCCGCTGGGATGGACGGCGACATGGGCGGCGCCGCCATCGCCGGTGGGCTCGAAGTGGAAAAACTCGAGCGAACCGTCCGCAGCGATGCGGTAGGCGGCCACACCGCCCACCTTGTCCTGAGTGGCAACGGCGTAGAGTTTGTTCCGGTCTGGATGCAGGGCCAGGAAGCCGGGAGACCCGATTTCATGCGCCAGCTCAGCGGGAGAAAGACTGCCTTTTTCGGTGTCGAAGGTGGCGCGGTAAATCCCGAGAGCCCCGCGTCCCCCCGTGCCGAAATACACATGAAGGGTCTCGGCGGAAAGGCTGGACATGAGACCAACATGAACGAGGGCGAGGAGCGGAACAAGGATTTTGCGATGCTTCATGACGCGGCATTGTGGCATGTCCCGGCAAATTCCGCAGCATCGCAAATCCGCCATACCGGGTAGAGGAGGTCGTGAGACCTTCTCCCGAGGATCAATTCCGCAGGGACGTTTTCTCCCAACGAAAGTCTCACGACTTCCGCTGCGGACTCGTGCGCCGACTTCCTCTCCACCGGGGGTGGGTGCGGATACGTGTATGATGTTTTTGTTGGCAAACAGATTGACTTCTGCTCCCTTGCCGGTCTCCGACTCATGAAACTCCGACACGCGTACGCGTTCCTCCCGGGGGCCGCGCTCGCCCTCTTCGTATCCTCCTGCCACACGGTGGGGCCGGACTACGTCGGCCCCCAGACCCGAGTGCCCGACGCCTGGTCCCGCAATGTCCTGAGGGATCTTCAGGGCAACACGCCTCTCACGGGCTGGTGGAAAGGCTTTCACGATCCCACCCTGAACACGCTCATCGAGCGGGCCCGCCAAGCCAATCCCGACCTGAAAAAGGCCGTGGCCCGCCTCTCGGAGGCCCGCGCCCAACGGGGCATCGCCCGCAGCCAGGGCCTTCCCCAGGCCAACGCCTCGGCGTCCTATATGCGCGAGCGGATCAGCGAAAACCGCGGCGGCGTCAGCAACAATCGCAACCAGACCGTCAGCGCCGGGCGTGACAATCCCTACAGCCTCTACAGCACCGGCTTCGATGCGGGCTGGGAAATCGACCTCTTCGGCGGCATCCGCCGCTCCGTCGAAGCAGCCGACGCCAACATCGCCGCTCGGGAAGAGGACTATCGCGATGCCTTGGTCGCCCTCTTCGCCGAAGTCGCCCTCAATTACGCGGATTACCGCACCCTGGAGGAGCGTATCGCCGTGGCCCAGCGCAATATCCAGGCCCAGCGCGGTTCGCTCCAGCTAGCCAAGGGACGCCTCGAGGCTGGCCTGGTTCCCCGCATGGACGTGACTCAGGCCGAGACCAACTTGGCCATCTCCGAGGCCTCCGTTCCCCTCCTTCGCGCCGAACAAGCCGCGGCGCGCAACCGCCTTGCCAGCCTGACCGGCGGCTTCCCCGAGTCGGTGGAAAGTCTGCTGACGAAATCCCGTGGGGTACCCGTACCCTCTTCTGGCTTTTCCTCCGGCTTGCCCGCCGACCTGCTGCGAGCGCGTCCCGACATCCGCCGGGCCGAACGGGAACTGGCCGCCCAGACCGCGCGCATCGGCATTGCCGAGGCCGAGCTCTATCCCCGCCTCAGCCTCGTCGGCGATTTCCAGCTACAGTCGATCCGCAGCGGCGACCTCTTTGACAGCGCCAGCCGCGCCTACGGATTCGGGCCTTCTTTCCGCTGGGCCATTTTCAGCGCCGGCCGCATCCGCAACGAGATCGCCGCCGAAGAAAGCCGGGCCTACCAAGCCCTCGCCGATTACGAAAAGTCGGTCCTCTCCGCCGTGGAAGAAGTCGAAACCGCCATGGCCGCCATTCAGCACGAGCGGGACCGCCTCGCCAACCTGAACCGCGCCGTTGCCGCCTCGCGCGAGACCGTGGAACTGGTCAAGAAGAACTACGAAAGCGGTCTGGTCAGCTTCCAGAACGTGCTGGATGCCGAGCGCACCAAGTTTGCCGCCGAAGACGAAGAGGTCTTCAGCCGTGGCCAAGTGGCTCGCCATTACATCGCGCTCTACAAGGCCCTTGGCGGTGGGACTCAATGTGAGTATCTCCCCGAAATCCCAGACCTGCGTCCTCCCGGCCCCTTCCAGAAGCGCGCCAAGGCGAAGGTCAAGATCGAGAACGCAGCGCCAGCCCAAGCGTCTGCCGCCGCCGCCCACAGCAAAAGCTGAGCTCC
>CAZKGI010000062.1:0-16135 GCA_964552315.1 uncultured Akkermansia sp. | reverse complement strand
CGGGAGGAAACGTCGCTGCGGATCTGGCCCTCGGGAGAAGGTCTCACGACCTTCTCTCCCCGTCGCCATTGAAGGCCTTACAACCTCCTCTACATCAATGCCGTCGGAATCGTTCTGATTTTCATGATTTTGTGCAGAATTTTTTGAACCTTCCTGTTCAAAGTAATACTAAGAGGTTAAAGACTTGTATTTCTTAACTTCTTGGCTAAGTCATGGAAAAGCGGATGACCTCTCAACCTCACCACTCGATTCCGGCGATGCTGCCGCCTGCCAACTGTTTCACGGTCTTGGTGGTCGACGACATGCAGGCCAACCGGGTGCTCCTCGAGAAGGTGCTGAAGCAAACGGGCTACGGCGTCCTGCTGGCCACCAATGCCCTCGAAGCCTTGCACCTGCTGCGGGAGGGGGGAATCTCGGTGGATCTGATCGTCACGGACATCGAGATGCCCGAAATGAGCGGCACGGCCTTGATCGAGCAAATCCGCCAGCTCCCGTCCCCTGTGGCGCGCCTGCCCATCATCGCCGCTTCCGGCAACGCCGACGAGACGATGCGCCGCGAAGTCCTGCACGCTGGCGGGGATCTCTTCTTGACCAAGCCCTTCGACCTGGCCCAGCTGCGTCGCGAGATCGCTACCCTGATCCGCGCCCATCGCCAGCCCGCCGCGCCCCGCGTCAGCGAGGATTCAGTGCGAGCGACGGTGCCCAATCGGGTGGACCTGCCTCTTCACGAGACGAAGTGAGGCCAGAGCCGTAGCGACTTCGCGCTGTTCTATGTCCCATGGGCTTCCTGCGCGGTAGCCTCTCTCTGTTTTCCCCACGCGCCAGAGCGAGTGCCGCCGCCCATGGCTTAGGCGGGATCTCGGAGAGCGGGAAAACTGGGCGTCCCCTCCGCAAATACGCCCCAATTCCCTTTTCCCTCCCCTGCGGAGGCTCGTTAAACTGCCTCATGGACACTTCGAAACCTTCTCGTCGCTCTTTCCTCGGCACCACTCTCGCAGCTGGTGCCGCCACGGTGGCCGCCACCGGCCCCAATTTGCTGCTCGGTCAGGCCAAGGGCGCCAACTCCCGCGTCCGCGTCGGCGTCATGGGCCTGGGGCGCGGACGGGCGCACATCAAGGGCTATCTCGACGTAGCCAACACCGAGGTCGCCTATCTCTGCGATGTCGATTCCAGCCGTCTCCTCACGGCGGCCAAGGGCATGGAAGGCAAACAGGAAAAGGAACCCGAATCGGTGAGCGATTTCCGTCGCATCCTGGACGACCCCAACATCGACGCCATCTCCATTGCCGCCCCGAACTTCTGGCAGACCCCGGCGGCCATCCTCGCCTGCCAGGCCGGCAAGAACGTCTACGTCGAGAAGCCCGGCAGCTACAGCGCCCACGAAGCCTTCCGCCTCGTCGAAGTGGCCAAGGACACCAACCGCGTCGTCGTCATGGGCAACCAGCGGCGCTCTTACCCCGGGACCCGCCTCGGCATCGAGAAGCTCCACGCCGGGGCCATCGGCGAGCTCCGCTACGCCCGCTGTTTCTACAACGCCTCGCGGGCGAGCATCGGCAAGGGCAAGATCACTGATCCGCCGGCGGAACTGGATTGGTTGATGTGGCAGGGACCGGTTCCGGATGCTCCCTACAAGGACAATCTCGCCCCCTACAACTGGCATTGGCACTGGCTCTACGGCGGGGGCGAACTGGCCAACAATGGACCTCACGGGCTGGACATCGCTCGCTGGGCGCTGCAGGTGGACTATCCCCAGCGCGTCGTCTGCACGGGGGGGCGCTATCATTTCGACGACGACCAGGAAACCCCGGACACGACCCTGGCCTCCTACGATTTCGGATCGGTGGGCATCACCTGGGACGGTTCTTCCTGTCATCCCCGCAAACCCGAGCCTCTGGCCTTTGTCTCGATTTACGGATCGGAGGGCAAATTCGACTTCACTAGTGGGGCCAGCTGGACCATCTACGACAAAGACGGCAAGGAGGTCGAAAAGCACACCGAAAGCCCCAGCGATGTGCCCCACTTCACCAACTTCGTCGAAGCTATTCGCGAAGGGAAGGCTCCCAATCAGAGCATCGCCGATGCGCAGACCAGCACACTGCTCTGTCATTACGGCAACATTGCCTTCCGCTCCGGTGGCGCGGTCGACATCGATCCGAAGACCGGGCGACTCGTCGACGGGCAGAAGGAAGCCGCGAAGTTCTGGAGCCGCGAAGCCTACCGCGAAGGTTGGGCCGTGTGAGGTCGTGAAATCTCGCAACGGAAGTCCGTCGCGGAAGTCGCGAGACTTTCGACGGGGTGATCGAAGCCGGTAGCGGAAGTCGTGAGACTTTCGCCGGGAGATAACGCCCCTGCGGACCTGACCCTCGGGAGAAGGTCTCACGAGCTCCCTAGGGGATTTTATCCCCTCTCGCGGGGGCGAGGGCGGGGTCGTCGAGATCGAGGCGATACAAAACCTGATTGTAATCGTAACGAGGCGTCTGCCTGCTTTCGCCAGAGAAGCTGTGGGTGTAGGTGCCTTCAAAAAGAAGGATAGGCGAACTCTCGGGGCTCAGCTCGACGTGCAGCCTCGGGTTGTAAAAGCTCATTTTGCGGTGACTGAGGACCTTCACGGCCTCGCCCCAGGGCCCGAAGGGAGAATCGGCCTCGGCATACCAGATTTCACCGAGCGCCGAGGGCTCCCCGCCGGCCTCGCCAAAGACGGTGACCCAGCGCTGCCGCCAAGCCTGCCAGGCAATGGAACCGCGATGGGGTTTCACGGATCCTCCTCCGGCACTCGCAAGCCGGCGAGGCGGACGCAGCGACTCCCACTGCGAAGGATCGCGCCAGGCTTCAAAACGCGCCGGCAGGCGTAGGTGGGGGAAGGGATCTCCGAACAACAGCCAAGGCTCCCCCTGATCGTCCTTCCAAAAGACGGGATGCCCCTCGGGCAAGTGCGCGGGCTCGGATCCTCCCTGCTTTTTATCCCAGAGCACGGTGATGGATTCGAAGGCTTCCTCCGCTTCGTTCCAGACACAGAGGCCGACTCGGTAGGTGTTCATGGGCGCTTCAATTTTGCGGTAGCAGCCCACCAGTCTTTCGCGCCCCTCCGCATCGGGCAGGCTCACATAGCCGCTCACCCAGGTTGGGCCGGGATCATCGGGGGCGACATTGGCGACCGACCGAACCTGTCCCTCCCCGTCCCGAAAGTAGTCGAAGGGCAGGCGCAAGGGTGGCTCGAAGGAGGAAAGAGGACGGATCGGGGTGGTCGCACTGGACATGTGAAAAAGCCCGAGTGGATAGCGCGCCACCAGAGTATCTCCCCAGGCCCAGAAGCGGCGTCCTCGATGGACCGCCGTCTGCACACTGTCGCAGCCCAGCACGCCGCTCTCCCGCCATTCCGTCTCCTCGCCGAGCTTCTGGCTTTCAGCAAAAAGACCGGCTCCCGTGAGACGCCCCAACCGCTTGGCGAGGATGCGTCGCTCGACCTTGATCTCGTGGGTGCCACCAGGCTCAGGCACGAAGCGGAAGCCACGATAGCCGAAGCCATCCGCAGACAGCTCGTAGCCATCCCCCTCGAGGTGGAGCCAGGTCTCAAGGCCCATCATTTCGGGCAGGTCGAAGGCCACCAGTCCAGCATTGTCGGTGTAAAAGGGGACGTTGTGCGTGGTGCGGAGCTCCACCAGGGGCACGGGCCAGCCGTTTTCGGCATCGACGACCCGTAGGCGACAGGGTTCCATAGCCAGGCCGAGTGAGGCCAGGCAAGAGAGGAGGAAAAGCCGAAGAATGGTGTTCATGGGTGATCTCCTGGGGGTGGCAAACGTCTCAGCATTCGAAAGTCTCACGACTTTCGTTAAGGACTTTGGTGACTTGGCGTCCACGTAGAGGAGGTCGTGAGACCTCTCCCGAGCAGTGAGATCTGCGGCGGCCAGCGACCGCATCGAGAGACAGACGACAAAACGACCGTCTCCCGACTATCACGACCGACTTCCGCTACAGCAAAATGTCCTTGGCCACTTCGCCGCCCGTTTCGGTGAGGCGGAAATTCCGGCCCCCATAGTTGAAGGTGAGCTGTTTGTGGTCCAGCCCTAGCAGATGCAGAATGGTGGCGTGCCAGTCGCGGATGTGCATGGGTTTCTCGACTGCCTCGTAGCCAATCTCGTCCGTGGCGCCGTGGCGGATGCCGCCCTTGACCCCTCCCCCCGCCATCCAGAGGGAAAATCCCTTGTGGTTGTGGTCGCGACCATCGAGGCCGGGCGCGTATGGCGTGCGCCCGAACTCGCCTCCCCAGACCACCAGGGTTTCCTGCAGTAGGCCCCGTTGCTTGAGGTCGGTCAGCAGGCCCCCCACGGCCTGGTCGACGGCGGCGCAGGCCTTCGGTAGGTTCAAGGTGAGGAGGGCATGGTGATCCCAACCTTCCGGCGAGGCGATCTCGACGAAGCGCACGCCCGACTCGACGAGGCGGCGAGCCAGGAGACATTGGCGGGCAAAAAGATCCCCTTCCCTGCCAATGCCGTAGAGGGCCAGCGTTTCAGGAGATTCCCCCTTGGTGTCGATCGTGTCCGGCACCTCGCTCTGCATACGGTAGGCGAGCTCGAAAGATTCGATCATCCCCTCGACTTCGGGCTGGTGCGGATCCCGGGCGAGACGACGCTCGTTGAGCGAACGAATCAGGTCCAGCTGGCGCCGCTGCTCCGCCGGGCTGCGTGCGGGGTTGGCGATGTTCCGCATGGGAGGCCCCGGAGCCTCCTGACGCTTTAGGAAGGCGGCATAGAGACCGGGAAGTTGTCCACCGCCGAGGCGGGTGCCCTGACAGATGCTCGGCAGGAAGGCGCTGCCATAGTTCTGGGCACCCCCGTCCCCGGCCGGAGGATTGAGGGTGACGAAGCCCGGCAAGTTTTCGTTCTCACTACCCAAGCCATACACCGTCCAGGCCCCCAGGGAGGGACGGACAAACTGAAAGCTGCCGGTGTGCATCTGCACGAAGGCCGGTGCGTGGTTCGGCACATCCGTGTGCATCGAGTTGATGACACAGAGCTCGTCGGCATGCTCGCCGATGTGTGGGAGAAGACGGCTCAGGCGCAGTCCCGATTTCCCATAGCTCGCAAAGGGATGAACCGGTCCTAGCAACTTGGCCCCCGCCGCGTCGCGTCCCGTCGTCGAGGTCTTGCCGCTGTGCCGGATCAGCTCGGGCTTTTCGTCGAGAAGGTCGACGTGGGAGGGACCTCCCCGCATCATCAGGAAAATGACGTGCTTGGCCCGCGCCGCAAAATGCGGTTGGCGCGGAGACAAGCCAGTGGGGCCAGCCGCGGCGATCGCCTGCTTCGCCGCCAGGGCGGAAAAGGCAAGCCAGCCGAATCCAAGCCCGGTCTGCTGAAGAAATTGCCGACGGGAGGGAATGAGGTCAGGGCTCATGACGAAAGAGGGTTCGGGTTCTGGCGGGGGTGAATGGCATCAGGGCTTTTGCAAGAGGGAGGGTCAATCCAGTATCCGGAAATCGGCGCTGGCCAGCAGGGCCTGACAAAAATCCGCCAAGCGCTTCTCCGCTTCCTCGGCCGGATCCGCCCCTTCCGGCGCCGGAGAGGCCAGAAAGGCCTCGACGAGGCGGCGCTCGTCCTCGTCGGGAAGGCGGTTGAGGCAACGTTGGTAGGCGGCCTCGATGCGCTCGGACAGGGTGGCGGCCTCCTGGGCGATTCTCCGGCCCAGGGCCAAAGACCTCGCCCTGACAAATTCACTATTCATCAGGAAGAGCGCCTGGGGAGGCACGTTGGTGCTGTCGCGGCGTCCCATCACCAGGCTGGGTTCGGCGAAATCGAAGAGGGCAAGCACTTCCGGCAGTTGGTCGCGCATCACCGGCAGGTAGACGGAGCGATGCAAGCTGCCGTCGAGATCCCTTGGGATCTTCTGATTGAAGGGAATCATGGAGGCGGACTGAATTTCCAGCTCGGCGACGAGGGATCCCTGACGCGGTGAAAGATCAAGCTCGCCAGAAACCGCCAACATGGCATCGCGCATGGCCTCGGCATCCAGCCGCCGCTTGGGAAAACGCCAGAGGAGGCGGTTGTCTGGATCCTTCTCGAAGGCCTCGGCCCGCCAAGCCGAGGCCTGACGATAACTGCGGGAAAGCACGATCTCGCGCACCAGTGACTTCACCGACCAGCCGCCCTCGCGGAATCGCCAGGCGAGATGGTCGAGCAGCTCCGGATGACTGGGGGTGGCGCCGGTGCGGCCAAAGTCATCCACCGTCTCGACGAGTCCCGCTCCAAAGAGGCGGGTCCAGACGCGGTTGGCCATGACCCGTGCCGGGAGCGGGTTCTCGGGATCGGCGACCCACTTGGCCAGCTGCAGCCGCCCGCTCGTTTCCCGGGGCACCGGCCCCTCCGTGGCCAGGCCGAAAAGGGCGGGCACCGCCCTCGGGACCACCTGCCCCGGATGCGCAATCTCGCCGCGCTCGAAGCGGGGTGAATCCACGACCTCGTCCGCCTCGAGCACGCCCATGCAGAGTGGCAGGGCTCGCCCCTCCTCATCGACCGTCTCCAGCTTGCCGACGAGGGGACCCCTCGACCAGTAGATGCGCAGGGCCTCCCGCAAGGCCTCGTTGAAATCCATCTGGGGATCGCGCCCCTCGGCGGCGGCCTTCTCCGCGCGTTCTTCCGCCGCCTTTTCATCCGCGTCGAGCTGGGCCAGGTCCTGCTTCAACTTCGCGAGCGCCTCCTTGGTGAGGGAGCGGTTGGGGATGAGCTGTCCCGGCAGTTCCGGCAGGCGGATGAGCCGCCCCCCCTGGTTGTTTTCCGAGTCCACCCAGGTGCCGTAGCGGGTGTCGGTGCTGCGGAAAATGCCAGCCAGCGCATAGTAGTCGTCCATGCTCACCGGATCCGACTTGTGATCGTGACAACGCGCGCAGGCCAAGGACATCCCTAACATACTCCTCGAAAAGGCGTCGATCTGTTCATCGACCACGTCGGCGACAAACTGCTCGGGATTCTGCTCGGCGAGGCCCTTGGGGCCAAAGGCGAGGAAGCCGGTGGCGATGAGATGTCGGGCCTTTTCCGCCGGGCCATCCGCGGGCAGGAGATCCCCGGCCAGCTGTTCCATGAGGAAGCGGTCAAAGGGCAAGTCGCGCTGGAAGGCGTCGATCACGTAGTCCCGATAACGCCAGGCATGCGGATAGATCAGGTTCGCCTCTTTGCCGTTGGACTCCGAATAGCGGGCCACATCGAGCCAGTGCCGCGCCCAGCGTTCCCCAAAGGCAGGTGAGGAAAGGAGACGATCCACCGTCTCCTCGAGCCTGTCCCAGGAGAAGGAGTCGACCTGCTCGGGCGTGGGCGGCAGGCCCACGAGGTCGAAACTCAAGCGGCGTAGGAAGGCCACAGCTTCGGCGTCGGGCGAGGGCTCGAGTCCGTTTTCCTCCAGCTTGGCCAGGACAAAGGAATCGATCTCGGAAAGAGCCCAGTCCTGGCGCTTCACTTCCGGACGATTTGGAGGAGTGAGCGGCTGGAAGCTCCAGTGGCGGCGCCGCACCTCAAAGCCCTCCCCTACTCCCCCCGCAGCCGCGGTCTCGCGAGGATCGTGGGCCCCGGCCTCGATCCAGGACGCGAAGTCCGCAAGCACCTGATCCGGAAGCCGGGCCTTTCTTGGTGGCATGGTTAGGTCGGGATCGCGATGCTGCATGGCCAGGAGCAGGAGACTCTCCTCCGGCTTTCCGGGAATCACGGCTGGCCCCGAGTCCCCTCCGCGGATCACCGCCTCGCGATCGTCAAGACGCAGCCCGCCCTTGGCCTTGCCGGCCTCCTGGGAATGGCATTCCAGACAGTGCTGGGCGAGCACCGGACGAATGCGAGATTCGAAAAACGCCTTCTCATCCCTGGCCACGAGGGACGTCCCCATAGTCGAGGCGAGAAGGAGCAGCAGGAATCGTAAAGCAGAAATCGCTGGCATCATCCATTGGGGTTCTGATAGTGGAGCCAGGGCTTGAGGATCTCTTCCGGCCACCCCTGGCTGAGTTCGCGGATTTTCCCCTGACGCCAGCGTTTCCAGGTGACGCGGCGCTTCTCGGCATCCAAGGCCGCGAAGGTGAACTCGCCCGCCTCTCGCCAGGCCGGCAAGAGGCGAGTCCTCCAGCCGCGATGCGGCGAGGTGACCAGCTCGCTGGCTCCGCTTTCGAGATCGACGAGAGCCACCGCATCGGTGGCGCTCTCCACCACGACGACTTGGCGCCCATCGGGGGAGGGAACGAAATAACCGAGATCCATCGGCAGGGCCCCTTCCGCCGTGGGAATGGCGAGCGGCTCGCCTCCGCTGGCAGGGAGACGGTAGAGGCGGGGGCCCTGGCCCGGCTGGCCGGGAGCACTGGGCAAGGTGCCGGGCTGACTGGCAAAGAGGACACTCCCATCGGGAAGCACCGCCACCCGGGGGGCAAAGGGCACCAGGGCGTAGGCCAGTTCCCGGGGCGATTCGTCGGGCAGAAAGCCCCCGCCCTCGTCGAGCACCGGACGGAGTTCGAGCTTCATCAGGCTGCCTTCGCCCTCGGGCGAGAGCGGCCGCATCAAGACGAGGGAACGGCCATCGGGAGTCCAGGCAAAGGCCCGAGTGATCCCGCGAGCCAACACCTGGGTCGGTTTCCCTTCCAGCGAGATCAGCTCCAGATCAAAACGCCTCGCTGCAGCCGTCTTCACCGCTCGAGCCACCCAGGGATGTCGGGGAGAGGCCTGCAGGGACTCCGCCATGCTCAAGTCGCGGAAGAGAACCTCGGCGGCGGCAGGATCGGCCCAAGGCAGCCGCAGGGTCTCCTGAAATACATAGCCAGCGCGATCATCCTCGTCCCCCTTTTCGAGGGAGGCGAGGGCTTCCGGCGATCCGGTGAGGGCCGCTCGCACGGACTCCCCGTCCCGTTCCAAGGCGCGTAGGACGAGGTTGCGGGCAAAGAGCCCTTCCCCGGGCAGCAGGGACCCGAGGAGGAGCTCACCGAGATCTGCATCGCCGCGTAAGGCCACCGCCGTCCGCAACAGATCGGGCACGCGAGGCACAAGCCGTTCCAAGCGGTCGAGGATCTCGGGAGGAAGGCCCGCCGCGAAGCGGTCCCAATCCGGCTCCAATCGGACCCGTTGCACCAAGAGCGAGGAGCCATCCGGCAGCCAGGCGAAGCGATCCACCAGCTGCCGATTCGCGCCTTCCTCGCCCCCCAGCGGGTCGGAAAGCTGGCCCTCGGCATCCACGAGGTAGAGGCGGGAATCCGAGAGCAAGGCCGCGCGTCGCCCGTCGGGCGCCCATTGGAGGTGCGGCTCCGGCTCGCAGGAGCTGCACAAGGCCAGCAAGGCCAGCGCCAGTAGGGGGAAATACGGTTTCACAGGAGTCATCAATGGATTCCGGTTGAGTGATCAGGATTTCCCTTCCTCTACGGAGACGAGGGCCAAGCCCCCGTCCGCGTCGAGGCGATAGCGCGCCCAGGGCGAGGGGGACTCCTGGGACTCCTGGGACTCGTGGCGGATCAGGGCGGGGCCGCCCGCCGGGGGCCGATCCCCCTTTCCAAAGAAATAACCAGCCCCGGCCCCCATTCCCAAGAGGAGCAGCACGGCCGCGGCCCGCCCCAGGGCGTGAGCGCGAGGGCGAGCCTGGGAAAAGAACCCCCATGCCCCCCCAGCGGGAGGGCTCGCCTCCTTTTCGTGCACCAGGGCTTTCTGAAGCACGGCGCCTTCGGTCAGGGAAAGGGCCTCGCGCAGACGCTCCGCCTCGGCGCGGCGTTCAGGAAAATGCTCCAGATAGGAGTCGAGCAAGGCGGAAGCCTCGGGCGCGAGTTCGTCGAGGGCCTGGTCGATGAGGAGCGACTCGAGTTCTTTGGCAGTCATGGCAGGGTGGGTTCAGGCGGGTTCGTCTTGAAGGCGGTCCCTCACCGCGACAATGGCGTGGTGCAGCCGGGAGCGGACCGTGCCCAGGGGGATGGCCAGGGCCTCGGCAATCTCGGCGTAGGAAAGTTGCTGGCTGAAGCGCAGTTCCAGAATCTCGCGATGCAGGGGGGGCAAGGCCTCGATGGTTTCCCGCGCCGCGGCGAGGCGCTCGTCGGGAGCCGCGATCGGGACGGTCTCGACGGCTTGCTCCGAAACCAGCTCTCGTTCCCGATAGTGGCGTTGCCAGGCGGCTTGGCTGACGTGTCGGGCAATTCCGAACAGGTAACCCCGCGGCGATCGCGGACGACGCCCCTGTTCCATCCCCTTCGCCATCTCCAGGAAAGTCTCCTGCACGAGGTCCTGGGACAGTTCCGCCCCACCCCCGTGGCGACGGGAGAAATAGCGCGCCAAATCGTCCGCCGCTTCTTGAAAGAGGCGCTCGAGATCCGCTGGCTGGGTCAAGGCAGGCACGGGATGAGAGTTCAGGGCGGGTGCCCGTCCCACGCGGACGGACGTCGCTTCATCCTACCCGTGGGTTTTTGGCGGCAAAAAGTTCACTGACTGACGCATTTTTTTTGCGCCCTCAAACCAGGGCTTTTCCACAGGACCAGCACAACTCGAAGTTTCCGGGATTGATTTCGCCGCAGGCCGGACAGCTACGCTCCTCTTCCGCCTTGTCGGGATCCGACACGAAATGCTCGCGCAACAAGTCCCGGGCCGCCTCGTAGTCCGCCTCGTCAAGGACGACGAGGGTGGGATCCAGACGAGGGGGAGACAGATGCTGCAATCCGAGAGTGTCGTTCTCGTGCGCGTAGAGCACCCGAGTCGCAATGCCCCGACTTTCGAGAAGAGACTGGATCAGACCCATCCTCGCCTGGTCGGGTTCGCGGCAGAGCTCCTTCATGCCTGCCATTCTAACGGATTCCCCTTCTCGCGGGAAGCCCAATTCCCCCTACCGGAACGTCGCCGTGTTGACTCATAAATAAAGACACCGAAGGCCCCGGGCCCGGAGGGGCCGGGCGGTCCGGTTGACTCATAAATAGGACACCGTGGCGAAAGGCAAGAACCATGAGCCGACAGGCCCGCGACGAGTACCTTCAGAGGAGGCGCTACACGGGCAAGGAAGCCAAAGGGTGCTACTCGACGAGTTTTGCCAGGTCACTGGCCACGAACCCAAGTATGCCAACAAACTGCTTGCCGGACACCTTGGGCCTGGTTTGCGAGTGAGCCCGACCACTCGAGAGGCCCACCCAACCTACAGGACCGGTGTGGCCACAGTCGTTTTTGAGAGCTGCAAGCGTTCTGAGCAGCCCTGCGGCAAGCGTCTGCGGAATAGGGGGGTGGTCAGGCGACCTGTCCGGCTCGACTTCCGATGCTGGGATCGGTCTGCCCCTCGCTCCCGTTTTCCATGCGGCCCGCATAGCGGCGGGTGAAGCTCGGGTCCTTGGCCAGGCTGATCTCGAAATCGTACCAGCGCTGGCTCTCCTTCAGGGAAAGCGTGAGCTTGCTTACCTGACCGGCAGACAAGGAAAGCTCGCGGGGCTCCCGACCATAGGAGCAGTCCCGGATCTTCAGACGATCCCCTTGGAATTGGTCCGAGACCGCAATCTGAAAGACGAGCTGATCCTCGCCCTCGTCGCGGCACAGAATCTGCAATCCGGGGTCCGCGGCGCGGCCACGGAAGACGCGATAAAACCCGTTCGGCCCGTGCACCTCGAGATGATACTGTCCCCCACGGAAGGCGCTCAGCGGCCAGGCATAGGAAAGCTGCGCGCCCGCTCCCACGGCGAAGGACCAACGTCGCATGCGTTCGTAGGCTTCGCCCTCTCCCCCGCCCACCTTGGCCGCCTCCACCAAGTAGTCGCCCGGTGCGTAGACCTGAAAGGGGGCCCCCAGGGATTGCTCGCCAAAGCGATCCGTGGCAGCGGTGAAGGTCAGGACCAGGGCCCCGTCCTCCTGCTTGGCATCGACCTGCAGTTCGTAGGCCAGGGCACAGGAGGGACGCTGGCCGGGTTCCTGCGCGGGAATTTCCTTGGCCGTCCGCGGATTCTGCCGGATGGCGAGGATCGTCGCCTCGTCGAGGGCCTGGCAGCTCGGCAGCGCCTTCTTGCGCGCCCGATGGATCTCCTCGATGAACTCGTCCCGCACCAGGGGATGCGGATGATGGTCTCCCTGGCCATCGCTGGGTCGGAAGGCGGAAGTCAAATCGCCACAGACCGTGCGGCGCCATGAGCTGATATTGCTCTCCCGGACGGGCTGGCTCCCCTTGCCCTCGAGGAAGACCTCCAAAAAGCGGAGCACCGAGGTGAGATCGAACACTTCGGAGCAGACGTAGCCGCCCCGGGTCCAGGGCGAGGCGATGATGAGGGGCACCCGGTAGCCCAGGCCGATGGGCCGGCCCTCCGCGTCAAATTCCGCGGCGGTCTCAATCCCCGGCGAGACCGCCCCGCTGTCGACTTTGTCGGGAGCCGGCGGCACGAAGGGCGGCACGTGGTCGAAATAGCCGTCGTTCTCATCGTAGTTCAGGATGAAGATGGTGTCCCGCCAGACGTCTGGATGTTTTGTTAGGATGTCGAGGATTTCGGAAACGTACCAAGCCCCGTACCACGCGGCCGAGGGATGGTCGGAGAACTGCTGCCCGGCGACCAGCCAGGAGACCGTGGGGAGCTTGCCCTCCTCCACGTCCTTGCGAAATTGGTAGAGGACGTCGCCCTCGGGGACATTTACGTTTTCCTCCGTGTCTCCATCGCGGTATTGGATGCTGGTCAGGCGACGGTGCCGGGGATCGGCCTCGTTGGTCGTGAAGGCCCGCTGGTGCAGGTCGAGGGCCTTCGGATCCTCCAGCGGAGCCATCGCCGCAAGCTGCTCCTCGATCCGCCGCAGGCTGCTGCGCATCTTTTCCCGTTCGGCAATGGCCTCCTTGTTCTTGGTGGCATCGGCAGGCGCGGACTCCGCCTTCTCCAGGGCCTCGCGGAGGCGCTCTGCCTCGGCCTTGAGGTAGGCCAGGTGGCGGGGATGCTGCTTGGCGTGATACTGGGAAAAGTATTCCAGAGGGTTGTCCCCGAAATTCCCCAGCCAGGAGGCCTCCTCCCCACGAAAGCCCGTGGGCAGGGCGATCTCGTTTTGATAGACCTTCCAAGAGATCCCGGCGGCCTGGAGGCGCTCCGGAAAGGTCGTCCAGGATCCCAGGTTGCGGTGGTCAAGCTCGCCGTTGGTCATGCAGGCCGGAGCCGCGGGATCCCCGTTCGGGCGATTGGTTCCCGTCCAGTGAAAGGACCGGTTCGGCGTGGTGCTGGATTGCACCGAGCAGAAATGCTGGTCGCAGAGCGTGAAAGCGTCGGCGAAGGCGTGATAGAAGGGAATGTCCCGCTTTTCGTAGAAGCCCAAGGTCAGGGGCAATTCTCCAAACCCGTTGCGGCGGGACCGCTTCGCCTTCAGCCATCGGTCGTGCTTGCCCTGATTGCCGGCCTCCACTTGGTCCGGGCGCCCGTGCGGCAAGTCCCCCATCCAGGTCGACTGGGTGTTGTGAATGTCGAGGGGGAAGGGCGCGTAGGTCCGGCCGGCCTCATCCGTCTGCAGAAAAACGGGATTCCCGTTGGGGAGGGTGATGGCCCGCGGATCGTCCAAGCCCCGCACGCCGCGAAAATTCCCGAACATGTGGTCAAAGGAGCGGTTCTCCTGCATCAGGATGACCACATGCTTGGCATCGCGAAAGGTGGAGCCGGGCTTGGGCTCGATCTCCAGGGCTCTCGCGAGAGCCGGAGGCAGGGCGGTGAAGGCCCCCATGCTGCCGGAGAGCATGGCGGCTTTCTTGAGGAAGTCTCGACGGTTGGTCATGCAGGGGGTATCTGGACTCGATGAAAGCGCCCAGATTAGGGTCGCGGCGAATCCGGCGGCAATGGAAATGCCCTCCCCTGATCGCGCATGGCCACTTCGCTAGGATTCACCCGAATCGCGATACCGCGCCCTTGCGGACTTGCATCCCCGCTCTGGGTACCCTTCACTGGTTCCCGGCGTCAGAAAGCCCCCCGACGCCCCTCCCCGGTACCGCCATGAATTGGAAATCCATCGCCCCCTTCCTCTGCCTCGTCACCCTGGTCCCGCTGCAGGCGGACGAGCTGCTCATCGACGCCGAAAGCTTTGCCGAATGGGGCGGCTGGGTCGTGGACCAACAATCCATGGACCAGATGGGTTCCCCTTACCTCATGGCCCATGGACTGGGCGAAGCGGTGGCTGATGCCCGGACCACGATACGGATCCAGCGCGGCGGATCGCATCGCCTCTGGGTGCGCACGCGCGACTGGGTGGGACCATGGAAGCGCGCCGAATTCGAGGGACCAATGAAGGCAAGCGGATCCCCCGGCCTTTTCCAGGTCCTCGTCGACGGCGTGCCCCTGGACACCACCTTCGGCGAGGAAGGCGCGGAATGGCATTGGCAGGAGGGAGGCCGCGTCGATCTCGCCGCGGGGGAACACCAGCTCGCCCTGCGCGATCTCACCGGATTCAACGGGCGCTGCGACGCCATCCTCCTCAGCGACCAACCCGATTTCCGCCCGGGCCATTCCCTGGAGGAGATCCTGGCCTTGCGCCAAAGGCTCCAGCCGGAGCTGCATCGCGCGCAGGACAAGGGCGACTACGACCTGGTGGTGGTCGGCGGAGGCATGGCCGGCATCTGCGCGGCCATCAGCGCCGCCCGCTACGGCTGCAAGGTGGCCCTGATCCAGGATCGTCCCGTCCTGGGCGGGAACAACAGTTCCGAGGTGCGGGTGGGTCTCTCCGGCCTCATCCGCAAGCCTCCCTACCCCGAACTCGGCAATCTCGTGGAACAGGTCGGACCCGTCGGTCACTGGAACCTCTGGGAAGCCAACCAGAGACCCGAGCTGGAATACAGCCAGGAGATCCGCGCCATCATCGAGGCCCACCCCGAAAAGAAGCAGCACAACGCCGGGGATGCCTCCAACTATCAGGACGACAAAAAGCTTCGCTACGTCCAGGCCGAGGAGAACATCAGCCTCTTTCTCAACACCCGGGTCAACGACGTGGAGATGAAGGACGGCCGCATTGCCGCGGTCCTCGCCCAGGATATCCCCAGCGGACAGAAACTGAGAATGAGCGGACGCATTTTTGCCGACTGCACCGGGGACGGCAATCTCGGCTATCTCGCCAAGGCGGACTTCCGCATCGGTCGCGAGTCGAAGAGCCACACCGAGGAGGAGCTGGCCCCCTCCGTGGAGGACAATCTCGTCATGGGGACCTCGGTCCAGTGGAACACCCGGGAGGAGGAAAGCCCCTCCCCCTTCCCGGAAACGCCCTGGGCCATCGGCTTCACCGAGGAAACCTGCGTCGAAACCCTGCACGGTGACTGGGATTGGGAAACGGGCGCCCAGCTGAACAACGCCACCCAGATCGAGGAGATCCGCGACTATGCCCTGCGGGTCGTCTTCGGCAATTGGAGCGTGTTGAAAAACAGCCGCGATCCCAAGCGCCAAGAGAAGTTCGCCAAGCGCAAGCTGAACTGGGTGGCCTACATCGGGGGCAAGCGCGAGTCCCGCCGGCTCCTGGGGGAATTCGTGCTCCGCCAGCAGGATGTCGTCGAGGGAATCCCCTACCCCGACGCCTCCGTCACCGCCACCTGGAGCATCGACCTGCACTACCCCAAGCAACCCTTGTGCGCCTGCGACGCCTTCCAGTCAACCGCCCACCACGTCAAGATCGAGCCTTATCCGATTCCCTACCGCTGCTTTTACTCGCGCAATGTCCCCAACCTCATGATGGCCGGGCGCAACATCAGCGTAACTCACGTCGCCCTGGGGACCGTTCGGGTCATGCGCACCACCGGGATGATGGGCGAGGTCGTCGGCATGGCCAACGCCATCATGAAACAGCACCAATGCCTGCCCCGCGACGTCTACACCGACCACCTCGAGCAATTGAAGCAAATGATGCGCGAGGGCGTGCCCGGGGCCCCCAAGCTGAAGTGAGCGCCGGGGCGCTCAGCTCTTCCCGGACGCGTTCCCGCGGCGGATCCCGAGAAGCGCCTCGATCCAGTGCAGGGCGTCCCTGAGCCGCTCCTCGCGACCTCCCCGGAGAAGACGCCAGGGAACGGCTTGCGCCGAGAGGGCCTCGACAAACCAGCGGTGCATCTCGTGCCGGATGTGCTCCCCGTCGCGCAGACCGTCCTGCACGAAGGGGATCTCATCTCCCGTCAACAGATAGAGATCCGCCCGGCAGGTCTCGGCCACGTAGGCCTGCAGACAGGGATCGTCGTGTCCTAG
>CAZKGI010000061.1:17421-20974 GCA_964552315.1 uncultured Akkermansia sp. | reverse complement strand
AGCCATCGGGCCTGTAGCTCAGCGGTTAGAGCAGGGGACTCATAATCCCTTGGTCCAGGGTTCAAATCCCTGCGGGCCCACTCTTTAAAATCAAGGACTTATGCAGATTTCCTGAGTGGTTGACATCCCACCAGGAGCAATGCATGACAAAATTCCGACAAATGACCCCCAAAACCCTGATGCGGACGGCGAAAAACCCGTCCGGCCCAAGGGCAACAAGAAGCGCGGCAAACCCTTTCAGGTCGTCCGCTTCCACTCGGTAAACGTCCCCATCTACGCGGTCCAGAATCACGGCAAGATCCGCTACACGATCGCGTTCTACATCGATGGCCGACGCAAGCGGCGCATGTTTGCCGACCTTGAGGATGCCAAGCGTGAGGCGAGGCTCGCGGCCGAGAAGATCATGCGAGGCATGCAGGCCCAGAACGACCTGTGTCCGGCCGAGCGCGAGTCTTACCTCGCCGCGCAGCGAATGCTGAAGGAGATCGAGATGCCGATGGTGGCTGCGGCCGAGGACTATGTCCAGTGCCGGAAGCTGCTGGGCGATGTGCCGTTGCGTCACGCGGTCGAGGATTTCTGCCGGCGAACCAACGGCGTGAAGCTCGGGGTGACGGTCCCGGAGGTCGCGAAGGAGGTCATTGCCGCCAAGGAGGAGGACGGCATGAGCGACCAGTATCTGAGCCAGTTGAGGAGCATCCTGGGACTCTTCTCTCGAGCGTTCAGAAAACCGATCATGGAAGTGAGAGGCGACGAGATCGACTCCTGGCTGCGGAGCAAGAAGCTCTCCCCGGTGACCCGGAACAACCGATTGACCTTGCTCCGCGTGATGTTCGGGTTCGCCAAGCAACGGAACTCTACCTGCCTGCCTCGGAGCCGACCGCTCCGGACCTGGTGCCCAAGGTGAAGGTTGGCGCGACCACGACCGAGATTTTCGAGCCGGACGAGATCGAGAAGCTCCTGAATGCCGCGCCTGCCATGGTGATCCCTTATCTGGCCATCGGAGCCTTTGCCGGACTTCGCAGTGCCGAGTTGGCCCGCCTCCATTGGAAGGCGGTGAATCTGGAGCGGAGGCTCATCGAGCTCCGGGCCGACCAGGCGAAAACGGCGTCACGGCGCATCGTGCCGATCTCCGACAACCTCGCCGCCTGGCTCGCTCCTCTGGAGCGCGAGGGCAAAGTCTTCAAAGTGAAGGCCGTTCCCCGCATGGCCTCGGTGCTCGCCGGGACGGTGGGCCTTCGGTGGCCCCAGAACGTCCTGCGACACTCCTACATCAGCTACCGGCTGGCCCAGACTCAGGACGCCAACAAGGTGGCTCTGGAGGCGGGAAACTCGCCGGCCATCACCTTCAAGCACTATCGGGAGCTGGTGACCGAAGAGGCGGCTGAGAAATGGTTCTCGATCTTCCCGCCGGAAGGCTGGACGCCACCGGAACGAATCGGTGAGAGGAGCCTGCTGACGAAGCGGAAGACGGAGGAGTGATCACCGTCCTTGTTGCGCAACAAACCCCTACAACCTGGCGAGGAATTCATCCCACGCCCGGACCTCGGGATGGGCCTCGACGAGCTTCCGCACGCCCTCGGAGAGTCTGGCGGATTTCCAGCCCGGCGAGCTGGACTCGTTGCGAAAACCGACCTTGGGCACCTCCGGCAGTCCGCAGACCTCCCGGCACAGCTCCTCGACGGCGGCCGGACCTGCCCGGCGAATCCACTTCACCTTTCCCAGCCACGGCGGCTGGGTCCACTGCGGGTGGTAGATCGGATCGTTGAGGAGCACGAGCACCGCCTCTTTGATCGAGCGCGCCGACGCGAGAGCCCGGTTGTCGAGTCCCTCCCGGTGCCAGACCGGGCAGGGCCGCCCCTGCTTCACGGCATCGAGGCTCCAGGCGGCGAGGCTCACGAGCACCTCCCGGGGATCGCGCACCAGGGCGACGGAGAGCCAGCCGGTGGCGTGGAAGGCGTCCAGCGCCCGTTCGGTCCAACCGAAGGTGTGGTTGTGGACGAACCCGCAGCCGCCGGGATGCTGGCCCCAGAGTTTGCCCTCGGCGAGGAGAAGCAATTCCGCCTCGGTCCATTCACGGTCCAGATCGAGATCCCAACTCACGAGGTTCTGGAGCCCGAGGGCCGGGCCGATCCGGTCGCGGAAGAGGCTCCGCAGATGGGTGCCCCAGCTCCTCACGCAATGGACGTGGGCGATCTTGCGCGGGGCGGCGACGTTCCGGTCCGAGGACCGCACCGCCTCGCTCATCTCGGTGATCCTGGGCGCGTTCCCCTTGGCCCTGAGCTTGTGATGCAGACTGACGACGGGTCGGAGTAAGGGCGATTCCCAGCGCCACTTGGCGAAGTTGTGTTCGTGGCCGAACCAGGCGGTGACGAACTCGTGGCCGAGGTAGTCGAGGCACTTCTGCTCGTAGAACCCGCCGAGTCCCGTTGCAAACATTTCCTCCCATCGGTCGACCACCCGCGTGTCCCCGGCGAGCAGGTAGCCCGCGTTGAAGAAGCCGTGCGCGACAGGAATGGTAGCCGCCGGGTCGGGCCAGTAGAAGGGGCTCAAAACGAGATCCGCGACCCAGGGACCGCCCGTATGGAGGGAGCCGTTGACCGCGATGTCCGCATCGAGAAGATGGCTAGGTCCGTGTCGCCCGATCGCGGTTCGCAGGGCATGGAACTTGAGCGCAATCAGCTCGGCCTTCCAGTAAGGGTCGTGGCGGACGACGCGGCGGCTCAATTCCTCCGCGCGCTGACGCAACTCACCAGTGATGGGTTCGATCTCGATCCGCGGCAGACCCAGCGCGCCGACACGCGAGGCCGCCGCCTCGTCGCAGACCAGCACGAGCGGCTCGTCGTGGTGGCGGCGCAGGGTGCGCACGAGGATTTCCGCCTCGCCCGCCACCTCCGCTGTGGCCACCGCGCAGAAGGATCGCGCCCGCATCGGGATGGAGCAGGAGGAGAGGCGCTTCGCCAGATAGGCGTCATTGTCAGGATGGGCGACGGGCTTGCGCTCGACTCTTCCGCCGGCCTTCGTCAAGAAGTCAGAGAGACCGTCCTCAAGTCCGAGGCCCGCATTTCCAGCTACGGAAATCTCGTTGGCGTGCGCGGCGAGGAATGCCCGCCGCAGGAAGTATCCGTTCGGGCAGATCCACGCATCGAGGCGGTCGTGATGCGGCGGAAGTTCCGGAAGCGAGCCAGGCTTGAAGAGGCGCCCGATCCAGCGCACGCCGGGAAAGGCCTGGTTCATCATCGCGAGGAGGGCGGCTTCCTCCGTCCAGCCTGCTTCGCCCATGGAACGGGTCCGGTAGAGATCACACTCGGGATGGCGCGGAAGACGATTGTCCGGCGAGTCGATCACCGCCACTCGGCACGTGGGATCACGCTGACGCAGTCGGGCAACGGCATCATTCACGAGGGCGGGTGCCGATTTCCCGGCGAGGAGAAGGTAGGCGATCATGACGAACCCATGGAGCCCGAGGGATCGGGCGGAGGAGGTGGAGGAGGCGGAGGCGGCGGAGTGCAGGGACCCTGCGGAGCGCAGTGGGGCGGCCAGTCGGCCTGGGCGC
>CAZKGI010000061.1:14041-17321 GCA_964552315.1 uncultured Akkermansia sp. | reverse complement strand
GGCGGAGTGCAGGGACCCTGCGGAGCGCAGTGGGGCGGCCAGTCGGCCTGGGCGCGGGCGTTGCGGGTGCCGCCGCGTTGACCGGGAAAGTGGACCGTGGCGAAGACCGTCATGGATCCGCCGGCCGCCTGGCGGAAGGGGCCGCCCGGACCGAAGTCGAAGGAATCCCCAGGTGCCCCGACCTGGCGAAGGAGGGTCTCGCCGCCGCAGGTGACGGTGATCCAGCAAAGGTCGCGTCGGCCCTCGGGATGGGGGCCGATGGTGATCGTTCCAGCGACCGAACGCGATTGCAGGGAGTTGTCGGGCAGGTTTCGGTTGCCGCAGGGCGGCTCCGGGAGGCGCTGGATGCAGCTCGGGTCGGTCACCTCAGCGTCCATGCTCACGTTCGGGAGTTGGTAGCTGCGCGGCTTGCGCGGACGTTTCCTGGGACTGCCGCCCCCTCCGCCCCCCGAACCGAAAATCGTGGGACCGGTTCCGCCGGATGGACTTCCACCCGGTGCGCCGGGCGTTCCCGGCGGGGTGGGCGCGGCGGGAGTGCCTGGCGTGGGCGGAAGCGGGGGCGGCGTTTCGCCGGGAGGAAGCGGCCAGGGTGGCGGAGTGGTTTCCCCGCCGCCGCATTCGCAGGGTCCGGTGCGCCACTGACAGCCTTCGAGGCCGAGCAGCCGGTTTGGGTTTGTCGCGTCCTGCGCGGCGAGCGGATCGGGTTCGTCCTCCCAGTCCGGATAGGGCATGGCCTCGACCGCCCCCGGCCCGCAGTCGCAGACCTCCGCGCTGCCAACGCATTCGGGCGGGAGGAGCGTCCAGTCCCGCGCGAGAAAGTCCTCGCGGGTCATTTCGTCGTTCTGGACGACCTCGCGGCCTTCCGCGTCGAGGCGGAAGAAGACCCCGCCACGGTAGACGAACCAGGCGAGTTCGCGGCCCTCGGCACTGCCGTCCCAGATGGCGCGACGGATCGCGTAGCCTTCGCGGGCATAACGGAGTGCTGCCGGCAAAGGCATCAGCTTGGGCGGCTGGAGGAGGGTCGGCATGAAGGGCTCAGGCGTTGGGAACGATCAGGTCGCGATGGACCCGCACGAGGAAGGAGCGCGTCGTGCGCCGCAGGTGGAGGACCTGACCGCCCTGCTCGTAGAGGGTGACGAACTCGATTTCCGCCACCGCGTCGAAGAAGGTGTCCACGTCGCCCTCGTAGCCGGAGAGGATGGAGGTCAGGGCCGAGGTCGTGAACTCCGCCACGATCTGGTAGCGCGCTTCCTCGAACTCCCCGACCTGGGAGTAGGTGCCGTCGTTGAGGAGATGGAGACGCTCCGGCTCGTATTCCTTCAATCCGAAGCGGATCTGTTCGAGGGGCAGCTCGACGAGGGTCTCGTCCTTCATGAAGCCGACGCTCAGGACGATCCGGTCGCCCGACTTCACGTGCAGGACCGGCTCGGGTTCGGTGGAGCTGGAGGGAGTGGCGGCGTTGACCACCGGCGGCCCGGCGAGGCGGACGCGGCCGTCGCGCAAATTGATGTCGATCTCGACCGAGGCATCCTGGAGGTAGCGGTTCGGTTCCACGCCGATGACGATGAGATGGTCGGCGCTCTGCCCGTCGCTGTTTCGGGCGCGGAGGGTGGCGTTGTAAACGCCCGGCAGGGTGGCGGCCCCGGAGAGGAGGCCGTTCGCCGGATCGATCTCCAGTCCTTCGGGCAAACCGTTCGCGCTCCAGGTGTCGGCGCGCAGGAGACGGAAATAGCCGCCGTTGCTCGTCAGGTTGATCGCCGCCCCGCCGCTGGTGGCCGCGAGCTTGCAGGTCGTGGCGGTGAAGTCGCGCAGGAAGTAGGTGCTTTCCTCGTTCAACGGGGCTGGCAGCTCCTGACCCGAGAAGGGCAGCACCCGCACCCGGTCTCCGTTGGCCAGGGGCGGCGAAGCCGAGGCGAAGGTGAGCGTGTCGCTGGAGGCCGAGGCCGTGGCATCGACGCGGGGGAGATTTTCCCCGGTGGGCTGGAAGGCGAAACCCACGCCGCGCACGAGGGCGAGGAGCGAGGTGTTGCCGTGGATGGTCGGGATGGCCATGGGTTGTTATTTCCGGATGAGGGCTTTGCCGATGTCCTGGACTCCCGCATCCCCCTCGGCCTGGAGATCGAGACCCCGCAGGGCGACGAAACCGCGCGGATCGCTCTGGTGGTTTTCGGTGTCGAAACGCAGGAGCCGCCCCCGCACCGCGAAGTTGGCCGAAGCCGGCGGAGTGCCGCCCTCGGCCGCCCCGTAGAGGAGCCGGTCGAGGGCCAGGGTGTCCGCGCCCCCGCTGAGGAATCGTTTCACCCGGATGCCGAAGGTGTGGGTGCAGGGCACCGGCGTGAGCAAAAGGCGTTGCTCGAGGACGGGCACGGCGGACCAGACCACGTTCTGGAGGTTGATGCCGGGCGTGCCGGGTGCGGAGTCCTGCGGTGCGGTGCCCAGTTCGATGGCCAGGGTCCACTGGCAATTGGTGTTCGACTTGAGTACGGCCAGCTCCACGGCGAACTGGAGGAGCAGCTCGGTGCGGAGGCGGAGTTGGCGGTCGTTGACGAAGAAACGGAACAGCTCGCGGGTGAAGTCGCTGGGGTAGTAGCTGGATTCGGTGCCGCTCCCGAACGGTTCGACCCGATACCAGACCCTACCGTCGCAGGCGGCGAACTCGCCCGGAGCCAGCTCCACGCTACGGCGTCCGAGGCCGCCGGGGATCGTGATCGTGGCCACGCCCTGGTTCTCGAAGACCCGGTCCACGTAGACGGCGGTCGGTTCGGGGAGCGGATTGGGAAGCGCCTCCACCGCCGCATCGTGGACGGCGGCGAGGAGTCCCCCGGCACGGGGAAGGGCCGCCTCGCCGGCGTTGAGCAGGCCGATGAGCCCGTCGGTGGAGGGTTCGATATGGCGGCGTGACGGATAGATCTCGAAGAGCTTCGGCAGGGTCCAGCTCGAAAGCAGACCTCCGTCGCGATCCTGCGAGGCGAGCACTCCGGCGGGTGCGAGGGCCTTGAGCAGGGCGATGTCCGCGCCGAAGGCGTCGAGGATGGTCTGGAGGCCGAGGATCTGCGCGATGGTGTGGGTGTGGGCTTGGAAGGCGGAGACCGGTCCCGCCGTGGTGATCACCACCGCCAGGGCAGCGAGTCCTGGAGGTGGCGAGGCGAAACTCCCTGACAAAACCACCTCGACAGAATTAGGTCCCTCGATCGACACGGTGTAGTCGGGGCCCTGCCGGAGGATGGCTCCGCCTGGCGCGTTCTCGCGCAGGGTGAGGTGCAGGGCCTCGGTGCCGAGC
>CAZKGI010000061.1:6198-13941 GCA_964552315.1 uncultured Akkermansia sp. | reverse complement strand
GGCTCCGCCTGGCGCGTTCTCGCGCAGGGTGAGGTGCAGGGCCTCGGTGCCGAGCTGGTGATCGACCACGAAGATGGTGTCGGTGCCGTTGCCGAGAGTCCTCACAAAGTGTTGGCTGCCGGTGATGACTTGGTCGGGGGTGAAGGGCACGTAGTCCTTAGGCAGGGGCGAGCGGAGCCAGTCGATGTTCTGCGCGGCGGCGAGATCTTCGGAAATGAGCTCGCGCCTCACCGTGACCTCGGTACGATAGGTCCAGACGTGGAGATGGTCGGAGTCGTGCTCGTCCTCGTAGGTGACTTCAATCTCGAAGGGCAGGTTCTCGACGAGGGGTGCCGAGCGGAGCAGGTTCGCCAGTTCGGCGGTGGCGAGGTTCAACTCGAAGGTCACGTCACCGGGAGGCGCGGTGACGACTTCCACCAGAAGCTCCTCGTAGCCGAGTCCGCTCATCGCACCCGCGAACTCGATGTGGGCGACGTGGGGCAGCGGGTTGGTAACGACAAAGGAACCGTCCTCGTCGGCGAGGGACCGGATTGCCTCGGCGATTTCTTCGGGGCCGTCCGACACGCTGAGCAGGGTGGAGCGGGCGAAGGTGTCGGGCCGCTTCAATTGGTAGGCTCCCCGGAACCGGGGCGAGACGGTGAGCGCCTGGATCTCGTTCCAGACGATCTCGCCCTCGGAACCGCCGTGCTGGACCTCGGTGATCGCCGGGGCGTCGGGGACGACCGGTGCCGAGCTGTCGGTGAAGGCCGCGGGCGTTTGGACGAGACGCAGCTCGTGGACCCAGCGGCCGTCCACCTCGTAGGTCCGTACCCGGAGGAAGGAGATGGGATCGAGCGCGTTGCGGCCTGCGCGGAGTTCAACCGGATCGGGAAGCGGCTCCCCGTCGTGTTCGAAGCGGACCAACCAGCTTCCGTCCTTGGCCTCGACCAAGACGGCATCAGCGGAAACGCCGGGCACGTCGAAGGAGGGACTGGCGAGCAAGGCCAGAAGCGCGGCCTGGACCGATGCCGCGTCCGCGTTGTGGGCGAGGAGGGCCGTGGTATTGACGTCCTCTTCGGGCGAGCCCTGCCCGATTTGGATGGCCCATTGGCCGCCGGTGGGCCGGGTGTCGAGCCGCCCCAACGAGGCCCGCACGAGCCGGACGTTTCGCTCCACTTCGAGGTCCTGGTCGCCGAAGGTCTGGGCGAAGCGCAGGGCGAGGCGGATCGTGTCGCCCTCGATGAGTTCGGGCCAGTCGAAGTCCGGGCCGCCGAGGGAGTCGGAGACTTTCCTGGAGGTCAGGTTCGCGTAAAGAAGGGCCTGCACGTCGGGGCGTGCAGGGTGTCAACGGGGGCGAGGCAACGATCAGGGAATCACTTTCAATCCGGCGGCGGCAGCCATCCTGGCCTGACGCACATCGAACGTGCAGAACTCGCCCGCTCCCAGGACGGCAGCCAAGGCGACGTGCAGAGTGTCCAGAGATCGGCACAGAGTCAATGCGCCATGTGCGGCGGAGAAACGTTCGGCCTGGAGAAACACGTCGTGCCAGGAAGGACTCAGTTGGGAGAACATTCCCGCCGCGAGGTCGCCATCCAGAGTCTTGAGAATTCTTTCCGACTCGGCCAGGTCGATCTCACCGCGACCGAGCTTCTGGCGGACTGCGGAGCGCATTTCGAGTCCGTGAAGTTGCGTGAACGGAGGTGGCGTCGGAGACGAATAAAACAACTGCTCCGCCTCCTTTTCGCGAGGCTCCGACAGGTAGAGCTTCAGAAGCAGTCCGGAGTCGAAGTAGCGCATCAGATCCGGTCGGCGCGCAGCTCGTCGAGAATGTCCTGGGAGTCCGGAAGGATGCGGTCTCCGAAGATGGCCCTTTTGCGGGCTGCGAAATCCGGCATCACTCTGGGTGTCGCGGGTGCGGGCTGTTCGACCGCAGGCTTGCTCTTCAGAAACCGGACGAAATCCAGAACCTCTTCGACCACCGGCTCCGGTGCGGTCCTGATCTCCTCGATTACGGCTTCTCTCGCGTTCATAACGGGAGCATAAGGGAAAAGTCACGAACCGGCAAGCCTCCCCAAGAGGAAGGGATCGATCGAAATGACCCGATAGGGAAACGGCGGATCGAGCGGCTCCGGCCCGCCATCCTCGGTCGTTCGCTCCCGCCGCTCCACCAGCCGCCGGTCCTTGTCTAGGCCGAAGCCGTCCTTCTTCTCCCTGTCCTCGTTGTCGTCCATCGTCAGATGCTCCAGAAGCTGCCCTCCACTGTCCGGTTCGCGAGGAACTCGGACGCCGCCGCGCTCTTGTCGTTGTTGTCGGCCAGAAGCTGGTTGATGAGGCCGTCGGCCACCCCGCCCGCGAGCCCGGTGAAGAGAGTGAGGTTTTCGGTTCGACCCACCGGAGGATCGAAGCGAACGGCATGGACCAGGTTCCAGAATACCCGGTGTTTCACGTAGGGCGTCCATTCCGATCCCGGATTCGTTTCGGAAGGCGTGTCCTCGGGCGAGAGCAGGTAGACGGTGGCGAGGTGAAGCGCATCGAAGCCTTCGTCCTCCCAGCGGCCCATGAGACGGTCGAGCGGATCGGGTGGTGCGGGCGGTTCGTATCGCGAAGTGGTGCGGAGGTAGGCGCGCTCCCGCGCTCCGGGTGGCAGGCCGTAGGTCACGTTGAACTGCGCGAAGGTGCCGTCCACGCCCGCGCCGAAGGTCCAGTCGGTTCCGGTGGTGAGCCGGTCCTGCTGGAGCACGATCTCGGTGGCGCGCAGCAGGCGACCGCGTTGGCCCGGTTCGCCCGCTCCGAGCGAACGGAAGAACTCCGGCACCGGCTCGTAGGATTCCACGATCGTCTCGAAGCCGCTCACCGAAACGTTCTCGGGCGACGCATCCGTCCCGATCGCCCGCCACTGGCGCAGGGGCATCTGCGGGTTCTCGGTGAGCCAAGCATCGACGCGCTCCCCGGTCCTGGCACCAAGCCGCTCCAGGGTTTCGAGCGGCGCGTCCCCGGCGTCGAGCCGGACTTCGGCATCGAGTCCGTTCACGAAACCTGGGTGGATTTCGCAGACCCATTCCTCGCGCTCGAAGCTCCAAGAAGGAGTGACATGCCAGGGATGTTTCCAGCCGCCATGAGCCAGCACGGTGCAACCGATGACTTGCTCCCGCCGGAGCCGGTCGATGAGGGCGTTCCAGGTGGTGGCGAGGATCGTCTTCATGTCGCCCAGAAGAGATGACGGCCCCTGCGCCGGCCCCGCCGATCTTCGAGGAATCCGCCGCGAACTCGAAGGGAAGCACGCCGAGGGCCGAATCCCTCCGCAGGTGCTCCAGGAAGCCCGTGAAGGTCGGGCTGGGCCGCTTCGATTCGAAGGATTCGAGCGACTCATGAGGCTTCAAGGCGACGAGTTTGCCGCCCACGACACGTTGCAGGTCGGCGGGGATGCTCGCTTCGGACTCGGGAGCGGCCTCGCCGTCGCGGAACTCGAAGTCGGTGCCTTCCTCCAGCCGCCCAGCCTCGTTCTTGAGGACTCGGGTCACGTCGGCGTTGTCCTTCACCGCGTGTTTCTCCAGGGCGATCAACTCCATCTCGTCGAGGACGTGGTTGATGGAATGCTGGATGGTGGGAGCGGAGCGCACCGCAGAGGAATGCTCCGGCTCGAAGACATGGAGCATCCGGTGGGCGGGAATGTCCTTCGGTCCCTCATCCTCGAGGAGGCGATAAGAAAGTGGAGCGCCCCAGGCGTCGAGGCTCACCCCGTCGATGGTGCCGAGGGCAAGGTCCTCCCCGCCGACGCGGTGGGTCTCGATCAACTGGAGCGAGGGCAGCCCGAGCCGGTTGCGCGTCTTGAGCACGAAGTATTCGCCGTCGATGTCCAGGCCCCGGCAGACGAGTCCCTGGCATTCCTCGAAGCTGAAGCGGCCCGTCACCTCGCAGCGGGCGCTCCAGCTCTTGAAGTAGTCCTCGGCGCGGCGGTTCCAATCGGGGTCGGGCGACTGCGCCTGGGGGCGGATACCGTCGCCGGTGGAGTAGATCGCCATCGAGGAGACCATCTCGCGGACGAAACCTGGGTTCCGGTAGAGGTAGCGCGAGCGTCGCACCAGTTCGCGCCGGGTCGCGGGAGAGAGATCCCGGCGGGCGTCGCGCGGGGAGGCACCCGGAACGGGGCCGCGTCTCGGGGAAGCCTGCGCGTTGTCGTAGGCCGAGGACCAGGCCTTCGGAACGAGGATGGGCGGCAGGAGGGAAACCGCGAGTCGTTGGAATCGCTGGAGCCGGGGATTCATTTCGGGAGGATGCCGACCCGCGTGGCCCCGACCCGGCGCGGCGGGCGGCCGTGGGTTTCAGGGTCGAGGATCGGGAGGGCGTGGGCGCATTCCTCCAGCACCTCGGCCACGGGCATGGCGAACTGCTTGCTGGCGTTGGAGCCGCTCTCGCCCCACGACATGAGGGTCTTGCCTTCGAGGAGGAGCTCCTTGGCCTTCGCCTGGATCTGGAGAACCTCCGAAGCCGTGAAACCGATGACAAAGAGACCGCGCGCCATGGGCGGAGCGGGCTGTCAACGCGGGAGCAAAAGAACTCTTGCCCATTGTATTGTTTGACGATACAATGGGGCGGAATGATCGAGGACTTCCGGTGCAGGGACACTCGTCAACTTTGGGAAACGGGCAAATCGCGCAGGTTCAACTCGATCGCCACAGTTGCCCTCCGCAAGCTTTCCATGCTCGATGCGGCAGAAAACCTCGAAGACCTCCGGGTTCCTCCGGCCAACCGGCTGGAGGCCCTCCGGGGCGACCGGAAGGGACAGCACAGCATTCGCGTCAATGACCAGAGGCGGGTTTGCTTCCGCTGGGAGAACGGACGCGTGAGAGACGTTGAAATTGTCGACTACCACTGAACCATGAAAACCCCGCCAACCGCCCTTCGAGTCCCCCTCGGTCCCGCCCTGGTTACTCCTGGCGAAATTCTCGACGAAGAGTTCCTCAAGCCGATGGGCCTGAGCCAGTCCGCCTTGGCTGAGCGCATGGGAGTGCCCCGCATGCGGATCAGCGAGATCGTCCGGGGCAAGCGGGCCATCACCGCCGAGACAGCGATCCTCCTCGGTGAAGTCCTCGGCACCTCGGCCCGCTTCTGGATGAATCTCCAGACTTCCCACGATCTCGCGCTCGCCGTGATCAAACTCGATGCGGTTGCCTGAAACGCGGGCGCATCACTCGCCCTCGCCCTTCTTTCCTCCGCCTCCCGAGCGAAGCTCCCGCGCCCGGATGACGATGCCGAGCAGCAGGAACACGCTCGTGAGGAGGCCGACCACGATCTTGAGGGCCACGTCGAGATCGCTCAAGGCGACGGCCACGACGCTCCCCGCCGTGAGGGTGGCGATGAGGTCGTGGATGCGGCCGGTGAGGTTGAAGTGCATGGGGCTCAGGCTTCGAGCAGGGCGAGGATGGAGGTCGGGGTGACGAAACCCATCGTCTTGAGGCTGCCGGTCCCGTCGATGGAGCGAACTCGGGTGGTGATCCAGTCGCCTTCGCGGTCCTTCGCCGAAGTGGTCGGGTCGAGCGAGGTGTTGGCTTCGATGGTGGACATCGACTTGCCCGAGGCGGCGCTGACAATGCCCGCGTGTCCATTGGAACTGGTGCCGTGTCGCGCGAGCCAGACCGCCCCGGTCGAGGGTTTGTCGGTGAGGAGTTTTCGGGCGCGGAAATTCCCGGCGCTGGTGACGCAGTGAGGCGTCATGACCTTGTGCCAGCGCTGAATCTTGGCATCGGGGAATTCGAGGGAACGCAGGGCGGCTGCGACAACGCCCTCGCAATAGGCGGCGCAATATGCCCATCCCTCTTCCCATGGCGAAGGGCGCATCAGTTTGCGGAGTTCCTCGGCGATGGCGTAGTCCCGCACGGGCGTCTTCGGGTTGTCCCAGTCGGAGTTCTTCCGGACTTCGCGGAGGCCGACGAAGCGGCTCGCTTCCCGCACGATCTGAGCGGCGAGGGTTTCGGCGCTGACGTTCATCAGGCGACCTCCTTTCTCCAGTTGATGCGGAGGCGGCCGTAGGCAGCCATGACCAGGCCGACCAGCTCCATCAGGGTGTTCCAGTTGGTCTGGAACCAGCCGATGATGCCTTTGACTTCCTCGGTCGGGACGGTGAACCCGAAGAGGTGACCGAGTGCGCCGAGGGCGGTGAGAAGGATGCCGATGTAGGTGAGTTTTCCCTGGAGGAATTGCTTGGGATTCATGTGGCGGGTGGGTTGTGCCCGCCCGGTCCCCTGGCGATTCTTGGCGGCGGCTTGGTGGCGCCGCAGGAAGTTCGGTCGGGGCATCGGGTCGGGCGGGTTCGCCCCCGATCCGCGTGTCAATCGCCCGCGCTGTCTTCCCCGCCCTCAGCTTCCTCGCCGCCGCCCGCCTCGCGTCCCACGAGCTTGACCATCACCGCCGCGCAGACCTGCATGGCCTCGCAGTCGAGGTAGTGGTTGGGGCGGTCGCCGATCTGAAGCCAGAGCCACTTGCCGCCCTTCTTCACGCGCCGCTCGCTTTCCAACTGCTTCAGGTAGTCCTCGCTGGCATCCTCGGGGATTTCCCATGTCGGGCCGTTCTCCGGGTCCTGATTGCGCCGCAGGCGGGCGAGCATGTCTTTGATGTTGAGGTTCGACCAGTAGAAGACCGAACAGGCCTGGGTGCGGTTGAGGACCACCTTGCGGCGCGGCGAGTAGAAGCGGTGGACCTTGCGACCGTCCCGCAGCCGGTGGAGGAAGGTGGGACGGCGATCTCCCATGAGCGCGGTCCAGCCGCGCTTGGCGCACTCGCGATAGACGTCGTAGGTGGCGTGGCCGGCATCGACGAAGACGAGGTTCGAGTGAATGCCGAAGCGTTCCTGCAACTCGTCGACGTCATCCCAGGTGAGGAGGCGTTCATTCCAGAGCAGGCGCGAGGATCCGTCCGCCGCCCAACTCCGCGCCACAGCAAAGAGGTGATCCATCTGGCAGTCCACCGTGAGGATGCGCAGCGGAGCCGCCGCCTCCTCGGGATCGAAGGGCGGTTCGAGGACACGCCCCTTCGCGTCGAGGGCGGCCTCCTGTTCCCACGATTCCCCGAGGCGGTAGCCGCTCGGCTCGAACTCCAGACGGAAGTCGTCCACGAAATCCCGCCAGGGCAGGGCGAGGCGTTTCTGGTAGAAGATTTTGAGCAACTCCAGGTCGCCCATGCGCGCCGCCTGCTTTGCCCGCAGATAGAGTTCGGCGAGCCGTCCCCAGCTCATCGCGCAGAGGGCGTTCCAGTGGAAGCCGACGTTCTCGGGCGAGGCGTTCGGGTTTTGAACAACGTAGCGGCCCGTGGCGTTGAGGCGTCGTCGGGTCCGGTCGCTGTCCTCGAACTGCTGGCCGCAGCCCTCGCAGCGGAGCGAGGCGGAGGCGCGGACCAGGGAAAAATCCCATTCGCCGGTCTCGTCGCGGGCGTCCTTGCTCCATTCCACGTTCTCCCATTTCCAGGGCTGGCGCAGCTCGCACTCCGGACATTGGAAGGTCCACTCGCGCTGGTCGGTGGTCTCGAACTTGCGGTGGGTGTCGTCGTATTCCTCGCCGCCCTGACTGAGGAACAAACATTTGCCGAGCCAACCGAAGGCGGTCACGCGAGCCTCGGCTTCAGCCATGTGCCCGGCCGGTGCCCGCCATGATTCGTCCATGATGAGCCAGCGGATCGAGCGGCGCTGGAGGTTGGTCTTGTTGTTGGCGCCGAGCACCCAGAGGGTCATGCCGTTGGAGAAGTGCTTGGTGGCCGTCTTCATCCGGTGGC
>CAZKGI010000061.1:3616-6098 GCA_964552315.1 uncultured Akkermansia sp. | reverse complement strand
ACCCAGAGGGTCATGCCGTTGGAGAAGTGCTTGGTGGCCGTCTTCATCCGGTGGCGGTTGTTCGGGAAGAGCGCCTTCACCGGAGGGCATTCCTCGAAGATCGGACCGAGGCGGCTTTCGGCTTGGTCGCGGGCGTCGTCGTCGGTCTGGTCGAGCCAGAGCGTGGGGCCCGGCAGGTTGGCGATGATGTAGCAGAGTCCGAGTTCGCCGATGGTGGTCTTGGAGGACTGGATCGACGCGACCACGGAAACGACCCGGACGCGAGGATCGACCAGCGCTTCGAGCGGTTCCTTCAGCCAGGGCGAGTTGTCCGACCGGAAACGGCCCGGCACCGGCGAATAGGGAATCGCGTGGACGTGTTCCTCGGCCCAGGCCCAGGGAGGCCGCCGGTCGGGCGGTTTCCAGGCGGCCCGCCAGACCTCGCCGATCAGTTCAAGGTTCATCCTCGCCGGCGTGCAGGATGGCCATCACCTCGTCGATGCCCTTGCGGCACTCCTCCTGGATGCCGACCGCGTCGAGGCCGGAGAGGATGGGCGGCAATTCGCATTCGAACTTGTTGCGCAACAGGTTCACGGCCCGGCCCACGCGGGTGGTCCACTCGTGCTTGACCACGTCGAGCGGCACGTAGAGCTCCTTCTTCACCGCCACGCGCAGCTCGCGCTCCTCGACCTCGGCCAGGAGCTTTCGCGCCTTGAGGCTCGCTTCCTCGTCGGTGACCGGTGCCTCCGCTCCCTTCAAGTGGTGGCGGGCCATGAACTCCCGCCACGCCGCCACCTCGTGCAGTCCGTTGGCGGCGGCCTTGGGGGCGTCCCTGCGTCGTCGCCAGTGCCCGAGCGCCTGACGGCTCACCCCAAGGATTTCGGCCAGCTCGACGAAGTTGCGGGCGTGGGTGGGTCCTTCGTTCCCGGCCGACGCTCCGGCCAGGTTTTGCAGCATGGTGCGTTCGGCCCTCGTCAGCTTCTTGCCCTCGTGGACGCGCTTGACCAGGTTGGCGAGATCCTTGTGGAGGAGCTTGCGGGCGACTTCGGGAGGCAGGACGGATTCCATCTTGCCCGGGGCCATCGTCAACCGTCTTGGGCGAGGGCGGTAGCCAGCATTTCCCGGGGATAGGCGTATTTCATCGCCCCGTAGGGCATCCGGTTGAGTCGGGCCTCCATCTGGGTCCAGTCCATTGGGCGGCCTCCATCCCGCGCCATTTCTTCCTCGCACCGAATGTGGAAGATGGCCTCGTTCATGGATCCGATCAGGGACCGATTGCTCCTGGGGAAGAAGGCCACACTCTGATTCACGGGATCGAAGGCAGCGCCATGAGCTGCCCATGTCTCGGCCACGCGCATCAGGAATAGGGGCAGCAGCTTTTCGAGGGTCGTCAATCCGGTCGCGGGAATCAGGATCGCCCAGAGCGTGGCGTCGTTCATCATCACAACGAGCGGAATCCTTCCGACCCGGACGAAGTGAGCGCTCCAGGAATCGAGCCGTCCTGCCTGCGCCACCTTCTCGCCGGGCAAGCTCAGTTGGCAGCGGTATCGTTTCGCAAACTCGCGGGAGGCATGGATGACAATCGGCATCGCCGGAGACTCTGCCCCCTGATGCCGGTTTCGCATCTCATTTCGCCTTGCGTTGACAGCCCATGCGCTGTGTGAGCATCCCAGTCCATTGCGCCCACACCGCCCTCGCCGATCCCAACGGGTTGAAGCCGAACCCGGCCAACCCGAACCGGCACAGCGCGCACCAGATCCAGTTGCTTGCCTCGATCATCCAGGACCAGGGCTGGCGCAATCCCATCACCGTCTCGAAACGCAGTGGCCTCGTCGTGCGCGGCCACGGCCGGCTCGAAGCCGCCCTGCTGCTGGGCTGCGAAACCGTCCCGGTGGACGAGCAGGACTACGGCTCGGAGGCCGAGGAACTCGCCGACCTGCTCGCCGACAACCGCCTCGCGGAACTGGCCGAACTTGACGAGGACGAACTGCGTCGGCTCATCCGGCAGATCGAGGAGGCCGATCCCGCCTTCGATCTCGAACTGACCGGTTTTATGGAGGACGAGATCCGCAAGCTTTTCGAGGACGACGATCCCGAAGACGAGCTGGAGCCGATCCCGCGCATGGAGTGCCAGGCTTTCGAGCATCACGACTACCTCGTCTTCATGTTCCACGACCTGCGCGACTGGATGCTGGCGCTCCAACTCATGGGCGTGCGCGAGGTCGACTACTCGATCACCCGGACCACGAAGAAGATCGGGATCGGAAGGGTTTTACATGGAAAACGACTGCTCCAACTCTGCCAGCGCGCCGCCGCCGGCATCGGCGGACCCGTGGCCGGAACTCCGGCCGCTCTCGCTGAGGCTGGTGATCCTGAGCCGCAGCCGGGCGCGAACGATGACCAGCCACAAGCTCTTCCCCAGCGCGACGCTCGTCGTTCCGGAAAGCGAAAAGGCTGACTACGCCGCCATCCCGCTGCCCGAAACGGTGACCATCCCCGATGA
>CAZKGI010000061.1:0-3516 GCA_964552315.1 uncultured Akkermansia sp. | reverse complement strand
CAACGATCCCATGAACCTCCGCACCAAGCGCGGCTACCAGTTCAGCGAGGTGTCCTCGGCGATGCAGAAAGCGATCCGCCGGGCCGACGCCAGGCTCGCCGGCTACTGGGCGTTGGAGCTCTGGGAGAGCGGCTTCGGCAAGTATTGTTGGAAGCGGCTCCTCACCGTGAGCGCGGAGGACTGCTGGGGCATCCTCACCGCCGAAGTGAAGGCGCTCCACGACGCCTACCTTGTCGTGAACGAGGGACTGCCCGCCAAGCAGCACCGGGGGCGCATCTTCATCTCCAAGGCGGTGATCCTGCTTTGCCAGGCCAAGAAGAGCCGGGACGCTGACCACTTGCAGAACTTCGTCTACGACCAGAACGCCGGACTCGATCCCGAGGAACTGGCCACAGAACTTCGCGAGGCGGAGGACTACGTTCCCATCCCCGGCTACGCCTACGACTGCCACACGCGGGAGGGACGGAAGCGAGGCAAGACGAAGAAGGACTTCTTCAAGGCCGAACAGGAGGCGCTGGAGCCGTTTCAGCCGGGGTTGTTCGATGAACTGGTGTGAAGGGGGGCCGTAGCGTTACGACCTTTCTCTCCTGCCAGGGGAAGTGCTTACAAGCTGAAATCCGAACCGGCCACGGATCCTCTGCTCGTGCGAGATTCCACGGAGCCCCAAGCGTGACTACAGCGTCATCTGAGGAACGCCTGTTTCATGCTCCGGAGTGCGGCATCGAGGGCAGGCAGGGTGTCGTGGCGGTATACCGGAGTCTCGAGTGCCTCCGCCAATCCCCCGAGCAAGAGGCAGGTCCGCAAACTGGTGGCCCGCACCGCGGAAGGCCTCGCTCCGGTTCGTTCCCAAAGCCGGAGCAGGGTGTCGGGGACGCTCGCGATCAATTCCGGGTACGACGAATCTTCCACGGTGAGCATCTCCATGCCGCTGATCGAACCCGACGCGGAGTCCACGCACAAGAGCATGTAGGGAAATGTCCGCTCACCGAAGCGGGGACCAATGGGCACGGGCAGGAGTTCAAAGGCGACCTGCAGTTCGCCTCTCTTTGGAAGGGAAAGGACCGATCGGATGAGTTCAGAATCGCATTCCAGTGAGGGGAAATCGTGGAGGCTGTCGTCGAAGTCGATCCAGAAGTCCCGCCATTGTCCCGACGTGTCGCGTTCCCGCCCCAGAATCTGGAAGCGGGGTGTGCTTCTCGAATCCTCAACCGCGCCGCTGGCGAGTCTCGGGGCGACGTCGAGGATCTGGGTCAGGCCGTGGATGAGCCAGTCGATCTCCAGGTCATCGACCGGGCCGGGAGCCCTTCCCGAACGGAAGGATCGGAACATCGGCCACTCTTCACCCCGGTATTTCCGTCCGAGCTTCTTGATCTGGTCGAGATCCGCCTTTTCCAGAGTTCGGCGCGTTTCGAAAGAAACCTGCAACTGGCGTGCCTCGAGGATCAGGCCGGTGAGATCCGCTTCGGACAGCTTGATATCCATGAACTCGGCCTCGTGGATGAGGTTGAAGCGGTGGAGGGCTTCCTCCCCCAGATAGAGCGTCAGGCTGCGGTGTTCCCCGGCGGCACCCATGACGCTGAGGTAGGCCATTTCGCCGGACGTGGGATGACGCAGGGCGATGAGCTGCACTTCGTCCATCCAATTCCAGGGGCCGAGGCAATTCAGTTCATCGGCAAGATCATAGAGGCGGGAGAGTTCGGAGGACATGTCAGACGACAGGATGGGCGTGGGTTTGGAATCGGCGCGCGCATCCACGCATCGCGGGAGGGATCGGTCAACCGGACATTCCCGGCGGCCGACTTCGGACTGGCTCGCCGCGCCTTTCCGCGTGGCAGTTTCCCGTCGCCACAACGGCGCGACACCACGCGGCACGGTGAAGAGGCTCATGGGGTCAAGGACATCCTAACCCATTGAACCTCATGAAACTGAAGAAGTGCCAAGATTACCTCGCCACCCAGATCCGCTGGGGAATTGAACTCGAAACCCGCCTCCCCGTCTCCGCCGGTGTCCAGGTCGGCCACTACCACGGCGGGCAGGCGGTCCACGTCGGCATCCACGCCGGGACCACCCTGCCCGTCAACGCTCCCACCTTCCAAGGGAGCCGATGGAAAGCCGAGCGCGATGGCTCCATCCGCTGCGACGCGGGCCAGATGCCCTGCGAATTCGTGTCCCCCATTCTCCACGGAGACGAGGGCGTCGAGAACCTCCTGCGCTTCGTGGACTTCACCCATGCCATCGGGGCCACGGTCAACGAATCCTGCGGCTGCCATATCACCGTGGGCATCGAGAGCGTGATCGGCACGGACGATCCCCGCGCGGTGAGCGAGTTCATCCGCAAACTCGCCCACATCAGCCGCTGGCACGCCCGCAGCCTCTACGGCCAGACCGGGACCGGACGCCATCTCAACCACTACAGCCACCCGCTCTTCGAGGACACCGGTTCCAAGATGCGCCGCCTCGTCACCACCGAGGAAGAGCGGGTCAAAGCCGAGTGCGCCGAGCAGTGCGGACGCGGCATGGTGAATTTCCGCAAGGCCTTCAAGCGCGACGCCGACGGACGCTACGTCGGAGTGGTGGAGTTCCGCGTCTTCGCCGGAACGCTCAACGCGAAGAAGCTCCTCCATCACCTTGGCACGGTGCTCGGGCTTTGCCGCCGCGCCCACGAGGTCCGCGTCCTCGGCGGGTTCACCAAGAACAAGGCGCAGATCAAGCGCACCGCCACCGCCGTCTCCGCCCTGCGCTACCTCCACGATTACCTCGGCTGGGCCGGGTCCAAGCGCCCCGTTGCCCTCGGCCTCTTCGGTCCCCTGCACGCCGAGTTCTCCACCATGCGCAAGGAAGCGCAGCGCCTCTGCAAGCGCTTCGACGAGCGCTACCCCGACGCCTCCCTCTGAGGGCGGCGGGACCGCTCCCTTTCCTCTCCACCCGATACCCGAATCCCTGACCCCTGAACCCTAACGAAACCAGAATACCATGTGTGTGATCCTTGTGTGCCCCGATGAAACCGTGCGCCCCGACCGGGCCGTCCTCGACGCCTGCCATGCCGTCAACCCGCACAGAGCGGGCGTGGCGTGGCGGGAAGGCGGACGTGTCCGCTGGATGAAGAATCCTCGAACCCGACGACCTTGAGGCGCTCCTTCCGGAGCTGCCCGATGAGATCGTGATCCACTTCCGCTGGGCCAGCGTGGGCGGGGTCGATGCGGACCTCTGCCACCCCTTCCCGGTGACCCGCGCGGCCGAGACCGATCTCTTCGGATCGGCCAAGTCGGTCGTGTTCCAGAACGGAACGTGGGGAGCCTACGACCAAGCCCTGCGCCGCCTCGTCGGCGGGCACGGTCGGAAGCTGCCCGCCGGTCCCATGAGCGACACCCGCGCCGCCGCCCTGTGCGTCCATGTCCACGGACGGGAACTGCTCTCGAAGCTGCCCGGTCGCTGGGTGTGGATGGATGGCCAGCGCACCCGGCTCTACGGAGCGTGGCTGTCCTTCCGGGGCATGAAGGCGAGCAACCTGCACTT
>CAZKGI010000060.1:0-21723 GCA_964552315.1 uncultured Akkermansia sp. | reverse complement strand
TTGGAGTGGGACTGGAGGCATTCAAGCTCAGCCAGGAATCACTTCTGCAAAACTGAATGGGGCCTGAGGCATCCCGTCCGGGACCACTAGCTTGAACGGGTCAGAAATACCAGATATCGCCTGTCCCTGTGCGGCCTAAGGGGGGGATCAAACCCGCCCGGCGAGGAGCTCGCGCTGGAAGATCAGTTCCTTGGGGAGGTTGTCGTAGAGACGCAGGTAAAGCTCGGATTGGGAGAGCAATTCCTGGCGAATCTCTTCAGGGTTGACGCGCATCAGCTCGGCAAACTGCGCCTCGCTGAAGTCGAGGCCGGTGAAGTTCAACTCGCCATGGCGGGGCACCCAGCCCAGGCAGGACTCGTGACCGCGCCCCTGTCCCCGGATGCGGTCGAAGATCCATTCGAGGACGCGCATGTTCTCGCGAAAGCCGGGCCAGAGATAGGCGCCGTCGGCCCCCTTGCGGAACCAGTTGACGTGGAATATCCGCGGGAGCTCGGGGATGCGTTTCCGCATCTCCAGCCAATGGGCAAAGTAGTCGCCCATGTTGTAACCGCAGAAGGGGAGCATGGCGAAGGGATCGTGACGGATGCGGCCCACCGCCCCCTCGGCGGCCGCGGTGGTCTCGGAACCGAGATTGGCGCCGAGGTAGACGCCGTGGACCCAGTTGAAGGCCTGGAAGACGAGCGGCATGGTGGTGGCGCGGCGTCCGCCGAAGACAATGGCGTCGATGGGGACGCCTTCGGGATGCTCCCAGTCCGGATCGATGGAGGGGCATTGAGCGGCCGGGCAGGTGAAGCGCGAGTTGGGATGCGCCGCGGGATGCCCCGAGTCGGGTGTCCAGGGCTGGCCCTTCCAGTCGATGAGCCCCTCGGGTGGAGTTTCCGTGAGCCCCTCCCACCAGACATCTCCATCGGGGGTGAGCGCGACGTTGGTGAAGATGGTGTTGCGGCTCATCGCCGCCATGGCGTTGGGATTCGACTGGGGCGAGGTGCCCGGGGCGACGCCGAAGTAGCCCGCCTCGGGATTGATGGCCCGGAGCCGGCCATCCCGACCCGGACGCAGCCAAGCGATGTCGTCGCCCACGGTGGTCACCTTCCAGCCCTGCTCCCGGTATGCCGGCGGTGGAATGAGCATGGCGAAGTTGGTCTTGCCGCAGGCGCTGGGGAAGGCCGCGGCGAGGTAGTGCTTTTCGCCCTCGGGATTTTCCACCCCGCTGATGAGCATGTGCTCCGCCATCCAGCCCTCCTCGCGGGCCATGACCGAGGCGATGCGCAGGGCCAGGCACTTCTTTCCGAGGAGGGCGTTGCCGCCGTAGCCGCTGCCGTAGCTCCAGATCTCGCGGTCCTCGGGGAAGTGGACGATGTATTTGTTAGGATTGCAGGGCCAGGGCACGTCGGCCTGACCTGGGGACAGGGGGGCGCCCACCGAGTGGACACAAGGCACGAAGGCGCCGTCCTCGCCGAGCCGCTCCAGGGCGGGGCGTCCCATGCGGGTCATGATCTTCATGCTCACGGCGACATAGGCGGAGTCGCTCAGCTCGACGCCGGAGACAGCGTAAGGAGAATCGAGGGGCCCCATGCAGAAGGGGATGACGTAAAGGGTGCGCCCCTCCATGCAGCCCTCAAAGAGCGTCCGCAGGGTCGCTCGCATCTCTCCCGGGGGACGCCAGTGATTGGTGGGGCCGGCGTCGGATTCCTGGCGACTGCAGATGAAGGTGCGGTCCTCCACGCGGGCCACGTCGGAGGGATCGGAGCAGGCCAGGTAGCTGTTGGGGCGCTTCTCGGGATTGAGTTGCCGGAAGGTGCCTCGCTCCACGAGCTCCCGGCAGAGCTGGTGCCATTCCTCGTCCGAGCCCTCGCACCAGTGGATGGCCGCGGGGCGACACAGCGCGGCGATCTCGGAGACCCAATCAAGGAGGCGGCGGTGCGAGGTCGGCGGTGTCGGCATGAGTTCAGACTAACAAGGCGAGCAGGAATGTCCAGAGATTGGCGGCTCGGCGTTCTTCCTCGGTGCGGCCCCCTTTCGTCGGTCTGTCCGCCCTGGACCCGCTCTCGGGAGGGCGATTCCGGGCAGGCCTAACGACGGGTCGGGTCCTCTGAATGGGGATCCTGGGCAAGCTGGGTCAGGCGGGCGCTGACGCTGCCATGATCCCAGCAATCCCACCCCTCGACGATCCTGCCATCTCTGACGGTCAGCCAGGTGGTGCCGCGAAAACGGAGGGTTCCTCCATGTGCCTGGGCCTGCCAGAGGACACAGGCATCCGAGTCCTCCGCAAGCAACTTCAAGATGGTGACTTCCACGTCGGGCAGGGCGGCCAGCAGCCTCTCCTGAAATTGAATAAACTGATCGTGCCCGACGATGGTGGGCGTGGGCCCCTCGATATGCCCCACGGCCTCTGGAGCCATCAGCTCCCGGATGAGGGGTAGGCTTCGTTGGTTCCATACCTCGTTGAACCAGCGGCGGGCGATCTCTTCTGACGTTTTCATGGGTGGGGGGAAGCTGAAGCTGGGGGGGCTAAGGGACCTCCTGGGAGGCATGGGAAAATCAGGAGAGGAGATCCGGGTTCTGCCTCCAGACGGCATAGGTGAGGCAGGAGGCGTAGGTAACCCACAGAAAGTAGGGGAGAAGCAAGAGCGCCGCGAGACGATGGATGCGCCAAAAGAGGATCATGGTCAGGGCAATGGCGATCCACAGGACGAGGACCTCGATGAAGGCCCACTGGCCCAGGCGCCAGGCGAAGAATAGCCAGGACCAAAGGGCATTCAGGGCCAGTTGCAGCAGGTAAGCCGCCAGGGCGCCGGATCGCTGCGGTGAGTTTGTTTTCCAAACGAGCCAGGAGGCAAGTGCCATGGCGCAATACAGGAGCGTCCAGACGGGGCCAAAGACGCGGCCTGGTGGGGCCCAGGAGGGGCGGCTGAGCTGCTGGTAGAACTCTGCCGCCCGAATCGAGGCGATCGAGCCCAGCGTGGCCGCGGTGAAGGCGACGGCAAAACAGACGAGGAGCCCGATGAAAATTTTCGCTTTGGTCATGGAGGGGGTAGGGGGCTGGGGCGTGAATTGGCGGGCTACCCGACTCCAGCAGTGCTTGTTCCGCCCGCTATCTGATCATGCTAGGCAGGCCCATGAGTAGAAACGCAATCGCCTTCATGATGGGGCATTATAGGAAGACCATCCTCTGATGGGAATCTCAATTTGCCATGATGGCCTGGCCTTCTGCCGGATGCGCTTCGGCTTGTGGCCTCGGCGGCGCTTTTCCATGGCTTAGGCGAGCTGCGAAGAGGGCAGCTCGGCAGGAAACCGAGACGGTCGGATCGGGAGGGGCGGGGGATCGCTTTGTGAGGGGCCCATTGCGGGACCGGCTAGGCCCATTCCGGCTGGATTCCCCGTCAATTCGTGTTATTGCTCCCCTCCGCCTCCGGACTCCCGCTGGAGGGCCTGCTCCCTGCAACAACGATTGATGTTTACCCTGCTTCACACCGACTCCCAAACGGCCGCGCGGCGCGGGCGACTGTCCCTGGCCCATGGGGAGGTGGAGACGCCCTGCTTCATGCCCGTGGGGACCCGGGGGACGGTGAAGTCGGTGCACCCCGCCGAACTGACCGATCCCCATCTCGATTGCCGCATACTGCTGGGCAACACCTACCATCTCTACCTGCGTCCGGGGACCGAGGTCCTCGACCGTTTCGGCGGGTTGCATGAGTTCATGCGCTGGGATCGCCCCATCCTGACGGATTCCGGCGGCTACCAGGTTTTTTCCCTCTCCAAGCTGCGCCGACTCGACGAGGAGGGGGTGCGTTTCCAAAGCCATCTGGACGGGAGTCCCGTCTTCCTGACGCCCGAATCCGTGCTCGACATCCAGCGCCACATCGGCAGCGACATCTGCATGATCCTGGATGAATGCCCTCCCTATCCCTGCGAGCGGGCCTACGCGGAAAAGTCCCTAGGCCTGACGCAGCGCTGGGCGGTGCGGGCCCGGGAATGGGTCGAGGCTCAAAGGCCTCCGGGACAGCAGTACTTTGGCATCGTGCAGGGGGCCTGCTATCCCGATCTCCGGGAAAAAGCCGCCCGCGATCTCGTCGCCCTCGACTTCGACGGCTACGCCATCGGCGGTCTCTCCGTGGGCGAACCCATTCCCGAGATGCTCAAGGCCGTGGAGACGGCGGCGCCGATCCTGCCGGCCGACAAGCCGCGCTACGCCATGGGCCTGGGCCAGCCGGACCAGCTGCTCGAGCTCATTTCCCGAGGCATCGACCTCTTTGATTGCGTTCTGCCCACCCGGGTGGCGCGGAACGGCACGGCCTACACCCTGGACGGGCCCATCCACCTGCGCAATGCGAAGTGGACGCACTCGCGCGAGCTCCTCGCGCCTCCGGGGGAGACCCACCCCCTCTGCGAGGGCTTCACCCTGGGATACCTGAGGCATTTGGTGAAATGTGATGAGATCCTCGGTTTGCGGCTGCTGACCCTGCACAACCTCGCCTTCTATCTGCACTTGATGAAGCGGGCCCGGCGTGCTATTGAGGACGGCTCGTTTGCCGATTTCCGGGATGGATTCGTCCGCCGCTACCGCGCGGGAAAACCTCACGGCTGATTGACCAACGCGTTTTGTCCCTGTTCATCCGATCCTGAAAACACCCATCTATGATGCCCCTCCCAGCCCTACTCGCCCAAGAACCCGTTCCCGCCGGAGGCGGCATGTCCATGTTCGTCCCCATGATCCTGATCATGGTGATGTTCTACTTCGTGCTGATCCGTCCCCAGCGGAAGGCCCAGAAGGCGCAGGAGGCGATGCGCAACAACCTCCGGGTGGGCGACAAGGTGGTCACCATCGGCGGCGTCCACGGTCTCATTTCCGGCCTCACGGACAAGACGGTCTCGCTGAAAGTCGCCGAGGGGATCAGCATCAAGTTTGATCGCAGCGCCATCGCCAGCGTGACCGAAAGCAAGGGCAAGGACGGCGCGGAAGAATGATTTCCGCCGCCGTGTTCACTGAAACCTTTCAACCCTGATCGGGCGTCACCGCGCGCCCGCCCCTCTCATGCAAGCGCAAGAAGACAAGGCTCAAGACGCCAAGGCTCCCACTCCGACGGAAAATCCGGCGCCCGCCCCGGCGCCCAGCGCCCCCGAGGCTGCGGCGGCGCCCCAGACGACGGCCGAGGCGCCCGCGGCTCCGGCCGCACCGGTGGAGGCCGCCAAGGAAGCCGCCCCGGCTTCGGAAAGTCCCGCTCCCGCTCCCGGGCCTGCCGAATCTTCTCCCGTGGACCAGGCCATTGAGACGGTGCCGGCCACGGCGCCCGCCGCTGGGGCCAAGCCGGATGCGGCGGCCAAACAGGGCATCCCCGCGGGGTGGGCCTTCCTGATCGGCCTGGGCTTGCTGGGTCTCTTTGTGAGCTATTTCGCTGCGGAGAATGTGCGACGGAAGCGCATCCTCGGCACGATTCTCTCCGTATTCGTGGCCGGTGCCAGTGTCTGGCTCTTTCAGACCCTGGGCATGGAGAAGGGCATCGAGTTGGCCGGCGGGGTCTCCATGGAGATCAAGATCCGCCCGGCCGAGGGCCGCGAGGTGACCCCGCACACGCAGGATCAGGCCATCAAGGTCCTGACCCAGCGCCTCAATGCCCTGGGCACCGCCGACATCCTCATCGCTCCCTCGGGCAAGGACGGGATCTTCCTCCAGTTGCCCGGCGTGGAACAAGAGAATCTCCAGAATATTGAAGATACGCTGGAGCAGGTGGCGCACCTTTCCTTCTCCATTCTGCATCCCCAGAGCTTCGCCCTCGCCGCCCAGGTGGCCGAGGGCGCCCAGGTCATTCCCGGCTATGAGGCGCTGCCTTACGCCGAGGAAAAGGACAAAGACGGCAATGTCCTCCCGACCCGTTACGGGCTGGTCAAGATCAAGCGCGACATGGAAGGCAAGCACGTCTCCCGCGCGGCCTACCAGTTCATCGACAAGGGCCATTCCATCAGCGTGGGCTTCACCTCCGAGGGCGCCAAGATCATGGGGCCGCTCACCCGGGCGAACCAAGGGCAACCCTTGGCCATTATTCTCGACGATGTGATCCTTTCGTCCCCGGTCATTCAGGAGCCTTTTGCCGACGGTTGTTCCATCACCGGGAGCTTCACGCAGGAGGAAGCCCTGGCCCTGGCCTCCGCTCTGGAAAACCCGCTGGAGAACCCCATCGAGATCGAGTTTTCGAACTACATCTCTCCCACCATGGGGGAAGCGGCCGTGAAGCAGGGGATCCTCTCGGGCGTCTGGGGGCTTGGCCTGGTCTTGCTCTTCATGCTCGTCTATTACCGCTTTGCGGGCCTCGTGGCCCTGGTGGGGCTCTCCTCCATCGTGGCCATTGTCTTTGGCACCATGGCCCTCTTCGGGTTCACCCTGACTCTCCCGGGAATCGCGGGGATCATCCTGACGATCGGCATGGCCATCGACGCCAACGTGATCATCTACGAGCGGCTTCGCGAGGAGATGGCCGCGGGCAAGTCGCTGAAACTGGCCATCGAGTTGGCCTACGAGCGGGCCTTCTGGTCCATCATGGACTCGAACCTCACGACCCTGATCACTGCCATCATTCTCTTTTACGTGGCCGACGGAACGGTGAAGGGATTCGCGGTGACCCTGGTCATCGGGATTTTCGGCACGCTTTTCGCCGCCCTCGTGGTGAGCCGGATCTGTTTCCAATGGGTGATGAACGCCAAGTTCTTCACCAAGCTGACCTTCCTCAACTTCATCCCCAGCCGTTCCTTTGACTTCCTGGGCGTCGCTCGCCCCTGGCTGATCGGGTCGTTGGCACTGACCGTTCTCTCCATCCTCGTCGTCCTCGTCAAGGATCCCCGGGGCGTGGAACTGAAGGGGGGGGATTCCCTGACGATCCGCACGGCGGAAAACCTCTCCACGACCCGCCTCAGCGAATCGCTGCAGAAGCTGGATCTCGGCGCGGAGCCCATCGTGCAGGAACAGAGATCCATGGGGGATGATGGGGTCTTCTACCTCGTGCGCATTCCCACGGGAACCGCGGACAAAGCCCTGGAGCATCTTGCCAGCGATCTTGGAATCGACCTGAAGGACACCACGGTCAGCTCGGTGGGCTCGGCGGTGGGCAAATCCATGCTCATCAACTCGGCCCTGGCCCTCGCCCTCGGCATGTTGGGGATTCTGATCTACGTGACCCTGCGTTACGAGTTCGCCTTCGCCCTCGGGGCCATTGCCGCGCTCTTCCACGACGTGGTCGTGGCGCTGGGGATTGCGAGCCTGCTGGGCCAGGAGCTGTCCCTCATCACCGTCGGCGCCTTGCTCACCATCGCGGGCTACTCGCTGAACGACACCATCGTCATATTCGACCGCGTTCGCGAGTCCCTGCAGACCAAGCGCGGGGATGTGCGCGAGCTCATCAACCTGGCGCTCAACCAGACCCTGGGTCGGACCATCCTGACCAGTGCCACCACGCTCTTCACGGTGATCGTGCTCTGCGTCTTCGGGGGGCCGGGGCTGCGGAGCTTCTCCGTGACGCTACTGATCGGGATGATCACGGGGGTTTACTCCACCCTCTTCATCGCCTCGCCCATCGTGCTCTGGTGGGCCAAGCGCACCGGCACCAACTTGCGCCGCCAGGTCATCGACACCGAACAGGCCAAACTCGAGGGCGTGACCGCGCCCTGAGCGTCCTGATCTCGCCGATTCCGGCGAACCCAGGCTCTTCCAAACTGCAGCGGCCTCTCCCGACTCCGGGAGAGGCCGCTGCCCTTTTTGAAGAGGCTCGTCTCCGGGGAAATCCGTCCGGCCGAGCCTGTGGGATCGGGAAAACGCCGTTTCAGGAACGGGCCTCGCGGCGCTGCAACCAGGAGCGGGCCGACTGGGCCATCAGCACCACGCCGGCGCCTAACATGATGGCATCCTTGATGACCAGGCGGCCCCGGCCGCTCAGGTAGGGAAAGCCGTGTTCGCTGTCGCCGAGGTCGGGCACCCAGCATTCCGGCGTGGTGATGAGGAAGGAGAGGGTCACGCAGGCCATGACCACCACGAGGAAGCCGCCGATGGCGGCCAGTCCCGGCCTCCAGGGATGCAGGCCGAGGAGAATGCCATAGAGCACGATCACCGCCCCCAAGCCGTAGGAGAAGGCGTAGGTGTGGTTGCTTTCGTGCCAGGCCCGGTTCTCGGGGACGAGGGCCCCCTCGGGATTCATGTGCTTCTTGTAGTCCGGCGCGGGATGCGCGTAAAAGAAGCTCATGAAGGGGCTGTTGGCGACGAAGGGCACGATGCCGTCCGCCTCGTATTTGAAGATCTTCAGTCCCCCGATCCAAAGGAGGACGATCATGACGCCGATGCGGGTAAGGGTGAGGCCGATCCGGTCGGCATTGGCAGCGAGATGGGCAGCTTTTTCGAGGTACTTCATCCGTCCAAGGTCCCTTGGAGAGGGCGGACGGGGAATGGAGCAAAGGCCCAATCACATGGACAAATTGCGCCCCTGACGGATGCGCGTTTCCAGGGCGCGGAACTGGGTGGGGGAGAGGCCCATGGCCCGCTTGAAGAGGCGACTGAAGTAATATTCGTCGGCAAAGCCGGCCTCCCAGGCGATCTGCTTCACCGGCTTCCGACTGTGGAGAAGGTGCCACTTGGCGTGCTGCAGCTTCCGCTCGCGGATCAGCTCGCCGACAGATCGCCCGTAGTGGCTCTTGGTCCAGCGAGTGAGGGTCTTTAGCCGCACCTTGAGCTTCTCGGCGTAGTCGGCCGGCCGCATGGGGGAGAGATAGTTGGCCTCGAGCAACTCGAGGAAGGCCGCGAGGGGTTCCGGGATCTCCGGCGAGGCGCCCTGCGGGCTTTCGCCCTGCTGGCGCCGCTTGAGGCGGGTGGCCCGGATGAGGAAGATCTTCAGGTAGGCGACGAGCATTTCCGATCGAGCCAGGCCGGCCTGGTCCAGTTCGGCCTCGATCTGGGAATGCAGGGCGAGTAGTTCCTCGAGCTCCTCGCTGGGGTCGACCAAGGGAAGGCCGTAGAGGTCATTGAAGAGAATGCCATTGCAGCCGACCTCGTCGTGGTGGGTTTCGATGCAGAAGAAATTGGCGTGGAATTGCAGCACCCGGCCTCTCAGGGGACCATCGCCCTCGAGATAGAAGCTTTGGTAGGGATTGAAGAAGAGGAGGGCGGGACTCTCGAAGAGGAAACTGCGCAGGTCGGCGTGGGCGAGTCCCCGGCCCTCCTCCACCCAGAGGATGGTGAAGGTGTTCCCCTTCTGCGGGAGGGCGAAATCGTCGAGGTCCCCACGGGGGCGGATCACCAGGGCGGAGGCGCCCGCCTTGGGATCGTAGAGACGCAAGACGGGACTGGGAAGGGGGCCGGCGCTCTCGGACATGCTGGGTGGGGCCTGGTCGATGGGCACTCTACGAGGGCGAGGGAGGCTTGCAAGAGGGGAACCGCCCGCCGCCTCAGGGCGGGGCGGTCCAGAGGGCCGGTCCAGAAGGAGGGGCTCGTAGTGGGGATGTCAGGATTTGGGGCGTCGCCACCAGGGGAGGACACAGAGGGCGAAGAGGGCGGAACCGATCAGGCCCATCCAGAGGAGGCGGAGTGGGTAGGGGCCGAGGAAATCGAGCAGGGTGCGCTGGCTGGGGGTGCTGGGTCCGACAAAGCCGTAGTTCCACCCGGTGAAGGCATCGACCAAAGCGAGGACGCCGGCGAAGAGCCAGGTGACGAGAACGGCCTGGCGCCAGTCGCGCCAGCGGGGGCGGAAGCCGTCCGCCACCAGGATCCAGACGGTGTCCAGGGGGATGAAGAGGTGGTAGATCCAAAACACCCAGAAGCCGAGGGTGGCGGGTCCGGTGTGCAGGGAAGGGGTGAGAAAGGCCCAGAGGCAGAGCGAGAGCGTCCAAAAATACATGAGCGCCTGGGAAAGCCGGTGACGGGTCGCGAGAGCGTAGGCGCCAAGCAAATTGGCGAGATTGCAGAAATGCAGGGGCAGAGATTCTGACCAGGAGAACTGGCCCTGGATCCAGGGGGCGATCTGGGTCATCAGCCAGGAGGCGATGCTGCCGACGATGAGAAAGTGCCGGATCCGGGCAAGACACGGCTCCTGCTTGCCGAAGTGGCGCGCCAGGATGCCCAGGCCCAGGCTCGCCAGCAGGCTGACGAGCAGGCAAAGGCCGTGCAGGGGGGAGCCTTGGACGAAGGAATCCATCAGTAGAGTTGGCCCTTGCGGTAGGCCGCGGGGGAAACGCCGCGGTGTTGTTTGAGCATCCGGCTGAAGTAGTAACGGTTGGGAAAGCCGCAGTTCTCCGCGACCTGCTCGATGGACTGGTCGGTGTGGCGGAGCAGGTGGCAGGCCCGGTCGAGGCGATAGCTGAGAAGCACGGTCATGGGGGCCAGGCGCAGTTGCGAGCGGAAGAGGTGGTTGAGGTTCCTCACGCTGACGCCCGCGGCCCGGGCGGCGTCTTCGGCGGTGATGCGTCGGGAGAGGTTGGCCTGGAGGAATTCCATCGCCCGGAGCACCCGGGGATCGAGTTTCTGATCGGTCCAGGCATAGGGCGGGAGCTTGCCGAGGGCGTGGATGACCAAGGCCGCGGACTCCCAGTTGCAGGGCTCTCCCCGAGCGCGGGAAAGCGAGTCGAGGTAGCGCTCCGCCAGTTCATCGACGGGACAGGCATATATGCCCGGTACCGAGCGAAGGTCGGGGCGGCCGAGGATGAAATGGACATACCACTTGGTGAAGGGCACGGGATTGTGAGAACTGATCACCGTGCGCGGGGGGATGAGGTAGAGGCGCCCGGGCAGCAGGTTCATTTCCGTCTCGCCGCAGAGGACGGTGGCCCGCCCCTCCACCGGACAGTAGAGCCGCCAATAGGGGTCGATGAGCTTGTGGAGGTTCCATTGCTGCAGGCGGATCTTGCGCGTGGCGAAGATCTCCAAGGCCATGCCCGGCAGCATCACCTCCCGCTCCCCTTGGACCTCGTGGGGCGAACCTTCGGGGACGAGGCTGAAAAAGGGATCTCGCTTGGCGTGGGGGGCGGCCATTTTGCGAAATATGGCAATGCCCCCCTCTTCTGTCGAGCGTATTTCTTTAGCCTACAGTCTGGTGGTGCGGAAACCGATACACAGATGGGCGGTTTTCTGGAGCAGGAAGTCGTCGGACTCAGCGGCGCGATTCGCCGAAGATGAGCCGGCCGAGGCCGCGCACGGCCCCCCCGAGGCCACCGCCGCCCGAGCTGGGTGGGGGAGCCCCCTCCTCAAGCGGGACGGCCACGAGGCTGGGGGATTCTCCGGGCACGGGGAAGGGCAGGGCCTCGCCCTTGCCGGCGAAAAGGCCGCTGTGTCCCCGGCACTTGCCGCGGGGGACGAGATCCGGCGGCAGGTCCATGCGGTAGGGGTGACGGGTGCGCATGCTTTGGTGCTGGCCGCATTCCCGACAGAGCGTGTATTCGCGCGTGCCGGCTGGCGGGGCGATGCGGGCGGCGGCGTAGCCCTTCCCTTCGGCTTCCTTCATCACCGAGGTCCACACAGGGAGGGCCAGGGTGCTGCCATAGCCGCGCTCCATGATTTTCTTGGGCTGGTCGAGCCCCACCCAGACGCCGGTGGTGAGCTTGTCCGTGTAGCCCACGAACCAGGCATCGAGATAGTCGTTGGTGGTGCCGGTCTTGCCGTAGGCCGGGGCCGTGTAGCCGGCCCGGCGCGCCTCTGTGGCGGTGCCCTCATCCATGACCTTGCCGAGGATGTCCGAAGTCATCCAGGCGACCCCTTCCGAGAAGATGCGCCGCCCACTGGGCTGGTGCTCATAGAGCAGGGAGCCGTCGGCGTATTCGATCCGGGAAATCAGATAGGGAGAGAGATTGACCCCCTTGGCAGCCAGGGTGGAGAAGGCGCTCGTGAGGGTCACGGGCGTCGCCTCGAAGGCGCCCAGGGAAATGACGGGGGACTTGGGGATCTCCCCGAATTTCAGGGCCTGGGCGAGGTCGCGGATCTGGTCGATGCCGGCGATCTGTCCCACCCGCACGGACATGGTGTTGCGGGAGCGGATCAGGCCGATCGCCGCCGGCTGCAGGCCGGTGAAGGTGCCGTCGCTGTTTTTGGGCGACCAGCCGGCGAACCTCACGGGATCATCGCTGACGAAAGCTCCGGGCAAGAGGCCGCTGCGGTGGAAGGCGACGGCGTAGACAAAGGGCTTGAAAGTCGAACCGACCTGGCGCCGGGCCTGGAAGGCGCGGTTGAAGGCGCTCTCTCCGAAATCCCGTCCCCCCACGAGGGCCACGATGCCGCCGTCGCGGTTGTCGAGGGTGATCACCGAGCCCTGGAGGTATTTGGTGGGCCCGCCGTCGCGATGCCCGCGACGGGTGGGATGTTTGTATCCGGGACGGCTCTCGATGGCCGTGAGGTGCTGGTCCAGGGAGCGCTGGGCGACTTCCTGCAGCGCGGCATCGAGGGTGGTGTGGATGCGCAGCCCCCCTCGTTCGATGAGGTGCGGCTCGAGGTAGTCTTCGAGCAGGTCAAAGACCGCCTGCAGGGGATAGCTGCCGGTGGCGAGGCGCTGGGCCGGGGGACGAAGGGCGATGACCTGGCGCCGGGCCAGCTCGGCATCCGCCTGGGTGATGTCCTTGGAGGCGACGAGTCGATCCAGGACCTCGGCCTGGACGGCCTTGGCATTTTCCTCGCTGCGGAAGGGATTGAGCAAACTGGGGCCGCGAATCACGCCGACGAGCATGGCACTTTCCGCCAGGGTGAGCTGGGCGGCCGGCTTCATGAAGTAGCCCTGGGAGGCTCGTTCCACGCCGTAGAGCCCGGATCCGAAATAAATCCGGTTCATGTAGCAGGTGAGGATTTCCTCCTTGGAGTATTCCTTCTCCAGGCGGCGGGCGAGGGCGGCCTCGAGCAGCTTGCGCTGGATGGACATTTCTTTCATGCCGAAGGTGTTGCGCGCCAGCTGCATGGTGATGGTGGAGGCCCCCTGGTCGATGCCGCCGGATTTCAGGTTGGCCACCATGGCCCGCGCAACGCCGAAGTAATCGATGCCCTTATGCTGGTAGAAGCGGTTGTCCTCGCGGGCGAGGAGGGCCTTGATAAAATGTTCGGAAACCTGCGAGGCGGGCACCGAGACCCGGTTTTCGCCGTGCCCGGCGACGTGGCCCATCAATCGTCCATGCCGATCGTAGACCAGGGTGCGTTCGGGGATTTCCTTGACCAAGGCCAGGTCGTACTGGTTCGCCCGATAGTCGTACCAGAGCGCGGCGCCCCCGGCGAGCAGGGCGCCGAGAAAGAGCCCCCGCCAAAAGAGCGTGCGGAGAAAGCGCCCCAGCAGAGAGCCCGAGCGCCGTCGGGAACGCGGACGCTGCCGACGGCGGGAAGGGCTCGATCCCGATCGGGAGGAGCGGCGGGAGGAGGAGGACTTGCGTCTGGCCATGGAAATTATCAAACTTACTTGATATTTCACGCTGCGCTAGGACAGAGCGCAGAAAGACCTTCGCTCCGGTCGGAGGGGCGCGGATAAAGCGGAGGCAGGCCGGCCGATGAGCGGGAGGCCTCAGCCGATGAGGGACGGAGCGCCGCCAGGCGGGACTCAAATCTCGTCGTCGAGGGCGGCGAGGGCCTTGAGTTCCTCCTCGCTGAGGGCGCGATCGTAGACGGCCACGCCACCGATCCAGCCGGTGAAGCCGACGGTGCGGGCGCTGTGGATGACCCGTCCGATGGAGAAGGGGCTGCCCAGGGCCTTTTCCGGAGCATAGATGTCGTGGGGGTACCACCAGGGATTGAGGCGCAGACTGACGAGATCGCGATCGACGGCTTGCCACTGCCCTTGCGGGTCCTTCCGGAAGATCAACTGGACGCGGGTATAGGGATACTCGTGCACTTCCACTTTCTCCTCGGGCCCTTCTCGGAGGACCTCCACGGAGAGGGGCCGGTCTTCCGGGGGATTGTAGAACTGGTCTTCGGGAAAGGCGGGATCCTCGCCTTCCTGCAGGCCCGGCTGGCGGCGCAGATGTCCCTGTTTCCACGCCTGGTAAGCCGTCGAGAGCGAGGCGTTTTTCTTGGGATCGTCAAACCAGCGGTCTCCGGAACGGCCGTTGAGCCAGCTCGTCAGTTTCTGGGTGCGGGAGTCAAAGGTCATGGCGAAACACTGCCAGGAGCGGTCGAGCACGGCCGCCGGCGAGTCGGCGGGCACCGCTGGCGAGATGTCGAGAGAGTTGCTCTTGTGCATCGCATAGAGGTTCAGGAAGGTTCCAGCGCCATTTTCGGAGAGATGGGCACAGGCGGTGCCGGAGATGTTGTTGCCGGCAAACAAGCCATACTGCCGTCCCCCGCGCACCGCCTTGAGAATGCCCTCGGTCTCCGGCTTCTTCAGGTCGGTGCCTTCGTGCCAGATGCCCGCCAGGGCATGACCACCGCTTTGCCGGATGGCCCAGGCGACCACCGTCAGGGCGCGACCGGACCCCTTGATGTCCAGGGGCGTGTCGTGGAGCCGCTCGCGCGGCACCTCCAGCATGGGGCGGAAGAATTCGTCGTCTTCCTGGCGGATCAGGATGGCCTGACCAAAGGGGCCGCGCCCCATCAGGGGGAAATCGGCATAGCTGGCCTCGCGTCCCCGACCCCAGTATTCCCGGACGTAATTGGTCGCGTCGAGGGGGTATTCGTTCGTCGCCCCCGGGGGAACGTGGGCGAGGAAGCGCTGCTCCCCGGAGGGCTCGCGCTTGACGAAATCCCAGAAGGCCACCAAGCCCGGCAGGGAAGTGACCTGCCTCACCTTTTCCTCCCGCGGAGCGGGGCTGGCGACGAGGGAAGCGGCAGCCTGCAGGGAGGCCAGGAGGAGGCAGAGCACACGATAGGGGCGCGAGGACCAGGGCATGGCCTAGGATTGCGGGGGCAGGCGGGGTCGTCAACTGGCTTCCCCGGAGCACCCGGACGTCTTCAAGGGAGGCGTTGCCGTCTCCGGCAGGGCAGGGGGCACGCGGGCTGGAGACGGGTCCGTCGTGGGGGAGGGAATCCTGTCAGTCTTGGCCCAGGGCGCGCCGCCGGGCGGCCACGGCCAGGGAGAAGGCGACCTGGTCCCCGTACTTGCGCACGGAAAAGCGCAGCGTCTCGCGGCGGCCGTTCGGCGACATCCAGCTGGCCTGCCAAAAGTGGTACTCCCCGCCGCCGGGACTGCGCTGCACGATCTTGGACACCCCGACCACTCCGGAGCGGTTCCGCGAGGCGGGGGCAGCGTGGGATCGGGTGGAGGCCGTGGCCTTGGCCTGGTTCCGCTCCAGTTTGGCGAGGAGACGGTCCCGGTAGCGGACGGCGCAGACCCAGGCGGCCTCGCGCCCTCCCCAGGTGGAATCCGAAAAAAAGCGCCCGAAGCGGACGCCTTTCCACTGCAGGCGAACCTGCCAGCCGTGAGTAGCGACGGATGCCTGGTCCAGGCGGGTGATGCCGAAACTGGGATCGTCGCCGCTCACGGCCGCGATGGGGGCGGGAGATTATTCCTTCAGCGGGATGGCGAGGATGTCGCGGCGTCCTCCCGCATAGACCTGCACGAGGAGCACGTCCCCGTCGAAGGCCTCGATCAGCTTGCGGGCATCCGCCACGTTGCTGACGTCGGCTTGGTCGATCTGGGTGATGATCATCCCGGGGCGCAGACCGGCTTCCGCCGCCGGGCTGTCGTCGCTGACGCTGCGCACGAGGACGCCCTCGACGGAATCGTCCAACTGGAGGCTGGAGCGGGTCTCCTCGTCGAGGTCGGCCACGCCGACGCCCGGAATCAGGTCCTTGTTGCCCGGTGCGCCGGGGCGCTTGCCGGGCTCCGTCGAGGCGAAGGGATTGTTCTCGAGGTCGCCCAGCTTCACCTTCACCTCGGATTTCTTGCCTTTGCGGATGATCTCAAAGGCGACCTCCGTGCCGGGGTCGGTGTTGCTGATGTCGAGGCGCAGTTGCTGCATGCTCTGCACCGGCTTGCCGTTGTAGCCCACGATGAGGTCGCCCGGCTTCATGCCCGCCGTGGCGGCGGGGGTCTTTTCGCCCACCTCGGCGACGAGGACGCCGTTGGTGTTCTCCTGTCCGAGGGCCTTGGCCATGTTGGCGTCGAGGTCGCGCAGGAAGACGCCGAGGAAGCCGCGCTTCACCACGCCGCCGCCGTCGAGGAGGCGCTGCACGATGTTCAGGGCCATGTTCGAGGGGATGGCAAAGCCGATGCCGATGTTGCCTCCGGCAAAGTTCGACTGGATCGCCGTGGGGATGCCGATGAGGCGGCCTTCGGCATCCACGAGCGCCCCACCGGAGTTGCCCCGGTTGATGGCCGCATCCGTCTGGATGAAGTCCTCGTAGCCGCCCCCGAGAATGTTCACCTCGTTGCGGCCGACGGCGCTGATGATGCCCATGGTGGCCGTTTGGGGCAGGCCCAGGGGCGTGCCCACGGCGAGCACGACGTCGCCGATCTTCAGCGCCGAGCTGTCCCCGATGATGACGTGGGGCAGGTTCTTGGCGTCGATCTTGACGAGGGCGACGTCCGTCTGCGGGTCGGCGCCCACGACGGTGGCCTTGTATTCCTTGCGCTTGTCGGAGGGGAGGGTGACCTTGATTTCATCGGCATCCCCGACCACGTGGTTGTTCGTCAGGATGTAGCCGTCCTCAGAAATGATGACGCCCGATCCGAGCCCTTGTTCCCGCTGATCCCCACCGCCGTGACGATCAAAGAAGTCATCGGGGAGGTCGGGAAACATGCGGCGGAAGAGTTCTTCCTGCTGACGGTTGCGCTCGGGCGCGGCGACGGTCTTGGAGGAGAAAATCGTCACCACCGTGGGCATGACCTTTTCCAGGGCCTGGGCATAGGAGACCTGGCTGGGGGGCAGCGGGGTCTTGTCGACGGTGAGCTTTTTCTCCAGGTCGGCGTATTTGATCTCGTCGGCCTGGATGCCCGGGCTCGCGAGAGTGAGGACCGCGCCGAGAGCCGACACGGTGAGGAGGGAGAGGGGGGTGGATTTCATTCTGAGTCCGTGGAGTTTATCGTTTGCGGGAGGCACTCGGCAAGGAGCATCTACCGCAATGGGGTTTGCCTATGGAGCGATACGCCGCTAAGTATCCGTCTAAAAATCTCTTCCCGTGGCCAGAATGTTGCCTGTCATTCCCGACTCCCGTTCTGCGGGAGTGGACCTCTCCAGCTCCGAGCGCTCTCGATACGCCCGGCATTTCACCCTGCCCGAGGTGGGGCTGGAGGGACAGCGGAAGCTGAAGGCCGCGAGGGTGCTTTGCGTTGGCGCGGGTGGCCTGGGATCCCCGGTCCTGCAGCACCTCGCCGCCGCCGGGGTGGGGGAGATCGGGATTGTGGATTTCGACCGGGTGGACTTTTCCAACCTGCAGCGGCAACTCATCCACGGCACTTCCGACGTGGGACGGCTCAAGACCGAATCCGCGGCGGCCCGCTTGCGGGAGATCAATCCCGAGGTCCGCGTGAGGACCTATGAGGAACGGCTTTCCGCCGCGAATGCGCCGAGCCTCGCCGAGCCCTACGATCTCATCATCGACGGCACGGACAACTTTCCCACCCGTTACCTCTGCAACGACCTCTCTGTCCTGACAAAAAAGCCAAACGTCCACGGCTCCATTTTCCGCTTCGAAGGACAGGTCTCGGTATTTGCCCCCCACCTGGGCGGTCCTTGTTACCGCTGCCTCTTTCCCGATCCTCCCGCGCCCGGGCTGGTTCCGAGCTGCGCGGAAGGCGGTGTGCTGGGGATCCTCCCGGGCATCGTCGGGGCCATGCAGGCCAACGAGGCCGTCAAGCTGCTGCTCGGGATCGGCGAGCCGCTCGTGGGGCGCCTCGTCCATTTCGACGCCCTCGCCTTCCGTTTTCGCGAAATCCGCCTGCGCTGCGATCCCCATTGCGTGCTCTGTGGGGATAGTCCGAGCCTGACCGAACTACAAGACATCGACTTTGCCTGTGATATGACCGCCCCCCAGCTCCCCGAAATCGACGTCCACGCCCTCGCCGCGCGCCGGGCCCAAGACGAAGCCTTTGTCCTCCTGGACGTGCGCGAGCCCGATGAGTTGGAGATCGCGCGTATTCCCGGTTCCCTCTCCATCCCGCTGGGGGAATTGCCGGAGCGTCTCGGCGAACTGGATCCCTCGAAGGAGATCATCGTTCATTGTCGCTCCGGCGTGCGCAGTGCCAAGGCCCTTCAGATTCTCCTCGACGCCGGCTTCACTCGCGCCTGCCACGTCCAGGGCGGCATCAACGCCTGGTCCCGGGAAATCGACCCCTCGGTGCCCCTCTATTGAGCCTTGCCATGGAGCAGCCCCTTTCCGAAGAGCTCTTGGCGATGCTGGTCTGTCCACAGACCGGGCAGGCGTTGCGCGTGGCGCGTCCGGAGGAACTGGCGGACTGGACCGCAGACGGCGGTTTCGAAGGCGCCTTGATCCGCGAGGATGGTCGCGTGGCTTATCCCATTCGCGACGGCTTTCCCGTCCTCGTCGAGGCGGAGGCGCTGACCCGCAAGGTGGATACCTGAGGGCCCCAGGGCGGGCGCTCGGCGGGAGGCTCAGCGCGCCGGACGCAGGTTCTTGTTCTGCACGACACCCTCGGTGCCGTCCTGCAGCTGGATGCCGGACCATTGCTCACCCGGCTTGGTCACCATCACTGTGGTGCCCGCGGGCAGGGCGCGGATTTCCGACTGCATCTGGTCGGCCCCATAGACCATGAACTGGGCCGTGCTGCTGACGACATAAGTTCCCGGAGAGGTCGATGCCGCGGAGCCGCCTCCCGAGGAACGGGTCAGGTTGGGCATGGAGACCGAGGGGAGGGAAAGGCTGGGCTTGGGCAGCGAGAAACCGGAGCGCTCGCGTTCCACCTGGTTCGTGGGGAGGTCGAGAGAGCTGCCCGAGGGCGAATCACTGGCAAATTCATCCGTGCTGCGGCTCGGTGTGGAGACCACACCGCCAGAGACCCGGCTGCCCCGAGCGGCCTGTTCGATGGTGCTCGAGGGGAACAGGCTGGCGTCGATGCCGGGAGCCGGGGCCGGCTCCGCCTTCTTGCCGAAGCTGAAGAAGCCACTGCGGCGCGTACTTTCCCGCGCCGTGGGGACGAGGTCCTCGCCAGGGGCGCTGTCCGAACGCGAAAAGAGGCTGAGGCGCTTGCGAGGTTCGGGCGTCGCGTCGGAAAAGGAAACCGTGGAGGAGGAGGCGGCGGGAGCCGGCTCGCCCGATCCCACCGAGGAGTTGCCGTCCACCAGGGCGGCCCCGGAGATTCTCGGGACAGTCCCGGGCTTGGCGGCGGATGGGGCCGGGGAGCTCGGCGCGGCGGAGCGCGACGAATTGCCCTGGGCAAAGACCGGTTCGCTATTGTCCTCGACCGGGGCGGTGGCTGGCGCCGGCGCCGGAGACGGGGCCCCGCTGTCGCCTCCGCCGAGGAAAGGCAGGCGCGGGGGACGAATGGCGCTGAGGAGACTGGAGCCGTCGGAAGGTCCGTCGTCCCCGCCGAAGAGAGAAAAGCGCTTGCGCCCGGCACTGGCGGAGGCCCGCGCCGCGGCTTGTTCCTCCTCAGCGATGAGGGAGCGGATGAAGGCGTTGGGGACATTGCGCTCGACGCGAACCCCGCCGTTCTGTTCCCAGGTGGACATGTCGTTCACCGAGACCTTGTTGTGCTGGGCGGAGGCAGCTTCAAAGCGAAGGCGGTTGCGCATGGCTTCCTTGATCGCCTTGTTCGTGCGGGCGGCCTCCAGCGCCGCTTCGCGATTGCGCTCCTCGATGGACTGATCGGCGCTGCGAGCCATGGAGGCGGCCGCGGCCTCGCCTTGGGCACTCTGGGCCGAGGTGCGCACCTGCATCATTTCGATCTGCCGACTGGTGATGGTGTTGGGCAGGCCGGAGGTCATCCCCGCGGCGGCGACGGGATCCACGGGGTAGGACGCTTCCGGCACCTGGGCAAAAAGGGAAAGGCCGGGCGCCGTCGCCAGCAGGGCAGGCCACATACGCCAGCGGACGCTTCGGACAGGTCGGGTAGAATCGGCCATGGGAGTCAGGGGGATGGGGTGCCAAGGGATTACGACCCCGGGTGGGGCCTGTCCACTGCGGACGGGTTTCGATTGCCCAAGGCAAACCCGAGACAGAGGAGCATCTCAAATTTTTAAAAGAAATCAATGCTGCAGTCGCCCCGACTTTCGGGCCGGGCGGACTCGTTCCCTTCGTAACGCATTTGCGTTTACATCTCTTAGGCCATTTGATAGTCTCGGCTCGGTGGATGAATGAACTCCCCAGGCTGCGGGCGAACTTCCGATGGCCAGAGTGGAGGGGATCATCCCGCAGCGACCTGTCCCCACCCCTGAGCGTATGAAAGCGATCGTTTCCATCGTGCTTGGTCTCCTGCTCTCCGCCCTGCTTCCCCTGCAAGCGCAGAATCCCCCCCAGGCCCGCTACCAACAGGGGCTCGCCCTGTTCAATCAGGGCAAGTACGAGGAGGCCCTCGCGGTTTTCGAGGAGGTTCTCCAAGCCCGCCCGGACTTTGTCTATGCGCGCAATTATGCGCAGAAATGCAAGCTGGCCCTCGCCGAGAAGGTCGGGCCGCAGAACGACCTCGCCAAACGCCTCGAGGCCTTGATCCTCCCCGAGATCGCCGTCGCGGACGCCCCCTTGGGCGATGTGCTCGATTACTTGGCCTCCCGCGCGCAGGAGCTCTCCGAGGGGAAAACGGTCCTCAATTTCATTTTTCAAGGCAGCCCGGAGCAGCGGAGAACTCCGGTGACGCTTTCCCTGCGCAATGTGCCCATGAGCGAGGCGATCAAGTATGTGGGCCAATTGAGCCGCTCCGTCATCAAGTACGAGCCCCACGCCATCGTCGTGACACCGGCGGCGGCCCTGCTTCCCGAGGAGAACGCGAGCAAGGCTCCCTGAGAGCGGGCCATGCTTGCCCAGAGGGTCGGACGGTGCGACTGCGTCTGCATGCCTCGTATCATTGTCACCGGCGGCCGCGGAGGCCTCGCCACGGCCCTCGCCCGCCACTTTCGCGCCCTGGGAGCCGAGGTGCACCGACCTGGCCGGGAAGATCTGGACGTGCGGCGGGTGGAGTCGGTGGAGGCCTATTTCTCCGCTTTTGATCAGCTTGACGTCCTCGTGAACAACGCCGGGATCACTGGAGACAACCTGATGGCCAAGCTGTCCCCACAGGGATGGGACGAGGTCATCGACACCAATCTCAAGGGGGCCTACCTCTGCTCGCGCGCCGCCGCCCGGCTCATGGGGCCACGGCGCCGAGGGCACATCATCCAGATCGGGTCCTTTTCCGCCCTGCATCCCAGCCCCGGGCAGGCCGCCTACGCTGCCAGCAAGGCTGCCCTCATCGGCCTGACGAAAAGCCTCGCCAAGGAACTGGGGCCGGACAATATCCAGGTCAACTGCGTGCTGCCGGGCTTTCTGGAAACGCGGATGACGCAAGACCTGCCGGAGGCGGTCCTCGAGGCGGCCCGAGCGAGGCATTGCCTGGGGCGCTTCAACACAGTGGAAGAATCGGCGCGCTTCATCGCCCAGCTCAGCGGTTTCGGGCACATCTCCGGGCAGGTGTTCCAATTGGATTCGCGCGTTTGAAAGACTCGATCCGGTGATTGAATGCCGGGAAGATCCGTGTAAACTGGTCCGGGCTCGTGAAGGGCTCCTTGTCCATCAGGGAGGGGTGGTCGAGTGGTTTATGGCAGCGGTCTTGAAAACCGCCGATGCGCAAGCATCCGTGGGTTCGAATCCCACCCCCTCCGCCATCTGAGGCCCGGTTCCAAGCAAAGCAGGGGACCGGG
>CAZKGI010000059.1:0-21727 GCA_964552315.1 uncultured Akkermansia sp. | reverse complement strand
GGCAATGGCGCGATGGCCACCAACTTGATCATGAAGCACAGCGTCGACTCCGCCACCCGCATCGACGTGACTCTCGGCGGCAATGGAGGCGAAGGGGCCCGCGGCGGCGATGTCGAAGTGCGCAACACCGGCGGCATCGGCACAGGCGAGGACAACTCCATTGGCATTTTTGCCCAGTCCATCGGCGGCGGCGGCGGCAATGCCAGCAAAGTCCTCTCGTCTCAGGAGCTGGGCAGCTCGGGCAACCACATTTCGGCGACCGTGGGGGGCAACGGGGGCGATGGCGCCGAGGGCGGCACCGTGATCGTGCGCAACGAGACCACCGCGGATCCCAACTCCGGGAAGATCCTCACCCTGGGGAATGGCTCGCACGGCATTCTCGCCATGAGCGTGGGGGGAGGCGGAGGCAATGGCAGCACCACCATGAGAACCATGGCGTCCCGCTCCAAGACGGGCTCCAGCTCGGGCAGCTACAGTCTCACCCTCGGAGGCAACGGCGGCGATGGCGGCCGCGGAGGACGGGTCGAGGTCGAAAACGACGGACTCATCCAGACCTACGGGGCCCGCGCCCACGGCATTGTCGCCCAATCCATCGGCGGCGGCGGTGGCAACGGGGGCATGAGCCTCGCCGGCGATTTTGTCCTGGGATCCAAGACCGCCCCGGCCACGGGACGCATTGGCATGTTCGCCCTCGGGGGTCAGGGCGGCGACGGCAACCGCTCGGATCTCGTCACGGTGACTAACCGCGGAACCATCGAGGTCTTCGGGCCCCAGTCCTACGGCATCTTTGCCCAGAGCATCGGCGGCGGCGGCGGGGATGGCGGTTTGGCCATGGCCATTTCCCGCAATCTCCTCAAAAACCCCGGCACGGACCTTCTCCCCTCCCTCTCAACCCTTGCCCTGGGAGGCTTTGGCGGGGATGGAGCGGACAGCGGCGACGTCCTTGTGGAGCACAGCGGGTCCATCACCGTCCACGGCGACCGAGCCTACGGTATCTTCGCCCAGTCGGTCAGCGGGGGCGGAGGCAACGCGAACTACTCCCTCTCGGCCCCGGTGTGGACCGTGGCCGACTTCGCCATGAAGCAATTCATCGGCGGGGGCTCCACGGGCGACGCGGGCCGCGTGGACATCCAAACGACCGGCGACATCACCATGCTCGGTGCGAACAGCGTCGCCCTCTTCGGCCAGTCCGTGAACGGCGGCGGCGGAAACGTGGAGAACTTCCTGGATTTGAGCCAACAGGCCGCGGCCCTCGGCGACAACGGGGAAATCATGCCGAATCCCGGCGGGGATTTCGACAAGGCCAAGGGATACATCCAGTGGGGTGTCCAGCTCGGTGGCGAGTATCTTTCCATCGCCGCCGGAGCCGTCTCCGACTTTGCCCACCTCGGCGACATCCAGGCGGCCGGGAAGGGAGCCGTCGGCAGTCTCTTCCAATCCGTGGGCGGCGGCGGCGGCCGCAGCACCCAGGAAATCTGGCTCGATACGGAATCCCACATCGATCTGGAATTGGAACTCGGGGGCACGAGCAACGTCGACGGGAGCGGTGGGGACATCACCGGCAGGCGCGAGGGCGACGTCTTTGCCTCGGGCTGGCAAAGCCGCGGGCTCAGCATCCAATCCATTGGCGGCGGTGGCGGCGATCTCATCGTCGAGCTGCGTCGTCCCGGCTCGGCGCGCCCCGCGGTGACCGTCCACTTCCCCACCCTGCCCAAGGCGGGGGGAGGCGCCTCCACGACCACGCTGCTCGTGGGCGCCGACGGAGGCGCCGCTAACAACGGGGGGAACGTGGACCTCGACTTCAGCGGCGACCTCGTCGCGGACAGCAGTCATGCGCCGGCCATGATCATCCAGAGCATCGGCGGCGGCGGCGGTCAGTCCCTCCTCAGCGGCATCGAGGAACTGCTCGTGAACATCGGCGGCCGCAACGGCGCCAGCGGCCATGGGGGGCACATTCGCATCCACAATGTCGGGCACATCTTGAGCACCGGCACCCTCGCCCCGGGCGTGGTTCTCCAGTCCATCGGCGGCGGCGGCGGCGCCGTCTTCACCGACCTCGATCCCCGCCTCATTCAGGTGAACGCGAACCAGGATAACCAGGGCGATGGAGGCGACATCGAGTTCCGGCAAGAGGGCGACCTGGCCGCGCGGGGGCGCCGCTCCACCGGGATCATCCTGCAAAGCCTCGGCGGCGGCGGCGGCCTGGTCGACGACCGCTTCCTCGGCGCGGCGGGCGGCTCGGGACGATCCGGGGGCATTCGCTTCGAGTTGGCAGGCAACCTCTTCGCCGACGGAAAGGGAGGCGTCGGCATCTTTGCCCAATCCCGCGGCAGCCAGGGCCAGGGCAACATCGAAATCGATCTCCTCGGCGGGAACGCCCTCGTCTTCGGCCGGGGCGGCACCGGCATCCATTTCTCCGGCGGCGCCGCCAACCACCTCACCAACCAACAACACATCATTGGCGTCGATGGCTTGGAGGGCTGGGCCATTCGCGGCGAGGAAGGCAGCGAGCATATCGACAACTACGGGATCGTCGTCGGTCAAATTCAGCTGGGCGGCGGCCAGAATGCCGTGACCAACCACCGCCACGCCCTCTGGCTGGCGGGTCCCCAGATGCGGCTCGGGGCCGCGGACAATCGCTTTGAGAATCGCGGCGAATTCCATCCCGGCGGCAGCGGCTTAGCCCAGCGCACCCGAATGACCGGCAGCTTCACACAAGGCCGCGGCGCCATCACCTTCGCCGACCTGGACTTCCGCAGTGGCGTGCTCGACGGGGTCGACCTGAGCGGTCGTGCCTCGCTGCGCGGCCGCGTGGTTCTCAACCTGCTCAATCCACAGCTCGTGCCGACCGGGGCCCACCGCCAGGTGCTCTTCAGCGCCGCCAAGGGCATCACCGCCCGTCAGCTCCAGCTGGTCACCCTGCCCTCCGTGGTCATCTCCTACGACCTGATCTACCCGAACCGGCGCGAGGCCGTGCTGGCCTATGAGGTGGACTTCGCCCCCAAGGATGGCCATCTCGGCGTCAACCTTCGCGAGGTGGGCCAGTACCTCAATCGCCTCCAGGCGGTCGGCAGCTCCGAGGCCCTGGCTGATCTGGTCACCCAGCTGCTCTACACCGGCAACTTCGAGGACTATCGCACCCTCCTCTCCCAGTTGGGGCCCGATTTCTACGGAGAGCTCCAGGCGGAGATGCTGCGCAGCAACCAACGCTTCGCCGAGTCCTTGCTGGGGCGCCGCGGCTACCGCTTCCGCCAGGGGGGGCGGGCCCTCTGGTTTGACTACGACAGCGCCGACACGGAACATCGCCGTCACGACGACTACAAGCGCGTCCTGCACCGCTCCAATGAGGTGGCCATGGGCTACGAATTCGAATGGGAGGAATGGACCACCGGATTCGGCCTGGCCCACGCGGAGCACAGTTCCTGGGGTTACGAGGGCCAGTGGCAGGGCCGGGGCGATTCGGACCGCCTGGGCTGGGTTCTCCGCTACCGCAAGGAGGACACCGAAATCTCGGGCACCGTCTCCTACGGTTGGAACGACACCCAGGTGTCCCGCACCGGCGTGCTCGCCACCCCCTTCCTCACCGGGACGGAGCGGGATCTCACTGCCCTCACGGCCCTGTTGCGTGTCTCGCACGAGATCACTTCCGGGGGCTTTTACCTCATCCCCGCCCTGGATCTGGGCGCCACGCGCCTCAACGCCGAGTCCGCGCGCGAACAGGGCGCTGGCGCCACCGACCTCCACCTGCGGGACACGGTCGAATCCCACAGCTGGATTCGCCCGGGCTTGGAACTGGGGAGGGAGTTCGAGCTCAGCGGCCATGCTCGCATGCGCCTCCACGCCGAGGCGGGCTACCTGCATTACCTCGACGGGGGCGTGACCCGCGCCGTCGCCGGGTTCCAGGGCGCGCCGGCCGGGGTGACGCCCATGGAGGTGCCCATCGAACTGGGAGAAATGGCCACTTACGGCTTTGGCGGCACGCTCCTCCTGGGGGACGATGTCCGCATCTCGGTGATCTACACCCGGGCCGAGGCCGACGACTATCATTTCGACGCCATCAACTTCCGCTTCTCGACCTCCTTCTGAGCCGAGGTGGCTCTGTCAGGTGCCATCACCTGCCACCGCACAGGGACCATCCTGCCGGACATTTGATGGGGCGGGAGGACAGCGGGCCGGCCTCACATCGGCCATTTCTCCCTCTGGCCGGGCGGGCCCACTCAGAGCGTTTCCTCGCGGTGGAAATAGATCTTGAGGTATTCCATCCCCTTGTCTTCGTCGCGGCCCCGCTCCAGAAAATGAGCGGCCTGGCGGACAAAGCCTGAGGAAAACTTCAGTTCCACGCCGACGTCCAGCTTCATGCGACTGCGCAGCCGATTGCCGGCCTTCTCCGCCTCCTTCTTGGAGATGGGGAAGCTCTCCGCCAAGGGTTCGCCCTTTTCCTCCTCGTAGTCGATTTTGAAGGCCTCGAACTGCGCGATGCGCTCGGGCTTCGCCAGCGCCTGCTCCTCGAACTGGGCAAGGTCAAAGGACTCGCTTTCCTGAAGGTAGTCCATGGCCCGGCTCGCCACCTCCATGCGCTCCTCCGGGGCGGTGTCCTCGGGCAGGCCGCGCTTGGCAAACTCGACGCAGAGCTCGGAGAAGCGCCGCGTCAGGTAGCCGTCGTCGGTGACGAGCTTGGCGCCGGCGAAATCGCGAACCCAGAAGCGGGTGTCTCCCCCGCCCTTGTCGAAGAGGTAGACGGCAAAGCCGTCGGCCCGTCCGTGATTGAGGATGAGACAGCCCTTGTCGATCTTTTCCGGATAGATCCCCTGCTCGGTGGTCAGCACCAGGTCGCCGTCGCGCTCCGAGATCTGCAGGAAGGGCACGCGGCTCTCCGACTTCACGATGCTGAGGGCCTGGACGGATTCACCGAGCACCCCGACCTGGTCCAGCAGGGCGATGCAAAGGTCGCCCGACTTGATATTGGGATGCTGCGATTTCGCATAGAGGTGCTGGGCAATGGCCGCCCCCTGCGCCAATAGCTGCTCGTTGTCCTCGAAAATGGCCGAGGCGGCAACGTAGAGCTCGTTCCGCTCGAGCGCGAGGTGGTGGTGGAGCTGGTGCAGTTCGAGGGAGCGGAAGGACTTCAGGAAGCAATGGGTCAGCAGCTCGGCCTCCTCCTCCTGAAAGCGGCAAAGTCGCTGCGAGGTGCGGATGGGCTCCTGGCGCACCGGATTGCCGACCTTCGCGAGGGACATCGCGAGGAGGCGGGCTTGTCGGAAGTTGGGGGTGATGGCGGCCATGACGGGAGCGGACTCACTTCGGCCGCAGCAGCGAATGCCCCGTCATTTCCGCGGGCGCGGGCACGCCGAGCAGAGCCAGCAGGGTCGGGGCGATGTCCGCGAGGATGCCGTCTTCGAGCCGGTAGCGATCCGCATCAGCGCCCACGTAGATCAATGGAACCGGGAAGGTCGTGTGGGCCGTTTGGGGCGAGCCGTCCTCGTTGATCATGAGCTCGCAGTTGCCGTGGTCCGCCGCAATGAGCAGGCAGCCTCCCAATTCCAGCACGCGGTGGACGACGCGCTCGACACAGCGGTCGACGCATTCGACCGCGCGGATGGCGGCCGGGACGTTGCCCGTGTGCCCCACCATGTCGGGGTTGGCGTAGTTCACGATGATGAGATCGTAGTCGGCCGCACGATCGAGGATCGTCTGGGTCACGGCCTCGGCCGACATCTCGGGTTTCTCGTCGTAGGTGGCGCAGTCCTGGGGAGACTGCAGCATCTGGCGATCCTCGCCGGGATTGGGCTCCTCCACGCCCCCGTTGAAGAAGAAGGAAACGTGGGGGTATTTTTCGGTCTCGGCCACGCGCAGCTGCCTCAACCCCGCCGCGGCCACGACCTCGCCGAGGGTGTTTTTCAGCTCCAGCGTGGGGAAAACGATGGGGCAGCCGTAGGTCTCGTCGTATTCCGTCAGGGTCAGGTAAGAGATGCGGGGGAAGCCGCCGCGGTCGAAACCGGTGAAGTCTTCCTTGAGGAAGGCCAGGCTGAGCTGGCGCGCCCGGTCCGCCCGAAAATTAAAGAAGAGCACGACATCGTCGTCGCGGACGCGACGTTCCCCCGTCTGTCCGAAGACGAGGGGCTTGAGGAACTCGTCGGTTTCGCCCTCGGCGTAACGCGCCGCCACGGCAGCCGAGGGGGCCAGAGAGCTTCCCTCGCCTTGGCCGAGCACGATGGCGTTCCAGGCGAGCTGGGTACGCTCCCAGCGCTTGTCGCGGTCCATGGCGAAGTAGCGACCCACTACCGTGACGATTCGGGCGCCGCTGGGGACCAGCTTCTCCTCGCAGTAGGCGAGGTAGTCCTTTCCTCCCGTCGGGGAGGTGTCGCGCCCGTCGGTGATGGCGTGGACTTGGATGTCCGTGACCCCCGCCGCCCGCGCCGCGTTCGCCAGGGCAAGGAGGTGATCCTGGTGGCTGTGCACCCCGCCGTCGGAAACGAGCCCGATGAGGTGCAGGCGCGAGCCCTGGGCCTTGGCGAAGGCCTCGACCAGGACCGCGTTGGAGGCGAGTTCCCCATCGGCGATGGCCTTGTTGATGCGGGTGAAGTCCTGGTAGACGATGCGCCCGGCGCCGAGGTTGAGGTGCCCCACCTCGGAATTTCCCATCTGCCCCTCCGGCAAGCCCACATCCAGGCCAGAGGTGCGGAGCTGGGACACGGGATAGCGCTCGTGCAGGGAGCGGGTGAAGGGAATGTTCGCGAGCCGGGGGCAGTCGCCGAAGCGCTCGGCGCCCTCCGGTCCCGCGGGGTTGTCCCCCCATCCGTCGCGGATGATGAATACGACAGGTTTCTTCGCCATATGCCGGAGTGATCGGGCAGGATCCGCCCTTTCGCAAGCAAATCGCGTGCGACGCCCCCCGCTTTGGGGGCTGGCGTGGATTTGCCGTCGCAGGAGGGGACGTTCTCGCCTATGGTGCCAGCCCTAACCCCTGGATCGACCTCCCTGCCATGTCTCGTCGCGCCCTCTTTCGCCCCTGCATCGACCTTCACGAAGGCCGCGTCAAGCAGATCGTCGGCGGCACGCTCGATTCCCGCACCGAGGCCCTCCAGACCAACTTCGTGAGCGACCGCCCCGCCGCCTGGTTCGCCCGGCGCTACGCCGAGGACGGTCTCCGGGGCGGTCACGTCATCCAGCTCGGTCCCGGCAATGAAAGCGCCGCCCGCGAGGCCCTCGCCGCCTATCCCGGCGGGCTGCAGATCGGCGGGGGCATTCGCCCTGACAATGCCGCCGAATGGCTCGAGGCGGGGGCCTCGCACGTCATTGCCACCTCCTGCCTCTTTGACCGGGAAGGCCGTTTCCAGCCGGAGCAGCTCGAGCGCCTCTTCGCCGCCGTGGGCCGCGAGCGCCTCGTCATCGATCTCAGCTGCCGCCGCCGCGGCACGGGCTGGGTCGTGGCCATGAACCGCTGGCAAACCCTCACCGACCTCGCGGTCAGCCCCGAAACCCTCGACGCCCTGGCCGACTACTGCGACGAGTTCCTCATCCACGCCGCCGACGTCGAGGGGAAATGCCGCGGCATCGATCGCGAGCTCGTCGCCCTGCTGGGCGCCTGGGGGAAGCGTCCCCTCACCTACGCTGGCGGCGCCTCGCAGTTTTCCGACCTCGAACTGGTCGAGCAGCTCGGCCGGGGATGGGTCGACTTGACCATTGGCAGCGCCCTCGACCTCTTCGGTGGCAGGGGCGTGCGCTACGAGGACTGCGTCGCCTTCAACCGCCGGGCCGGTGGATCCGGAGGCGCCTGATCCCGCGTCGGAACCGGCGCCTCAAGCGAGGCTTTGACCCAGCAGGGCCATGGTTTCGCGCTGGCGCGCTTGCACGAAGGCGCGCGCCTTGGCGGCCTTGGCTCGGGCCGCTTCAGGATCGCGGGCCATCGCCAGCACCGCGGCGGGCAGGCGCTCGGGATCGCCCGGCTTGTCGAAGTCAAAGAGCCAATCGCCCAGGCCGATGTCCTCCCACATGTACCCCTTGCTGGTCTGTTCGGCCCAGCGGCACACAATGGCCGGGATGCCCTGACCAATGCACATGATCGGAGAGTGCATCTCGTTTCCAAAGAGGCCGGCGCTGCGCGTGTAAACGCTGAGGGCCTCGCCGGTGAGCCAGTAATCCGGCCGCCAGACCACGCGGGACTTGGCCGACTCGGGCAGGCGGTCGTAGAGCAGTTCCTTGCCCACCTGCATCTGGGTCTGGTCTTCGGGACAAATCAGCACCTTGAGCTGGGTCTCCGCGAGCACGTCCTGGATGGCCTGGAGATGCGGATCGTGGTCGTGAAACTTCATGGCCTCGTTGCGAGCCTCCTTGGCCTCGTCCTTGGGAAGGTCCTTGATCCTCCAGTAGGGCGTGTTCCGCAGCCGGGGAATGCAGCAAAGGAAGCGGCCCTCCTCGAGTCCCTTGGCCCGGAGAAAGGCGAGAGCCTTGTCCTCCTCGCGCAGGTCGCAGGCGAAGGCCCCGTCGGGACCGAATTCCATCCGCGGGGCCCGACAGCCGGAACGCGTCGCCAGCTCCAGGGATCTCGAGTCGCGGAAGAACACAAAGCGCGCCTTGCCGAGCAGGTCCACGGTACCCGCAAAGCGCTCCTGCGACTCGGCGCTGTCCCCGGGACCCGAAAGGGTGATGCCGTAAACGCCGAAGGGCTTGCCCGTGGCCTCGACCCAGCGACGCACATCTTTCTCCGCCACCAGGGAGGGACCGGAACCGTGGAGAAGGAAATCGTAGTCCTCGAAGGCTCGCTTCAGGGCCTCGCCCTCCACGAAATGGACCTTGGGAAAGCGCGCCGCGAGGAGCTCGCGGACGCCGTTGTCAAGACGACTCGGCCACAGTCCGACCTCGAGCTCCGGCAGGTGCTGCTCGAGCAAATGCAGCACTCCAGGGGTGTGGGCGATGTCCCCGATATTGACGGTCTGCCAGGAGGAGCGCAGCAGAAGGCGCCGGGGCCGCGCCGCGGCCGACGCGCTGCAGAGGCCACTCCCGAGAAGCAAACCCAACTGCCCCAAGGCGGAGCGCCGGGAAAGTCCCTGCGACGCCCCTCCCCCGGCGACCCCGTCGCTGGGGAGGCCTGGCCAGGACCAGCCCATCGGGGTCAGGAGGCCCCGCCGCCGGAATGGCCGAGCTCGGCGTATTCGGCGGGGAGCGCTTGGCGGAAGCGGGATTTGTCGATGGCCTTCATGTAGGCCTCGACCGGCGAAACCACGCCCTCCAGCATCTTCTGCCAAATGGCGTCATCCATGAACTGCATGCCGTATTCCCGCCCACCGGTGATGATGTCGTAAAGCTTCTGGGTCGCCCCCTCGCGGATGACCGAGGCCACGGCGGGAGTGGAGACGAGGATCTCGTTCACCGCGACCCGTCCTTCGACGTCGTCGCGCTTCAGCAGGAGCTGGGCGACCACGCCGCGCAGCGAACCCGCCAACATGGTGCGCACCTGCGACTGCTGGTCAGAGGGGAAGACGTCGACAAGACGGTCGACGGTCTTGCGGGCGTTGTTGGTGTGCAAGGTGCCGAACACGAGGAGGCCGGTTTCCGCCGCCGTCAACGCCAGGGAGATGGTTTCCAGGTCCCGCATTTCCCCCACCAGCACGATGTCGGCATCCTCACGCAGCGAGGCGCGAAGCCCGTCGGCGAAGGAAGGGCAGTGGATGGGCACCTCGCGCTGGGAAATGGTGCTCTTCTTGTTGTTGTGAACGAATTCGATGGGCTCCTCCACGGTGATGATGTGGCGGGCGTGGGTGCGGTTGACGTAGTCGATCAGGGCCGCCAGGGTCGTCGACTTCCCGGAACCGGTGGGGCCGGTCACCAGCACCAGACCGCTGCGCAGGTCGCCGAAGCTCTCGATGGTCTTGGGCACGCCGAGATCGTCGATGGTCTTGATCTTGGTGGGAATGAGACGGAACACGGCCCCCAATCCGTTGTTCTGCTTGAAGTAGTTGCAACGGAAACGGGACTGCTGGTCCATCTCGTAGGCGAAGTCGAGGTCGCCCTTCTCGAGGTAGCGCTCGTAGCCGGCCGGATCGCAGATTTCGCGGAGCATGTAGTCCAGCGTGCCGTGGTCGAGGACGCCGTCGGCGATCGCGGAGATGGCACCGTGGGCGCGCATCTTGGGCGGCTGCCCTTCGCTGAGGTGAAGGTCGGAACCGCCGTTGGCGACGAGGTGCTGGAAGTATTGGTCAATGACTGCCATGACAAGAAAATCGGGTTGGAAAGTGGGAGCTCGGATCCAGGGATGCGGACGGGTTAGAGGCCGAGGTTGGCGCGCAGGGTGCCCCGGTCGATGGCTCGTCCGAGGGCCTCGTCGGCGGTGATGATGCCCTCGCGATAGAGCTCTGCCAGGGAGTCGTCCATCATGATCATGCCGACGTTCTTGCCGGTCTGCATGACGCCGGGGAGCATGAAGGTCTTGCCGTCGCGAATCAGCGCGGACACCGCGGGGGTGTTCACCAGCAGCTCCAGAGCGAGCTCCCGGCCGTTGCCGTCCGCGCGGGGGACGAGTTGCTGCGAGATGATGCCGCGCAGCGACTCACCCACCATGATGCGGATCTGTTCGCGCTGCTCGGTCGGGAAGACGTCGAGCACGCGGTCCAGCGTCCGGGCGGCGCTGCCCGTGTGCAAAGTGGCGAGCACGAGGTGACCCGTTTCCGCCGCGGTGATGGCCAGGGAGATCGTCTCGAGGTCGCGCATTTCCCCCACCATGATGACGTCGGGGTCTTCCCGCAGGGCGGCGCGCAGAGCGTGGGAGAAGCTCTCGGTATGGGTGTGCACCTCGCGTTGGTTGACGTGGCAGTTCTCCGACTGGATGACGTATTCGATGGGATCCTCCAGCGTGATGATGTGATCGTTGCGCTGCCGGTTGATCTCGTTGATGAGGGCGGCCAGAGTCGTCGACTTGCCGGAACCCACCGCCCCGGTGACCAGGACCAGGCCGTTGTGGTACTCGAGGAGAGGCTTGATGGCCGCCGGCAAGCCCAGCTCATCCATGGTGCGCAGTTGGGTGCTGATCACGCGAAAGACCATTTCCCAGCCGAGGCGCGTCTTCACCACCGAGGCCCGGAAACGGCCGATGGCCGGCGCGTAGGCGAAGTCGACGTCCCCGCGTTCCTCAAGACGGCGCAGTTCCGGCTCGGGCAGGTAGGACCTGGCAAGGCGCTCGGTGTCTTCCGGGGTGAGGACCTCGGCGTTCTCCCAGATCGGCTGGAGCAGGCCGAAGCGCCTCCATTTCGGCTGGGTGCAGGGCGCAATGTGGACGTCGGAGACGTCGTATTGCTGCGCCAGACTCAGGTATTCATCGACGTGGGAAAGGACAGGGACGGTGTCGGACATAGGAGTAAATTGCGATCTGATCGAGTGGTTTCGGCAGGAGAACCCGGCGGGAACTCAGTCCCCGAGCGCCGAGCGTCCCGAGTATTCAAATTCCGGCAGAGTCAGGCAAGCGGAAAAAAGGGAAACTCAGGAGGAGAGCATTTCCTTCATCCGGGCAAAGTAGTCGGCGGCGTAGTCCTCCTCGGCCGGAGCCGCGTCGAGAACCTCGTAGCTGGTCTCGATGAGTTCCTCCTTGCTCAGCTCCTTGAAGAAGGAACTCGGCATGCAGGGCATGAGGTCGCCGTAGCGCCTGCGGCTGCGACACCAGGTCAGGGTCAGGTCCTCCATGGCCCGGGTGATGCCCACGTAGAGGAGGCGTCGTTCCTCGTCGCGGCTGCCCTCTTCCAGCGAACGGGTGTGTGGCAGGATCCCCTCCTCCACGCCGATGATGTAGCAGATGGGGAACTCCAGCCCCTTGGCGGCGTGCATGGTGATGAGGGACACCCCCGTGCCCCCGGCCTCCTTCTTCTCGTCCTCTCGCTCCTGCATCAGGGCGACGCTGTCGAGGTACCCTCGCAGGCCGCGCTTGGAGCGCTCGTAGTGGGCGTGCATCCCGTCGATGAGTTCGGCGACGTTGCGGCGACGGTTGTCGAACTCCTCCTCGGTCTTGCAGTTCTTGCGGAGGAAGGTGTCGTAGTCGATCTCCTTGAGCAGGGCCCTCGTCATCTCCGCATAGTTGGCCGAGGGCGTGTTGGCGATGTCGGCGTAGCGGTGCAGGAAATCCGAGAAGGCCATCAGGGACCTCTGGGCGCGGGGGCTGAGCCCCCCGAGAAACTCCAGATCGTTCATCGCGGAATGGATGCTGATCTGGTGATCGATGCTGAACTGAGTCGCCAGGGCCACGGTCCCCTCCCCTATCCCTCGAGGCGGCGTGGCCACGACGCGGAGCAGGCTGATGTCATCGTCGAAGTTGAGGAAGAGGTTCAGGTAGGCGAGCACGTCCTTGACCTCGCGCCGCTCGTAGAAGCTCTGCCCCCCGATCAGCTTGTAGGGAATCTGATTTTCCCGCAGCTTCTCCTCCATCACCCGCGACTGGGTGTTCATGCGGAAGAGGATGGCCATGTCCTCGTAGGAGCGCTGGTGGATGCGATGCTTCTCGAGGATCTCGCCCACGATCCAGTCGGCCTCGGTCTCAGCGTCCGGCATGGTGACGACCCGAACCTTCTGCCCCTCGCCCTTGCCGCTCCAGAGCGTCTTCTCGCGACGATTCTGATTGTGGCGGATGAGGCTGTTGGCCAGCCGGAGAATGTGGTTGGTGGAACGGTAGTTCTCCTCCAGCTTGATCACCACGGGATCCGGAAAGGAGCGCTCGAACTCGAGGATGTTGGTGATGTCCGCCCCGCGCCATCCGTAAATGCTCTGGTCGTCGTCCCCGACGACGCAGAGGTTGCGCTCGGGTCCCACGATGAGCTTGAGCAGCTGCATCTGCAGGTGGTTGGTGTCCTGAAACTCGTCCACCATGATGAAGCGGAAGCGGCGCTGCCACTCGCTGCGAATGTCAGGATTTTCCTCCAGGCCCTTCACCGCGAGGATGAGCAGGTCGTCGAAATCGACGGCGTTGAGCTGCTTCAGCTCGCGTTGGTAGGCCTGATAGACCTCGTTGATGAGGGCGTCCTCGTGGTCGCTGGGCGGCCGGCCCGTGTTCTTGGCCTGGCTGATCAGCATGTTGGCGAGCTTGGCGTCGAGATTCTCGTCCTTGCCCGCCTTGCGCACGATGATGCGGCGCAGCAGTCCGATCTGGTCGCTCTGGGTGTAGATCGTGAAGGATTTCTTGTAACCGAGGCGCTCGATGCAGGTGCGCAGGATGCGGACGCAGAGGCTGTGAAAGGTCGAGATGGTCACCTTCTCGGCCTGCTCGGGGTCGATCATGGTGCCGACCCGCTCGCGCATTTCGTTGGCCGCCTTGTTCGTGAAGGTCACGGCGAGGATCTGCGACGGGGGGATCCCGTTGTAGACCATGCCGGCGATCCGCGTGGTGATCACGCGGGTCTTCCCCGTGCCCGCCCCGGCGAGAATGAGGACGGGCCCGTGGATCTGCTCCGCGGCGGCGCGTTGGGGTGGGTTGAGGGCGAGAAAACCCTGCTTGGAAAATTTCACGCGCGTCGCCTCGGTGGACGGTTCAGCAAAGCAAGGTCAACTGACAAGCCGCAGGGCGAAGGGGTAGCGATAGACCTTGCCCTTGTTCGCCTCGAGTCCGCCCAGCACGCCGAAGATGAGCCCCGTGATCCAGAGGGCCAGCGAAAGCAGCGAAGTGAAGCATCCGATGAAGGGCAGGATAAAGCTGACGACGATCGTGACCAGTTGCGCGATGGCGATGGTGATCTGGAAGTTCAGCGCCTCCTTGCCCTGGTCGTTGACGAAGGGACTCTCGTCCTTCTTGATCAACCAGATGATGAGCGGGCCGAGGAAATTCGTCACCCCACCGAGAATGTGGGCCAGCATCCCCATGGTCTTCTCGTCCCCTTCCCCCAACTTGCCCTGGCCGAGGCCGACCGCACCCGCCGGGGGCGGACTCACGAAGGAAGAGCTCGGATCAGAACCGGAAGGCCCCACGGGCGGGGGAACGTCGTTTCCAGAAGAGAAGTTATCCATCGGTGGCGGCGTGTCCTGATCACTCATGCGAATGTCGTAGCGCGATTCCGAACGAAGTTCAAGAAAATAGACCCGCTGTGGCGGATTTCCGCCGACCAGCACGGGGGGCCCGCGGGGCTCGGGCGCTGGGCCGATGGAGGGGAGGCCCCCGCCGGGCCTTCGAGGCTCACCCCGCCTGCGGCAGAACGAGACTCCGCGCCACCTCGCCGCGCTCCAAGGCCGCGTAGGCCTCGTTGATCTCGCTCAGCGGATAGGTGCGCGAGAGGAGCGAGTCGAGGTCGATCTTGCCCTGTTGGTGGAGCTCGATCAGGGTCAGCAGGTCGAGTCGGGGCCGGGTCGAGCCGTAGATGGATCCCTTTAGGGTCTTCTCAGCGTAGACGAGGGCGTTCACATTGATGCGCGCCCGCGCCTCGGGAGGAGCGATGCCGACGACGACACAGACACCGCCCTTGCGAGTCATGTCGTAGGCCTGTTCGATGGGCTCGGCCCGACCGATGGCCTCAAAGGCGTAGTCCACCCCTAGGCCGCCGGTGAGGTCCTGCACCGCCGCCACGGGCTCGTTCTCGCCGGCATCGATGCAATGGGTTGCCCCCATGGCCCGGGCATACTCCAGTTTCGCGGGGACGCGGTCGATGGCAATGATGGTGGTGGCCCCGGCGAGGCGGGCGGTCTGCACGATGTTCAGGCCGATGCCCCCGCAGCCGACCACCGCGACGCGGCTGCCCGGCGTGACGCGGGTCGCGTGCATGACCGCGCCGTAGCCGGTGATGACCCCGCAACCGATCAGGGCGGCGTGCTCGAAAGAAACGGACTCGGGAATTTTCACCACGGCGGCCTCGGGCATGGTGGAACGCTGCGAGAAGGTCGAGACGCCCGCGTAGTGCAGGATGGAGGCGCCGGAGGCGTCGCGGAAACGGGTCTCCCCGTCCGGCATGCGTCCTGTGAATCGCATCGCCGTGCCGACGTCACAGAGCGCGGGACGTCCCCCGAGGCAGTATTCGCAACGTCCGCAGGACATCCGCCAGATGGGAATGACGTGGTCCCCGGGCCGCACACTGCTGACGCCGCTCCCCACCTCCTCGACGATCCCGGCGCCCTCGTGACCGAGAATGATGGGCGTCTTCATGGCGAGGTCACCCTTCATGACGTGGAGGTCGCTGTGACATACCCCGGCGGCCATGATTCGCACCAGCACCTCTCCGGGTCCAGGCGGGAGCACCTCCACGGCTTCAATCTGAAGAGGTTCCCTAGCTTGGCGAAGGACGGCGGCGAGTGTTTGCATGGTGTCTATGAAAGGATCCCCGTTTTCCTACACGGAGGGACACCAAAGGGAAAGCCCCTAGTCGCGCCCCGCATCCGACCCGACCGTGCGCGAAGACCAGGCCTCTGCGGGGATGGTCCTCACCTGACACCTCTCGGTAGGCATCAGGTCGACGCAAGGACTTGGGGCCACCCGGATCCCTACCCTTGTCTGTTCCAGAAGTGTCGGACGACGAAGCGTGCCAGCGGGACGACTGTCTATGGTGGTTTTGCTAGAGTCACGGTTCGAGAATCGACCCGTCGCGATACTTCGCAGGATGCGCGACTGCCCCCGGAACGAGCTGGTTCACCCTTGGTGATGAAGCAACTGCAATGTCCTTTCCGCGTCCCGAAGTTACCTTTCTACGGAACTCTTAAGCAGAGGTAATGATGCGAGCGCCTCTGCAAAGACATCTTTCCGAAGGTGGCGCAACGCTACAACCGGTCGAGACCGCGTGATGACGAGCGTCTCCGCGGCGCAGGCAACACGGATCCCCTATCCGGCGCGTCTGCGCCCTTGTCTTGTGGCCCGGCCGCCTGCTAGGGTGGCGGATGAGGATTCTACTTCCGCTTCTCTCCCTGCTCTCTCTTCCCCTGCTGGCGGCGGAGCCGCCCTTGGCGTCGGTTCAGTTTCCCGACCTCGCCAGTCTGCCCGATCGCACGGAGGAGTTCCGCCAGCGCCTCGAACAGGGCCAGGGCACCCTCCTGCTCGAGCCCGGCGTTCATCGCATCACCGGCACTCTGGAGGTGAAGCTCGCCGGGAAGCACAGCGCCACGATTCGTCCCGCCGAGGGGGCGGTCACGCTGGTGATGGATGGCCCCGGTCCCGCCATCCGTCTGGTCGGTTCCCACGAAGGCTCTGCCTCGCCCAAGTCCTTTCTCCCCGCGACTTGGAATGAGCGCATGCCCCTCATCACGGGCATCGAGATTCTCGGCAATCACCCCGAGGCCGGCGGGATCGAGCTGTATCGCACTGTCGAGGCGGTCATCTCTAAGGTCGCAGTGCGCTGGTGCCGCCACGGCGTTCGCCTTTACGAGCGCAATCGCAACGTGACCCTTTCCGACCTCCATCTCTACGAGAATCGGGGGATCGGCCTCTTCCTCGACGACGTCAATCTGCACCAGATCAACGTCTCCAACTGTCACATCAGCTACAACCGGGGTGGAGGGATCGTCGTCCGGGACGGGAACGTCCGCAATCTTCACATCAGCGGGAGCGACATCGAGGCCAACATGCCCGGCGATGACAGCCCCACGGAGACGGCCAATATTCTCTTCGACGTGTCGGGTTCCCGCGAGGACAAGTCCCGTTCGATCTGCGAGGTGGCCATCACCGGCTGCACCATCCAGCACAGCTCGAACTATTCAGGCAAGGACTACAAGGAGATCGCCCCGGGCGGAGCCAACATCCGCTTCCGCGGCAAGGAAATCTACCCCATCGATTCCATCTCGATCACCGGCAATGTCCTCAGCGACGCCTCGCTGAACGTCGACTTGATGTATTGCTCGGATATCACCTTCACCGGGAATGTTCTCTTCGCCCCCAATCCCGACAACCTCCACATCCGCCACGGCAAGCGGGTCATCGTCCACGGAAACACCTTTAATCCCCGCGAGTTCGAGCGTCCCGGACGGATCGTCTTGGAAAATTGTCAGGACTGCATCGTCTCCGACAACACCCTCCGCGGCCTGCTCGCGCCGGAAGGGGCGGTCGTGGTGTCGAATTCCGCCCGCATCGCCCTGCAGGGAAACGTCCTGACCGAGTCCCTCGGCGGGGTGCGCATCGAGAAGTCGAGCCACATCAGCGTAAAGGATTGGGTGGTCTCCGGCTTTCCCGACGGGAAGCTGCTCGTCAACAAGGATGACCAGTCCCAGAACGTGATCGAGGAAGGCAACCTCATGGCCCCGACGCCCTGATCGAGCGACGGATCCTTTCCAGAAAGAAAAAAAGAGGCGGAGCTTGACCTCCGCCTCTTTGCTGAATCCTTCCGACGGGGGTCCGTCGAAGCACTGGCCGGGCTCACTTGGTGAGTTTGCCCTTGGCCTTACCTGAGGCGCGATGGGTGATACTCATCCACTGGTGGAGCGAGCCTCCCCCTCCACTGACTATGCCTCGAGATGTATTGGTTTCCCTCTCCAGATAGGAGATGCTGGACCGATTCCCCACCTTCGCCACCACGTTGCGGGTGATCATTCTCTTTTGCGCAATGCTCACCGTCCCCGGCATCAACGGATCCGTGATGGTATACTGCAGGAGGGTTGGGAAGGTAAGCTTGACAGTGACTCTTCCCCGCTACTGGGCGCTTCCCATGTGGCGCCCCCTCACCCGGACACGGGCCTTCCCGACTTCGGCGAGAGTCAGGGAAATGACGCCGACATCGGTGGTTCCGCCTCAGCTAGGCGTGTAAGAAAATCGCTCGGTGAGGGTGTTCAAGCCCGTATATCGTCCTCGAGACACGTGGTAGGTGCTGGTGCGACGAGCCTGGCTCGCCACGATGCCCGTACCGGACGATGCATCGGATCCCGAGGCCTTTTCCCGAACGACGATCCGATCCACCGTGCGCTTCTTCTGGACCATGAGGATTTTCAGGCTGTGACTGCGATTGGGCATGGCCATCGCGGAAGTCGTCGGCAGGAGGGATATTCCCGGAACATAGGGGATGGACACGCCAGTGTTGGTATCTACAGAGCGAGAGACCTTCAGCTTGCCCTTGCTCTTGATGCTCCCCGCCTGCAAGGGCAGGCAGACGGCCCCGGTGACGAAGGCCAGGCCGAGGAGAATTGCAATACGGTGAATCATATGCGGTATACGTGTGGAGTTGTTGTTGTTTCCGAGGTCGCGACGTCCAATCTCCCTGGTATGATCGCAGCCACAATTTTCTCCTGGATCTCCTGGTCCACGGAGGCCTGCTGGGCGCTGCCTGTTATCTCTTTGCCCTCTGCGCCGCGTTGACGATGCTGTGGCGCGATCGTCCCGAGGAGGGAAGCCAAGTCCGCCCCCGCCTCCTCCTCACCTTGCTGCTGCTCACCCACGTCCTCCAGAATCTCACTGCCTTCGAGACGGTCTCCTCGCATCTGTGGGTCATGGCGATCATGGCCTATGCCTGCCATCGCCTCCCGCCTCACCGGAACCGGGCTCACCAGGCAAAGCGCGAGGCCCCTACCCTGCGCCCGGCTCCGGTCGCGCTGGCCATCCTCGCCAGCGTCGGGGTGGGTGCGGCGTATTATTCCCTTGTACAACAGCCCCGGGCGGTGGCGAAATCCTTTCGCGCGTTGTTCAGCGATCCCCTGGACGCGGACTGGATGGAAGCGTATCGCCTGCTGTCCCTGGCCACCCCCATGGGCAGGCACGAGCGGCGAATCTATCTGGCAGAGGTGGTGATGGAGAGGCTCTTCACCCGGGATGAGACGCAAGCCCAAGGGAGGAACCACATCGAGTCGGAAGTGGATTTCGCCCTTGCCGAACTGCAGGCCAGCCTCGCCGCTTGCCCGACACAGGGGCGCGTACTCCACGCCCTTGGCCAGCTGAACGCCCTGGCGAGTTATCACATCGAGGAGAGAGCCCCCGATTACCTGGACGCGGCGGAGCAGGCCTTCCGGCAGCTCCTGGAGCACTGCCCGCGACAGGTGCTTGTCCGTGGCGACCTCGCCCGGCTGTTGGTTTACAAGGGCCACCTCCTCGAGGATCCCGGCCAGTTCCAACTCGCCTTGGAGCAAGCCGAACGCGCCGTGGAGATCGAACCGCGTCTCTTCGCCTCGCATCATCTCGTCGTCGAGATCGCTGCGGACGCGCTGGAGCAACCCGAGACGGCCCTGGAGAAAATCAACCGGGCCGCCGCCATCCAGGAGTCGTGGCGACGCCCCCTGATGCGCCTGCTCCCTACCGGAGAATGAGACGCGTCCCGGAGACCGCCTCAGCGCCGTCGTCCCCCCCAGCCCTAACCAAGCGCTCAGGACGTCACCCCAGCCGGATCCCCGGCCGTCTTCCTGCGACCCCGGCCCCGCCCCTTGCGCAGCGGGCGGGCCCGAAAGAAAAAGGCCAAAACCGAGACGAGGACGTGCAGGAAGCAGAGGATCCCCATGGCGAGAAGCAGGCGGGTGAAGGAATCCTCGGGCCGAAAGGTCCCCTCGAGCTGATAGGAGGGAAAAAGGCGACCCAGGGCGAGGCCCAGACCTGACACGGATACAAAAAAAGCGAGGGTCAGGCCCGGTCGCTTCCAGATCAGGGCGATCAAGCCCATCAGGGTCATCAAGCCGCCGACGGCGGCGGGCACGGCGGAGCTCAGGACGGGGCCGTCCCAACCGTGCCGTTCCCATCCGTAGTAGGAGGCGCCGCCGATTCCGAGAAGGATGAGAGAACAGATCAGGGTAAAGGTCCTCATGTCATTGATCCGTGGAAGTCTCCGAACCGGCCACGGGAGAAGGCCGGGCATCCACGCTGGCGGCCAGTCGCTCCGCCAGCGGCGTGGCCATCTGTCCCCCAAAGGCCCTGGGGCCGATGGCGCTGAAGCGGTCCCGCCCGATCCACAAGCCCCAGGTGTGTGTTTCGTTGAAGCCGAAATGCCAGACATCCGTGTAGCTGGCCGTAGTCCCCGACTTCCCACGGGCTCCGGGGAGGGTCTCGGAGGGCGGCAGCCCCTGCACCACGGCACGGGCCGTGGAAGCCTTCATGGCCGGCGTCGGGGCATAAGCCGAGGCCCGCGTGACGATTCGTCCTGACGCATCGCGAATCTCGCGAATCAGCCGCAGCGACGGCGACGGCACTCCCCCGTTGGGGAAGACACTGTAGGCCCGAGCCATTTCCGACAGGCTCAGCTCGCTGGCCCCGAGAAGGCTGCCGGGCATCTCCCGCAGCTCGCTGGAAACGCCCGCCGCCTGAAGGAGACGGCGAACCGGCTCGATCCCCACCCGTGCCGCGAGGCGGGCCGAGGGGGAGTTTTTGGACATTGCCAGGGCCTCCGCGGCAGTGATCTCCCCCTCCCAGCGATTCTCCGGATTCTCAGTGCTCCACTCGCCCAGGACGCCGCCGATGGCCCCGAGACCGACCTCGCGGTTGTCGAAGGGGGCGTCCAGCAGAATGGTGGCTGGGGTGAAGGGGCCGCTTTCGTAGGCCGCGGCATAGAGAAAGGGCAGGAAAGCAGAGCCCGGAGGGCGTTTCATTTCCACGGTGCGATCGTATTCGCTGCGCTGAAAATCCCGGCTGCCCACAGAGAGGACCAGCTGCCCCGTGCGGTTTTCGAAGAGGACAAAGGCCGCCTCCAGGGGGCTTTCCCCATTCCCGGGAGGCTCCGCCTCGAGGGTGGCGAGATGCCGATCAATGGTCTCTGCCGCCGCCTGTTGCGCCGCCAGGTCCACGGAGGTTTCCACCACATAGCCGTCGAACGAGCTGGGCGGAGATGGCCAGCGGGAGACCTCCTCGCGCAGTTCCCGCTCGATGCGGGCGATGAGGTAGGCAATCTGCCCTCTCCGCAGGGCATCGTCGCGCGAGCTCGCGATCTTGGTTTCCTGGCTCAGGTTCTGTTCCAGCTCACCCGCCGTGAGCTTTCCGATCTCGTACATGCGGCGGAGGATCAAATCCCGCCGCTCCCGAGCCAGGGGAGGATCGACCAAGGGGGAATAGTCCCGGGGTGCGGGAATGACCCCGCAGAGCAAGGCCGACTCGCCGACCGTGAGTTCGCTGACCTTCTTTCCAAAATACCCGCGCGCGGCCGAACCAATGCCGTAAAAGCCGCTCCCGAAATAAATCTGGTTCAGATAGTGCACCAGAATCTCGTCCTTGGTGTAGCGCTGCTCGATGCGCACGGCGAGGGCAATCTCGCGCAGCTTGCGATCGACTTCCTTGCCCTTGAGCTCGTAGACTGCCCGGGCGAGCTGCTGGGTCAGGGTGCTGCCGCCCTGACGGATCTTTTCGGCCCGATAGTTGGCCAGGGCCGCGCGGGCCAGCCCCATGGGATCGAACCCATAGTGGGAGTAAAAGCGCTGATCCTCGGCCGCCACCAGGGCATCGATGAAGTGGGTCGGGATCTCCTCGCGGGTGATGAGGAGCCGGTTCATGGAACCCGCCCGGCCGATCTCCACCCCGTGGACATCGCGCACCAGCGCCCCGGTCTGCGGACGCCCCACCAGCTCTAGGTCTCGGGAGGCGCTTTCGTCGAAATAATGCCAACCCACTCCAGCGCCGAAGGCAGCCACAAGGACCACCGCGACGAGGGGAAGCAGGAAGGCGGTCTGGACGAGAAGGACCAGCAAGTGCAGCCAGACCGGTCGCTTTTTCGCGTTCTTGTCAGGGTCCTTGGGTTCGTCCTTGGGTTCGTCCTTGGGTTCGTCCTTGGGTTCGTCCTTGGGTTCGTCCTTGGGTTCGTCCTTGGGTTCGTCCTTGGGTTCGTCCTTGGGTTCGTCCTTGGGTTCGTCCTTGGGTTCGTCCTTGGGTTCGTCCTTGGGTTCGTCCTTG
>CAZKGI010000058.1:0-22105 GCA_964552315.1 uncultured Akkermansia sp. | reverse complement strand
GCCGAAGCCCGCGGAACCGGCCAAGGCCACCGAGCCTGGCAAGACCGACGAGGCCAACCCCGCGCCCCAGCCCAAAGCCTAAAGGCGCCCTCTTCAGTTCGTGACCATTTCTCTCACTTCCTCCCCTGCAGGATCCCCTGGCCCGTGCTACTGTAGGCACTTCACCCCATTCCGGAGCCTCTCCGGAAAGATGTCGACGAACGACTCTTTCCCTCGCCCGACTTGCGGATGAGCGCTGAGCCGGTGAGCCGAGTCTAATTCTCCATTTCCATGCTGCCCCCTCCCAATATCCCTCCGAAGGACGGTCCTTCGGTCTCTCCGGTCCAGACCTGCCGCGCTCCCTTGATGCTCGTCTTGTGGGGAGGATGGGCCTTCACTTTCCTGGTCTCCTGTTCCGAAAAGGAGTCTTCCCCCTTGGTCGAACGCCCCCTTTCGGAGTCAGAACGGGAATTCCGGCTCGTCGAATCCGATGCAGAGCGCTTCCGCTATTCCTCGCGACCCGCGCAGGCATCCTCGGAGGAGCGCAAACCGGCGGGCCTTGTTTACGAGACCCCGCAGGGCTGGACGGAAAAGCCCGGGGTGCCCATGCGGGACCTCAACTTCACCTTCGGCGCACAGGGTGAAGGCGAATGCTACATCGCCCGCCTTCCCGGCGCCGGAGGCGGTCTCGCCGCCAACGTGAACCGTTGGCGTGCCCAGATGGGGGCCGCTCCGCTCTCCGACGAGGAGATCGCCGCCTTGCCAACCCGTCCGCTCTTTGGTCAGAAAGCCACCTTCGTCTCAGTCGACGGGACCTTTTCCCCCGGCATGGGCAGCAATGCCACTTATCCCAACTACCGTCTCCTCGGCCTCATCCTTTCCTCATCGGAAGGTGCCGTCTTCGTGAAAATGACAGGCCCCAAGGAGCTCGTCGAAAAGGAGAGCAGCGCATTTGATCAATTCGTCTCCTCGCTGGACGTGAAAACCAACTGATTCCCATGTCTCAGGAAACTCCCCAAGCCTCCGCGTCGTCCCCGAGGAACTGGCTGCACCGAATCTACCGCTTCTTCACCTCCTTTAAGCTGGCCACGGTCGTCCTCATCCTGATGACCCTGGTCACGCTCTTCGGCACTCTCGGACAGGTGGAGCACGGCCTCCACGCCGCCAAGGAGAAGTATTTCCATTCCTTCTTCTTTGTGGAGCGTCTTTGGGGGATCCCCCTCCTCCTCCCGGGCGGGCTCTTGTTGATGATCCTGCTTTTCGTCAACATGACCCTCGGGGCCCTCGTGAAAGTGAAAAAGCGCTGGAAGGGGGCCGGTCTCCTCATCGCCCACTTCGGCATGCTCATGCTTTTGGCCGGCGGCTTCGTGACCTGGGCTTTTTCCACGGACGGCTACATGGCGCTTTATCCCGGCATGACGAGCGACCGGGTCGAAAGTTATCGGGAATGGCAGCTCGAGATCGTCCCGCTGAGCGCAGAGGGGCAGGGCGAAAAGGCCTGGATTTATCCCCCCGAAGCGCTGCAGCGCCTCCAGCCCGGAGAAAGCCGCTCCATTCGGGCGGAGAACTTGCCCTTCGAGCTCGTCATTCGCGATTATTCGCGCAACGCCACTCCCGTCCCCACTTCGGCCCCCATCGCCGCGAGCGTCAGTGCCAAGGAGATCGCCGGCTTCAAGCTGGCCCCGCAGAAGCCCGCCAAGGAAGCCGAACAGAACGTGCCCGGCTGCTACATCGAAATCATACCCCGCGAGGGCGGCGAGCCCATCGAGGCGATTCTCTGGGCGGGTTCCTACAAGTTCGATCCCCGCGAGAAACCCATGCCCTTCACCTTCACCGTGGGCGAGCAGCGCTACGGGGCACTTCTCGTGAAGAAATCCTGGACGGTTCCCTTTTCCGTTCGGCTCGACGAGTTCCTCTTCGAGCGCCATCCCGGGGTCTCCACGGCGCGGAACTACGAGAGCCGCGTCACCCGCATCGAGGCCGGGCAGCCTGACAAATCACTAGAAATCAAGATGAACGAGCCGATGCGCTACGCCGGCTACACCTTCTTCCAGGAATCCTTCGGCCCCGCGGGTTCCCAACCCGGCGACGAGATGTTTTCCCAGTTCGCCGTGGCCAACAACCCCGCCGACCAGTGGCCCCTCTGGTCTCTGGTGGTGTCCGGCCTCGGCCTCGGCATCCACTTCCTCGTCATGCTCGTGAACTTCACGGTGCGCTCACGCCGCCGCGTCACCGCCTCCTCCTCGAACCCGTCATGAAGAATTTCCCCGCCCTTCCCACCTGGCTTGCGGTTTTGGCCAGCCTGCTCTTGCCGGCCACCCTCCCCGCCCGCGAACTGCCGCAGAGCGCCCTCCCGAATTACGTTCCCTGGCCGGAGGAGACCGTCCACGCCTTTGAAAACCTCCTCATCCAACAGGACGGACGCGTGAAACCGGTCTACACGGTGGCCCGCTTCACCCTCCTCCAGTTCCTGGGCAAGTCGAAAGTCTCCTTCCAAACCCAGGATGGGGAAAAGCACCGTCTCCACTACTCGGCCTGGTACCTCGACGTGCTCTTCCGCGGGGAGCTGGCCAAGGACATGCCGATCTTTGTGGTCGATGACTCCGAGGTCGTCGTGCAGATCGGGGTTTCCCCCAAATCCAAGCGAGACCGCTATTCCTACAACGAACTCCTCCCGGGCCGAGCCAAATTGGCCGAACTGGGTGCCCAGTATGCGGAAAAGGAGCAGAAGCACCGCGAAAATGACAAGGATCCGCAGTACGAGCTCGAGCGCATCGAGGGGATGATCCTGACCCTCGCCCGCAATGTCAGCGCCTTCGAATACCTGCTCGGTCAATTTGGCTTCGCGCGTCAGGACGGCTTCCTCGTCAACGCCAACATCCTGCCCCCGGAGATCGTCGAATTGTCCAAGCGCCTCGACACCGTGGAGATGCTGGACAAGATGCCCGAGATGGACCTTGGTCGCCTTGTCCAAGCCATTCAACAACCCACGGGCGATTCCGAGGCGGAACGCATGTTTTCCGCCGCCCTGCGCCTCTTCTTTTTCCACGCCAATTCCGCTCGTGGCCTCAACTTCTTCCCGCCGCAAGATCCCGAGGAGGAAGTGTGGGGCTCCGCCGGGGACCTGCTCATTGCGGGGCTGGAATCCAAAACCCAGCGCCCCTGGGCCGGCGAAAATCTCAAGGAGATCCAGACGCTCGCCCAGGCGCTGAAGGAGGGCGAGCCCGCCTTCCTCGCCGCCATCCAGGCCTTCTCGGAAAAGCAGCATGCCGCCGCCGCCGCCCGCGGCGAAGGCAAGTATGCGAAGATGGAGATCCGGCTCTACCGGGGCAACTGGTTTGTGAATTCCCTCTATTGCTACGTCCTCGCCTTCATCGTGATGGCTTTCAGCTGGCTCACCCCCGCCAGCCGGACCGGTCGGACCCTGCTCTTCCTCGCCGCGCTCCTCGCCTTCGTGGGGCTGCTCCTCAATGCCTATGGCATCACCCTGCGCTGCATCATCCGCCAGCGCCCGCCCATCACCAATCTCTACGACACCGTCCTCTTCATCACCGGCACCGCCGTGCTGCTGGGACTTTTTATCGAGTACGTCACCCGGCTCGGCGTGGGCACGCTCATCGCGGTGTTCTCGGGTTTGCTCGGCATGTTCCTGGCGTTGAAATACGAGGCCAAGGAAGCCACCGACACCATCACCCAGCTGGTCGCCGTGCTGGACACGAACTTCTGGCTCGCCACCCACGTGACCATCATCAACATCGGCTATGCCGCGGGACTGGTCTCCGCCATCATCGCCCTGGTCTACCTCACGAGCCGTTTCGCCGCCCTGTTTCACCAGCGCGAGAACCGCGATTTCCACCGCTCGCTCACGCGGATGAACTACGGCGTCATCTGTTTCTGCCTCTTCTTCTCCCTCGTCGGCACGGTCCTCGGCGGCATCTGGGCCAACTACAGCTGGGGACGCTTCTGGGGCTGGGATCCCAAGGAGAACGGCGCCCTCATGATCTGCCTCTGGTGTCTCGTCATCCTCCACGGCCGCATGGCGGGCTGGATCCGCGAAATCGGCATCCACATGAACGGCATCGTTCTGGCCATCATCGTCACCTTCAGCTGGTGGGGGGTAAACAACCTCGGCGTGGGCCTGCACAGCTATGGCTTCACCGACGGCGTCTGGCGTGCCCTCTACAGCGCCTGGGGCATTCTGGGCCTCTTCATGGCCATGGGGGTGGCCGTCTGGTTCCATGAACGGAATCGGAAGGCCCCATCCAGCCTGGCCAAGGGCACGCCTTCGTCGCCGTCGGCGGCCTGAAGCCCGGATTTCCTCCTTGGATCCGTCCTTGGCGGCCGCCCGCCCGGGAGGCCTTGCGCCATCGCGCGAAATTCTCGTTCGACAGCGAGAGTCCTGGCGTCGTATCCTCGCCGGAGCGCTCCCGCTTCACCCGTTCATCCTAACTCTTTCCCACGTCCCTCATGCCCTCAGTGGATCACGACCCCCTCGCGGAACTCGGCAATTCGGACAAGGCAGCCATCGAGGAGCTCCGCCGCGCCTATGCCGCGATGCGCGAACAACTCGCCCTGGCCGTGGTCGGGCAGGAGGAAGTCATCGAGCAGCTCCTCATCGCCATCTTTTGCCGGGCGCACGCCCTCCTCGTCGGCGTGCCCGGCCTCGCCAAGACGCTCCTGGTCTCGACGCTCTCCGAGGTGTTGGACCTCAGCTTCAAGCGCATCCAATTCACCCCGGACCTGATGCCAGCGGACATCACCGGCACCGAGGTCTTGGAAGAGGACCTCGGCACCGGCAAGCGGGTCTTCCGTTTCGTCAAAGGCCCCATCTTCGCCAACATGATCCTCGCCGACGAGATCAACCGCACCCCGCCGAAAACGCAGGCTGCCCTCCTCGAGGCCATGCAGGAACACCGCGTCACCATCGGCGAGGCTACCTATCCCCTGCCCGAACCCTTCTTTGTCCTCGCGACCCAGAACCCCATTGAACAGGAAGGCACCTACCCGCTGCCCGAAGCCCAGCTCGACCGCTTCATGTTCAACATCAAGGTGGGCTATCCCACCGCCTGCGAGGAGGAAGCCATCATCCGGCGCGTCACGGGAACCTACCGGGCCGAGATCTCCAAGCAATTGGCCGGCGACACCGTCCTCAGGCTGCAACAGGTGGTGCGCCGGGTCCCGGCCGCCGACCACGTCGTCAGCTACGCCACCCAGATCGCCCGCGCCACGCGTCCCCGCGAGCCCGAGGCCCTGGACTTCGTCCGCGAGATGGTCGCCTGGGGAGCAGGGCCCCGCGCGGGGATCTATCTCGTTCTGGCGGCAAAGGCCCGCGCCATCCTCCAGGGACGCTACCACGCCACCACTGGCGACGTGCGCGCCGTGGCCCTGCCCGTGCTGCGCCACCGCGTCCTCACCACCTTCAACGCCGAGGCCGCCGGGATCGACAGCGACGACATCGTTAATCGCCTCGTCGAGCATTTCGCTCCCAAGGCCGAACTGGAAGTGTGAGCGCAAATCAGACAGACTCCGCGAAAGGGGGTGGCGAAATTCGTGAGAATTTCGACGCCAGTGGCCCTGCCAAATCTATGGCAGAGATATTCTCGCGAATTTCGCTATCCCTCTCATGAGCCCCACCGAAACTCCCGCGTTTCACGAATTGCTGCCGCCCGAAATCGTGAACACCCTCGGGAGGCTCGAATTCCTCGCCCGCACGGCCAAGGAGGGAAGCATCACGGGGCGCCACTCCAGCCCGCACAAGGGATTTTCCATCGAGTTTGCCGAACACCGTCCCTATGTCGCCGGGGATGATCTGCGGAATCTCGATTGGCGCGCCTATGGCAAGAGCGATCGCTACTACGTCAAACAATACATCGAGGAGACCAATCTCCGCGCCACGCTCCTGGTCGATGCCTCGGGTTCAATGGCCTACAGCGGCGAACGCTCCTCCGGACTGGGTAACCGCCCCCACCTCTCCAAGTTCGAGTACGCCCGCCATCTCGCCGCCGCTCTCAGCTACCTCCTCATCCGCCAGCAAGACGCCGTGGGGCTCGTGACCTATGGAGAGGGCATCCGCAGCTACCTGCGTCCCACGGCCAAGCCCAGTCAAGTTCGCGCCATCCTCGGCGAGCTGGCCCGCACCCGAGCCGAGGGGGAAACGCGCTGCGCCGCCACCTTCCACGAAATCGCCGAGCGCATCCCGCAGCGTGGACTCGTCATCATCCTCAGCGATCTCTTCGACGACGCCGAGACCATTACCCGGGCTCTGCACCATTTCCGCTTCCAGCGTCACGAACTCGTCGTCTTCCACCTCATGGCCGAGGAGGAGCTGACCTTTCCCTTCGACAAGTTCGACGACTTCCACTGCCTCGAGATTGAGGGCCGCCGCCTTCACCTGGACCCGACCGCGATCCGCGCTTCCTACCTCGAGCGGGTCAAGGCCCACCTCAAGGCCATCGAGCTCGCCTGCGGCCAGATGCAGGCGGATTACGTGCCCGTGAACACGCGGACTCCGGTGACCGAAGCCCTTTTCAGTTACTTTTCGCAGAGACCTTAGGCCCTGGCCAAGCGTCCCCCTGTCCATGCTCTTTATCAACACCTTCCTCCTGCTCGGTACGCTCGGGATCGCGATCCCCATCGCCATCCACCTGCTCAATCGCCGTTCCAGCCGGGTGGTGGATTGGGGGGCGATGAACTTCCTGCTCGAGTCCATCGCCATCCGCAATCGGCGCATCCAGTTGGAGGAGGCCTTGCTGATGGCCACGCGTTGTCTGCTTGTGACCTTGCTGGCCCTGGCCCTGGCCCGCCCCTTCCTGCCGCCCGGCTCCTCCGTGCCCTGGCTGATCGTCCTGCCCCTTCTGCTGCTCGCTCTGGTCGGCATCGGTCTGGGCGTGATCCTCCATCATCAGCCCGTCTGGCGGCGGCGGATTTTTCTGGTCTCCTGCACTCTCCTCCTGATTTGCTGCGGACTCATCCTCTTCGAAAAGCATCTTTTGCTCTCTCGCTTTTCTCCCGGGGCCCGACAGGACGTCGCCCTTCTCGTGGATGCCTCCAGCTCCATGGAGTTCGCCCCCGAAGGGCAGTCCCACTTCGTCCGCGCCGTGGAGGAGGCCCGGGCCCTGGTCAAGCGAGCCCCCCGGGGTCATGCCTTCTGCCTCGTCGTGGGCGGACCGACCCCCTACGCAGCGGTGCCCGAGCCGACCACGGATCGAGCCAGCCTGGATGCCGCCCTGGCCGAACTCCGCCCCCTGGAGGGCGCCATGTCCGCCTATCAAAGCCTCGCCCTCGCCTCGCTCTGCCTTGCCCGCGGAGACAACCCCGCCAAGCAGATCGTCGTCTTCAGCGATTCCCAAAAAGGCGGCTGGGAGATCGGCCGCAGCGACCGATGGAGCTTCCTGCGCAAGGCCTTTGACAATCTCCCCAGTCAACCCCAGGTGATGCTGCGCCGCTATTCGCTTCCTAACAATCTGCGAAACCTGGCCGTCACCGATTTGCGCCTCTCCCGCGACATTGTGGGCGTCGATCGCCCCGTGAACATTACGGTCACGATCCGCAATACCGGAACGGAAGCGGTCACCCCCAGCGCCCTCGTCCTGCAGGTCGACGGCGAGCGCGAGTATCGCGACACCGCTCTGGGACAACTCCATCCTGGGGAAGAACAGCACATCACCTTCACCCACCAATTCTCCGAGTCGGGCGCCCACGCCCTCTCCGCCACCCTCGAGGTCGAGGACGAGCTCCCCTTCGACAACAGGTCCTGGTCCGCCTGGAACATTGCCGGGGAACTGAAGGTCCTCGTCGTGGAGGGTCGCCCCTCGGCGCGCCCCCTCGACCGCGCCTCCGCCTTCCTGGCCCTGGCCCTGGCCCCCTCTTCCCTGACCCTCGATCCGACCCTAACCGCCAACCGCCCCTCCGCCGCCGATCCCGCCTCGGACGATTTCCAGGCCAATGTCGATCCCACGCTGGATCCCGTCCGCTTCCTCGTCGAGCCGCGCGTCGTGGATCCTGCCGAGCTCGCCTCCATCGCCGATTTCTCGGTCTACGACGCCGTCCTGCTCGCCGATGTCCCTCGGCTCTCCCAGCCTCTCGCCGCTTCCCTGGCCCGCTATGTGGAAAACGGCGGCGGTCTCCTGGTCACCGCGGGGCCGAAATCCCTCAGCGAGTTCTACAACGGCTGGACCACGGAATCCGGAGAGGGGCTCCTGCCGGCCCAGCTTGGCGACCCCGTGGTGGCCCCGGCGGGCGAAGCCTTCACACCCTCGGCCCAGAGCCTCACCCACCCCGCCCTCGTCAAGGTGGCGGATCCGGAGCAAAGTGACTTTGCCTCGGCCTCCATCACCAATTACCGGTCCCAGTCCATCCCGGAAGACCGCAGCCAATCCAGTTCCGTGGGGGCCCGACTCAATGACGGAGGGATCCTGCTCAGCTCGCGCCAGCTCGGCCGGGGGAAAGTGGTTCTGTCAGGCATCCCCTTCGACCTCAGTTCCGGCAACCTCGTCACCCGACAGGCCTTTCTCCCCTTCCTTCACGAACTGGTCTACCAGCTCGCGGACCCCGCGGCCTACCAGCTGAACCTGGATGCCGGCCAGGAAGTGTCCCTCGCCCTGGGGGGCAAGAGGGGACGAGCCCTCGGCGAGGGACTCATTGGGCGGTATTATCGCAGCCACGACGCCAAGGACCCCGACGTCGTCCGCCTCGATCCCGCGATCGACTTTCAATGGGAAGGCGGCAGTCCCGCCCCGGGCCTGCCCACCGATGGCTTCAAGGTCGAGTGGACCGGTAAGATCCAGATTCCCCAGGTCAAGCGGCTGACCTTCTCGGCCGAAAGCCATCATTCCCTGGAACTCTTCATCGACGGCAAGCCGGTCGTGGAATTCAATCCCTCCACCAAGGAACGGCGCTACTCGGAGCGCGTCGATCCGGATCGATGGTACGACTTCCGAGCCGTCTACTGGGAAAGGGGGGGACCGGCGCGTGTCGTTCTGAAATGGGAAGCCGAGAAACTGCCTCCCCACATCATTCCCTCGTCCCAGTTCCGCAGCCTCTCCGAAGGGGCCCAGGTCACGGCTCTCGACGGCGCCTTGGCCACTTTCCCCGTCTGGGGGCCGGACCAGAGGAGGCGCAGCGCCGCCCTGCGCACGCCCGGGGGAGCCTCCCTGCTGCAACTACAGGGGCCCATCTCCTCCGGCCCCTACCGACTCGAGGTCCCCGAGGAACTCGCTCCGCACCTCACCGAGTTCCTCCGCCCCGGCCAGCGGGAGATCCCCTTCACGGTGAAGCGCGATCCGGCCGAGAGCCAACTCCAGCCCCTCGCGGAATCCGACTTCGCTTTCCTTAACCAGTTTGTTACCCTATCTTATCCACAAAACCTTGAGGAATTGATCGGCTTTCTCGACGGGCGGCAGTTTGGGCAGGAACTCTGGCAGCCCCTCGTTCTGGGGGCCCTGATCCTGCTGATCCTGGAGATTGTCCTGACCCGCTGGATTGCCCGGAGCCGCCGCATGGGGGAGGACATGGCGATCCGCTTCGAGTCTAAGGACGCCCCCAGCGCCTCGTTCCGCGAGCAGGTCGCCAAGTTCGCCAGGGATTGAAAGGCAGACTGTCTGAGCGATACCACCGCCTGAGGGGTAAACCGCCTCCCCTCCCCTCCGGCATCGCTTCGCCCCGGCGCGCGAGCGCCCCCTTTGCCGATTCGGCATCATAATGGCACCGGGAACTTCGTCCAACTCCCTGCCCTGATACTACGGGCATGCGCAATTTACGACCCGGCGGGCCACGGCTAAGCTGAGATCTCCCCACGATCCTCCTGGCAGAGCCTTCTCTCCAATCCCCCGGAGCCAGACGGAGAGCACGATACGAATGAAACGATGGATTTTCTTGGCGCTGATCATCGGAGCGGGCGCCGCTGCGTATTACGGGAAGCACTCGCCGGAATCGGCGCCTCCTCCACCCAGCGCCCCCTCCGCTGTCAGCGTCGTCTCTACCCAGGTGGTGTCTCGTGACGTCCCCCTGTGGCTGAGCGGCATCGGCACGGTCCAGGGCTACAACACCGTGGTGGTCCGCCCCCGGGTCGGTGGCATCCTCGAGAAGATCGAGTTCACCGAGGGAAGCCTGGTGGAAAAGGGCACGGTCCTCGCCCAAATCGATCCCCGCCCCTACGAGGCCGCTCTCGCCCTGGCCGTAGCCCGCAAGGCCCAGAACGAGGCCCAACTGGTGAGCGCGAAGCAGGACCAGGCTCGCATGGAGTCCCTCTTCCAGAGCCGCTCGGTCAGCCAGCAAGCCTGGGAACAGGCCACCGCCCTCGTGGCCCAACTGGAGGCCGCGATCGAAGCGGACTCCGCCGCAATTGCCAGCGCCCGTCTGGAGCTGGACTACGCCACCGTGAGGGCTCCCATCTCGGGACGCGCGGGGCTGCGACTGCTCGACGAAGGCAACCTCGTCACCGCCAACCAGTCCGAGGGGCTCGTGCACATCACCCAGCTGCAACCGGTCTCCGTGATCTTCACCCTGCCACAACAGCACCTCCCCGCGCTACGCTCCCAAACCCAGCCCGGCACTCCACCGACCCTGGTGGTGGAGGCCATGGATGAACGGGGGGAGAAACTGGGCGAGGGCCAGCTGGAATTGATCGACAACCAAATCGACCTCTCCACCGGCACCCTTCGACTCAAGGCGCGCTTCGCCAACGAGTCATTGACGCTGTGGCCTGGGCAATTCGTCACGGCACGCGTCCTCGTCGACACGCGCGAGAATTCCAAGGTCGTCCCCAACGAGGTGGTCCAGCCGGGACTGGAGGGCCCCTTCGCCTACCTCATCCGAGAAGACAACACGGTGGAGGCCCGCCGTATCGTGGTCGGTCCCAGCCTGGACGGTTGGACCATCATCGAGGCGGGACTCGAGTCCGGCGACGAGGTCGTTCGCGAAGGCCAGAGCAAACTAAAGCCCGGCTCCCTGATCGTTCGGCGAGAACTTCAACCGGAGTTGCGCGCCCATCGATGAACCTCTCCGCCCCATTCATTCAGCGCCCCGTAGCCACCGCCCTACTGACCGTGGGGATCTTTCTCGTCGGTCTCGTCGCCTTTCCCCAGCTTCCCATCGCCCCCCTGCCCCAGGTGGAATTCCCCACCATCCAGGTCTCCGCCAGCCTCCCCGGGGCCAGCCCGGAGACCATGGCCTCCTCGGTGGCCACCCCCCTGGAAAACCAACTGTCGCGAATACCGGGCATCACCCAGCTGAGCTCCTCGAGCCGCCTGGGTAGCGTCTCCATCACGGTTCAGTTCGATCTCGACATCGACATCGACGCCGCCGCTCAGGATGTTCAATCGGCCATCAGCGCGGCCGCGGGCCAGTTGCCCGTGGACCTGCCCAGCCCGCCGAGCTACCGCAAGGTGAATCCCGCCGACTCACCGATCTTCATCATCAGCATCGTCTCGGACGTCCTGCCCCTCACCGAAGTCAGCGACTACGCCAGCAACATCGTCGCCCAGCAACTCTCCCAGATTCCCGGTGTGGCCCAGGTCGACATCATGGGCGAAATGAAGCCTGCCATTCGAATCCAGGTCGATCCCGCCAAGCTGGCCGCCCTGAATCTCAGCCTCGAGGATGTTCGCCGGGTCATCGCCTCGGCCACGGTCAATTCACCCAAGGGCAGCCTCAACGGTCCCCGGCAGTCCCTCTCCATCTACGCGAACGACCAGCTCCTCGACGCCGAGCCCTACAACGACCTCATCCTCGACTACCGCAACGGGGCGCCCATCCGCGTGCGCGATGTGGGACGTGCCCTCGAGGGTCCCGAGCAGATGCGATCCGCCGCCCTCATGAGCAACCAGCAAGGGGTCGGCCTGATGATCCGCAAGCAGTCCGACGCCAACGTCATCGACACGATCAATCGCATCCGGGCGCTCCTGCCCGAGCTGGAAGCCGCACTGCCCCCGGCCATGAGCATCGAGGTCCAGAGCGACCGCAGCCGCACGATCCGATCCTCGGTGGAGGAAGTCGAGCTGCACCTCGTCCTGACCATGATCCTCGTCACCATCGTGGTCTTCCTCTTTCTCCGCAATTGGCGGGCCACGCTCATCGCCAGCGCCGTCGTGCCCATCTCCATCGTGGCCACTTTTGCGGTAATCTACGCCCTGGGTTTCAGCCTCAACAACCTCTCGCTGATGGCGCTCACCATCTCGGTCGGCTTCGTCATCGACGACGCCATCGTCATGCTGGAAAACATCTATCGACACATCGAGGAGGGAAAAGATCCCAAGGAGGCGGCCTACAAGGGCTCCAAGGAGATCGGCTTCACCATTCTCTCGATCACCTTTTCCCTGATCGCCGTCTTCATTCCGGTTCTGCTCATGGGAGGCATCGTCGGCCGGCTTTTCCGCGAGTTTGCCGTCACCGTGAGCGTCGCGGTGCTGCTCTCTGGATTCGTCTCGCTGACCTTTGTCCCGATGATGTGCGCCCAGTTCCTGCAACGGCACAAGAGACCGGAAAAGGGCAGCTTGAGCGGCACCCTGGACCAGGGACTGGAGCGCGTCCTTACCCTGCTTGAGGGAATCTATGAACGTCTCCTGCGGGTGGTGATGCGCCATCGCCGCCTCACCCTGCTCTCCCTGCTGGTCACCATCGCCCTCACCGGATGGGTTTTTGTCAGGATGCCAAAGGGCTTCTTCCCCCAACAGGACACCGGCATGCTCTCGGTCACCGTGGAAGCCTCCCCCGACATTTCCTATGACGCCATGTACGCCTATGCGGAAAAGGTCGGGGCGATCCTCATGGATGATCCCGGCGTACACGGCTTTACCAACCGCATCGGGGGTGGAGGTCGCGGCCCCGGTTCCTCCAACAGCAGCCGCTACTGGGTCACCCTGAAGGAGCGTCACGAGCGCGACCCAGCCTCGGTCATCATCGCCCGGCTCAAGAAGGCCACGACCGACATTCCCGGAATCACCATCTTCTTTCAGGCCCGCCAGGACCTCAACGTCGGCGGACTGGCCTCCAAGACGCAGTACCAATACACCCTCAGGGATGTCGACGTGGACCAGCTCAACGAGTGGGCCCCCCGCATCCTCGACGCCCTGCGCTCCCTTCCGCAGCTTCGCGATGTCACTTCCGACCAGGAGTCCACTGCGCCGGCGCTGAATGTCGAGATCGACCGACAGGCAGCCTCGCGTTTCGGGATACCCGCCGAGGCCATCAGCGCGCTCCTCTACGACGCTTTTGGAGAGCGCCAAATCACGCAGTTCTACACCCAGATTAGCCAATACAAGGTGATCATCGAGGTCTCCCCGGAGCTCCAGGGCGATCCCTCCACTTTCGACAAGCTCTTCCTGAAGTCGCCCCTGACCGGCGCCCAGATTCCCCTGTCCTCCCTCATCCGCTTTGACACCGCCACCCCCAAGGCCCTCACCGTCAATCACCTCGGCCAGTATCCGGCCGTGACCATCTCCTTCAACCTGGCTCCCGACGTGGCCCTGGGAGATGCGGTCAACGCCATCGAGCAGGCCACCGCCGCCATGCGACTGCCCCCCGGATTGAGTGGCAGCTTCCAGGGCAGCGCCCAGGCCTTCCAGGCCTCGCTCAAATCCCAGCCCTACCTCATCCTCGCCGCGGTCATCGCCATCTATCTGATCCTGGGGATGCTCTACGAGAGCTTTATCCACCCCCTGACGATCCTGTCCACCCTGCCCTCCGCGGGTCTCGGGGCCCTGCTGACCCTCTGGGCCTTCGGCTATGACATCGGCGTCATCGCCATCATTGGCATCCTGCTGCTCATCGGCATCGTCAAGAAGAACGCCATCATGATGATCGACTTCGCCATCGAAGCGGAACGGGACCACGGCATGCCCGCCCCCGAAGCCATCTTCGAGGCCTGCATCAAGCGATTCCGACCCATCACCATGACCACCCTGGCGGCCATGATCGGCGGCATCCCGCTGGCCCTGGGACACGGGGACGGCTCCGAGCTGCGCCAGCCCCTCGGTTACGCCATCGTCGGTGGCCTGGTCCTCAGCCAGGCCCTCACGCTCTTCACCACCCCGGTGGTTTATCTCTTCTTCGACGGCTTGACGAAGAGACGCCGACAGGCGCGGCCGCTTCCCGCCGAGCCGTTCCTGCAACCCGTCTGAGGAAAAGAGATCAGGGGATCTTCATCAATTCCTCGGGACTCCAGGCATCGCTGTGTCCCGCGGTGGCCGCGCGGATGCGCTGGACCTCCTCCGTAGCCACGGGGGAAGCGGTGTGCCCCCAGGCCCGTCGGACGTAGGTGAGAATCGCGGCGATCTGCTCATCCGGCAGAACGCCCAGCGGCGGCATGTCTCCGGTATGGGTCTTGCCCAGCACTCGGATGGGACCTCTCACTCCGTGCAGAACGATCCGCACCGGGCGTTCCGAGGGTCCCAGCACCCATTCGGAATCGAGGAGGGGAGGCGCCAGCCCCTCCAAGCCGCGTCCATCGACCTGATGGCAGGACGCGCAGACCGCGGCATAGAGGGTGCTGCCAAGCTCAAAGAGGCTTTGCTGGGCTTCCGTCAGCGGAGGCGCCTCGGTCGCCACAGTGACGCCCTCCTTGCCCGGCCAGACCAGCGTGTTGAGCAGCTTGTCCGCAACGGCCTTGGTGCTCGCCTGTTCCCGCAGGCGCGGCCAAGCCGCGGGAGCGGCGTCGAATACGATGGGGCGCCTCGAGGAACCCGCCACGGGAACCATTCCGTTGAGCAAGGCGGCTGCCTGACGAACATCCCCGCGATCCACGGCGCGTCCCGCCATGTCCACGATCTGCTGCAGGCCCACGACGTCGCGAGCCCCCATGACCCCTCGCACCAGTCCCGTCAGCAAACGGTTGCCGGCCGGGTCTCCAGGCGTCGATGTCGACTTCTTCTCCAGGCGTTGCAGAAGCCCGGCTTCCCGATTCATGAGCCCGCTCAGGAGGGCTTCCACCAGGTAGGGCTGCTCCACATGCTGGCGCACCAACTCGACGAGGCGATCCTCGACCTCCGGATCCCCGAGGTCGCCAAGACTCAGAACCGCCTGCAGGCGACGCTCCGCCGAATCCCCTTCCGCCAAGGTCAGGATCCGCGAAACCAGCGCCTTGCCTGCCGTCTCTTTGAGAAAGGGCTCGGCGAGTCGGATGGCATGCGTCTCCACCAGGGGATCATTCGACTGCAGGGCCAAGGTCAAGGTTTCCACGTCCAGGGCGCCCTGGCCGATACCCTCCAGGGTCCACAGCGCGTGGACACGGCCGATCGGAGTCGACGCCTGACGGGCCATTTCTCGCACGGCCTCGGCCACGGCGAGGTCCGCCGCCTCGACGAGGCTGCGCTGGGCTCGCTCTCGCCACCAGGAGTTGGGATGGTCCAGCAAGGGCACCCATTCCCCCAACTGGCGAGGAGGGGCGGGCTGTTGGCGGGGACCGGATTCCTTGGTCGCCACCACCCGATAGATGCGCCCGAGATGCAGGCCCTTGTCGAGCTCACGATCGAGAATCTGGTCGCGCAGGTAACTGGTCAGGGAGATGCGGTGCTGCAGGATGCCCCGGTAGAAATCCACCACGTACAGCGCGCCGTCTGGTCCCGTGGCAATGTTGACCGGCCGAAAGCGCTCGTCCGTGGAGGCGATGAACTCGGCTTCCTCGTAGGCGTTGCGACTCTTCACGGTGCCCCCCTCGCCGTCAATGCTCAGCCGGCTGCGGCGCACCAAGTGGGCGGCCGGCTCGGGAATGAAGTAATCCCCCCGCAATTCAGGCAGGCGGTCCCCGCCATAGATGCCCTGTCCCCCGGCCGCCGTGAAGGCCTTGAGGCGCCCCTCGCGCAGCATTTCCGGGCGATACCCCCGGTTGATCCCCGGATTCACCCGGATCGGCCAGACCAACTGATCCTCGGCTGCATTGACGTTGGTGCCGGCCAGGGAGGGGTAATGGCTGTGGCGAGCCAGGTACTTCGCATCGATGACATCCACGCGGATGTGGTCGCTGTTCGAGCCGTAATAAAGCCGACCGTAGGCGTCCTGGGCCAAGCCCCACTGACCCCGGAAACTCGTCGCCCCCAGTTCCCATTTCCCTTCGCGATAGCGGAACTTGCGCGTGTAGGCGGCGCTGTAGATCCAGTTGTCGAATCCCCAGAGAAGACTGTTGGGCGCCCGCTCCGGATTGGCCAAATGAGGCCGTTCCGGATCCACCTTAACCCCATAATCCAAGGCCACGATTTCCTTCTGGTCGGCCTTGCCGTCGCCATCGGTGTCCCGGTAAAAGGCCAACTCGGGCGGCGCCCCCACGAGCAGGCCATCCGCCACGCGCAGCAGGGCGCGAGGCATCACCAGCCCATCGATGAAGACCGTGGCATGTTCGTAGAGGCCATCTCCATCGCGGTCCTCGAGCCGGACGATCCTTCCGTTGGGTTCGTCCTCACCGCGCCCGTCCACGTCGGGCATGTAGCCACGCATCTCCGCGACCCACATGGAGCCATCCGGATCAAAGGTCACGGCCACGGGCTCTTCCACCCGGGGTTCGGAGGCCGCCAATTCGAGGCGATAGCCCTCGGCGACGGTGAAAGTTCGCAGCGCTTCCTCGGGCGACAACACGGGGGCGGGCGGGATGAGCTCCTTGGGCACCAGCGACTTTTGGACTTCTCCGGGTTTATCCAGACTGTCGCCAATCTGGGCGAAAGATGGACCGCCCCAGCTGCCCATGGCCACGAAACATCCCAACAATACCGTCTTTTTCATCAGAGTGTGGTGGCGACCCGAATCCCAGCGCGATGCTCATTCCCACCGTCCTTTCAGGCGAAAAGGACGGGCCGCCATGACGCGGGGAAGGTCCCAGCAAGGGCTCACCTCGTCAACGTCTTTGCCGCTTTCCCCGAGGAAGAAATCTCCCCCCCAGACTCCGGTTCCCCTTTAGCCCGCGCCACCGACCTCTCGCCCGGGCGTGGCGAGCTCCTGAACGGCCTTCCAACGAGGACAGCCCAACTCGTGGTCATTGACCATACCCACGGCCTGCATGAAGGCGTAGAGGATGACGGGGCCGCAGAACTTGAAACCCTTGGCCTTCAGGGCCTTCGCCATGGCCTCACTCTCGGGTGATTTCGTCCGGTGTTTCCGGTAGTCCGGGACGCGTCCGATCTGGGGCACGCCTCCGACAAAGCTCCAAAGGAATCCGGAAAAGCCCTCCGTCTCCTCCTCCATCAGCGTCAACCAAGCCTTCGCATTCCCCACTGTTGCCTCGATCTTGGCGCGCGAGCGAATGATCCCCGGATCCGCCAGGAGTCCCTCGATCTTTTGGGGCGTGTATCGGGCGATCCGCTCAGGATCGAAGCCATCGAAGGCCTGGCGAAAACCCTCGCGCTTGTAGAGGATGGTGCGCCAGGAGAGCCCCGCCTGAAACCCGTCGAGGATCAATTTCTCAAAGAGCGCCCGATCGTCGTACTCCGGCACGCCCCATTCCTCGTCGTGATAACGTCGGTAGAGGACGTCGTCGAGGGGGGCCCAGGCGCAGGGGACCGAACTCATCGTTTCCGGGGCGGCAAAGGCGGAGCCTCAGCGCACCGTGCCATTGAGCCCCTTGGCCCGCAAGGCGGCCACAACCTCGCTGGCCTTGAGACCTTCGCCGCTCACCTCGAAGGAATCGCTCCCCTCTTCGGCATCGTGCTTCTGAAAGCCACCGACCGAGGCGAGCGCCTCGTCCACCGCCTTGACACAGGATCCACAGCAGAGGTGCACACCGGTCACCTTCACCTTGTTGCCGCCAGCGTCGCTCGCAGCCACGTCGGCAATCTTGACCGCATCGTGATCGGAACGCCCGTAAAAGCCCGCGGCAGCGATGGCGTCGACGGCCTTTTGGACCTCCGCCCCCTTCTTGCCCTTGATCGTGACGGCCTTGCCGCTGATGGTCAATTCCACATCGAAACCGGAGGCAGCGCGTTCCACGCCCCGGCGGCAGCTCCCACAGCAAAGGTGCACATCGCTGAGCGTGATCTCCGTCTCCCCGTCAGGCAGGGCCGCCTTGGCCGGAGCCGAGGCGGCGGCGGCCTGCTCCTTGATGAAAGCCTGATCCTCCGCGCTGAGCATCGCTACGGGCACTTCCACCACCGCGCCCCCCTCACGACGGATGAAGACGGTGTTGGCGTCCTTCATGCGGAGAAAATCCCCCTCGATCTTGGCGCCGTCAGACGCCCGGGTCCAGGTGCGCGCCTCGGTGACGCTGGGTAGGACAAGGCCCACGACCAGGGCGCTCAGGCCCAGAAAAAGTACACGGTTCATGGGGGAATCGTAATGGATCCCTTCCGCGACGCCAAAACTCCCCCTCAACGCAATCGCGCCAAATGGGGGGGCCCGATCCGCCCCCGCACGAGGTCATTCCCCTGGAGGGCATTCACCCGAAAAACCGGGCGACCTTGGCCATGGCCCGAAGAAAGGTCTCCACATCCTCCTCGTTGTTGTAGAAGGCGAAGGAGGCCCGGGCCGTGGCCGGAACCTTCAGATAGTCCATGAGCGGTTGGGCACAGTGATGCCCCACCCGGATCGCCACCCCTTCGGTGTCGAGGATGGTGCCGACGTCGTGCGGATGCGCCGCGGCGTAGTGATAAGAAACAATGGCTGCCTTGTCAGGCGCCGAGCCGAAGATCCGCACGCCCTCCATCCGCTCCAGTTCCTCGGTGACATGGCGGGCCAGGGCCTTCTCATGGGCCGCCGCGGCCTCACGGTCCACCCCCTCGAGATATCGGAAAGCCTCGGCGAGTCCGATCGCGCCCGAGATGTTGGGCGTGCCGGCCTCGAAGCGCTCGGGCGACTTCCGGAAGGTTGTTCCCTCGACGGATACGCGCTCGATCATGTCGCCGCCGGTTTGATAGGGAGCCATCTCGTCGAGCAGCGCCCGCGGGCCACAGAGCACGCCGACGCCGTCCGGAGCAAATACCTTGTGTCCGGAAAACACGTAGAAGTCGCCCCCGATCGACCCGATATCGACTGCCCCATGAGGCAGGGCCTGGGCCCCGTCCACCAGCGTGAGCACCCCCCGCTCCCGGGCGTAGGCGCACATCTCGGTGACGGGATTGACCGTGCCGAGGACGTTGGAGACATGGGTGAAGGCCGCCACCTTCGTGCGGGGGCCGATCCAGGACTTCCATTCCTCCAGGCGGAGCTCCCCGTTGTCCTGCAGCCCCACGAAGCGCAGCACCGCCCCGGTCCGCTGGGCCAGCATCTGCCAGGGCACCACGTTGGCGTGGTGCTCCATCACCGTGAGCAGGATCTCGTCGCCCTCGCGAAGCCGATCGTCCAAGCCGTGGGTCACCAGGTTGATGCCCTCGGTGGTTCCGCGGACGAAGATCAGCTCGTGCGTTTCCGCGACGCCCAAGCGTTGCTTGAGGTAGGCCCGGGCCCCATCGTAGGCATCCGTCGCCTCGCGACTGAGGTAGTGTACGCCGCGGTGAATATTGGCGTTCTCGTAGGAGAAAAAGCGCGACAAGGCCTCGATGACGCGGCGCGGCTTCTGGGTCGTGGCGCCGTTGTCGAGATAGACGAGAGGATTGCCATCAATCTCGCGAGAGAGAATGGGGAAATCGGCGCGGAGCGCCGCAGGATCGAAGGAAGGCATTTCCCGAGAGGATACCCAAGAAACGCCCGAGAGCAACGGGCAGCGGCCGGTGCCTGCCCTGCGAGATGACGAGGTCGGCCCCCGCGTTCCCCAGTGCGCCGAGGCCCGCCGTCGGCCCGAAATAGATCAAATCCCCTGTTGGGCGCAGCAGACTGCCATCGATCCGCTCGGGCCCGAGGTGAGGGGGACAAAAAAGGGGCTCCCGTGGAGCCCCGCCCTTCGCTCCGGATATCAGCGCACCCGGCGAAGCTTGTAGATGACCGTGTAGACGACCAACTGGCCACTGGACTCGTCTCGGGCAAAGAAGTTCAGGTTGCCGCGGCGGGCATCGTTCTTGCGGCGAGCGATCTCCGCGTTGTGGGTGATCGAGATGCCCCGCCGGGTGAAGGTGCGGTTGTATTCATTGATGCCGTCCTTGCTGTGGTTGAACGGGATGGTCACCTTCTTGGGAAACTTCACCTTTCCCTTCGACATCACCCGCATGGTGATCACCTGGTTCTTGCGGAACTTGGGCAGGAAACTGGGAATCGGGGCCGCCACCTCCCCTCCGGCCATCGTCCATCTCGTGGACTTCACCTTGGTCACGCGGAAGTCGAAGTTGTCCTTCGGCTTGAATCCTCCCGAGGACTTCGCCTCGGTGGAGGGGGCATAGAATAGGGTGAAGGAGAGGATGAGTAGGAATGCCAGGGGCTTCATGCTAATGTTAGGGTTAATGTGACTTGGGTCCTCTAGCTCGTCGGTTCGCCCGGCGAATTGGCTGGATCCGCCTGTAGGTATTTGATTCACCTAACAAGGTCAAGAACTTGTAGGCCCAGGCACGGGTATGCGTCCATGCCATCGGCCGGCGACTTGGCGAAAGGGCCGGAGCGGCCATCCCCCCCGATGGGAAATCCCTGTCGTTCCCGACATTTCCTGCTAGCCTAATTTTCGATGTCCCGCCCGCTTGCGATCCTGATCTACATCGTCACGGCTGTCTTTTTTGCCTGCTTCTTTGTCTACCCGGTCGGGCACACCACCCGGGAGGCCCTCTTCACAGCCGAGGGCAGGCTCAGCTTTGCCTATTTCGGCGAGATCTTCCGCAATCCCATCTATGTGGAAGGCCTGACCAATTCCTTCTGGATGGGGACCTTCTCCACCCTCCTGGCCGTGTCTCTGGCACTGCCCCTCGCCCTGATCTACCGCAGCTGGAACTTCCCGGGACGGGAATGGCTCAACGCCCTCATCTTGATCCCCCTGATTCTCCCTCCCTTCGTGGGGGCCCTGGGCATCCGCCAGTTTCTCGGCCAGTCGGGAGTCTGGAACACCCTGCTCATCCAGCTCGGCTGGATGGATCCATCCGCGCCCTTCGATTGGCTTGGAAAGGGGCGGCTCGCCGGCATCGTCCTGATGAACGCCCTGCACCTATACCCCATCGCCTACCTCAATCTCTCCGCTTCGCTGGCCAATCTCGACCCCGCTTTGGAGGAGGCGGCCGAGAACCTCGGCTGCCGGGGATGGCGCCGCTTCCGACGGGTCACCCTGCCCCTAATTGCCCCAGGGCTCTTTGCCGGGAGCACCCTGGTCTTCATCTGGGCCTTCACCGAACTCGGCGTCCCCCTGATCTTCGACTTCAATCGGGTCACCTCGGTGCAGATCTTCGACGGGATCAAGGATCTCAGCGGCAATCCCTTTCCCTATGCCCTGGTCGTGGTCATGCTATTGGCGACGCTGCTTCTCTACTTGCTGGGCAAGTGGTTCTGGGGACGTGAGCACCCCCTGGGGGCCGGGCGGGCTAGCACCAGCCGGGCGCCGCTCGTTCATTCGCCGGGTCGGTCGCTGATCGCCCTCGCCCTTTTCCTGGGCGTCACGCTGCTTGCGACCCTGCCTCACCTGGGGGTGATCTTGCTCTCCCTTTCCGATGACTGGTACGGGAGCCTGCTGCCCTCGCCCCTGACAGGACATCACTACCTCGATGCCCTGGGGCATCCCCTGACCCTGAGTTCGATCGGCAACTCTCTCAAGTATGCCTCGCTTGCGAGCTTCCTCGACCTGATCCTCGGCATTGGGGTGGCCTACGTGGTGGTCAGAACGCGCCTTCCCGGGCGCCACCTCCTCGATGCCATGGCCATGCTGCCGCTGGCCGTGCCAGGCCTGGTGCTGGCTTTTGGTTACATGGCCATGACGCGGGAGGGACAGCCCTTTGCCTTCCTTATCCCGGGTGGCGACCCCTGGGCGATTCTGGTGATCGCCTACGCGATGCGAAGACTTCCCTACGTGGTGCGCTCAGCGGCGGCCGGCTTTCAGCAAACCAGCGTGCAACTCGAGGAAGCCGCCCAAAATCTCGGCAGCCCGCCCCTGCGGGCGATGCGTCGCATTACCCTCCCCTTGATTTCCACGAATCTCATCGCCGGTGGCCTGTTGGCCTTCGCCTTTGCCATGTTGGAAGTCTCGGATTCCCTCATCCTCGCCGAGCAGCAGCAGCACTTCCCCATCACCAAGGCGATCTATGCCCTCGTGACCTCCCTCGGCAACGGCCCCAGCCTGGCCTCGGCCCTCGGGGCCTGGGCCATGGGT
>CAZKGI010000057.1:3039-22165 GCA_964552315.1 uncultured Akkermansia sp. | reverse complement strand
TCTTCGCCTGGCTCCACAACTTCCGACGTCTCGTCGTCCGGTGGGAATATCATGCTGAAAACTTCACTGCTTTCTTCTACCTCGGCTGCGCTGTAATCCTCCTCAGGCATTTATGAGATGGCTTCTAGAATAGCTAAACACTTTTGCACTCTTTAGTATGAGCTCTGAAGACAATAGGCGATCTTTCTGGCTAGGAAAGCTTGCCAATCTTAACGTGGCTAAGTCAGCCGCTCTTGGCGTGGCGCCGCATAAGCCATTGATGATCTTCAGCGTGATGGACATGATCGAGGCTGGAGCTCTCACCGATCGTTGGGTCAAATACGATGCGGAACTCATCACGCGGTTTAGAGACTACTGGGAACATGTTGTCGAACGCCGGGGGTATCAGCCTGACATAACGATGCCGTTCAATGCTCTTGGGAGCGTGCGTGACCAGGTTTGGGATCGCTTCGATGAACAGGGAAATTCGTCGAAGTCGAAGCTGACCACGCGCCTCTGCCGACTTGATCCTGGTCTATTTTCTTGCTTACTAGATCCAGAATTCCGCTCAGCCGCGCGGAGATCCATGGTCGCTGCCTACTTTACGCCTTCGGAGCAGGCTAGTCTGTGCGCCAGGTTCGAGATTTCGATCCCAAACACCACTGAGATGGAGGAGTTTGCCAGGGACAGGTCGGCATTTAAAGCGAGCCAGAAAAAGGGAAGGGCGATTGGGTTCCGCGCGGAGGTCAGTTCTAGATACCGCTACACCTGTGCGCTCACAGGGCGCTGCTTGCAAAGCGCTTATGGATACCTAGTCCACGCCTGTCACATTCATCAACACGCGCAAAGCGGAAATGATGATCCTCGAAACGGACTCGCGTTGACGCCAGATGCCCATTGGATGTTTGACAAAGGGCTCTGGACTGCGGAGCCTCGAGGTGATGACTTCATCATTCGAGTGGCTGTGGGGCATTTCAATGAGTGTGTGATTGACGATCGAACTCTAATGAGCAGAGACGGCCGACCTTTGGTGTTTCATTCGCAGGCGAGACTCCGACCGGGTAGAGAGTTTCTGGAGTGGCATAGGAAGAACGTATTCAAATCTCCCATTCCTAAAGCATCACGATAGAAGTGCTTTGTGTTGGAAACTTCACAGGGGTATTTAAGGTAAGCTCATGCTCTCCCTTTTTGGAATCGTTTTTGTCTTTGTGGTCATGATTGGATCGGCACTGCTTGCCGTCTGGATCCATCGAAGGCAGAGTCAGGAACGGAATTTGCAGACACCGGATGCGATCAAGTTACATCGAGGACCTGGGGAATCGCTCCGTCGGCGAATGGATGAACTATCGGATCGCTTCGGGGAGTCTTTCGTCTTAGGCGCGCCGGTGCCGATCGTTTTGCTGGGGGTGCCCTATTTGGTTTTTTATTTCGCGCCGAACGCGGATCCCTATTTGCTCTATGGGAGTGCGCTGGCCTTATTTGCGGCCGGCCTGTTTTGGCTTGCCCGTCGGTCCGCGCGGCACTTGGATGAAAGAGCCAAGGCTCGCCTCGGATACATCGGGGAGCGACTGGTGGCGGATTCGCTAGAGGTCTGTCTGGCCCGCGGTTGCCGCGTCTTTCACGATGTTCCGATTGCGGGGGAATGGGGTCAGGCCAACATCGATCATGTCGTCGTCGGTCCCCACGGGGTGGCGGTGGTGGAAACGAAGATGCGTGCCAAGCCGAGGGATAGGCAAGCCTGGGAGAATCGCGTGACCTTCGACGGCCAGACTCTGGTGTGGCCTCGCTGTCCAGACGACTCCAAGACGCTGTGGCAGGTCCGGAAGAACGCGCAATGGCTGGAGTCCTATCTGCTGAAGGAATGCGGGTTTTCCTTCGAGGTGAAACAAGTCATCGCGATCCCGGGATGGAACGTGGTGGAGAAGGTCCTGGGGCAGCCGCGAGTGGTGAACGGCAAAGGGGCTGGCGACGCCGTGCTTCAAGCTCTGGGGGTGGGCTCGGAACCCCGGTTCACCCGCTCTCAGGTCGAGCGACTCATCGCCGCCTTAGAGACTCTCTGCCGGGATGTCGAGGTGTGAGCTCGGCGATTGGCCTATCCGGTGTTTGTCCTGGCCCTGCTTGAGGGCGTTTGCTCGACGACCTTGATGTGAATCTCGAAGCAGTCGCTTGGGTCGAGGGAGGCGCTTCCTTGGGCGGCCGCTTGTCGAGGGGCCGGTGGGGAATCGGATGGACTGGGAGCCGTCGTGGAGGTTCACCTCGGCCCCTCGTGGCGCCCTCGGTTCCTCCGCCCGTCGCCCCGGCAGTCTGCGGGCGCTTGATTCGGCGTGGGGCTTCGCCTAGGCTCGGGGCATGGTACGACACAACGTCTATTTCTGGCTGGATCCTGCCCTAACCGACGAACAAAAAGCGGAGTTCGAGGGCGGGTTGCGTTCGCTCTTTGGGATCGATTCGGTGGCCGCGGGGTCCTACGGCCGCCCGGCGGCGACGCCGTCGCGCCCGGTGACGCGGAACGACTTCGACTACGCCCTGGTGCTGGAGTTCGACTCCGTGGCCCAGCACGACGCCTATCAGGTCGACCCCGTCCACGACGCCTTCGTCAAGTCCTTCTCTCCCTGGTTCCGGGAAGTCCGGGTCTTCGACACCCAATTCTGAAAGCGCGTCTTTTTTCTTTTTTCGCTTAGACAATTCCCAAGCCCCCCGCAAATTATCGCGACATCTCCACAGGCCGTAATTGCATGCACCTTGAAATCCTCAACTCCTCCAAAGAAAACCTCGACTACGAGTTTCACGGGGATCCCTCGGACACGTCCCTGCTCGCGATCATTGGCCATGGGGTGACCGGCAACAAGGACCGTCCCTGGGCCATTGCCCTGGCCGAAGCCCTGGAGAAGGCCGGTTTCAACGCCCTGCGTCTCTCCTTTTCCGGCAACGGCAAGTCCGGCGGCAAGTTCGAGGACAGCACCATCACCAAGGAGCTGAAGGACCTCAAGGCGGTCGTGGACGCGGCCGAGGAGGAGGGCTACCACCGCATCTGCTACATCGGCCACAGCATGGGCGCCGCCGTGGGGGTGCTGGCGGCGGCCAAGGACGAGCGCATCGAGCTGCTGGTCTCGCTTTCCGGCATGGTGCACACCAAGCAGTTCGTCGAGCGCGAGTTCGGCAATCTCAAGCCGGGCAAGGATTGCATGTGGGACCAGCCGGAATGCCCGCTTTCGCAGGCCTTTGTCGACGACCTCACCAAGATCAACAACGTCCTATCCAAGACGGAGAAGATCGAGGTGCCCTGGCTGATCGTCCACGGCGATGCCGACGACGTCGTGCCGGTGGAAGAAGGCAAGGAAATCTACGCCAACGCCTACGAGCCGAAGGAGCTCGTCATCCTGCCCGGAGTGGACCACGTCTACAGCGGCGAGGGCACGGCCCAGATGACCGAGGCGGTGGTCTCCTGGCTGAAGGGCCACAGCAACTGATGCCGCAGGACCCGGCTCCGCAGATTGTCGGGCTGGGCATGTCGGTGCTCGACCTCCTCCAGGTGGTCGAGGCATTTCCCGCCGCGGGCGGGGTCACCCGGGTGGAAGCGTCGGCCCTGATGGGCGGCGGGCCCGTGCCCACGGCGCTCTGTGCCGCGTCCCGCTTCGGGACAAGGGCGGCGATCCTCGACCGGATCGGCGACGACTGGCGGGGAGCGCGGCTGCGCGAGGACTACGAGCGCCACGGGGTGATCACCGATCAGCTCCTCACGGAAAGGGGAGGGCGCAGCCCCCAGGGAACGGTGTTGGTGCGCCGGGGCGACGGGGAGCGCCACCTCCTCTACGAGGAAGGCGACACCAGGCCGCTGGCGGCGGAAGAGCTGCCTGACGGGCTGCTGGAGCGCTGCGCGGTGCTTCATCTCAACGGCCGCCACTGGCCCGCCTGTCTGAGGGCCGCCGAGCGGGTGCGCCGAGCGGGCGGCCTGGTCTCCTTCGACGGGGGGGCGCATCGCTACGATGCGGAGAAGGTCGAGCTCTTGTCTCTGGTCGATGTGCTGGTGGTCGCCGCCGACTTCGCCGATCGGGCCGTGGGAGCGGCGCCCCGCCTGGAGCAGCTCGAGCGACTGGCCCGATGGGGCGGCCGCCTCGTGGGCATCACGGAGGGGGCGCGGGGGAGCTGGTTTCTCCCCGAGGGGGAGGCGCCCTTTTGGCAAGCGGCCTATCCCCCGCCTCGCCTCGTGGACACCACCGGCTGCGGCGACGTCTTTCACGGGGTCTTTCTCGCCAGCCGGGTGCAGGGCGAGCCCTGGTCCCAATGCGCCCGCCTCGCGGCGGCGGCGGCCTCGCTGGCGGCGACGGCCCTGGGCGGTCGCGGCGCCCTGCCGACGCGGGCGGAAACGGAGGCCTTTCTCGCGACGCAGGACTGAGCGCAGGGCGGGCGCGATGCCGGAAGCGGATCGCGGCCTCCGTCCCTGACGCCCGGGGGCGCGGAAGCCGAGCCCATCCGCCGCGGGACTCAGTTCCGCGTCACGGTCTCGTCGAGGTTGAGGACGAGGTTGGCCATGAGGGTCCAGGCGGCGGTTTCCGGGGCGGGGGCCAGGGCGCGCGGGCTCGATTCGCCCACGCGGACGGCTTGTGCCGCGGCGGCGGGATCCTGACTGGCGTGCTGGCGTTGCTCTGCCAGGGCGCGCTGGAGCAGGGCCTTTTCCGTGGCGTCGGGTGGGCGGCTCAGGACGAGGCGGAAAAGCCAGGCCAGGCGGGAGTCGTCATCGGAGCCCCCCTCGGCGAGGACGCGTTCGGCGAGCGCCCGGGCCGCCTCGAAATGCTGGACGTCGTTGAGCAGCTGCAAGGCCTGCATGGGGGTGTTGGTGCGCTCGCGGCGGACGCAGCTCTGTTCGCGGTTGGGGGCGTCGAAATTGCTCATGAAGGGTGGCGGGGCGGTGCGCTTGAGGAAGGCGTAGATGCTGCGCCGGTAAAGCGCGGACCCGTGGTCTTGGAGGTAGTAACGCGTGTTGCTGTTGCCGTAGCCGACGGGTTCCCAGATGTTCGGCGGCTGGTAGGGACGGGTCCCGCGACCGCCCATGCTCAGGTCGATGAGCCCGCTGAGGTAGAGGGCGTTGTCCCGGATCTGTTCCGCGTCGAGACGGATGCGGGGGCCCCGGCCGAGGAGGCGGTTTTCCGGATCCAGGGCCAGCAGGGCTTCCTCGACGCGGCTTTGTTGACGGAAGGCCCGGGAGCCGAGCAGCTCGCGCATGAGCGCCTTCACATCCCACCCCTGCGACTGAAAGCGGAGGGCGAGCCAGTCGAGGAGCTCGGGATGGCTGGGTGGCTCTCCCTGCGAGCCGAGGTCGTGGCTGGTCTTGACGAGCCCCGTGCCGAAGACTTGTTGCCAGAAGCGGTTCACGGTGACGCGGGCGACGAGGGGGTGCTCGGGCGAGATCAGCCAGCGGGCCAGATCGAGCCGGGTGAGGCGCCGGGGCGACTCCGGCGGCGTGAAGGGGCCGAAGACGCTGGGGATGGCGGGTTCCACCGGATCCCCGAGCTTGTTGTATTCCCCGCGTTCGGCGATGCGGGTCTCGAGCGGCTCGGGCAGGTCGCGGAAGACAAAGGTGGTGGGGATGGCGGCATCGGCCGCGGCGCGGGCGACGGTCGCCACCTCCCAGGCACGGCGCGCCGAGGCGAGAGGACTGTCGGCCTCGAGCCGGGCGACGTGGCGAAGGTAATGCTCGAGAAGGGCGGCGCGGGCCGCGGCGTCGGTGACTTTTTCCGGGCCCGCGGTCAGGGTGGCGGCGAGGGCCTCGGGCAGGGTGGCGGGACGTTTCTCCCCATGGCTCTTCCACCAGAGGGCGAAGGAGGCGAGCGGGTCCTGGGCGGGGCGGAGGGCGCCCCTGACGACACAGCGATCCCAGGCGGCGCGTCCCCCGATCAATTGCACGGCGATGGCGGTGAGCCGGGTGCCCGGGGGGATTTCCAGGGAGGCGGGGTCAAAGGAGAGGGTCGTCCACTCGCCCGGAGGCGGCAGCTCGCCCTGGGAGACGGTGACCGGCAGGTGGCGCGCGTCCTGCGACTGGCGGATGGCCTCGAGATCGCCCCAATAGGCGCGGCGTCCGTTGAGGGTGATGCTGAGGGCGCGCGGGGGACTGAGGGGATCGGTGCGCACGGCGATTTCAAAGCGGGCGCCCTTCTGGGGAACGGTCACGGGGACCAGCTCGGGGCTGATGATCTGCTCGGTGAACTCGCCGTTGCTGAGCTCGAGGACGCGCCGGCCCGAGAGGGGGCCGTAGTCGGGGCGGTCGATCCAGTCGGGCGCGTTGCGCGTGGTGTTGCGCAGCTCGGCGCCGTGGAGGAAGTCGTCGTCGAAGATCACCTGGAGGCGCTCCACCGGGGGCGCCTCGGCGGCGGGCTCGGCATAGGGGGGCAGGGGGGCGGCGCGCAGGGCGGCGAGGCGCGCGCTTTCCTCCTTTTCCGCGGCCTCGAGGGCCTCCTGCTGGCCCGGTCCGGGCAGCTTGAGGATGGGCGCGGTCTTGGCGATGTTGCCGTCCATGGGCGGATCGGCGGCGCTGTAGAAAAAGGCGTAGAGGGAGTAAAAGTCGCGGATGCTGAGGGGATCGAACTTGTGGTCGTGGCATTGGGCGCAGCCCCCGGTGAGGCCCAGCCAGACGGTGGTCAGGGTGGCGGTGCGGTCGACGGCGTAGAGGTGACGGTATTCCTCGTCGATGGCGCCGCCCTCGCTGGTGGTGACGTTGCAGCGGAGGAATCCGGTGGCGAGGATCTGCTCGGTGCTGGCCTCGGGCAGGAGGTCGCCGGCGATCTGCCAGAGGGTGAACTGGTCAAAGGGCAGGTTGCGGTTGAAGGCGTCGATGACCCAGTCGCGATAGGCCCACATGTGGCGCTCGTTGTCGAGGTGGAGGCCGTGGGTGTCGCCGTAACGGGCCGCGTCGAGCCAGTGGCGGGCCATTTCTTCCCCGTAGCGGGGCGAGGCGAGGTAGCGATCCACCATGGCCTCGTAGGCCTGGGGAGAGGGATCCTTCTCGAAGGCGTCGATCTCCTCCGGGGTCGGCGGCAGGCCGGTGAGGGTGAAGGCCACGCGGCGGATCAGGGTGGCGCGATCGGCCTCGGCTTGCAGGCCCCGGCCCAGCTCGGCGAGGCGGGCGGACAAAAAGGCGTCGATGGGGCTCGCGAGGGCCGCCTCGCTAGGGGGCGGCTCCGCGAAACGGGGCGGCTCCAGGGACCAGTGGGCCTCGTAGGGGGCGCCCGCTTCGATCCAGCGTTTCAGCACCTCCTTTTGCGCCTCGCTCAGCGTCTTGTGAGACTTCGGGGGAGGCATGATCTCGTCCGGGTCGGTGGAGAGGATGCGCAGCCAGGCCTCGCTTTTTTCCGGCTGCCCGGGCACGAGGGCGGCATAGCCCCCCAGGTCGGCAAAGGCGCCCTCGGGAATGTCGAGGCGCAGTCCGGCCTCGCGCGTCTTGGCGTCAAAGCCGTGGCAGGCGAAGCAGTTCTCCGAGAGGATGGGCCGGATGTCGCGATTGAAGCTCGGCGCCGCCGGGGCGGCGGCGAGCCCAGAGCCCAGGCCGCCGCCCGCGACGAGCGTCAAGAGGAGAACGCGATGGGACCGGAAATCCATGGTCAGCCCACAGCCTAGCGGAAGAGGCGGGCATCGGGCAATGCCGTAAGTCCGGTAGTAAGATGGGCCGGCCGCCGAGGTGAGGCGGGCGGCGGGCTCAGTGGGCCTCCAGCCAGTTCTCGCCGACGCCGGACTCCACGACGATGGGCACCGCCAGGGGCAGGGCCTGCTTCATGGCCTCCTCGATCTGCGGAACGAGGCTCTCGCGCTCCTCGCGATGGAGGTCGAAGACGAGCTCGTCGTGGACCTGCAGGAGCATGCGGGTGCGGCAGGCGAGGCCGTCGAGCAGCGCGGCGACGCGGACCATGGCGATCTTGATCATGTCGGCGGCGGTGCCCTGGATGGGGGTGTTGATGGCGGTGCGCTCGGCGGCGGAACGCACCATGGCATTCCGCGAATTGATGTCGCGGAGGGTGCGCCGCCGTCCCGTGAGGGTTTCGACGTAGCCGTCGCGGCGGGCCTGCTCGATGGTTTCGTCCTGGTAGCGCTTCACGCCCGGGTATTGGCGGAAGTACTCGTCGATGACGGCTTGGGCTTCGCTGCGGGAGAGCTCGCCGTTGAGGCGCTGGGAGAGGCCGAAGGCGGAGATGCCGTAAATGATGCCGAAGTTCACCATCTTGGCGGTGCGGCGCATCGACGCGGTGACCTCCTCGAGGGGCACGCCAAAGACGCGCGCGGCGGTGGCCAGGTGGATGTCCTCGCCGGCGCGGAAGGCGGCGGTCATGGCCTCGTCTCCGCACAGGGAGGCCATCACGCGCAGCTCGATCTGCGAGTAGTCGGCCGAGAGGAGCAGGTAGTCCTCGTGGCGAGGCACGAAGGCGCGGCGGATTTCGCGGCCCTGCTCTGAACGGATGGGGATGTTCTGCAGGTTGGGATGATTGGAGGCGAGGCGTCCCGTGGCGGCGAGGAGCTGATGAAAGGTCGTGTGGATGCGTCCCGTGCCCGGGAAAATGGACTCGGGCAGGGCGTCGACGTAGGTGTTCTTCAGCTTGGCGGCCTCGCGGTAGGCGAGCAGGTCGCGCACGATGGGATGCTCCAGCGCGAGGGAGGCCAGGGTCTGTTCGTCGGTGCGGTACTGACCCGTCTTGGTCTTCTTGGCCTTGTCGACGAGGCCGAGGCGATCAAAGAGGATTTCGCCGACCTGCTTGGGCGAATTGAGGTTGAAGCGGGTGCCGGCGGCCTCGTAGACCGCGGTCTCATACTGGGCAATGCGTTCGGCGAGGATGGCGCCGCTCTCGGCGAGCACCGCGGGGTCGACCCGGATCCCTTCGCGTTCCATGGCGACGAGCACGGGGACGAGGGGACATTCGATTTCCAGCAGGACGCGCTCCTGACCCAGGTCGCGGATGCGATCCCGCAGGATGGCGGCGAGCTGCCAGGTCACGTCGGCGTCTTCGCAGGCATACTGGGCAATGGCCTCGAAATCGGGGCCCTGGGCGACTTCCTCCTCGGTGCCGCTCATGGAGGCCTCGTCGAAGAGATTGAGCTGGCCGCCCTTTTCCACCGGCTTTCCGAAGACCGCCTCGTAGGGGATGGGGGTGTAGCCGAGCAGGGACTCGGAAAGGTAGTCCATGCGGTGCCGCTGCTCGGGCTCGACGAGGCTGTGGGCCAGCATGGTGTCGAAAATCGGGGGAACGACGCGGTAGCCCTGCCAAAGCAACACCCCGATGTCGAACTTGAGGTTGTGGCCGACTTTCTCGATGCGCGGGTCGGCGAAGAGATCGCGGAACTCCTCGAGCACGGCCCGGCCGGCCTCGCCCGGAGGAACCTCGACGTAGCTGGCCTCGTGGGCTTGCCAGGAAAAGGCGATGCCCAGGATGGCCGCGGTCTTTTCGTCGAGGGAAGTCGTCTCGATGTCGAAGCACCAGGCGTCCCGCTGGCGCAGCTCCTCGATCAGTTTGGCCCGACCTGCGGCGTTGTCGGCGCGGTAGTAGTGGTAGCGTTTCTCGAGATCGGCGATGGTCTTCAGCTCGGCGACGAGCTGCCCTTGTTCCGTCTCCACGCTGCGGTGACCGCGGCCCGCCTGGAAGTCCTCGCCGAAGAGGCGCTTGCCGAGGGCGTTGAACTCGAACTCGACGAAGAGGGATTTGAGGGCCTCGTCGTCGCGGGGACGGAGGGCGAGGTCCTCGATGGGAATCTCGACCGGCGCATCCGTCCGGATGGTGACGAGGCGCTTGGAAAGGAGGGCCTGATCGCGATGGGCTTCGATGTTTTCGCGCAGCTTCCCCTTGAGCTGCGCGCAGTGTTCCAGCAGGGCCTCGATGGAGCCGAACTCGGCGATGAGCTTTTTCGCCGTCTTCTCCCCGATGCCGGGCACGCCGGGGACGTTGTCCGAGGCGTCGCCCCAGAGGCCGAGGACGTCGATGGTCTGCAGGGGATCCTCGACGCCCCAGATTTCGCGGATGGCCGCGGGGTCGAGGATTTCGGGCGCGGCGCCCTGGCGTCCGGGCTTGTAGATCAGGGTCCGTTCGCTGACGAGCTGGGCGAAGTCCTTGTCCGGGGTGACCATGTAGGTCTCGAAGTCGCCGCGCTGCTCGGCGCGCTTGGCGAGGGTGCCGATGATGTCGTCGGCCTCCCAGCCGTCGCATTCCAACACGGGTATGTGAAAGGCGGCGACGAGGCGTTTGACGTGGGGAATCTGCAGGGCGAGGTCCTCGGGCATCTCGTCGCGGTTGCCCTTGTAGTCGGGATAGAGCTGATGGCGCTCTGTCGGGGCGGAGGTGTCGAAGACGACGGCGAGGTGGGTGGGGGACTGCTTCTCCAGCAAGTCGAGCAGAGTGGTGGCAAAGCCAAAGAGGGCCGAGGTGTTGACCTTGGCGGAGGTGTAGATGGGACTGCGGATCAGGGCGAAATGGGCCCGGTACACGAGCGCCATGCCGTCGAGGAGAAAGAGTCGCTGAGGGGCCTCGGCCATCCTGCAAGGGAACGGTGCACCCGCGGCGAAGTCAAGCAGTCTGGAGCGGGGGCGCGCGCCTCCGGTGGAGCGGCCCTTTCGGTTCCAGCCTCGATGACCTGGCGGAGACGCCATGGAGCCAGCGCGATTCTCCCGGATTTTTCATTGCGGGATTTTCCGCTCCTTCCCTAGGATGAGGGGTCTTCGCTCTGCCACCATGCTGACGTCGCGCTCCATTTTCCCGCTCCTGGGTCTACTGGGATGTCTGGGCTCCATCCTCGGGACGCCCCTTTCCGCGCAGAATCAGGGAAAGGCGAAAAAGCCGGCTCAGCCCGCCACGATCTACGTGATCCGCGGCGGGGGCGGCTATTTCCCGAACCTCGGCACCATCATCAACGAGAAGTTCGAGGAGAAGGGGCTCCACGTGGTCGACTACCGCTTTCACCAGCGGAGCACGGCGGCCCGGGAGATCGCCGCGGCCTACCGCCAGGGGGACCTTCCTCAGGGCATCATATTGGTCGGATACAGCCTGGGCGGCTGCGGGGTCATCGATGTCTCCCGGAGCTTGCAGAAGGAAGGCCTGCCGGTGCGCTACCTCTTCCTCATCGAGACCATCAATCCCCTGCAGACGGTGCCGGCCAACGTGCAGGAATGCTTCAACCTCTACCACTTTCCCGCTCTGCTGGGGGCGCCGGTCCGGGCGGATTCCCCCGAGACCCGACTGACCAACTACGAGGCCTATCGCGATGCCGGTCTGGGATTGGAATACAGCCATTTCGCCATGCCCTTCGTCGAGGAGGTGCACGAGTTGATCTCCTCGCGGCTGCTGGCGGCGATCGAGTCCGAACGGGGCGGACGCGACTCGCGCCCGGCGGTGAAAGCGGCGAGCGGCCCCGCTCCAGTCTCCCCGCCCGCGCCGGCGGTGAAAAAGCGGGAAGCCATCGCCGAGGAGGTGCCGGCCTCGGAGCGGGTGGAGCCGAAATCGACCTTTCTAACCAAACTTTTGGGCAAGACCCAGGCTGCGACCGCTGCGGAGGGCGGCGAGGCCGCGGCATCTCCCCGCTCGTCCCGGCCGGTGCGCGCCGCGAGGCGGCGTTGAGCTTGGCCTAGCCTTCGCCCAGGGCGAGCCGCGCCGACTCCGCAACGCCGAAACAGGTCTCCTCCATGGAGAGCTGGTCCGTCTGGATGACGAGATCGGCACAGGCCTCGTAGAGGGCCTCCCGGCTGGCGAGCAGTTCGCGAATGGTGGCGAGGGGATCGGGCGTGCGCAGGAGGGGGCGGTTGCGGTTGCGCTTGACCCGCTCGTAGATGATCTCCGGCGAGGTCTTCAGCCAGACGACGTAGCCGGCCTCGCGCAGGAGGGGGCGGTTTTCCTCGCGCACCACGGCGCCGCCTCCCGTGGAGATGACCTGGCCTTCCCCGGCGGCGCATTCCCTGAGGATGCGGGTCTCGAGAGTGCGGAAATAATCCTCGCCCTCGTCCTCGAAGATTTTGGGAATGGGTTTTCCGGCCTGCTTGACGATGAGCTTGTCGGTGTCGACAAAGGGAAAGCCGAGACTGCGGGCCACGCGCATGCCGACGGAGGTCTTGCCGGTCCCCATGAAGCCGATCAAAATGAGATTGCGGGCGCGTTTTCCTGTCGTATGCACTCCTCGCAGCATAGCGGGAAACCCGCCTTCGCCAAACGGAATCCCCCATTTCTCCTCCATGCAGACCGAGATCGCCCTCACCGACAACGAGCAGAGCACGCGCGAGGCCGTGTCCCGTGCGGTCGCCTTGCTGCGCAGCGGCGAAGTCGTGGCCCTGCCCACGGAAACGGTCTACGGCTTGGCCGCCGACGCCTATCGCCCCGAGGCCGTGGCCAAGATCTTCGAGGCGAAGGCCCGTCCTCATTTCGATCCCCTCATCGTCCACCTGCCGAACAAGACGATGTTGGGAGAGGTCGCGGACGTGCCTGCGGACATCGCCAAGACGGTGACGCAGCTGGTCGAGACCTTCTGGCCGGGGCCGCTGACATTGCTCCTGCCGAAAAAGCCCATCATTCCCGATCTGGTCACCGCGGGCCTGCCCACGGTGGCGGTGCGGCAATGTGAACATCCCGTGTTTCACCGCATCCTGAAGCAGTTCGGGGGCCCCGTGGCGGCGCCCAGCGCCAATCGCTTCGGCAAGCTCAGCCCCACGTCCGCCGCCTTGGTGGAAGACCAACTGGGGGGGCTCATCCCCCTCATCGTCGACGGCGGGGCCTGCGCCCGCGGATTGGAGTCGACCATCGTGCGCCTGCAGGCGGGAGCCGCCAAGCCCCTCATCGAGATCCTGCGGCCCGGCCCGATCACCGAAGAGGACCTCAAGAAGTTCGGCAAGGTGGTCTTTGCCGAGCGCAACGAGGCGGTCGAGGCCGCGGCCCCCGAAGCCCCCGGCATGCTCGCCACCCACTACGCGCCCCGCACGCCCCTGCGCTTGCTGGAGCATCCCCGCGATTTTGTCCCCGAGCCCGGCAAGCGCTACGCCCTGCTGAGCTACCGAGGCCAGGAAAAGGATGGCTACCTCGACCTGCATCCCTGGGCCGAGGTCGCCGTGCTCAGCCCTGGATCCGGCCGCGTGGCCGAGGCGGGCATCCGGCTCTTTCACCTGCTCGGCCAACTCGACAAGCAGGGACACGACGAGATCATTGCCGAACCCGTGCCCGACCGCGGCATCGGGCGCGCCATCCTCGACAAGCTGCGCAAGGCCTCAGGGCGCTAGGTCGCCGTTTTGCTGCTCTGTCAGGGGAGAAGGGGCGCGGTTCAGACGCCGCGCTTGGCCCCGTAGAGGCGCAGGTGGAGGCGGTCGGAATAGCGGAACCCGTGCTCCAGGGCCAGGGCGGCGACGGTGCCCTGACGGGCCTCCAATTCCGCCGCAGTCCGGGCCGCGGGCATCAAGAAGACGCGCCCGGGATCGATCTGGGCCAGGGCCAAGAGCTCGAGGACTTCGTCGAGATCTTCCGGCTCGGCGATGACGAACTTGAAGTCGGCCTTTCCGGTGGCGCCGAGGGCGGCGAGGACCTCGGGCTTGCGGCGCAGGGCCTCGGGCACGCGCGAATTGGCCAGCTTCGGCGAGACGTTGATCTGGTCGATGCGGGCGAGGAAGTCGGGCTTGGGAAAGAGGGTGCCGTTGGTCTCGATTTCGTAGTGGGGACGCGGACCGGCCCCGGCATCGAGGGCCTGCATCAACGCCAGCCATGCGGCTTCCTGAACGAGGGGTTCCCCTCCGGTGAAGACGTAGTTACGGCAGGGATAGGCAGCGAGGCGCTCGAGAAGGGTGGGAATGTCGAGGTCGAGGATCTGCTCCTCGCGACGGAACTTCCCATAAGCCGGATCGGCGTCCCGCTGGTGGGCGTAGGGGCTGCCCACCCAATTCCAGGTGTAGTCCGTGTCGCACCAGTAGCAGTGCAGGTTGCAGAAAGAGGCGCGGATGAAGACGGAAGGCCGCCCGATGGAGCGGCCCTCGCCTTGCAGGCTGTGGAAGATTTCCGGCTGCCCGTCCGGCATTCTCGCGAGCTTCATTGCCGCAAGGTAACCGGATCAGCGATGGCCGACAATCAGGCAGGTGCGGTGGGGCTCGTAAAGATAGCCGAAGCCGAAGCTCATCGGCTTGACCGGATGCGTCCCCTGGGCGTAGGCCGCGGCGAGGTCGGGCTGGGCGTACTGGGTGAAGGGATCCTTGGCTCCCTGGTAGTTGCCGTAGAGCTTCAGCTTCCACCCGGCCGCGGTGAGGTGGCGGTAGGGGACCCCTGAGGGGCATTGCACCAGGCCGCGGGACTGAGAGACGATGTAATCCCGGATCACGGAGAATTCGCCGTGGTGCATCAGGTAGCTGGCGCTCTTCACAAAGGTGACGGGAGCGCCTTGCGAGGACACGAAATGAAGGAGGCGCCGGTCGGAGAGGCCGCGATTGGAGAGGTCCTTCTGGAAGTAAAAGATGTCCTTGTTGCCCGCGCGGATGTGCCAGCCGGGGCAGGCCGAACCGGCGGAACGGGGAATGAGGTGACCGGCGCTGTCGAGGCTGACGGCTTCCACCGAGCTGACGCTTTTCCCTTCGCGGGCGATCTGGGCGAGCAGGAGGGGCAGGGTGCCGCGCAGGGCGGTGCTGGAGAGGTCGGCGCGCATTTCCGTGGTCACGAAGTAACTCGCCTCGGTGATGGTGCGCAGGGCCTTGGAGATGCCGCCGAGCCCGCGGGCGAGTTCGGGAGCGGAGAGACTGGCGAGGTCGGGCATGGTCTCGACGCCCTCAAGGCCGACGAGCACGTAGGTGTTCGCCCCCGGGAAGAGGGTGCTGGCATAGATGTAATCCGGACCGCCAAAGGGATAGAAGAGCACGCCGGGCGAGGCCAGCCCGCCGATTTCCCCGCGGAAGTGGCTCACCCTATTCTTCCGTCCCGCGAGGCGATTCCAGAGCGCATCCATGCGTTCCGCGTGGGCCTTCCATTCCGGCGAGGAGCGGGGCAGGGCGAGATCGTTCCGCGGGCTGCCCGGCAGGCCGGCGAGGTAGCGGGCGCTGTCCGCCAGCGAGGCGCTCCCTCCCTTGCCACCTGAGGAACTGACGCAGGCGCTCGCGGTGAACAGGAAGACCAGCGCGAGGATGCCGAGAAAGGGGCGAAGAATCTTCATTGATTCCAGAAAATTTAAGTTTTCCTAACTACTGGATGGCCCTTCGCAATGCAAGAGAATTTGAGTCCGCATGGGCGCCCCGGGGAAGTGGGTAGCGGAAGTGGGTAGCGGAAGTCGTGAGACTTTCGACGAGGGGGACGCCCCTGCCGCCACCAATGACCACGATGCCGCCGACGGGGGGAGAGGGTCTCACGACCTCCTCTACGGGGGCGGGCGTGAAACTCCCGCCACCGGGGTCATTTCTCACCCCGAGGCAGAAGGTCTCACGACCTCCTCTACGGCTGGCGCGGAGCCTCTCGTCTTCGTCCGGCTCGGAGGCGACTTTGTCAGGAGAGGCTTTCCGTGCAGGGTGAGGAAGACGCCGCCGCAGGCGGCGCCAAGGGTTTCCAGCGCGGTCTTCGTCTCGCGCAGCTGGCGCAGGGAATGCCCCCAGTAGGGCGTGCCCAAGAGGGTGTAATCCGCGAGCCCGGCGAGGATCCCGGCGTCGGAAATTTCGTGGATCGAGGGGGAGACCAACAGCACGACATCGAAGCGGCGCTTCAGCTCCCAGAGCAGATCGCTCATGCGGCGTCCGTTGAGGAGACAGCCGGGATCGGCGTGCAGCGGGCCCGTCGGCATGAACCAGAGATTGGCGTGCCGAGAGCGGACCACGGTTTCCTCCAGCCGCATTTCCCCACTGAGGTAGTCGGAGAGACCGGGATGCTGGGCGGCATCGAAATGGCGATGGAGGGTGGGCTGGCGGAAGTCGGCATCGATCAGCAGGGTGGCCTTGCCGGCATCCGCGAGCACACAGGCGAGATTGGCGACGGCCTCGCTGATGGGCTCGGCTCCCTGCACGGGCATCAGGGTGAAGAGGGCGCAGTCCCCCGTGGGCAGCCGCAGCAGGCGATTGCGCCAGTCGCGATAGGGTTCGAGGAGCTGGTGGATGGCCTCGCCCTCCTGGCCGATGGCGGCCTTGCCGGTGAGTGGGGCGAGACCGACGACGGGCACGTCGAGCTGCTGCATCAGCTCCGCCAGGGTGCTCCAACGCATGGCGCGCGCGGGTCGGCTCAGGGCAAAAGCCAGACCGAGGACGATCCCTAACAAACCGATAACGGGAAGGCGCAGGTGCGGGGGCGTGATGGCGATGGCCGCCTCGGCGCTGACAGGGGTGAGAAGCTGCGCCCGGGGCTCCGCCTCTTTCCATTCCTGCAGGGCGACGCGGCGCTGCGCCTCCAGGGCCAGGAGACGCTGCTTTTCCGAGGCGAGGCGCTCGCCTGGGGTCGGCCTTCCGGCTTCCCGCCGGGCTTCGTCGGTCGCGGCGGGCGGCGTATCCCCTTCGACCTCGAGACGATCGATGCGGCGGATGATTTCCTGACGCTCCCGCTCGAGCTGTTGCACCCGGGCATGGGCGAGGGACTGGGAGGCCGCCCGATCCTTTTCGAGATAGCGCTCTGTCAGGGCGCCGGCGATGGCGGCGGCGAGTTCGCGATGGCGTTCGCGAAGGGTGACGGTGACTTGTCGGCGCGCGGGGTCGACGCCCACGCGGAGCCGTTCCGCCAGGCGTCGGCGATTTTCCTCGGTGTCCGGGATCTGCCACGCTTTGGCAAATTCGTCAGAGCTCAGCACCTCGGAGAGCAGCGTCGCGCTACAGAGTTCTGCCCGAGCTTGGGCCAAGGTCGCGAGGGAGTCTTGCGGGGACGGGGAGCGGCCCGTGGCGTAGGGGAGGGTCCCGTCCACCGGGGGCGGAAACTGCAAGGAGACGGACAGCTCGTAACTCGGGGAATGCTGGCTGCGCACGGCGGCCCCGGCGAGCCATACCATCGAGCCGATCAGCAGCACCAAGGGCCAGCGCGACCGGAGCAGGTAGAGGCCATCGATCCAACTGAGTTTCGCAAGATCTTGACCAAGGATCATAAAAATCATGCTAACTAGATTTTATGGTTTTACAAACAGAATTTGGAAGAGGCTGGAACGCCAAGCCTTGGCAGGGACCTGGCCAGCGCCGGCGAAGAGGGGAAAGGCTTGCCACTGAGCGATTCCGGCCGCAGGATGCGGCGGTCACGCGTCATGAAACTTTCCCTCCGCCAGGCGGCTCCCTTCTTTTCTTGTCTCTTCTTGGCGCCCTTGTTCGGGGAAGAACCCGGCAAGGCCCCCATCTGGAAAATCTCGGACGCCGATTCGACGGTGTACCTGGCCGGATCCATCCACCTGTTGAGGGAGCAGGACTTGCCACTTCCCGCCGCCTTTGACCAGGTCTACGCCGCCGCCGAGGAACTCGTTTTCGAAATCGACATGGCCCGGATGCTTCGTCCCGAGGGGGTCCAGGAAATGGCCTCCGCTGCGCGGCTTCCCGATGGCCAAAGCCTCGTCGATCGGCTCGGAGAGGACACCGTCGCCCGTCTGCGCGACTACCTGGAATCGCGGGATCTCCCTCGCTCTTTGTTTGACCGCATGACGCCCAGCATGGCTCTGCTGACCCTCGGCTCCCTCGAGGCCATGCGCCTGGGCGGGAGGGCGGAACTGGGCCTGGAGTCGACCTACTTCCAGAAGAGTGTCGCCGACGGCAAACCCAGCCGGGGGCTCGAGACCATCACCTATCAGATCACCCTCTTCGACCGCTTCGAGGATGCTCAGATCGCCAGTTGGATTCACAAGACCCTCGACGAGCTCGAAAACAGCGCGGCCCTGTTCGAATCCCTGCTGGTGGCCTGGCGCCAAGGCGATGCCGAGACCATGGCCCAGCGCCTCTCTGAGGACGCGGCGATGCCGCCGGAGCTGCGCCGGGTGCTGCTCGACGAGCGCAACCGGAACTGGATTCCCGAAATCCTGAAAGCCCTGGCGACCGAGCGCGACGTCCTCTTCCTCGTCGGGGCGGGGCATCTCGCGGGAGAGGGGAGTGTCATCGACCTGCTCCGCAAAGAGGGACTCGAGGTGACGCAGCTTGCCAATCCCCAGTGATCGTCGATGCTGTGTCATGTCCGCGAAACCCGAATTGAAGGTCTACGTCAAGCCCGGCTGTCCCTGGTGCACCGAGGCCGTGGCCTGGCTGAAGCAGGCCGGTTACGACTTTCGCGTGCTCGATGTGATCGCGGATCCCGCCCTCTTCGACGAGATGCGGCGCCTCTCCGGCCAAGGCCGCGCTCCCACCCTGACCTATGGGGATCTGCTCCTCGCGGATTTCGGCGTCGATGAACTGGTGCCCTTTCTCCGGGAGCACGGCATCGGGCCCTGAGGCGGTCGATTGTCGAGCAACCTGCCCACCGCCGCGGGGTTGTAGGCTGAAGGTATGAGAGTCGTCTCCACACTGTTGCTGATCCTGGCCTTGGGCGTCCCTTTGGGGGCGCAGGAGGCGGTGGCCCCGGCGCCGGTCTCGCCGGAGGACTTTGTCGCCTTGAAAGGACAGTCGCCCTTTTTGCGTTCGCTGAACCTGAGCGACCTGCTCATCCTCACCGGCATCGCCGAAGTGGACGGGGAGCGCGTGGCCACGGTGATGAACAAGGAGACCAAGCAGACCTACGTGGTTTCCAACCAAACGAACTCCCAGGGTTGGAAGATGGTGGAGGTCAAGGCGGACGGCGAGCTGGAAACCGTGGCCGCCAAAATCGCCATCGAGGGTGGCGAGGTCGTCACCGTGCGTTACGCAGAGTTGCCCCTGAAACCCGGCGAGGCCAAGCCGGCACCGGGACCGTCCACCGAGACCAACGGAGGCCCCACCGCCATCATCGCCGCCGCCCGTCGCAACGGCTTCCGTCGTGGGGGCCCGCCCTCGGAGATCCGCGAAAAGATGGGGCGTCTCAGCGAGGAGCAACGCCGTGAGCTCTTCAATAAGATGAGGGAGGTTCGCGAGAACAATCCCTTCATGTCGCGGGAGGAAAGCGGGAAGCTTTTCAACGAATCCCTCGAGCGCATGCTGCGGCCGCGTTGAGGAGATGGGGGGCGAAAGTCTCACGACTTCCGCTACGGGTGGCCGCGACTTGTCGAAAGTCTCACGACTTCCGCTACGGCTCGTAGAGGAAGTCGTGAGACTTTCTCA
>CAZKGI010000057.1:0-2939 GCA_964552315.1 uncultured Akkermansia sp. | reverse complement strand
CGAAAGTCTCACGACTTCCGCTACGGCTCGTAGAGGAAGTCGTGAGACTTTCTCAATCGAGTCGCGCGAACTGGGCCCCCCTCGAGCCCCCCCTCAGGCCCGCTTTTTCTGGGCAGTCTTCTTCTTCGCGGCCTTCTTCTTGGGGGCGGGGTTGGCGGTGCGCCCGGGGAAGGTCAGTTCGGCGATGCCGGACTTGTCGAGGCCGCCGATGCCCAGGGCGACCATGCGCTCATACTGGGCCTGGGTCGCCTGGTTCAGGGGCAGGGTCAGTTTGACGGACTTGGCCAGGGAGGCGGCGATGCCGGAATCCTTGGCGGCGTGCTCCGCCGAGAACCAGCAGTCGTGCTCGCGGTCCACCATGTCGGCGGCATCCGTCTCCAACACGCGGGAGTTCGCGCCCGTCTGGGAAAAGACCTCGCGGATCATGTTGAGGTCGTGCCCCAGGGCCGCCGCCAGCCCGAGTCCCTCGGCGAGGCCGGCGGTGTTGATGTTCATCACCATGTTGACGAGGGCCTTGACCTCGGCGGCCTTGCCCACCTTGCCGATGTGGCGAAGGCTGAGGGAGAGATCCTGGAGCAGCTTGAGGTGCTTCTCGAAGACCGGCTTGTCGGCGCCGACCATCAGGTAAAGCTGACCGTTGCGCGCGTGGCTGATGCTGCTGGCCATGCAGGCCTCGATGGTGGAGGCACCGGCCTTCTTGGCGGCCTCGGCGACTTTCTGCTGGATGCCGGGACTGAGCGTGGCGCAGTTGATGAAGGTGCGCCCCTTGGCCCCGGTGAGGAGATTGTCCCCCTTGGAGAGGAAGATCTTCTTCATGGCCGCATCGTTGGTGACCACCGTGAAGATGATGTCGGCCGAAGCCGTCACCTCGGAGAGCTTCTTGCAGGCCTTGGCCCCGAGCTCCTCGGCCAGGCTTGCGGCGGCCTCGCTCTGCACGTCGTAAACCGCGGTGACATTGTATTTGAGATCGTTCAGGCGGCGGGCCATGTTCGCTCCCATGCGGCCGACACCGACAAAGCCGATGCGTGCCTTGGTCGCGGCGGATTTCGTGGCGGACTTACGGGCGGCGTTCTTCGCGGGTTTCTTGGTCATGTTCGAAGTCGGATGGATGCGGAAGAGATGTTTAGCTTTATCAGAATCTTACATCGATCCAAGCGAATTATGAAAAGCGGCCCAGGACCTTATCGCGGATGGCAGAGTTTCGTCGACGCCGGGCGTGGCCTCGCCGCGGTGCTGCGAACGGAGTGGAATTTCCGCATCCACGCGACCGTGGCCGCCGTGGTTCTCCTCGCTGGCTGGGTCTTCCCGCTGAGCTTGGGAGAATGGGCCGCCTTGGTGCTGAGCATCGCCTTGGTCTTTCTCGCCGAGGTTTTCAACACGGCATTGGAATACCTCGCCGACGCCGTGCATCCCGCGGCGGATCAGGGCATTGGTATGGCCAAGGACGCCGCCGCCGGCGCGGTCCTCATCGCCGCGGTTGCGGCCGCGGTGGTCGGGGCTATCATCTTCCTCCCGAAAGCATGGGCATGGTTGACGACAGGGTGAGAACGGAGGCGGCGCCGACCTGGTTGCCGGGTTTGATCGCGGCGGTCGGCGCCGAGCGCGTCCTGACCGACCTGCCGCAGCGCCGCGAATTCGGCACCGACCGCTGGCACGCCGCGGCCCTGCCCGATGTCGTCGTCGAGGCCCACAGCCGTGACGAGGTCGTGGCCACCCTGCGCTACGCCCACGAACAGGGCATTCCCGTGACCACCCGCGGGGCCGGCGTCGGCTACGTCGGCGGTTGCGTGCCCGTGCAGGGCGGCATTCTCCTTTCGGTGCGGAAAATGAACCGGCTCCTCGAGCTGAACCCCGCCGACGGGGTCGCCGTGGTCGAACCCGGCCTGATCCTCGACGAGTTGCAGCAGGCTGCCCGGAAGATCGGCTGGTACTACCCGCCCGATCCCGCCAGCCTCAAGGAATGCTCCGTCGGCGGCACCCTGGCGACCAATGCCGGCGGACCCCGCTGCGTGAAATACGGGGTGACTCGGCATTACGTGCTCGGGCTCGAGGTCGTCCTGCCCGATGGGCAGGTGCTGCGCACGGGCGGGCGCTGCCACAAGAACAAGACGGGGCTCGACCTGATCGGCATGTTTGTCGGCTCAGAGGGATTGCTGGGGGTCATCACCCAGGCCACCCTGCGGCTCATTCCCCATCCCGAGGCGCGGGCCATGCTCAGCGCGACCTTCGCGGAATTTGAAACCGCCGCCGCCGCGGTGCAGGCCGTGCTCGACCAGGGCTGGCAGCCCTCGGGCCTGGAGATCACCGACGGTTTCACCCTCCAGGCGGCCCGCGACTACCTCGGTCCCGAGAGCCTGCCCGACGGCCAGGCCCACCTCATCGTCGAGCTCGACGGGCGCCGCGACACCGTGCTGCAGGACCTCGCCAAGCTGCGCGAACTCGTCGAGAGCCTCGGCGCCGTGTCCGTCGAGGAAGCCCGCGACCCCGAGGCCTGCGAGGCCATCTGGAAGCTGCGCCGCGAGTTTTCCTACTCGCTGCGGGCCACCGGGCTGATCAAGCTGAACGAGGACATCGTCGTGCCGCGCTCCAAGCTCGTCGACCTGGTCCGCTTTGCGCGCCAGCTCGAGGCGGACACCGGCATCCCCGTGGCCTGCTTTGGCCACGCCGGGGACGGCAACATCCACACCAACCTCATGGTCAAGGACTACGAGACCGATCCCGAGGCCCGCGCCCAGGCCGACGCGGCCCTGGACCAGCTCTTTCACTGGGTCATCGCCAACGAGGGCCAGATCACCGGCGAGCACGGGGTCGGCCTGGCCAAGAAACGCTGGTTCGCCGACGCCGTCAGCCCGGTCGCCGTGGACCTGCACCGCCGCCTCAAGGCCACCCTCGATCCCAAGGGCATCCTCAATCCCGGGAAGTTTTTGGATTGAGGGGGA
>CAZKGI010000056.1:0-22699 GCA_964552315.1 uncultured Akkermansia sp. | reverse complement strand
CAGGGGAAGTCTCAGGTAGGTGCATGGCGGCCTCGCGGACGTCCAGCTTGCCCGTCACCACGTCCGCCGTCAGGCGTGTGCGGTATTCCTGCATCAGCGCGATTTCCCGCTCGGTGCGGGCGATGGCGGTGTCGAGGCTCGCGGTTTCTGCTTCAATGTGCTGGACGATTTCCTTCTGCTCGGGTTTCGGCGGGAGCATGACTTTGAACCCCCGGATTTGCTCGGGACTGAGATGGGGCACACTGATGCCGGTGAAAATCGGAGCGATGTAATCAGCAAAAAGTTTCCCTCTCAGCAGCAAAAGCAGAAAGCTACCGTCTAGCCGTTCCGTTGGGCGAAGTCGGGCGACCCGTTGTAGGAGAAGCGACGGGACATCATTCACTTCGACTCGTGCCGCACGAACACCAGACGCGATTATGGGGCGATCCATCCCCAAGATGATGTCGTCAACTTCCAGGGCGAACGCGTCGAGGCCATCGTTCTGCGTTCGTTCCCATCGGACGATAGCGTCCCATCGCAATCCGGCTGGCGTCACGTTGATGCCTCTAAGGAGACGGGTCGCAGATTCCTTTTGCGTGAAGCCATCACTTTTGAACGGGAATCCAGTGACGAGTTGGATTGCTCTTCCCAATCTCAGCACCTCCCAATGCGCCGGAATCTCGCCGAGCCAGGGGATGCCGGAGGGTTTGAGGGGGGCGTGGGGATCGAGGCCGCGGGTGACGGCGCGGTGGATGATGGCCTGCTTCTGCTCGTTCAGCAGCGCGATCAGCTTCCGCTTCGCCCGGATGAACCGGTCGATCTTCCGGTTGGCATGGTCCAAAAACCGCACGATCGCCGCTTGCTCGTCGGGGGGAGGTTGGACCGAGTAGATAACTTTGAAATGCTCTGGGCGGAGGCTCCACATGTCCGAAGTGATGCCGTAGGACCAACGCTCGGCTTCCTTGGCGAAAGAAGGTGTCCGGAAAAGATGATGGTAATACCATGGCAAGCAGTCCTTACGGGGCCGCATGACGACGTAGGCGGGACTGATGATGCCGCGAAAGCTGGATGTGCCAACAGCTCCCTGCCAGGCGCGCATCTTATTGTAAGCGAGATCGCCCGGCTCCACCAGCTTGTAGGCCGTTTTATCAATATTTGATCTGTCCTTTTTAGATGAATCTGAAAGCAGGTCTATTTGCCGAACAACACCTCGCTTAATAGTGACCGAGAGCATTTCTTCATCGGGATGATTGCGTTCTTTTACCTCACTAAAAAGCGCCCTATTAGGAAGAATCTTCCAATGTAATGGGACATTCCCGAGCCACTGTTGGCCCGACTCCTTATATCCAGAATACGGCTTCAGTCCCTCAATCATAGCGTTTCAAACCAGGTCTGGATTTTCTGCGCCATGAGATGGCGGCGGGTTTCCAGGAAGGTGTCGTAATCGGGGATTTCCCCGTCGATGAGCGATTCGGGCAGGCAGTTAGTCCGCAGGTTGGCGCGCAGTTCGGCTTCTTCGGTGATGCCGCCGTATTTCACGGGGCCGCCGCGAACCTGTCGGGCGAGTTCCGCAAAGTAAACTTCGGGTGCCTTGTCGCCGATGGCGATGTTGATCTCGCTCTGGGCGAGCACGAAGTTGGCGATCTGGTTGTAGCGGCCCCGGCTGAGGCCGTGTTCCTTCTTCAGCCAGTTGCGCGGGTAAACGTGGTGCACGTCGCTGCGGTTCAAGAGCAGGTCGCGCACGGTGATGTCGCGTGAAAGAAAGCCTTTGTCGCCGAGCTTGGCCTGCGCGGCGCGGTAGGCGTGGAAATAGGGGCTGTTCGACGAGGAGGTTTCAAGCTGCTGCGGGAGCAGGTTTTTCCAGAAGCTGTCGCTCAGCTCGGCGTCGATGACGGCATTGCCGTATTCCGCCACGCCGCGCGTGTGGATTTGGCGGATGTCGAAATCGAACCGGGTCTCCGGATTGCCCGCATAACGGCCGGTGAGCACGCTCATCACATACCAGCGGCGGACGAGGCGTTCGAGCTCGGCGGCGGGCATGTTTTCGGCCCGTCCTCGCAGGTAGAGGATGTAGGCGAAGTTCACGCCGTTCTGGCCGCCGATGAGGCTGCTGTTGACGAAACCGGCGGAGCGCAGGGTCATGACAAGACGGTCGTAGTGCGTCCGGTTCATGAAATTGAGGATGCCGTTCTTCAGCTTCGCGAAGGACTCCTCGGCCACGGCCTCCTCATAGTCTTTTGTCTCGAAGTTTCGTCCCGAGAGAAGGGCGACGAGGTCCTGCAGCTTGCCGCGACCGAACTCGGAAGTGAAGGCGACGCGCAGCATGTCGGTGTAGGTCGGATCGTAGAGGTCGTCGTTGACATCGGCCAGCCAGGCCAGCTTCGGATAAAACTCGGACGCGGCAAATGCGGGATCGCCGTTCTTGATGCGCGAGTGGAATTCTGGCGCCACGGCCAGGTGGCAGAAGTAGTCGATGGCCTTGCGCAGGAGATTGCCGCCGTAGGTCTCGTTGGCGGCGATCTTCGACATGGCGAAGTCCGCTTGGCTGAGGGCGGCACCGGCGGAGTTCACCCGGATGAAGATCTCGGTGACGGTCTCAATATCGAGATCCTCGGCCAGCTCGATGACGCCGACGTGGTTGTTGATGATCTTGCGGAGTTTTTCGAGGACGCGGGAAACCGTGCGGCGGTCGGCGTCGGGATTGCGGTCCGTGTAATCGTCGGTGAGCTCCGTCAGGCTCGCGTCGGGATGGAACACGGCGGCGACGTCCGGAATCCATGCGGCGTCCTTGAGGATCGCCGGGTTGCTGACCTCGAACTTCTCCTCGATTGGGTGGAAGGCGATGCGGATGCGGACGGTTTCGTAGTCCTTGGTGAGCACTTCCTGTCCGAGGAGCGCGGCCATCAGGGCGGTGACGCGCTGCTGGCCGTCGATGAGGATGCGTTTGCCGGCGGAGTGAGTGCCGTCCTTGAGCTTCACCGTGGGATTGCGCCACGCGATGAGATAGCCGACGGGGTAGCCACGGTAGAGCGAATCGAGGAGGTTGCGCACCTTCGTGGGCTCCCAGACAAAGGGGCGTTGGATCTCCGGGATGGCGATCTCACGAGACTTGATCCACGTGAGGATCGTCTCGATCGGGTGCGGGGTGACGGAATAGCGCTGGGTGGACATGGTCAGGCTTTGGTTCCTTAGGTGATGGGAGTTTCTCCGGGGGTGGTGGCGTCCCCTTCGATGTCGTCCGGTTGAACATCGCCAAAAATGGAGATGTAGGGGTCGTAGCGGAAGAGACGGTTGCGCCGGTAGCCGGTCGCTTCCCGCAGAATGCCCATTTCGACCATGCGGGAGACGAGGTTGTTGGCGGCGGCATAGGTGGTGCCGGTGAGCTCCTGAATTTCGGCCACCGAGACGATGGGGCGCTGATAGAGCGATTCCAAAACACGGTGACCATTCCCCGCCGCGCGGCCGAGGCGGGCGGTGACATCCGCGCGATGCTGTTCCCGCAGCGCCAGGATGCGGCGTGCGGTCTCCGTGGCTTCCCGGCTGACGTCGACCACGCCACGCAGGAAAAACGTCAACCATTCCTCCCAGGCTCCCCCGTCGCGAATCGCTTGCAGGCGCTCGTAGTATTCACCGCGGTGACGCTTGAAAAAATGGGAAAGATAAAGGACCGGCTTGAGCAGGATTTCCCGCTGGCAGAGGAGGAACGTGATGAGCAGACGCCCCATCCTGCCATTGCCGTCCAGGAAGGGGTGGATCGTTTCAAATTGAGCATGAGCCAGCCCGATCTGGACCAGGGCCGGCAGATCACTTGCGGAATGGAGAAAAGCTTCCAATGCGCCGAGGGCGGCCGGCACTTCGTGGGGAGGCGGGGGCACAAAGGTAGCTTCATTCAAGGTGCAACCACCGGGGCCAATCCAGTTCTGAGAGGTGCGGAGTTCGCCCGGGGTGAGCCGCGAGCCCCGCACTCCCTGGAGCAGGCGTTCGTGAATCTCCTTGATGAGCCGGATCGACAGGGGAAGCTCACGGAGCCGGTTCAAGCCGTAGTTCATCGCCTCCACATAGCGGATGACCTCGTCGACATCCTTGGGGGTATCCGCTGAGAAGATATGGGCCTCGGCGGCGAGGAGATCCTGAAGGGAGCTTTGGGTGCCTTCGATCTGGCTGGAAAGCACCGCCTCCTTCCTTACATACATGAAGACGAAGAGGTCCGGGTTGGGAAGCGTCTGAATCGACCCATCAAGGCGGCCCAAAGCCCGGTCGGCCTGGGAGAGCACCCCCTGCAGTTCGCCCTCGATGCGAATGGGGGGATGAGGAGGAAGGGGGGCGGGAATGAACGCGCGATACCCGCCGGGCTGACGCTCGTAGCGGCCAGCCCGGAAACGAGACTCGGCAGATGGCTCGCGCGGATCACTCATGATTGGCTGAATTGAATATGGGAAGATCTAGGATCCATGTTAAAGCAGAGCTATAATATGAGGCCGGAATCAAGCCATACTAAAGTCAGGATACAGCAGAGCAGAGGGTTCACGGGGACCGGCGTCCGGTGATTTCCTCCAACAGCCCTTCGGTCTCCTGTTCGAGCGCGCGAATGTCGGCGGCGATCTCCTCCAGCGTGCGGAGCTGCGGCGGTTGATAGAAGTGGCGGGTGAAGCTGATCTCGTAGCCGATCTTGGTGGCGCCCTCCTTGACCCAGGCGTCGGGCGTGTAGGGCAGGACTTCCCTGTTGATGAAGGCCTTGATGCCCCCTTCCTCCAACAGCGGGATCTGTTCGGTGTCACGCAGTTCGCTGTCGGGCTCGTATTCAACCACGCAGGACTTGCCCTCGATCTTTTCCTCGTAGCGTCCGTGGAAGGGATCGGGTAGGGCTTTTCCGGACTTGTGGATCTTGCTGATGACGGGGGGAGCCCCCTCGACTCTCCAGCTGACGGCCTTGAGGATGAGCTTCAGCTCGGCGGCAGCGAGGTTGAGACCGAGAGACTTGAGAGTCGCGTTCACCTGCTTTCGGAAGACATTGTGATCCTCAAACAAGTCTCCCCCGATTCGACCTCGCAGGGCATTTCCGGTCTCGAACAGGCGGGCGTCACGCCCCCAGGTCTTGGCGTCAAGAAGCTTCTTTTTCCTCTTCTCGGACAGGCCTTTCTTCTGCGCATCGTCATCGTCGTCGTCCCCGTCGTCGTCATCCCCCCAGGATTCGAGGCGGGCTCCGACCTGGGCGGCGACTTTCTTGAAATCGGTGAAAAGCACCTCGCCAAATTCTTCATAAAGGGCGGCGCGAATGTCTTCGTCACCCGAAGCAAAGCGCAGCGATTCGACTCGAGCAGGGGTGAGTTGACTGTAGAGACGCAGGGGACGTTCGACGACCACCTTCCAATAGCCGAAGGCCTGGTTGGGGAATATTTTGGATTCCGGGGTTTCCTCGAAGGCGAGGTAGGTGCGGGTGATGCGCTCGATGTCCTCGGGCGAGAGTTCGCAGTTCTTCTTGCCGAGGTTCTTTCGCAGCGGCTTGAACCATCGGGTAGCGTCGATGAGCTGAACCTGGCCGCGACGATGGTCCGGCTTGCGATTAGAGAGGACCCAGATGTAGGTGGCAATGCCGGTGTTGTAAAACAGGTTCAACGGGAGCGCGACGATGGCCTCCAACCAGTCGTTCTCGATGATCCAGCGGCGGATGTTGCTCTCCCCCTGGCCGGCGTCTCCGGTGAAAAGTGAGGAACCGTTGTGGACCTCGGCAATACGGCTGCCCAACGGGGTTTTGTGCTGCATTTTCGACACCATGTTGGCGAGGAACAACATCTGACCGTCGCTGGTACGGGTGACGAGCGACAATTCCTCGCCCTCGTGCATGACCTTGAAGCGCGGGTCGCGCAGACCGTCCTTGCCGCCCATGAGCTCGAGGTCCTTCTTCCAGCTCTTTCCGTAGGGCGGATTGGCCATCATGAAGTCGAAACTCATCGAAGGAAAGGCATCGTGGGACAAGGTGGACCACTCGGCGCCGCCTATGATGTTCTCGGCGTTTTCTCCCTCCCCTTTTAGGAGCATGTCGGCCTTGCAGATGGCGTAAGTCTCGGGATTGATCTCCTGTCCATAGAGATGGGCGCTGATTTCGAGGCCATGGGACCGAGCCAGATCCATCAGGGTCTCCTCCCCCTCTGTGAGTATGCCTCCGGTGCCGCAGGCGCAGTCGTAAAGCAGATATCCGCCCGATTTGAGCTGATCCGCGACTGGCTGGAAGACCAAGTTGGCCATCAGCCTGACGGCATCTCGGGGCGTCCAGTGTTCGCCAGCTTCCTCGTTGTTGTCCTCGTTGAACTTGCGCACCAGCTCCTCGAAGACGGTGCCCATCGAGTGGTTGTCGATGCCAGCAGGGCTGAGGTCGATCTCCGGGTCCAGAAATTTGGCGATCAGGCTGCCGAGGGCATCGGCCTTGGAAAGCGTTGGGAGCTGATTGCGGAATTTGAAGTTCTCGAGAATGTCCTGCACGTTCGGCGAGAAGCCATTGAGGTAGTCCTCGAAGTCGGCGAGGAGCTGTTGCTGGTTCCCACGGGATTTCAAATCTCGCAGGGTGAACCTCGAGGTGTTGTAGAACGCCTGCCCAGCTGCGGCGCAGAGGGCTGCGGTCTGCTCGATGATTCCGGAACTGTCGAGCATCGCCTTGGTTTCCAGAACAGCCGCCTTTGTCGGCTCCAAAACGGCATCGAGGCGCCGCAGCACACACATGGGCAGAATGACGTCCGGGTATTTTCCGCGCTTGAATAGGTCGCGCAGCACGTCGTCAGCAATGCCCCAAATGAAGGAGACGATCTTGTTGTGGGTGGCTTGGTCCATTCGGGAGTTCTAAGCGGTCTGGATTCTTACGGAATTGTCGGGGCACTACGCAACAGAGATCCAATCGAGGCAAGCGGAAAGCTCCCCTGTGGATGACTCTGGCGGATCGATCGGCTCCCAGAGGCGAACCCATGGCAAGACTGGCAAAATTGGGAGCATTTTCCATACGATCCATGGAATTTGGAAGAGGTAGGGCACATAACGGGGCCCCCCTTCCGCCTTCCCAGTCGTTTGGTTTGCGGGCACATGACAGGGCCGCGATGCTCCTGCAGTGCATCTCTCCCCGGTTTGGTTCTTGGGCGCAACACAGTCGTCTACAAGCCTTCGTCGAACGGGCCCGGACCCGGCGGCGACACGGGGACGAAATCCTCAACTACGACCACCACTACGCGACATCGACCTGATCGAGTCGATCAACGGAAAGCACCAGCTCGCCCGTCGGCTGGTGATAGGGGGTCGTGATGATAGGGGGCCTACCACATTTCTTGACACCCCTCCCCTGCAGCCTCCACCCTTCCCCATGCCCCGGGCGCCCCGCGTTGAATACGAAAATGAGGTGCCCCCAATCACTGGAACAGTTCCTATGAGAGTCTAACCAGTGGTCTCAGGGTCTGGGTTTTGTTTCAATCTGGATGGTCTCGCGGATGGTCTCGCGGAAGAATTGCCCCCTCTCAAGGCACGGCCTGTCCCCTCCCCCCTGTCTTCAGTTGCTCCAGAACGGGCTCCAGAGGCATCTCCTGGGCTGTGCGAAGGTGCCCTGCGACGGTCGTGGCGCGGAAGAGAGAATTGACGACGGCCTCCTCGGTGGCTTCGGCGGCGGCCTGGAAGAGAGGCGTCATGACCTCGTTCGACAGTTCCACGACTTGATGGGCCGTGGCGCCGCGCAGGCGGCGGCATGCGACGGCCGTACTGAAGGCGATGACGTAATCGCCGGAACCGTTGCTCAGGACCGATCCGGTGCGCGCCAGTCCGACCAAGGCCCGTCGGGCGAGACGGCCCAGCAGACGCGAGTCGAGCGGTGCATCGGTGGCGACGATTATCATGATGCTGCCGTCCCCGGACTCCTTTAGGGCTTTCTCCAAGGTCTGCCAGACGGGCACGCCGGCAATGGTCAGCTGGCCGCCGTAATTGCTCTGCACAAGCACACCGACGGTCCAGGTGCCGCTCCCGCTGGCGACGACGCGCGAGCTGGTGCCGATGCCGCCCTTCCAACCGAAGGCCAGAGTGCCCGTGCCCGCCCCGACGGTCCCCTCCTCGACTGGACCGCCCTTTGCGTTATTCAGCGCCTCCATGACGTGTCGCGGCTCGATGGGACGGGCCCGAATATCGCTGAGCTGGCCGTCGTTCGTCTCGCCGACGACGGGATTGATGGAACGCACGTTTTCCATGCCGGGTTGGTCGAGCATCCAGGTGGTGAGGGCGTCCGCCGCGCGCCAGACACTGAGCGTGCCCGTCAGCACGATGGGCGTCTCTAGCTCCCCCAACTCCCTCACCTGGGTGACCCCGATCAGCTTGCCGAATCCATTGCCTACATGGATGGCCGCAGGCACCCGTTCGTCATAAAGGTTGCCAGGATGCGGACGAATGGCGGTGACCCCCGTGTTCAACCGCGTGCCCTCGCGAAGGGTGACCTGCCCGACGAGCACGCCCTCAACGTCGGTAATGGCGTTGCGCTTTCCCGGCGGAAGCGTGCCGATGACAACGCCAGCTTCGCGCGCGCGTGGGCGCGGTGGCTTCTCCTCCTCGGCGTGTAGCCACGTTAGGTGCAGCACGCCAAACAGGACGCCGGTCGACGACAGGAGGGAGAAGGAATGAAGATCGAATCGTTTCCGTTTCACAAGCTAGGCATCAGCGAATCGAGAAGTGTCTACACCGCGTGCCTCCCCTTGTCATTCTGCCCTTGGCCACAGGAGTCATCCGGCCCGGAACCCCGCAACTTCCAAGATCCGAGTTCGTAGCGCCCCCTCTGTAATGAAACCATCGCCCGATCTCTCGCACGAGGCTGATTCATTGCATTATGCAGCATGATGAGATTGATCGCTGTGGCCGATGGAGTCAAGCCGGATGGATTGAGGCCAAAGTCCTTGCGTATCGTCTCGCTATGTCCGCGCATCCGTCGCAAGGAACATCGAATCTGACTTGCGCAGCTTGCCTAGTCGGTCCATGGATGTTGCTCATGAGCGCATCTGTCTACCCCGCTGAGAGGGATCAGACTCGGAAAATCCGCGTCGCCCTAGCGCAATTGGCAATGCGTCCCCTGTCCGGAGTCGAGGAACTGCATCGCCAGACCCGATCCCAGATTGAGACCCTGGCGGCTGGCGGAACCGACATCATTTGTTTCCCCGACTTCGTCAATGCCCCGCTGTTAGCGTCCTGGCAGAACGACGGCGCGGCGAGGGCCTTTCGTCGCCTGGCCGAATCCACCTGGGAAACGCGGGAATTCTTCCGAGAAATGGCCCTGCAGTACCAGGTCAACATTGTCACGGGCAGCCTCCCCCTCCTCGAGGGTAACCTGCTCTACCAAGCCACCTATCTCTGCCATCGCGACGGTCGCCTTTCAGAACAGCGCCGCATCCATGCCACGCCCTGTGAGGAGCAGGATTGGGAGATGGTCGGTGGAGACGACCTTAGTGTCTTCGACACGGATGCCGGCAAAATCGGCATCCTGCTCTGCTACGACATCGAGTTTCCCGAGCTGGGTCGATTGCTCGCGGCCCAGGGGCTGCAGATTCTCTTTGTCCCCTTCCGCTCGGATAGCGCCTGCAGCTATCACCGTCTCCGCTGCTGTGCCCAGGCCCGCGCCATCGAAAACGAGTGCTACGTGGCCATCGCCGGCAGCGTGGGAAGTGTGAGCGGGCTTCCCGGGATCGCCCACGTGGATTCTCCCTATGTGAGCTCGGCCGTTTTCTCCCCCGGGGACCACAGCTTTTCGGACAAGGCGATCATCAGCGAGGCGCCGGCCGGCGCGGAAACCGTCCTCCACGCCGATCTCGACCTTAGTCATCTCGACCAGCTCCACCGGCGCGGCCAGGTCACCAACCTGCGGCAGCGGCGCACCGATCTCTACCGGGTCGGCTGGACCTGGTGAACTGCTCGGACCGCGACTTCCCATCCCCATGGGGAGCTCTCTCCGCGGAGAGGCCAGCTGACACACAAAAGCCGCCGGGCAGAGCAGCGCTCCATCCGGCGGCTTGGGGAATGACAATAGAGGGCGGACTCTCGGGCGATTACTGTCCCAGCTGCGCGACGATGCGGTGGAGAACCTCGAAGTATTCCTTCAGTTCGGCCACGGGCATCGTCAGGGGCGGGGCCACGCGAATGACCTTGCCCGAGAGAGGGCCGAGCAGGTGAACCCCACGTCCCTGGTCATCGCCGAGGTAGGCGAGGCGGACGATTTCGTGAGCAACGTCCTCGGCGCTGCGCTCGCCGAGCGCCTGGCATTCGATGCCCCAGACGGTGCCCTCGCCACGGACGTAGCGGATCGCAGGCAACTCGTTCAGCTTGATCAGGCATTCCTCGATGGCGGCACTGAGCTCGCGCCCCTGGCCGATGATGTCCTCTTGCTCGAACTCATCCAGGGTGGCCAGCACGGCCGCACAGCCGAGGGGATGGGCGCTCCAGGTGTCCGAACCTTCCCCGTAGCCGAGGCGGGCAAAGACGTCGGCCCGACCCACCACGGCGTCGACGGGCATCCCATTGCCCAACCCCTTTCCGAGGGTGACGAGATCGGGCTCGACCCCGTACTCGCTGAAGGCATACATCGACCCAGTTCGTCCGAAGTTCGCCTGGATCTCGTCGAGGAAAAAGAGGATGTCGTTCTCGTGGCAGAACTCGGCGAGCATCTGCATGTATTCCTTTTGGGGATGATAGGATCCCCCACCGCCGAGATAGGGCTCGGTGATGAGAACGCAGAGGCGGTCTCCGAACTCGGCCTTGAGGGCCTCCAGCTCGGCCCGGTAGGGGGCGAGATCGATGGGCTGACGACGGGCTTCCAGGGAACGGCATTCCTCCTTGGGGAAGCTGATGAAGCGGACGCGAGGATCGCGTTCCTTGTCCGTCTCCGAACCGGTCACCGCACCGGAGAGGCCCTTCTTTCCGTGGAATCCACCGCGCGTCGCCAGGATGATTCCGTCGCCGTCGGGGCGCTTGGCCAGGGAGGCCCAGAGGCCCTTCTGGACGGCCTCGCTGCCGCTGGCAGCCCAGAGGACCTGCTCGAGGCGCTTCCCGCCGGGAGCCGCCTGCAGGCTGGCGAGGAGACGGCGATTGGCCTCCATCTCCACGGGCGTCACGGCGTTGTAGGAGGTCAGCGTGACCGCCTCGTGGTAGCCGCTGTCCCCGGCCGCGTTCTCCAGCTGCATGTACTGCAGAACCCTCTTCCACCAGCGCTTGGGATGGTGACCCAGGTTGGCCACGAGCACGCCCGAGGTGAAGTCGGCCAGCTTGCGGCCTTCGGGGGTGTAATGATAGGACCCGGCGCTGCGGGCCAGCACGGCCAGGCTGGTCGTGCGGGTGCGCAGACAGAGGGGTTCGGTCGCCACGAGGTCGTGACGGAGCTGGTTCGAGTTGGCTTCGCCGGCGTGTTCGACGAGATGGGCTGGGGTGGTGTTCATGGGATGGGTAAAGGGGAAAAAGGATGTGCTTGCTGGTGGGAAGGAATCAAACCCGACCGGCGTAAAGGACTTCGGGCTCGGCCCGACCGGGCAGGAAGAGGGCCAAACCGCCGTGGCGACCGTTGACCTCGACCAGGGCGTTCGGCTCGCCCGCCGCGTGCTTGGCGAGGATGGCCTCCATGGCCTGGACGGCGGCCACGACTTGGCGATCCGCATCGAGGGCATTGTAGTCCAGGGCGGCCATTTCAGCGAGGCGCTGCGCGCGGCCCTCGGGGGCGCCGCCGAGCTCGACATAGGCCACCTCGCGGGCAAAGCGCTCGATGACCTCGATGCCGTAGCCGCGTCGACTCCGCGCATTCCAGGGCTCGAGGAAGCTGCCGTTGTAGTGGTTGTTGATCGTGGTCTTGAGCTCGTGCGGGGTGCGTCCCTCGACCGTGAGCTCGACGCCGCGCTTGCGGCTGTGCCCGTTCCAGACGCCGTTGTCGAAACGGAACTGGACTTCCTGCTCCACGTAGCCGGGGAAGTTGTCGGGGGTCACCCAGCTCGTGTGAATGTCAAAGGCAGCCTCGCGACCACTCTCGTATTCGTAGACCAGGCGGAGCTGGGTGGAATCCCAGGTCGGTCCGTCCTTGTCCCCCACCAGGCCGCGCTGCCCGGTGCAGGAAACGCTCTTGAGGCGACCGCCGAAGGTGAAATCGATCAGCTTGAGGTAGTGCACGGCAACATAAGTCCCGGGGTTGCGACCGTGAATCCAACTGGCAAACTGGCTGCCCGAAATCGACTTGGGCTCGAGCAGGGTGCAATAGCCGTTGTTGACGTGGGAAAGGACCTCATCGTGCACGAGGGTGCGCAGCTTCTTGTGGTCGGGGTCGAGCAGCTTGTGGTAGACCACCTTCGCGAGCACGCCCTTTTCGCGGGCCAGGGCGGACAATTGGTCCAGCTCCTCAAGCGAAAGAACTGAGGGCTTCTCGATGATGACATGGCGTCCGGCCTCCAGGCCGAGACGGGCCGCCTCGAAGTGCTTGTCGTCGGGCGAGGCCACGCAGAGAAAGTCGATGCCATCGGCGAGGAGCTTGCTCACGGCATCGTTCCCCGCGTGACTCACGAAATCCGTCAGACCAAGGCGCTGGCGATAAGCTTCGGCGCGATCGCCGGTGCGGGTCGCGGCCCCGGCCAGAACCACGCGGTAGGCCCCCGTGGCGGCGTCGTAGAGCCCCTCCTTTGCCGTTTCGAAAAACGGGGCGTAGGTCTCGTCAAAGATCATCCCCATACCCACCATGCCACCACGGAGCACGGGGAGAGAGGCCGATTGGGAGGGCTGCGAAGTCGACATGCCAAGAAAGGGCTTGAATGTATTCAGTTTTTGAAGTGTATTCACTTTTAGCGACGCGCTTCCCCCTGTCAACCTGATTTTCGTTCAGCGCATGACCCCTTCCCCTTTCAATCCTCGACGCTATCCGGAGCTTTGCGCGATCTTCGGCGAAGATCTCGTCGACCCGGAGCGTCGCTCCCTCGCGGACGAGGCCCACGACCGCATCCTGCTCAAGATCGTGCGGGGCGAGCTGCCGGCGGGGACGGAACTGAAAAGCACCAAGTTGGCCGAGGCCCTGGGCATGAGCCGCACCCCCGTCATCCAGGCCCTCTCCCGGCTCGCCGTGGACGGCATCGTGGATCAGCCGCTCAACCAGCGCGCCTCGGTGCGTCCTGGCGCGGAGAACTGGCTGCTCGATCTGCACCGGGTCCGCCAGCTCCTCGAGCCGGCCGCCGCCCAAGCCTGCGCCGGTAAGGTGCCCGCCGCCGTTCTCGACGACCTGAGGACGCTCGTCGAGGATGCCAAGCCCTCTCGCCAGGGAGATTGGCGCCCCGCCGCTCGCTGGCTGGACCAGGCCCTGCATCTCGTCATCGCGGAGTACTGCGGCAACCTCGCCATGCGCGAGATCATCCGGCGATGCTGGAGCTACAAGCGCCTCTCCTACGAGGCCGGCAACGACAGCGACCCCCACCTGCGCGAGGGCTGGAAGCAACACGCCGCTCTCATCGAGGCCATTCGCACGGGCCAGGCCGAGGAATGCGCCCGGCTCATGGCCGCCCATCTTGATGCCGCCGTACGCGGCGACCGCATCGTCTGAGGCGTTCGGGCCTGAGCCCCGCCCCCCCTGTCGATCGGCGCTCGATTTCGCGTCCGCCCTGGACGCAACGAGGCCCGCCTCCCAGGGGAAGCGGGCCTCGAGAAAAGGGGACTCGAAGGAGGGGAAACGCTCCCCTTCCCTGAGCTCCATCGTCCGGAGATCAGTCCAGCGACATCTCCGCGGAGGCCTCCATGCCACGCTCGGCCATGGCGGCCTTGCGGCTGAGCTTGACGCGGCCACGCTCGTCCACGCCGATGCACTTGGCGTAGATCATGTCGCCGACCTTGACGACGTCCTCGACCTGGTTGACGCGGAAGTCGGCCAACTCGGAGATGTGGACCATGCCGTCCTTGCCAGGGAGCACCTCGACGAAGGCACCGAAGTTGGTGGTGCTGACGACCTTGCCGTAATAGGTGACGCCGACCTCGATCTCCGCGGTCGTGCGGCGCACGAGTTGGATGGCTCGGTCGAGCGCCTCCTGGTGGGCGGCGTAGATATTGACCGTGCCGTCGTCGCTGATGCTGATGTCGGCACCGGTTTCCGCCTGGATCCCCTTGATGTTCTTGCCACCGGGGCCAATGAGTTCGCCAATCTTCTGAGGATCGATCTTGATCGTTTCGATCCGGGGCGCCAGTTGGCTGAGATTGCCGTGGGTGGAAATGGTCTTGTTCATCACGTCCAGCACCTGGAAGCGGCCCTGGGTCGCCTTGTCCACGCCTTCCAGAAGGATGTCCAGCGGGATGCCGGGCAGCTTGAGGTCGAGCTGGAATCCGGTGACCCCCTCGCTGGAACCGCAGAGTTTGAAGTCCATGTCGCCCATGAAGTCCTCGTTACCGATGATGTCGAGGAGGGTGACGTAACGCTTCAGGTTGTCGCCTTCGTATTCCGTGACCAGACCGCAGGAGATCCCCGCGGCGTGGCGCTTCAGGGGCACGCCAGCATTCATGAGGGCCATGGAGCCGGAACAAACCGAGGCCATCGAAGTGGAACCGTTGGACTCCATAATCTCGCTGGAGACGCGGATGGCGTAGGGGAACTCGGATTCGTCGGGCACGAGGGGCTCGATCGACTTTTCCGCGAGGGCGCCGTGGCCGATCTCGCGACGGTTGAGGCCGCCCATGCGACCCGTTTCCCCGACGCTGAAGGGCGGGAAGTTGTAGTGCAGGATGAAGCGCTTCGAGTCCTCCCCCCCCGCGTAGTTGTCGAGGTACTGCTTCTCGTCGGAGGGAGCCAGGGTCACGATGGCGAGCGCCTGAGTTTCGCCGCGGCTGAAGAGGGCGGAACCATGGGTGCGGGGCAGCATCCCCACCTCGCCCGCGAGGGGCCGGATGGTGTTGATGTCGCGGCCGTCACAGCGCACGCCTTTGTCGAGAATGCTGATGCGGAAGGCCTTCTTCTGCAGGTATTCAAAGGCTTGGGAGATCGCGAAATCGCTGGCCTCGGGGTAGCGCTCCTTGATCTTGGCTTCCACTTCCTTGCGAAGGGCGCCCACGGCGGCCCCGCGCTCGATTTTGGAAGGCTTGTAAAGCGCCTCCTCGATGCGATCCCCGGCGACTTCGTAGGCGACTTCGAGCAGCTCGTCCTGGACTTCGATGAGAGGGGCGTTGCGCTTCTGCTTGCCGACGCGGCGCGCCAGTTCTTCCTGGGCGTCGAGGATCGGTTGGATGGCCTGTTGGGCGAAGACCAGGGCTTCCTTGAACTTGGCGTCCGGCACTTCCTTGCCACCGCCCTCGATCATGATGACGCGGTCGCGGAGTCCGACGTAAACGAGGTCGAGATCGCTCTCGGCCCGCTGGCTGTGGGTGGGATTCACCACGAACTCTCCATTGATGAGGCCCACGCGGACCCCGGCAACGGGACCGGCGAAGGGAATGTCAGAGACGCAGAGCGCCGCCGAAGCCCCGTTGATCGCCAGAATGTCGGAGTCATTTTCCCCATCCGCGCTCAGCAGAATGGCGACCACCTGGGTGTCGTAAAGATAGCCCTTGGGGAACAGGGGACGCAGCGGGCGGTCTGTCATCCGGCAGGTGAGAATTTCCTTTTCCGTGGGACGCCCTTCGCGCTTGAAGTATCCTCCGGGGAAACGCCCGGCGGCCGAGGCCTTTTCCTTGTATTCAACCGAAAGCGGGAAAAAGTCTTGTCCCTCCTTGATTCTGGTAGAGGAAACCGCCGTCACAAGGACGATGGTCTCTCCGGCTTGGACGGTGACGGCGCCGTCGGCCAGCTTGGCCAGTTTGCCCGTCTCGATCGTCATTTCTTGCGAGCCAACCTGGCAAGCGATGCGTTCAATGCTCATTCTTTGTTTTTCTTCCTATTTAGTAAAAATTGCGGACAAGTCCTTGTCCAGGGCTATGCGGAACAAGATCCTAGATAGGCGCTAGCGGAGAGGGCCAGAGTGGTGGGCACACCCGCTGCTTGGGGGCAGATCTGCACCCCAAAGGACCCTCCATGACCGAAGGCAGGTTCCGTATAGGAAAGAAGCGTCGGGACCGCCGACGCTTCTCCAATCGCTTCTTTCTAGCGGCGCAGACCGAGAGTGGTCAGCACCTTTTGATACCTCTCACTGTCCGTGCGGGAGAGGTAATCAAGCAGCTTGCGACGACGCGCCACCATGCGGAGCAGGCCGCGGCGCGACGAAAAATCTTTCTTGTTGGCCGAGAGGTGGCCACTGAGGTGGTTGATGCGGTTGGTCAGCAGCGCAATTTGCACGTCGGCACTACCCGTGTCGCGATCGTGCAACTGAAGACCAGCCGTAGTATTGTTGGATTCACTCATTGACTTGAAGGTTGGCATCGCCTTGATGCCGACAGGTTTCGTCTCTTTGGTTTCTGGGCTTGGAAAGAATCACATTTCCCAAGGCTTGCAATGGGAAAGTATCGGAAATCATCGCTTTCCCCATTCTCCGGCAACTGCCTCCTCCCCCGCCGACGTATTCCTAAAGGATGTCCCTATGTCCGCCCTGAAACCAGCCCTGCCCGATTCCGTTCCCGTGATGGTCTTGGAGGGTGCCACGCTCTTTCCACAGGGCTGCATGCCTCTTTTCATCTTCGAGCCCCGCTATCGGTCCATGCTCCGTTATGCCCTGGAGCGGGATCGCCTGTTCTGCATCGGCCATGCCCGCGCCCGCTCGGAGGGAACCCCATCGGGGGAGTCGGTGCACCGCATCACCACGGTCGGTTTGATTCGCGCCTGCGTGCAGCATCCCGACGGCACCTCGCACCTCATGCTGTCCGGGGTGGAGCGCGTCGAGATCCTCGGTTGGCATCAGCGCGCCCCCTTCCGCATCGCATCCATCGTCCCCCGTCCCTGCCAGCTCACGGACCCAATCGCGGCCCGCGCCCAAGCGCAAACTCTGCTGGACCTGCTGGATCGCTGCGTGGATCCGCCCGTCCTTTCCCCCACCCTGCGGCACCATCTGCGGGAGACGGAGGACCCCCGCGCCATCGCGGACATCGTCGGACAAAGCCTGGTGACCCACTCGCCCGGACGGCAAGGTCTACTGGAAATCGATGAGGTCGAGGATCGCCTCGCCTACCTCATCGCCTATTGCCGCGCCCTCTACTCGAAGGAGGCTTAGACGCCCCCACCGTCTGGCCCTCGCCTGACCTGAGAGCCTCCCCTGCTCCTAGCCCCGCTTTTCGGAACAGGTCGCCGCAAACATCGGCATCCAGCTTTGCAGGCGGGTCGATTCCTCGTCCCAGCCATCCTCATAAAAGCCAATGATGGCAAATCCCGCCTGACACTGGCCTCCCAGCTGGGCTTCCCAGCTGTGGCTGTACTCCACGCTGACCTGGGCTTCGAGCTGAGCGGAGAGCGAATCCTCGTCCAGGGAATCGAGGTCGGAATAGGGCAGACGATGGATGACCCGAGGTTCGCCGGTCTCCTCCAGCCATTCGTGATCGAAGAGGTAAAAGGCCGGATTCATGAAGCCGCAGAGGAGTCGACCTCCGGGTTTGAGCACGCGGTGACATTCCCGCCAGATCGGCTCGAGATCGGCCGCAAAGACGTTGGACACGGGGTTGAAGATGAGGTCGAAGGACTCGGAGTCCAGGGCCGAGAGATCGGCCATGTCCCCCTGCAAGGGGCGGATCTGCAGACCGTGGCGAGCGCAGGTTTCCTCGTCCTTCTCCAATTGAATGTCCGAAGCGTCAAAGGACAAGACCTCGGCTCCTGCCGCCGCAAAGAGAGGCACCTGCTGCCCTCCTCCGCTGGCGAGGGCGAGCAGCTTCAGGCCAGTCAAGTCGGGATGCCGGGGAAACCAGGAGGCGGGCACGGCCTTGTTAGGCGTCAGCACCACGGACCAGTCGAGGGCCTTGGCCCGCTCGATCCTCTCGTCGGCATAGGGAGTGCTCCAGCGGCAGCCCTCGAGGGACTGAAGGTTCCAGGCATTGCGGTTGTATTCGTGTACGTTCATTCGGCGGTTCACTCCAGGGATTGGTTCTCCGTGCTGTCGAGGCGGTATTTCACCGTTTCGGTCCCCGGGGACAAGACGAGGAGTTCGTAAGTCTCGGCCAGGCTGTCGGTGCGGTAGCGCAGCCAGTCCTCGTTCCCTCCGGGGCGATAGGGCTCCCCCGTCCAGGGATTGAGGGGAGGCGCGTCGAGATGTCCTTTGGCGACGAGCAGGTCGATCAATTCCGCCCCATGCAGGGGGACCTTGGGATAAAGCTCCTCGCGAACGTGGTAGCGCTGCAAGGCCTCCTGCACCTCGAGCAGGAGCGCCCGGACCCTCTCCTCGCGGCGCTTCTCGCGCAGGGGAGGCAGCAGCAGGGCGACTCCGAGCGAGGCCACCAGCAGCAGTCCGACGACTCGGATGAGGATCCGCTTCATCCTTGCAGGGCTGGGGCTGGAAACGACAAGCGCCGCCCGGTCCGCGAGCGGCACTCTGGGGGATTGCTGGGTAAAGTCCCCTTCCCGAGCGCCCGAAAGACGGTCGGGAAGGACACGTCTCGGGGGTGGCGGCCCACGTAGGCTCGCCTCCCCCCCGCAGAGGGATCATTCGCTGTCGGCCACCCCGATGTTCCAGAGGAGATGCATGGTCTCCGCGTCGGGCACTTCCAGCGGACGAACGATCCGGAAACCCAGCCAGGGCGCATCGGTGTGGTACCAGATGGACTTGGGCAGCTGGGGATCCTGATACTTCCAGTTTTCATTCGAAGCCACGCGGCGGGCGCTGCGCAGTTCTTCCGGCGGGTCATACCAGGAACCACCGCGCGCCACGCGAGGATAGAGGGTCTTGGGAATGACCAGGGGATTCTCGGTGGTCTTCCCCTTCCGGGAGGCGTAGGTGTCAGCGAAGTACTGGTCAATGCACCATTCCATGACGTTGCCGTGCATGTCGTGCAGGCCCCAGGGATTGGGCTTTTTCGTGCCCACCTTTTCGTAGCCGACGCGGACTTGGTCCGGATCCATCACCGCAAAGTCAGCCAACTGGTCCGTCGGACAGCTGTAGGGACCGGTGGTGCCGGCGCGGCAGGCGTATTCCCATTCCGCTTCCGTGGGCAGGCGGTAGTAGTGACCGGTCTGGGCGCTGAGCCACTGACAGAACTTCAAGGCGGCGTGCTCGGTCATGCAGATGGCCGGGTAGCCGTCGGTGCCCATGCCGAAGCTCATTTCCGTGTAGGGCGTGGTCGGGCTGGAGACCACGTCGACCGGCTCGGCGTCCGGCGGCAGGGCATCCTGCGGCGAGCCGTCCTTGTTCCGCGCCACACCCGTGATCATGAAAGGCTGGTACATGTCCCAGGTGACTTCGAACTTGCCCATCCAGAAGGGGGAAACCTTCACCTTGTGCTGGGGGCCTTCGTCATCGGAGCGTCCCGCTTCGTCCTCGGGGCTGCCCATCAGGAATTCCCCGCCCTTGATGGCCACCATGTCGTATTTCACCCCGGTCTTGGGAATGACACCGGTGTAGTCCTTCATGTCGGCCTCGGATTTCTCGGGGGTGTTGGCGAGAATCTTCTCCCGAATGACCTTCACGAGGTCAAGGTTGTCGGCGAGGCCCGCCTCCGTCGCGGCGGCCGCGTCTCCGCCGAGCGTGAAGCCTTCCGGCCATTCCGCCCCTTGCGACGCCCAGAGGCGGAGCATCTTGATTTCACTCGCCTTGAACGGCCCGCCCTTGGTGAGCAGTGGAAGAATGTTCACCTTGAAATCCATGCGGGGCTGCTCCTCCAGGGTGACGCCCTCGGGCCAGTTCGCGCCCTCGGCGATCCAGGTCTTGAGCACCTCCTGCTGCGCCACGGACAGCGGCTTCTTCGGCGGCATGATGTCCTGGCTGTCGTGGGGCTCGGCAGTCATCCAATAGACCGCGCTCTCATCGGGCTTCTGCGGAACGATGACCTCGCCCGCGTAATTGGCCCCGCCGGCAAAGGCGGCTTCTTTGTTATCCATGCGGTAGTCGCCTTCTTGCTTTTCGGGACCGTGGCAATGGATACAGGTGCCCTCGAGCAGGGGCTTCACCTGGGTCATGAAATCGACGGTCTGCGCGTGGGCCAATGCAGGCCCCAGGGCACCCGTCAGGAGGAGGAGGATCGTTCGTTTCAGCATGGTAAGGAAAGTAAGCTGTGACCAAAGCAAAAATAAAGGGGAGAATCAAGCGACGTCTTCAGGGTCAGGCAAGGCCCCTGGGGGGCAGCTCTCCGGCCCCGCCGCTCCCCTCACCAGGGGAGACTCTCCTTGTCGAGATGGGCGGGAATGTCCTCCACCCGGGCGCAGCCAATCTGCTCCATCCACTGACGCAGCTGGCGTTCCAACATGGTGGCGACCTGCTCTCCGCCCCTTTCCCCGAGGGCGCCAAGGCCGTAGAGGAAGGAACGTCCCAGGAAAACCAGGCGCGCGCCGCAGGCCAGGGCCGCGCCGATGTCCGGCCCGGAACGCAAGCCGCTGTCGAGCATGAGGGTGGTCCTGTCGGCATAGCGCTCCGCGAGCTGGCAGAGGGAGTGAATCGCGGAGGGACCGTTGTCGAGCTGGCGCCCGCCGTGGTTGGAGACAATGAGCCCGTCCACCCCCAGGGAGAGGGCGAGATCGGCATCCGCTTCGGTCACGACGCCCTTGATCACCAACTTGCCCTTCCAGCGCTCGCGAATGGCGGCGATGCGGTCCGGACTGAGGCGCCCGGAAAAGGTCCGGTTCATGAACTCCCCGAGGTGTCTCATGTCCAGCCCGCGGGGGATGTAGGGGGTCAAATTGGCGAACTCCGGCGGCCCCACGGCCAACTGTCGCAAGGACCAGGCGGGACAGCACATCATCTGGAGGATGTTCCGCAGGGTCATCCGGGGCGGCAGGGAGAGGCCATTGCGAATCTCCTTGGGGCGGTAGCCAAAGACAGGCGTATCCGCCAGCAACACCAGGACAGAAAGGCCCGCCTCCGCCGCCCGAGCGAGCAGCTTGTCGCGCAGATCATCCTCGGTGGGATGGTAGAGTTGGAACCAGGCCTTTCCCCCGGTGATCCGCGCCACGGTTTCGATGTCGGCTGTGGCCACCGTGCTGAGGACGAAGGGGAGCTGGTGGGCCGCCGCCGTCTCGGCCAGTATCTCCGTCGCCCGGGGCCATATCAGTCCCTGCAAGCCGATCGGCGCGATGCCAAAGGGGGCCGCGTAGCGCTCGCCGAAGAGCTCCACCTGCAAGTCCGATCCGGCAAAAGGCTGCAAATAACGGGGCAGCACCTGAATTTCGCGCAGTTCTTCCGTATTGCGCCTCAGGTTGCGTTCGGTGTGGCAGCCCCCGTCGAGATATTCGTAGACGAAACGGGGCAGGCGCCGCCGGGCCCGCGCGCGCAGGTGCTCTATCGAGGGATAGCGGAGATCAAAAGCAGCGTCCATGGAGAAACCTCCTTTCTACACTCTCCCTTCTTCAGGAAAAGGGACAAATGACGCCAGGGGAAAAATGAGTCCCGGGGACGGATTTCCCGAGCAGGGGAAACAAACCTGGGCGAAGTTGACCGGAACTCACGAATGGGAAGCATGCCCGCAGACCGAAACCCATTCCCGGATCCGCCGCAGGTCTCACGGCTCCACCCTCCCTCCCCGATTCGGTCATGACTCCCACCATCCCCGGCCTAGGGAAGCCCATTCGCGCGGACCAGCTTCTCGTCTTCTCGGCCCTGGCCCTCGTCGTCATTGGATGTGTGCTGGTGCTGAAGCCCTTTCTCTCGGCCCTGCTCTGGGCGGTCATCCTCACTTTCTCCAGCTGGCCCGCCTATCGCCGGCTCCTCGACTGGGTCGGCGGGAGACGCAGCCTGGCCGCGCTCCTCATGACCCTGGGGATCACCGCCATTCTCCTCGTGCCCTCGGTGGTCATCGTCCTGACTCTCGCCGAAGACGTCAAGGAACTCGGCAGCACCATGGTCTCCTGGTTTCAGCAGGGCCCGCCCGCCCCGCCCTCCTGGCTGGACCGAATTCCCTGGGTCGGCAGCGAGCTCGTTCAGATTTGGAACGACCATGCGGCAGACAGCAAGCAGCTCCTGACCACCGCGGAGCAGTTCGTCGAGCCGGTCACCTCCTGGCTGCTCGCCGTGGGCAAAACCCTGGGCCAGGGCGTCCTCGAACTGGGGATCAGCATCTTTCTGTCCTTTTTCATCTTTCGCGATGGGGCCGAGATCGGCGATCGGGCTCTCGCCATGGCCATGCGCCTCGCCGGCGAACGCGGCGACTACCTCCTCCGCGACGTGGCCGGTGGCACCATTCGCGGCGTGGTCTACGGCATTCTCGGCACGGCGATGGCCCAGGGGCTCTTGGCAGGTATCGGCTTCTCCATTGCCGGCGTTCCTGCCGCCGTCCTGCTCGGTCTGCTCACTTTCCTGGCCTCGGTGATGCCGATGGGCCCGCCCCTCATCTGGATCCCCGCCTCCATTTGGGTCTTTCTGAACGGCTCCGTGGGGATGGGCATCTTCCTGTTCCTCTGGGGCCTACTGGCGGTGAGCACCGTCGACAATTTCATCCGCCCCCTCATCATCAGCCAAGGGAACAAAATGCCCTTCATCCTCATCTTCATGGGCGTATTGGGCGGTGGCCTCACCTTCGGACTGATCGGGATCTTCCTCGGACCGACCCTGCTGGCAGTGACCTTCCGCCTCGGCGAAGAATGGCTGGCCCACCGCAGAAAGCCGATGGTGGTGATGGCCGGGGAGGAGTAAGCGCCCGGTCTCGATCCGCCGGAGGAGAA
>CAZKGI010000055.1:14984-23098 GCA_964552315.1 uncultured Akkermansia sp. | reverse complement strand
CCGGGGCGTTTTCCGGGGCGTTTTCCGGGGCGTGGTCGTCGTCAAGCTGCATCGCGTGCGACTCTAAGGGGCCTGATGCCCCGGGGGCAACGGAAAAACGCGCCACGGTCGGGAGGCGCGATGGCGGCGATCCCGGCCCCTTCAGGGCAGTCGCAGAATGCGGCGAATCTCGCTGATGCCCTCGTCGGTGCGGTGCACGCCATGACCCGAGGGGCGCACGACGAGCTCGGAGGCGACGCCCTCGAGGTGGGCGCTGAGGTAGGGGACGATCCCATCGCCACATTTCTCCAGCGGGACCACGGGCAGCCGGTTGTTGCCGATGATGGAATGATAGGTGACCGCGGGGTTGAGCGGCTTGTTGAGGAATTCGGCGGTGGTCCAGGCCTTCGAGGAGAGCTGGTCGATGGAGGTGAGCCGGTCGCGGGCGAATTCCATGCCGGTGGGGGTGAGGGCGTAGGCACTGCGGGCGACGATCTCGGAGGAGAGGGCGAGGAGCTGGCTGGGCACCTCGACGAGGTCGCCCAGGAGCTTGGCGCCGGGCTGTTCGACGATGCGGCTGCCGCGGTGGGGAACGGCGCAGAAGACGACTCGGTGGACTTCGGGAATGGGATCGAAGTAGATCATGCGCCGCAGGGTTTCGCGGCGCTGATCCGAGATGTCGAGCTCGTCGATGGGGACCTGGAAGAGCTCGAACCACTCCCGGTCGCCGCTGGAGAAGGTCATGGCCTTGGCCAGGAGACCGCCCATGCTGTGGCCCACGAGAGTGATCCGTTGGTCTCGCGCGCCGTGGGCGGCGCGGTAGGTGAGCATCTCCCGAATCGCCCGGCGGAGCTCCGCGGCCATGTAGGGAATGGTCGCGCCGGTGGGATAGGCAAAGGTCCAGAACTCGTAGCGGGCCCGGATCTCCGCATCGCCGTAGAGGCGGTTGAGCGGTTCGCCCCAGGTCATGGGGCTGGAATTGATGCCGTGGATGAAGATGCAGGGCTCCTTGCCGGGATCGAAGTGGGTGACGCGGTAGAGGCCCGTGCGGTCGGCATAGCGCTCGAAACGGAGCAGGGCGGAGAGGTTTTCAAATTGCCGCTGGCGGTCCTGGAAGTCGCGGGCAAAGGCGGCGGTGTAGTTGGCGGACAGGGGAAAGAGCTTGCCCCCCAGGTTGAGGTTCTGGTGGGTGATGGGATTGACCAGCTCCAGCACCGGGGCCTGGGGTTGGTCGAGGTTCAAGAGAGCGGTGTAGGGCACCCAGAGACCGGTTTCCGGGATCATGGGGTCGTCCTCGCAGCGGGGCTGGCGCACGATCAACGGGGCGCCGATGCCCTCGACCGAGGAGAGGGTGTTCAGGGCGCCGCGCACCTTGACGAAGTCGGCGGGGACGATCTCCGTGGCCTTGGCCAGACTGCGGGTGTCTTCGGCGTCGGCGCGGAGATCCGTTTCCCCGAGATCGGTTGTCAGGGTCGCGATCCGATCCTCGCCTTCCGCCCAGTTGGTGGCCACTTGCACCACGGCCTTGCGCACGGCGGCATTGTAGGTGGCGAGCTCGGAGGGGGACGGGGAGCGCCCCGCGCGGAGATCCTGCCAGGTCCGGGCGGCCTGCGACAGGGGGATGGCTTTGTGGAAACTGGGTTCCCACTTTTCCTCAACCCGGACCTTGAGGGAACACGAAGCGAAGACAAGGGGTGCGAACACCCCGACCACCGCCCATGCTCGCCTTCGTCTTGCCATGTGTTTGCTAGTCTTAGCCGAAGATGGGGGGGAAAGCGAATGCCCATACAAAAATAAATCCTGTAACATTTTGGATTTCTTAAGGATTTGGGCTTGGGCCTGGGGGGCGCCTGCGGGGCGAGGGCGCGTCATCCCGGCGATTTCGGGCTGGTCGAGGGCGCCCGGATGCGATTCACTGGCGCTACGTCCCCCTGACCTCTCATGCGCGCCCTGCTCTGTTCCTCCGCCTGCCTTTCCCTCCCGCTTCTCCTGGGCGCCGCCCCGCCCGCGGACCTGCCCCGCTTCGAGGCGCAGGTGATCGACGAGACGGTGGAGATCGGCTACGGCCTGGCCCTGGGCGATGTCGATGGCGACGGCAAGCAGGATGTGATCCTCGTGGACAAGCGCGAGATTTCCTGGTTTCGCAATCCGACCTGGGAGGAGAGCCCGATTGCCAAAAACCTCAGTCTCCGCGACCACGTCTGTGTCGCCGCGGCGGATCTCGACGGCGATGGCCGGGTGGAAATCACCGTCGGCGCCCAGTGGAATCCGGGCGAGACCGTCGACAAGACCCAGTCCGGAGCGGTGATCCATCTGGTGCGTCCGGCGGAGGGTTCCGGCCTCTGGCGCCCCGTGCCCCTCTACCACGATCCCACCACCCACCGCATGCGCTGGATTCCCACGGACCAGGGGCACGAGCTGGTCGTGCTGCCCCTGCACGGCATCGGCAACAAGGGAGGCGAAGGGGAAAATTTCGTCCAGGCCCGGGTCTACCGCGTCGATCCCGCCCAGGCCGGGGACGCCTCTGCCTGGAGTCACGAAGCGCTCGAGGCCAAGCTGCACGTGGCGCACAATTTCGATTACCGCGAGGGCTACCTCTACCTGGGCGGCGCCGAGGGGGTGGTCCGGGAGAAGGCGGGGGGAGGCGAGTCGCGCCCCTGGATCACGGCCGAGAATTCGGATCCCCCCACCCGGGGCGTGGGCGAGATCGCCAAGGGGGCGGATTTCATCGCCACGATCGAGCCCTTTCACGGCTCGGACCTGGCCGTGTATCGCGAGAGCGGGGAAGGGCGGTGGACCCGGCAGGTCCTCACCGAGACCCTGAACCAAGGCCACGCCCTGGCCGTGGGCGACTTCAACAAGGACGGCCGCGAGGACATCGCCGTGGGCTGGCGCAACCCGGATGAGGAAGGGCACGTCGGGGTCAAGCTGTTCTTCCAGAAGGAGGACGGAGACTGGTACCCCGCGTTCTGGGTGGCCCGCGACCTGGTGGCCGCGGAAGACCTGAAGGCGGCGGACCTCGACGGGGACGGCCGGCTTGATCTGGTCGTGTCAGGACGATCCACGAAGAACCTGGTGATCTTCTGGAATCGCCCGGCCGGCCCGCGCGCCGCGGGGGCCAACTGAGCGTTCGCCCCGGAAGGGCGGCGCCCCCTGGATCGCTGGATTCGTGGATCGGTGCCGCGGAGTCACGAGTCCTGCAAGGAGGCCGCGGCTCAGAAGGTCTCCACCGGATCGACGCTGTCGGGCAGCTCGTAGGGATCGTGGGGCGATCCCCCGTCGAGGCCCTCGTCTTCCCCCTCGGGAAGCTGGTCGCTCGGGGCGTCCTCCACGGGGCTCTCGCCGGCGCTGGGCGCGGGCGGGGCGCTGGGGGTCGCGGCCGGCGCTTCCGCCGGCGCCTCGGCGTTTTGGCGCGCTTTCGCCTTCTTCTCCGCCTTCGCGGCCTTGGGCTTGGCGGGGGCGCTTTCCTCCGCCTGGGAGCCCTCGGACTTGGCTTGGGGCGGACGTCCCAGGGCCAGGGAGGTGTCGGGGAATTCCAGGATGTAGCCCTCGGAGGTCAGCCAACGCAGGTCCTTGAGGACCGCCTTGGCGGCGTCGGACCAATCCGCCGACTCCTCGAGGGTCGGTCCTTCCGGCAGCTGGAAGCCCGGCACCAGGGCGGTGAGCAGGCCCGCCACGGTGGGCTTGGGCTGGTCCTTGACGAAGTCGACGATGTTCCGGATGGCCTCGGTCAGGGTGACGTCCTCGTCGATCGCCTTGGGGCGGATCGCCGAGACGTGGAGGGCCTTCTTGCCCCGCTTGAAGAAGCGCAGGCCGTGCCGCTCGAATTCCTGACAAAGCGCTTGGATGAGGGGCAGGGGGAAGCCGCGGCGCAGCTTCTCGGTTTCCTGTTTCAGGTGGAGGAGCAGGCCGGGGGAAAGCAGGCGTCCCGGAATGTTGCCCGGCACGACCGCCACGGAGGTCTCCACGATGGCGGCATCGGCGAAGTGCTCGCGGAAGTGGCGGGAAACCTCATCGAGGGATTTCAGGATGACCTCGGCGGGGGCGTCCGCCTCGGGGGCGGCCTCGCTGGCCGGGGGCTCTGCGGCCTCGCTGGCGTTTTCTTCAGGCGCGTCTTCGGGCGCCTCCGCTTCAGGCGCGATGGCCTCCTCCGCGCTCCCCTCGGCGGGGGCGTTCTCGGCGTCGGCGGGGGCGTCCGCGGAACCGTCCTCGACGCTGGCGCTTTCGAGGCCCTCGGTCTCCGTGGATTCCGTCGTCGCCACGGCGGCTTCGACGGTGGCTTCGTCAGGGGCCGCTGCGGTTTCGCCCTCGGGGGCGGGGGCGGCCTCCAGGTCCGCCGGGGCGGGGGAAAGCGGAGTCACTTCGCTGGCCTTGACCCGGTACTGCCGGACCCGGCTGACCTGCTGGCGCCACTTTTCCAGGATTTCCTCGCCGCTCTCCATGCGGATGCGGGACTTGTAGCGCTCCAGCGACATGTCGGAGAAGCGCTCGCGATGGAGGCGGGCAATGTTGCGCTGGTATTCGTGGTGATTGGGCGGGCCCAGGATGACCCCGCTGAGACCGCAGACGGCGATGACCGCGAATTGGCCGGAGGGCGGCTCGACGTCGACCTCTTCTGTGAGGTAGTAATGGGACAGGGCCGGGCCGGAGAGCAGGTGGGAGATGGCCTCCTCGCGGGAGAGCCAAAGCGAGCCGTCGGCCAGGCATTGGTGGAGACGGCTGGGCTCGGTGGCGGTGAAGCGAATGCGGTAGCGTTCCCGGGCCCCGAGGATCATCTGGGCGAGGTCGGCCAGGGGAAAGGCGCGGAAGGTTTCCCGGATGTGGCGCACGAGGCCTTCGATGGCGGGGCCGGAGGGCTCCACGCTGGCGACGACGTTTTCCGCAGGCCTGTCCACGGCATGAGGCGGACGGCGATCGCGATCCCGCGGTCCGCGGTCCGCGCCCTGGCGGCGATCGCCGCGGCCATCTCCCCGGGAACGATCGCCGCGCGGGTGTTCGCCCCGCGGGCCGCCTCGCTCTTGGCGGGGATGGCGATCGCGGCGGTCCTGCCGGTCATTTCTTCCCCGAAAGTCTCCGCCGCGGCGGCCATCGCGTCTGTCCCCGTCGCGGCGACGATCGCGGCGATCCTCGTCCTTGGCAAAGCGCGTGGCGAAATCCTGCGGCGTGCTGCGAGGCTTTTCCTGAGCCCAGTCGGGCATCAGATCGCGGGCAGAAAATTCGAGGGGTTTTTCGTCTTCGCTCATGGTCGAGATCAGAGGCGGGAGCGTCGCCGCGAAGCGCGCATCATGCCAGCGCAATTTTCAGGGCCTCGCAGGCGACCTCGGCGGTCTTGGCGAGGTCGGCGTCGCTGTGGGCGAGGGAGAGGAAACCGGCTTCGTACTGGGAGGGGGCGAAGTAGACCCCGCGGTCCAGGGCCGCCCAGAAGAATTTCCGGAAGGCCTCGAAGTCACTTTGCTTCACGTCGTCGACGTTGTCGATCTCTCCCTCGCGGAAGAAGAGGCAGAACATGGAGCCGATGCGGTGGAAGGCCAGGTCCCGGCCGAGTTCCTGCAGGGTGGAGCGCACCGCCGCCTCGAAGCTGGCGCCGATCTCCTCGAGGCGCTTCCACCCATCCTGACGCTCCATTTCCTTCAGCTGGGCCAGGCCGGCGGCAAGGGCCAGGGGATTTCCGGAAAGGGTGCCGGCCTGGTAGACGGGGCCGAGGGGGGCGAGCTGGTCCATGATCTCCGCCTTGCCGCCGAAGGCCCCCACGGGAAGGCCCCCGCCGATGACCTTGCCCATGGCGGTGAGATCCGGGGTGATGCCGACGAGCTCCTGCACCCCGCCCCGGGCCACCCGGAAGCCGGTCATGACTTCGTCGAAGATGAGGACGGTGCCGTGCTTGGCGGTGAGGTCCCTGAGGAACTGCAGGTAGCCCTCCTTGGGAAAAACGAGGCCGGCGTTGGCCGGGACGGGCTCGAGAATGAGGGCGGCGATCTCGTGGCCTTGGCTGGCGAAGAGCTCCTCGAGGATCTCGGGACGGTTGAAGGGCACGGTCAGGGTGAGCTTGGCGAAGTCCTCCGGCACGCCGGCGCTGTCGGGTTTGCCGAAGGTAAGGGCGCCGCTGCCCGCCGCCACCAGCAGGGAATCGACGTGACCGTGGTAACAGCCTTCAAACTTCACGATCTTGTCGCGGCCGGTGTAGCCGCGGGCCAGGCGAATCGCGCTCATCGTCGCCTCCGTGCCGCTGTTGACCATGCGGACCTTTTCCACCGAGGGGACGTAGTCGCGAATGACCCGGGCGATCTCGACCTCGTGCCGGTTGGGAATGCCGAAGCTGACCCCTTCCTTGGCCGCCTGGGTCACGGCGTCGATCACGACGGAGGGGGCGTGGCCGAGAATGGCGGGCCCCCAGGTGCCGACGTAGTCAATCAACTCGTTGCCGTCCACGTCCCAGATTCGACTGCCCCGGGCGCGCTGCACGAAGAAAGGATCGCCCTGGACGTTGCGGAAGGCCCGCACCGGGGAATTGACCCCGCCGGGAATGACTTCCTTGGCGGCGTGGAAGAGTTTCGAGGAAAGGGATCGATCTGGCATGGTGCGGGGAATGAATCGCCCCCGCGCCCTCCCGTCAAACAGTCCGTGGTCCCGCGGGGGCGAGCGGGCGCCGGCGATTCGAGAGGGGAGGGGATTTTTCCTTTCCTTCCCGGACATTCGGGGGCATATCTGAACCCTAGACAAGCGCCATGGCACAGAGTTTCGAATTGGAAGGGACCATCAAGGTCATCGAGGACGTTCAGACCTTTGCAAGCGGCTTCTCCAAGCGCGAATTCGTCGTCGAGGTCGAGGATGGAAAATTCCCCCAAGCGATCAAGTTCGAATGCGTCAAGGACAAGGCCGCTCTCGTCGACGGGTTCAGCGTCGGGGATCCCGTGAAGGTCTTTTTCGACATCCGGGGCAACGAGTACAAGGGGCGCTACTACGTCAATCTCAATGCCTGGAAGCTGGAGCGTCCCGGCGGCGGCGGGCGCAAGGCCGCGCCGGCGGGGGACGAGCCCTTTGACGAGCGGGGGCCGACCCTGAGCGAGCCGCCCGGCGGCTACGACCAGTATTCCGACGACGACATTCCCTTCTGATCGGACCGCAGTCCGGTGAGAAGAGAGAGAGGATCCCCCGCGGGCGCGCCGGCGGGGATGAGGGGCGATCCCCTGGGGCCGGCGGAAGGGCCTTCGGACGGTTCCCGCATTATGCCGAGCTAATCGCTTGCTCATCAGGCCGGATACACTAGGGTAGCCGCATCCGGGGCCACGGATCGCCCCTGCGGGCAGAACAGTCTCATTCCGCCCTGACCGGCCCGTTTACGGAGTCCCCGGACCGATCGCAGAACTTTTCATCTTCTCATGCAACCATCGACCCCCGGCGAGAGTCGGAATTCTCGCAATGCCCAATCCCGCGGCGAAGGCCGCAACGGCAATCGTTCCCGCCATCGTCGCCGTCGCAGTGGCGGCCCCCAGTCCTCCGAGGCGAGGCGGGATTCGGCCAAGTCCGACGAGTTTCGCCCCTCGGATCAGGCCGCTCGCCGGTCCGGGCGCCAGGCTCCGGCTCCCGCCGCCGCCCCGCTCAGCCCGGTTCAGAAATTTCTCAAGCTCATCACCTTCGGGCTCTACGATCCCGCGGCGAAGCCCGCTCGGCCCACTGCCAAGTCGGGGAACGCCCCGGCCAGGAAGAGCAGCGCTCCCAGTGAACGCAGTGCCAAGGAGGGAAGCGAAAAGCAAAAGCGGGAGCGCCGCAAGCCGGTCTTCGTCGAGCCGACCACCCCGCGCCTCTATGTCGGCAACCTCAGCTATCAGGTGAGCAACGCAGATCTCGAGACGCTCTTTGCCGCCCATGGCAGCGTCGTCGAGGCCAGCGTCGTGACCCAGGCCGCGACCGGGCGATCCAAGGGCTTTGCCTTCGTGGAGATGGGCAGCGTCGCCGAGGCCAAGGCCGCGGCGGCCGCCCTCAACGACCACGAATGGCAGGGACGCCAGATCCTCGTCACCGGAGCCAAGAGCGACGGGCGCGCCGAGGAGCGGACGGACGCCAAGCCGGAGCGGGCCCCGCGCAGCGCCGAGCGCGCCCCTCGTGAAGAGGGCAAACGGCGCGGTGAGCGCGGT
>CAZKGI010000055.1:0-14884 GCA_964552315.1 uncultured Akkermansia sp. | reverse complement strand
GCGCGGTGAGCGCGGTCGCAGCGGCCGTTCTCGCGGGGCGTCGGACGAGGTGGACAAGTCCAGCCGCCAAGTGCGCCCCCTGGTCATTGAGACGGTGAGCACGCCGACGCTCATCGTGGACAACCTCAACGCCGAGGCCAGCGAGGTCGACATCCAGGACCTTTTCGCCGGGATCGGCACCATCGTCCGTCGCGAGGAAAGCGGTTCCGGGCAGGACGAGCGCACCAAGACCTACCAGATTGAACTGGCGGAGACGAGTGAGGCGCAATTGGCGGTCGAGAGACTCCACGGCAAATGTTTCATGGGCCACCAGCTTAAGGTCACCGGGGCGAAGGCCGAATAAGCGCCCTTTCTCCCGCCCGGTGAACCGGATCGCCGGCACCGGGTCTCCTCCAGTGAACCCTGTGCCTGCCGATGTCTGGAACCCCCAAGCCGCTGTTGATCTTCGACTTCGATGGCACCCTCGCCAACACGATCGAGACCGGTATTGCGATCTACAATGAACTGGCGACCGGCTACGGCCTGAGCACCGTCACCGCGGAGGAAGTCCAGGAGCTGCGCAAGCTGAATACCCGGGCCCTGCTCGATCAGCTGGGCATTTCGGGCCTGATGGCCGTGAAGATCGGCGCCCACATCCGGCGGGTCCTCCACGAGCGCATGGACAGCGTGGAGATGATCCCCGGGGCCGGGGAGGCGATCCTGGACCTGCATCGGGCCGGCTATCGACTCGGCATCATCACCTCGAATTCCGCGGACAATGTCCGCACGGTGCTGCGCCGCTTTGGCCTGCTCGACTGCTTCCTCTTCATCGAGGCGGGCGTCAGTCTCTTTGGCAAGGCGCACCGCATCCTCGGCGCCCTGCGCAAGATGGGCATCTCCGCCTCGCAGGCCATCTACGTGGGCGACGAGACGCGGGACATGGAAGCGGCGCGGAAGTCGCGGGTGGGCAGCCTGGCCGTGTGCTGGGGGACCAATGGCCGCGAGGCCATGGAGACGGAAGGACCGGACTACTGCATCGACGAGCCCTCGGAATTGCTCGACTGCGCGCGGCGATTCGAGGAAAGCCGCGGCCGCTGAGGCACGCCCTCCCCTTTGCCTCGGGGCGCAGGGGGGGACGTCAGGATTCTTACGTCAGGGGTCAGGCGATCGCCGTTGGCAGGGTGTAGGGCGCGCGATACTCGCGGCTGAGGAGCGCATTGGCCTCCTCGTCGCCGAGGAAGCGCTCCTGTCCCTGTTCCAGCTGAAGCGGGCGTCCCATGGTGAGGGGCGTCTCCTCGAGATTGACCCCCGCCGCCTCGAGGTAGTGGCGGCACTGCTCCAGATCCGAAATGGCCTCGGGGAGGAGCTTGGCTTCCTCGAGACGCTTCTGGATTTCCGCCGGAGCGGCCGGCTGACCGAGCCGGTAGGAAATGTTTGCGAGGTGGCAAAGGGCCGAGGACAGGTGTCCCTCGAGGATGTCGGCCTTGAGGTCCTCGACGCGGCGGCTGCGCACGGCCTCCAGGAAATTGGCGAAGTGGTTGACGGAACGGCCCTCGAAGGAGCGCAGGAGCGTCCCCTCGGGGTCGTAGAGACCCGTGTCGGCGATGATGCCCTCGCTCCCGTAGAAGAACCACATGGACTGGATGCGCGGATGGAAGGGCTCGGTCTTCAGCCCCCGCGTTTCCGAGATCAGGGTCTTGTCGCCGAAGCGGAACACGGCGACCTGGGAGTTGGGCGTCTCGCCCACGTCCTCGTAGCCCAGTCGGCCGCCGTAGCTGATGACGCTGTCGCCGAGTCCCTCGACGCCGAGGCCCCAGCGGCAGATGTCGATGGAGTGAACATTGCTGTTGCCGATGTCGCCGTTGCCGGTGTCCCACATCCAGTGCCAGTCGTAGTGAAAGCGCTGCCGGGTCAGCTTGGCCATGGGGGCGGGGCCCGCCCAGAGATCGTAGTCGCAGCGCGGCGGGATGGCGCAGTCGACGGGACCGCCGATGGAGCCCCGCCGGCCGTAGAAAACACTGCGGGCCAGCTTCACCTCGCCGAGGCCGCCCTCGCGCATGAACTGGACGGCTTCCGCCAAGGGGCCCCGCGAGCGATTCTGGGTGCCGGTCTGGCAGATGCGCCCCAGGGCGCGGGCTGTCTCCACAAGGAGCCGACCCTCCTGCACGTTCTGGCTGACGGGCTTTTCCACGTAGACATCCTTGCCGGCCTGCATGGCCCAGATGGCGCTGAGGGCGTGCCAGTGGTTGGGGCTGGCAATGAAGACGGCATCGATGGAGGGATCCTCGATGACCTTGCGGAGGTCCTGTTCCTTCTTGGGCTCGGGACGCCCCAGCTCGCCGGTGAGGAGGGCGGCGACCTCGTCGACCCTGTCCAGGTCGGGATCGCAGATACTAACAATGTCACAATCCTTGAGGGCGGCGAGGGACTTGGCATGGGCCTTTCCCCGGATGCCGCAACCGAGGATGGCCACCTGGATCCTCTCGTTGGGACTGGAAGAGGCGGCCGACGCGGTCGGGATCTCGGCGGGCAGCGCGGCGGCGGCCGCGGCCATCACGGATTGTTCAAAGAAGCGGCGGCGGGAGAGCGATTTCATGGTAGGGCGGGGGAAAGGGGGGTAGGGAAAAGGGGAAGAGAGAGAGGTAGGGCGAGGCCGGCTTACTGGAGATACTGGGCGGCCTCGGCCCGGGCGCGCTCCAGCACCTCGGCCAGGGCGACGGCCCGGCCGCCTTGGCGGACGCTTTCATCCGCGGCCTCCATGAAGGTGAACAGCTCGATGCTTTCCGCCTCGCTCACCGGAGGCTGTCCGCTGCGGAAGAACTTGGCAATCTCGCGACAAAGATTGCGGTAGTTGGGGGCCTCGCTCACCTGGACCACGCCCTCCGTGCCGTAGGCCGTCGCGCCGAAGAGGGCCTTGCCCTTGAGGATGCCCCGATAGACGCCGAGGCGCCCGTCCTTCCACTGTCCGGTCACCTGGTCGTGAATGGGACCCTTGACCCGCGAGACGCTTTCGCAGCCGGTCCCCATCAGGGTGTAGAGCGACTCGACCCCGTGGATGGCGTAGAAGAAGAGGTCCGGAGTGCCGCTTTGGTAGGAACAGGGGCCCCAGGTGGTGGCGCCCAGCAATTTGCCCAACTCGGGATGCTCGCGGAGCCCGGCGATCCCGTCGCCAAAGCGGGTGGAGGAGCTGGTGAACACCGGGGCCTGGTGGCGCCGCGCGAGTTCAAAGATGGCGATGGCTTCGGGGAGGTTGCCGGCGAGGGGCTTGTCGATGAAGACCGGCTTGCCCGAGGGGAGGATCTGGCGGGCCTCCTGCAGGTGGATGCGTCCATCGACGCTTTCCAGCAGGACCGCGTCGACCCGCTCGAGGAGCTCGGGGATGGTCGCGACAATCTCCACACCCAGGCCCCGGACCTGTTCGGTGAACTTTTCGACCCGGTCCTTGCTCGCGGGCATGTCCGTGCCGCCGGGGTAGCCGGCCACCACGCGGATCCCGGCCAGTTCTCCCGTGGCCTTGGGATCGTTGAAGAGCTTGGTGAAGGCGGGCACATGCGAGGTGTCGAGGCCCACGATGCCGACGCGCAGGGGGGAATCCTGGGAATGGGCGACGCTCAGGAAGGACAGGAGGAACAGGGGGAGAAGGAGAAGGCGGGGCGTGGGCATGGCAAGGGAATCGATCCTAGCGTGAGCTCCGGGGGGCGCCAATACCGTGATGGCGCCGACTTCGCCGCGACACACAAAGCGCTTTGACGAATCGAGCTTCTCCCCTTGATTGCCACACTATGTCGATTGCCTCCGATTTGCTCGCCGCCACGGATGAACTGGTCTCGCGTCTCCGCGGGCTCCGTTTCGCCGATCCGGTGAGCCATGTCTACAATCCCCTCGACTACGCCCGGGCTCCGCACGAGCTCTATGTGCGCCGCTTTGCCGACTCGAAAAAGCGCGTGCTCTTTCTGGGCATGAATCCCGGTCCCTGGGGGATGGCCCAGACCGGGGTGCCCTTTGGGGAGATTCCGGCGGTGCGGGACTGGATGGGACTATCGGCCCCCGTGGGCAAGCCGGATCCGGAGCATCCCAAGCGGCCCATCCTGGGCTTTGCCTGCCAGAAATCCGAAGTCAGCGGCCGCCGCCTCTGGGGACTCTTCGCCGAGCAATACCCGCGCGCCGCGGACTTCTTCGAGGCCCACTACGTGGTGAACTACTGCCCGCTGGTCTGGATGGAATCCAGTGGTCGCAACCGCACGCCGGACAAGCTGCCGACGGCGGAAACGGGACCGGTGAACGCCGCTTGCGACGATTACCTGGCGGCCCATTTGCGCCTGCTGCAGCCCGAAATCCTCGTCGGGGTGGGAGGCTTTGCCGAGGCCTGCCTCCACCGGGTGGTCGAACGGATCGGGGCGTCGTGCCGCCTCGGCCGGGTGCTCCATCCCAGTCCGGCCAGCCCCGCCGCCAATCGCGACTGGGCGGGGACGGCACGCCGCCAACTGCAGGCATTGGGCGTCTGGGAATGAGTGGTGAGGCGGCGGTCCGCCCAAAGGACTAGCTGACGAGGGACGATTTTTGTGCTTCGCTGCGGCCTAGCACCTGCCATGGCCGACGTGCCCTCATCTTCCCGACTCCTGCGCCAGGCGAGTTGGCTCTCCTTCTGGGTGGGGGTGGCCATGCTCCTCGTCAAGCTGCTCGCCTGGTGGCGCACCCAGTCGACCGCGGTGATGGGGGACGTGGCGGAGTCGTTGGTCCATATCGTGGCGGTGGGCTTTGTCGTCTACAGCTTGCGCCTTTCCCAAAAGCCGCCCGACCAGACCCATCCCTACGGCCACGCCAAGATCTCCTTCTTCTCCTCCGGGGTGGAGGGCGTCCTGATCCTGTTGACGGGGATCTTTCTGGTCTTCAGCGCGGCGGGGCAGTGGATCGCCGGGACCGCGCCCCAGCATCTCCCCGAGGGGATTGCCTTGATGGGGCTGGCCCTGGTCGTCAACGGGGGACTGGGAGGGTACCTCCTGAAGCTGGGGAAGCGCAGCGAGTCGATCATCATCGAGGCCAACGGGAGACATCTCCTCAGCGATGCCCTGACGAGCCTTGGCGTCCTGGTCGGGCTGGCCTTGGTGGGACTGACGGGCTGGATGGGCTTCGACCCGCTCTGCGCCCTGCTGGTGGCCCTGAATTTGTTCCGCATCGGCGGGAGGCTGCTGCGGAACAGTGTTCACGGGCTGATGGATCGGGCGGATCCGGAGGTGCAGGCGAGCTTGAAGGTGCGGCTGGACGCTGCGGCGGCCCGCTACGGCGTGAGCTGGCACCAGATGCGCCACCGCCACCTCGGCGAGGGCTGTTGGGTGGATCTCCACCTCGTCTTTGCCGACGAAACCACCGTGCGCGATGCCCACGACATTGCCAGTGCCATCGAAATCGAGATCCGGGAGGAACTTGGCGAGGCCACCCTGGTGACGACCCATCTCGAGCCAGCGGAGGATCACGAACGCATCCACGGGCATCGACCGGGCGAGGAACCCCAGTTTGCTCCCGAATCCCGGCACCTGCCGGATTGAGAGGGGATATCCCCTCCTGCGCTCGCTGGACGCCTTCTGGGGCCGCCCCCGGCGGTCAATAGTCGCGGACGAGCAGGTAATCGGCGATCTCGTGCAGGGGAGCGCCTTTTTTCCCGAAGGGCTTGAGGGCGTCGTGGGCGCGCTTGGTGAGGCGCCCGGCTTCCTTGCGGCTCTTTTCCAAGCCGAAGAGGGCGGGGTAGGTGGACTTGGCGCTGGCTTCGTCCTTGCCCACGCTTTTCCCGAGTTTCTCGCTGGTGGAAGTGACGTCGAGGATGTCGTCGATGATCTGGAAGGCCAGGCCCAGGGAGCGGCCGTAGTCCGTGAGCGCCTCCAAGCGGGCCGGCGTGGCGTTGGCCGACATGGCCCCGAGGCGTACCGACGCCGCCAGCAAGGCCGCCGTCTTGCTCTCGTGAATGTAGCGCAGCTGGGCAGGCGTGGTCGCGACGTCCCCGCCTTCGCCCTCGAGGTCGAGCACTTGGCCGCCGATGAGGTGGCGGCTGCCCGAAGCCAGGGCGAGTTCGCCGACGTAGTCCCCGACGCCGTAGCGGGGGGAGGGGGGCGCTTGGGCGAGGATCTCGAAGGCGATCGTCAGCAGGGCGTCTCCCGTCAGGACGGCGATGCCCTCCCCATACTTGACGTGGCAGGTGGGCCGTCCCCGGCGGAGATCGTCGTCGTCCATGCAGGGGAGGTCGTCGTGCACCAGCGAGTAGGTGTGGATGCACTCGACGGCGGCGGCGGCCGGGAGCGCGGCGTCGTCGCTGCCGCCACAGGCTTCCGCCGCGGCCAGGCAGAGGATGGGACGAAGCCGTTTTCCGCCGGCGAAGAGGCTGTAGCGCATGGCTTCGTGCAGCGTGGCTGGACGCGTCCGGGCCCGGGGCAGGTAGCGGTCCAGGGCCTCGTCGACGAGGCGACGCCGGGCATCGAGATAGGGAATCATGACAGCAATCGGGCTGGAGGCGGCGGCGATGGGGTCGCTCGCTCCCGTTCAGTCGTGAGGCGAATGGCCGCTCAGAGCAGCTCGGCGATTTGCACCGCGTTCAGGGCCGCCCCCTTGCGCACCTGGTCGCCGACCACCCAGAAGGTGAGGGCCTTGTCGAGAACGAGATCCTTGCGGATCCGCCCGACGAGGCAGTCGTCGCCATGGGTGGCGTCGAGCGGCGTCGGGTAGACGGGGATCTCGGCCGTGGGATCGTCCAGGACGCGGACGCCGGGTGCGGCGTTGATGGCGGCCCGGGCGGCCTCCACCTCGGGTTGCTCCGCAAAGGTCGCGGTCACCGACACGGCATGGGAGCGGTAGACGGGCACACGCACACAGGTGACGGAGGCCTGCAGCTCGGGAGCGTGGAGGATCTTGCGCCCCTCGTGGTGCATCTTCATTTCCTCCTTGGTGTAGCCGTTGTCGGTGAAGACATCCACCTGGGGGATCACATTGAAGGCGATCTGTCGGGAATAGACCTTGCGATCGGGCAGGGCCTCCCCCCGGGCAATGGCCGTGACCTGGCCCTCGAGCTCGAGAATGCCCTGGGCGCCGCTGCCGGAAACCGCCTGATAGCTGGACGCGATCACGTTCCTCGCGCCGCCGAAGGCCCGGTGCAGCGGGTGCAGGGCCATCAGGGTGATGATGGTCGTGCAGTTCGGATTGGCGATGATCCCGCGGTGAGTTTTGACGTCCTCGGCATTGATCTCGGGGACGACCAGGGGCACCGCCTCGTCCATGCGGAAGGCGGAGGAATTGTCCACCACGACAGCTCCGGCGGAGACGGCGTGCGGCGCGAAAGCCTTGGAAATACTGCCTCCGGCGCTGAAGAGGGCGATGTCGATGCCGGCAAAGGAGTCGGGCGTCAGCTCTTTGACCTCCACTTCCTCGCCGCGGAAGGTGAGCTTCTTGCCCGCCGAACGAGCGGAGGCGAGAAGGGTGAGGCTGGCGACGGGGAAGTCGCGTTGTTCCAGACACTCGAGGATTTCCACCCCCACAGCGCCGGTCGCGCCCACCACGGCGAGGTGTTTCGGCTGTTGACTCATGGTTGCTTTTTTGATGAAGTGCGCGACTCTACGGGTTCCCGTATCCGAATGCAACCGTTTGGCGTTCCGGTACCCTGGTGCGTCCAGAGCATCGTGTTGCCGTTCGGGTCAACCTAACCAGAATACCACCACACCTCTATGAAATCCATCGTTCTCCTCGCCATCGTTGCCCTCGGGTGCTCCTTCACCCTGGGTGCCTGCAAGTCCAAGAAGTGCTGCGCCAAGAAGGCGGCTTGCGTTTCCGTCTGCAAGTGAGTGCGTGAGGACGTCCGACGGTCCGGGCTTCCCCGCCGTCGGTCTCCAAACGAATTCAAGAACGGTCGTCCTCCACGGGACGACCGTTTTTTATTTTCCGGGGACCGCTTCGCGCCCCATGCGGTCGCCCATGCGGGCGTAGAGCTCGATGCCCGCGGCGGACTGCTCGACGAGATCGGCTGCGGGGAGAAAATGTCCCGCGGGGAAGAGGGTGATGACCATGGAGCCGCCGAAGCGGAAGTAGCCCTTTTCCTCCCCCTTGGCGACCGGCTGCCCGGGCCGGGCGGTGTCGACGATGCTGCCGACATTGGTCGCGCCGATCTCGAGGAAGAGGTAGCGCTGCATGGGGCTGTCGCGCCGCACCTCGGTGACGCGGCGCTTGTTTTCCCAGAGGTAAGCGAGCGAGCGCGCCAGGGCGATGGGGTTGACGGAATAAAGCGGGCCGTTGATGAGCCGGGGCGAGCCGTTCGTGCCGCCGAGGGGGAAGTGGTAGCGGTGGTAGTCCGTGGGGCAGAGGCGCGAGAGCACGGCGCTGCCGTTCTGAAAGGCCTCGGCCAGTTCCGCGCTGCCGAGAAGGCGGGGGAGGTCGAAGCGGCGTCCCTTGGCGAAGAGGGGACCGGCGAGGGAAAGGTCGGGAACCAGCAGGTGTCGACCGTCCGCAGGGAAGAGGACGCTGTCCTCCCCTGAATCCAGTGGGCGGGCTTCGGGACGGAGACGGCGGGAGAAGAACTCGTTGAAGCTGCGGTAGGATTCCGGCGGGTCGAGAAACTCCCCGGGATCAACCCCAAAGCGTTCGAGAAAGGGTCGGATTTCCCTGGCGGAGCGGGCGCTGTCCGCCCAATGGCCGTAAAGCCGGGAGAACCAGGGCCGCTTGACGATGCCCTCGAGACAGAGGCGACCCAGTGCGGTTTCGTAGGTCCACCTCAGGGCGCCTTCTCCGTAGATCGCCTCCCGGCGCAGGCGGCCCTCGTAGCGATCGAAATAAAGGATTTCTTGCGTTTCCGGCACAGCGCATGAATAGACCTGCCCGGAGCGCCGGGCAAAAGCCTTTTTCCGTTCTCCATGAAGATCGCCCTGCTGAGCAACGACGACGGCATCGACGCCGCGGGACTCGAAACCCTGCAGCGCCTCGCCGAGGAGCGCTTTGACGAGGTCTGGGTCGTGGCTCCGGTGACGCAGCGGTCCCAGATCGGGCATCGCGTCACCACGGAGGAGCCGATCGTCTTCGAGGAACGCGGCCCGCGGCGCTACGCGGTGGATGGGACCCCGGCGGATTGTGTGCGCATCGCCCTGAGCCACCTCATGCCGGTCCGGCCCAGCTGGATCCTCTCGGGGATCAATCACGGCGGCAACCTCGGCCGACACGATGCCGTGATCTCCGGCACGGTGGCTGCGGTGCGCGAAGGGGCCTTTTTCGGCATCCCGGGCGTGGCGATCTCGCATTACCTGAAGCGGGGGCGGGAGCTCGACTGGGAACGGGCCGCCCGCCATGCCAGGGTGGCGCTGGACGCGCTCTGGGCGGAGGCCCCGCTCCGCGCGGGCGAGTACTGGAATGTCAACCTGCCGCACCTGGGACCGGAGGACCCGCCGCCGCAAGTGGTGCCCTGCGAGGCGGAATGGCTTCCGCTCCAGGTGCGCTACCTCGAGCATGAGCCCGGTCGATTGAGCTATGCGGGGGACTATCACGGGCGCGGGCGCAGCCGCGGCAGCGATGTCGATGTCTGCTTCCGCGGGGACATTTCCCTGACCAAGGCCCGGCTGTAAGGGCCGCGTCACGGCCCTTGCTTCCGACTTGCAGGGGAGGCGCATCCTCCTTTAGTCTCCGCTCCATGTCTCAGTTCCATCCCTGGATCGACGGCAGCATTTTGGGCCTTTACCTCCTCGTGACCATGTTCGCGGGGATCTGGGTGCGCCGTTACGTGTCGAAGGTGGAGCACTTTCTCGTCGCCGGTAGGGAAATGAATCTCTACCTGGGCATCGCCTCCCTGGCGGCGACGGAATTTGGAATCATCACCTGCATGTATGCCGCGGAGGCCGGCTACACCCGTGGCTTTGCGGGCGCCACGCCGGGGATTTGTCAGGCGGCGGCCATGTTGGTCATCGGCCTCACGGGATTTTGTGTGAAGCCCCTGCGCGCCTCCGGGGCCATCACCCTGCCGGAACTCTTTGAAAAGCGCTTCGGCCAGCGGGTGCGTTGGCTGGCCGGCGTGGTCATCGTTCTTGGCGGTCTTCTCAACATGGGAGTCTTCCTGAAGATCGGGGGGGATTTCCTCTGTGCCGTCTGTGGCTGGGAACCCAGCGCCCTGGTGCCGGTGATGGGCCTGCTCTTGCTGCTGGTGGCGATTTACACCATTCTCGGCGGCATGCTGTCGGTGCTGGTGACGGACTTCCTGCAGTTCATCGTCATGAGTCTGGGCATGCTGGTGGTGACCCTGTTGATTCTCACCAAGATCGGCTGGGAATCGTTGGCTGATGCCGTGCAGACCCATCACGGTGCCGGGGGCTTCAACCCGCTCGTGCATCCCGAGATGGGGGTCTCCTACCTCATCTTCCAAATCCTCGGCTGCACGGCGGCCACCTTGACTTGGCAGACGACCATTTCCCGCCTGCTCTCCGCCAAGGACGCTGCCACGGGGCAGAAGATCTACGCACGCACCAGTTTTTTCTTCGTCTGCCGCTGGCTGATACCGGGCCTCTGGGGAATCGCCGCCCTCGCCGTGCTGGGAGCCGACTGGAAAGGGGAGAGTCTCATGGCCATGCCCACCTTCCTATCCACCTTCCTGCCGGTGGGACTGATGGGCCTGCTCGTCGCCGCCATGCTCGCCGCGGACATGAGCACGGACTCCTCCTACATGCTGGGCTGGGGCAGCGTCATCTACAACGACATTCTCGCCCCCTTCCGCCGCCAGGCCTGGACGGAGGCGCGCGCCATTCGTTGGAACCGCTGCATTGTCGCCCTGATTGGCGTCTACCTCTTCGTGTTCGGACTGCTTTACGAGATTCAGGGGGACGTCTGGTCCTACCTGCTTCTGACCGGCTCCATTTATCTCTCCAGCATGTCGGTCCTCCTGATTGCCGCCTGCTATTGGACGCGGGCCAATTCCTGGGGAGCGGCCGGGGCCATCCTCGGTGGGGCGACGGTGCCGGTGCTCTTCCTGACTCTGGAGAAAATGCCCCGAAGCTCGGAGTTCGCCGCCCAAGTCGGCAAGGACAACGCCGGGATCGCCGCCTTCGCCGCCGCCGCCCTGGGAATGGTTCTGGGTTCCTACCTCAAGCTGGCCCTGTCCTCTTCGAAATCCCCCGCATGAGCACTTTTTGGCATCTCTTGGTTTGGGCCTGCGTTCTCTGGTATGGAGTGATTACCGGTTACGTGGCCGTGCGCGGCTGGCGCGACATCGTGGGCATGTTGCGACGACTGAAGAAGGGGGAGATCGACGATCTGTAGGGATCTCCCGGGACGGGAGTCCGGTCCGCGAACGTGGGGCACGCTTGCCCCAGGGCTGTTTATGGCTTATATTTACAGAATGGCCTCTGGCACGCACAGATCGAACCTGCTCTCCAGCCTGATGGGCGGATCTGGCGAAGGCTTGCGCCTCGGCCATTTTGTCAATCGCTTGGCGGCTGCCGGCACTTTGGGGAGCTAGGGATAAAAGGACGCGTCCGGACCCTGGCTCCCGGCCTTGGTTCCATTTTTTTCTCACGGACGCCCCCTAAGAGGATTCCCTTCGAATCCCTTCCGACACTCGGCCCCCGCCGCGTGTCCTTCTCTATTTCTTCCCATTTCAACCCATCCCCTAATTCATGACTCTACCCATTCACATCACTGCCAACGATCTGCGCCGACTGCGCGAACTGATCCGCGTCGCCCTCCAGAATCCCGGACCGGACCTGGAAAATCTCAAACGCCTCGAAGCCGAGCTGGAACGCGCCTCGGTCGTGGAGGCGGACGATCTTCCCCAGGATGTCATCACCATGAACTCCACCGCCGAGCTGGAGAATCTCGACTCCGGGGGAACCATGGTCTTCACGCTGGTCTATCCCGAAATGGCCGATGTCGACGAGGGTCGCATTTCCGTCCTCGCCCCTCTGGGCATGGCGATGATCGGCTATCGCGTCGGCGACGAGTTCGAATGGCCCACGCCCGGAGGCACGATCCGCTACCGGGTGAAGCGCCTCGTCAGCTCCAAAAACTGAGGACGGGACTTCCTCTTGGGGAGTCCCGCGGACTCCGGAACCGGCCCTCCTCCCGGAGGAGGGCCGGCTTCCCGGGTTCTGTCCGCCCGGCGCCGAGCCCAAGGGCCCTGCAGATGCCTGATTGATCGGCGGCCGTTTTCTGCGATAATTCGGGCAGATTCCCGATGATGGAAATGCCCCGAACGTTTTTTTCCACGCTCCCGCTTCTCACGGCCTTTTCCGTGGGGTTCATCGGTACGGCGTTTTGCCAGGACAATGAGACGGGCAATGCCTCGCCCGAGCGCCTCGATCTCGCGAATTTTCCCGGGGAAATCATCGAGAAGGTGGTGGTTCCCATTCCCGCGGAGATCTTTGCCGTGCTGGACAAGCTCGACGAGCCCGATTGGAACAGCGGCATTGCCCTCCCTCCAGAGCGGGCCAGGGGAGGGGAGCGCAGTCTCCTGGCGCTCACCTTTGGCGGCCTGGTGGCCGAGGGTTTCATTGCCGTCCAGGCGAGGAACAGCGGGGAGATCGAAAAGATCGGCAAGCGCGTGCTGACCCTCTCGGAATCCCTGGGGCTGGCCGTGGCGGTGCGGCCCCACAGCCTGGCCATCGTCGAGGCCGCGGGCCAGCGCGACTGGGCTCGAGTGCGCGACGAGCTCGACGCCACCCTGCAGACGGTGCGCCGGACCATGGAAAAGCTCCGCGATGACGAGCTGGCGGACCTCGTCAGCCTGGGGGGATGGTTGCGGGGGACCAACGTGGTCACCGCCTTCATCGGGAATGCGTACACCGAGGACAAGGCCGAGTTGCTCAACCAACCCGGACTGGTCTCCCATTTCCGCGACATGATCGCCTCGATCCGCGGACCCGTGGCGAACTCTCCGGAGATTCGCGTCATCGCCACCGGACTGGCCCGACTGGAGGCCATCATCGCCGAACCCGGGAACCTCTCGGAGGAAGAGGTGAAGCAGCTCCACGACATCAGCCAAGCCATGCTCGAGGAGTTTTATTTTGAGAAGGAGACTGCTGCCGGCTCCGCCAACTAAGCCCATTCAAGAGACCCGGATGAAGTTCCTTCGCAAACCCTTCCTACTCGTCCTCGCGGGCCTTCTGGCCCTTGGCGGCGCCGTCTACGGCTTCGTGAACGAGGCGATCTCCATGGCACTCGAGGCCGCGACGCCCTATGTCGACCAGGGGTTCGAGGTCCGGGAGGACAACTGGTCCGGCGAGGTGGAGCCGGGCAAACCGCTCCTGATTCGCCATCAGCTCTTTCGCGGCAACGAGTACTGGTTCTGGGCGGGAACGAGCTGGCCCGGGGCCACCATCCGTGTCGACATTTTTGACGGCGAGGGCAATGCCGTCGGCCTGGAGTCCTTCTCCCGCGATTCCTTCGCGGGCGTGCGCACCCTGCCCCAGAAGACGGCGACCTACTTCATCCGGGTCGTGGCCAACTACGAGAAGAAGGGCGAGGGGATGACGGCCGCGGAGCGCGGGGCCAACGAGCCCGTGGGCAAGGTGGGCGAATTCACCGGCGTGGTCGATTGGGCGGTGGTCTACGGCTACCGCTGAGCGCTCCCCTGGCGGACATGGCCGACAAGACCCTAGAGTTCGAGACGCCGCACTTCCTGCACGGCCTCTTTGCGGACGATCTCTCCCTGCTCAAGGAGCTGGAGGAACGCCTCGGGGTCACGGTGACGACGAGGGATTCGTGGATTCGATTCGAGGGCGAGCCCGAGCGGGTCGAGCTGGGCGCCTCGGTAATCAGCGATCTCGAGGAGGCGCGCCGTCAGGGCGGGACCATCAATGCCCATTCCTTCCGCTACGCCCTGGGGGCCGCGGCGGAAAGGATTGCGGAACGCGCCGACGAGCCGGGCATGAAGGTCGCGGACCTTTTCCGCTACCGCTTGCTGGGTTCGGGCTCGAAGCCGGCAGTCACCCCGCGCACCGCCAATCAGTTGGCCTACGTGGAGGCGCTGGATCACCATGATGTCGTCTTCGGCATTGGCCCGGCGGGCACCGGCAAGACCTTCCTCGCCATGGCCTATGCCCTGGACCTGCTCAAGAGTCGGCAGATCGACCGCATCATCCTGACCCGCCCCGCGGTGGAAGCCGGGGAGGCTCTGGGCTTTCTGCCGGGCGCGCTGGAGGAAAAGGTCCTGCCCTATCTGCGTCCGCTCTACGATGCCATGAATGAGATGCTCGACGGGGCCGAATCGCTTCGATTCGCCGAGAAAAACCTCATTGAGATCGCCCCCCTGGCCTACATGCGGGGACGGACCCTGCACCGCGCCTGTGTCATCCTCGACGAGGCCCAGAACGCCAGCCGGGAGCAGATGTTCATGTGCCTGACCCGCATGGGAGAGCATTCCAAGTGCATCGTCACCGGAGATCCCTCCCAGATCGACCTGCGTCCCAAGAGTCGCAGCGGTCTGCTGGAGGCCATCGAGCTGCTCGACGGGATCGAAGGCGTGGCCTTCGTCCATTTCGAGGGCAAGGACGTGGTGCGCCACCCCGTGGTTGCCCGCATCATCGAGGCCTACAAGCGCGGCCGGGGGGAAAAGGGCGAGATGGCCTGAGCCATCCCGATCTCAGGACGGGCGTCGACCCGTCAGTTCACAAAGGCGCTGGCGAAGCGCCTCCAAGCCGAGACCCTGGTCGGCGGAGATGGGGAGGATTTCCTGTTTGGGGAAGCGCACCCGCAGGGCCTCCAGGCCGGCGGTGGACTCGGGCAGGTCGATCTTGTTGGCCACGATCAGCCAGGGGCGTTCCGTGAGCCGTTCGTCGTAGAGCTTGAGCTCCTGGCGCAGAATCTGGATGTCTTCGACGGGATCGCGCTGGTCCACCCCCGCGGTGTCCACCACGAAGAGGAAGATGGAGCAGCGGCTGATGTGGCGCAGGAAGTCGTG
>CAZKGI010000054.1:0-24085 GCA_964552315.1 uncultured Akkermansia sp. | reverse complement strand
CCAAAATCCTGACATTGATGCCTTGATCGAACGGCATTGGGTCCGGGGGACTGGCGGTGACGTCTCTCTGGCGGAGCTCTCCGCCGCCATCGAGCAGTGGAAGAGGAAGCTGAACGACTCCCTCCTGTCCAAGGCCGATGCCTCGCGCGGCCGCCAGGTTTACTCCGCCACCTGCGGCACCTGCCACACGCTCTTCGGGGAAGGCGTTGCCCTGGGGCCCGACCTCACCGGCTCCAATCGGGCCGACCTGGCCTACCTGCTGGAGAACGTCCTGGCCCCCAGTGCCGTGGTGGGGAAGGACTACCTGCTGAATGTCTTCACGATGCGGGATGGCGCGACGCTGAGCGGTATGGTCCGGGGGGAAACGCCCGACTTCTATCAACTTGTGCTGCCCGGCGGCGCCAAAGTCGACGTGAAGCGCAGCGAGGTCGTCAGGCGGGAAGAATTGCCCCAGTCCCTCATGCCCCCCGGCCTCTTCGATGCCCTCCCCCTCGGGCAGGTCGCCGATCTGGTGAGGTACCTGGCCAGTCCGACCCAGGTCCCCCTTCCCGGCGAGGACGCCCCGCCCCCTCCCAGCTCGGATGTCCCCCCGGCGGGTCCCGGGGTCCGGCGCATCGAAGGGGAATCCCTGGTGGATGGGGCCCGCATCCCCGAAGGACAGATTCGCCCGCAACGCATGACCAGTTTCGGCACGGCCTGGTCTGGACACCACCAGCTCTGGTGGACCGGAGGCCATCCCGGCCAGGTGCTCAGCCTGCGTCTCGACTCTCTTCCCCCCGGTCCCCATCAGGTGACGCTCTTTCCCACCATGGCCCACGACTACGCGCGTATCCGGGTCGTCATCCAGGGCGAAATTCAGGAGGCGGACCTTTACAGCCCCGATGTCCGGCCCGGCGCGCCGATCCGCTTCCCGAAGGTGAACCTGGTCCCTGACAAACCCCTCCTCATCGAGGTGCACATCGCGGGCGCCCATCCCTCGGCGAAGCCCAGCTACATGTTCGGCCTCGACCGCATCGAGATCGAAGCCGCGCCGACACCCCAGCCGGCCCGCTAGATAAACCTACCGAGGCCACTAGCCCATCGCTTGCGCCCCCTTGGTGGCTGGCAAAGCCGTTGACGCTGGCTCCTCCGATGTCTTACTCTGCAGCTACCCTACATCCAATGCCTATGAAACCGCTGCTCGCCGCCCTCGCCATTCTCTCCCTTGGCCTGCCCGCCTTTGCGGATGTGCCCTCCCTCAAGGCCGCCGAGGCCGCGGCGATCGCCCAACAGGACCTCGAGTCACGCGGTCTTCAGGACAGCGTTTACGTCGCCGAAGTCGTCTACAAGACGCCCAAGCTCCTCGGGGGAGAAAAGGCCCACTGGGAGGTGCTCTGGTCCAAGGAACTCGAGGCCCAGACACCCGGGCGCAAGGAATTCGGCCTGAAGATTCAGCTGGACGGCAGCTACACGCGCTCGGTGCGCTGATCGCCCCCCCCTAGCGCGAGACCACCTCCACCACTTCCAAGGCGAGGTCGAGGAGACGTTCGTGCAGCTTTTCGCGCTCGAACTTCTGCAACACGCCGTCGGCCTTGTAGATTTGTTCGAAGCGCTCCAGATCCGCCAACTTCGTGTGGAGCCGAGCGAGGCGTCCGCCCGCCAGGTGCTTGCCGGACTCCGCCCAGGCAAGCAACTCGCCCAGCCAGGCTTCGAAACCATTCACCACGGGAGTCCGGAGGGTTTCCGGAACCTCCTCCATCGAAAGCGTTCGCTGCACGATCTCCCCGTAGAGCGCCTCGAGCTTCAGCGCGAATTCTTCCCGCAGGTGGTCGGGATCTCGCGCCACGCGCAGCCCCTCCCGGGCGGCGGCGAGCAAGCGGCGGTGACGCGAGAGGAATTGCCGCCCTTCGTCCTCGGAGAGGCGGTCCTCGACCAAGGCCGCCAGAATGGTGGAATAATTGGACGAAAAGCGCGCGGCCAAGGGCTGCGGCAAGCCTTCTCCCCGCATGCGCAGCTCGTGCAGATAAAGCTGCTCCTGCAAGGCGGAGCGTCTCCGCAGCTGCTCCCGCCAGGAACCGGTCGCCAAAGGCAATTCACGCACCAAATCGTTCAGGGCGTTCTCCTGCGTGCGGGCGACCTGCAAGTAAGATTCCGCGACAAGCGAGCCGCAGCCGGCAGCCATCAGTCCAAGGATACAGAGGAGCACTCTCATGATCACGATTGAGAATCGGATCCATAATGAGTCGCAATAAATATAATAGCAATCTTTTTCCTATTTACTTATAAATCCTTAACTGCTAATCGTTACTAAGGATTGAGCTCGATCCCCTATCGGCTGCCGTTCGTAACCCTCTCTAGGCACACGCCCCCTTCCAGTTCTCATGATTGCTCCCCCTCGACCACTCTGGCCTCTTCTCCTCGCGATTCTGATCGGCAGCGCCGGGACGATTCTGGCCAATCCCTTCAAGAAGACGACGGAAAAATTGGACATGCGAATCCAGCGCGCCACTGATCGTTTTGTGGACCTGCAGGCGCAGCCCGGCAAGCGCATCCCGGCAGATCTCATCGCCCGAGCCCGTGGCATCATTATTCTCCACAAGGTCAAGGCGGGACTCGGCATTGGTGGGGAGGCGGGCAATGGCGTGGCCCTCGTGCGCGACCGCAGCGGACGATGGAGTGCCCCCGCCTTCATCTCTTCGGCGGAGGGCAGCTACGGTCTTCAAATCGGCGCCCAGGAATCGACCCACGTCCTCCTGCTCATGAATGAGACGGGACTGAAGCCCCTGCTCGGCGGAACTGTGGACATTGGCGTGGACGTGGCCGCCACCGGCGGACCCATCGACGAGGGTGCCAAGATCGACACCACCACGATTCAGGCTCCCATCCTCGTCTACTCCAGCGCCGGAGGCCTTTTCGCCGGGGCCGCCTTCAAGGGCGGGGGAATCCTGCCCGCCCAAAAGAGCAACGAGGTGTATTACGGCCGGGCCATGAACGATATACTCTTTGGCACGGACGTGCGCCCCACTCCCTCCGGCCAGCGCCTCATCGACGTGATCGAGACCTACGCCGGCCGCCGGCCTTCTTCCTACTGAACGCCGCCGGGCTCTCCACCGATCGCCTTCCGGGCGACACGAACGCTACCACTTGAGCACCTTTCCCAGGAAGGCCCGGGCAACCGGCGACTGAGGTTCGGCAAAAAAGGGCTCGGCAGCTCCCGACTCCACAATTCGCCCCTCGGCGAGAAAGGCCACGGCATCAGCGCTGCGGCGGGCAAAGCCCATTTCGTGCGTGGAGAGAACAATGCGCTGGCCTCCATGGCACAGTTCCTCGAGGAGATCCAGCACCTCGGCTTTCATTTCCGGATCCAGCGCCGAGGTGGGCTCATCCAGAATCAGGAGGGCGGGATGGTGAGCCATCGCCCGGGCCAGGGCGATGCGCTGTTGCTGACCGCCGGAAAGCTGGGCGGGTCGCTTGCCGAGGTGATCCTGCAGGCCAAAGCGCTCCATGATTTCCTCGGCTCTCTGCCGGGCCCGCTCCCTCGTCCAGGCATGAGCCTGAACGAGGGGAAGGACAATGTTTTCCACGGCGGATAGGTGGGGAAAGAGATTGTAGGACTGGAAGAGGAAGCCCAGGCCGCGTCGCCAGAGCCGCCGCCCGTCCCCATCCCCGGGGATTTGCCGACCGTCGACTCTCAAGAGGCCGGCATCCGCCGTCTCCAATCCCCCTAACAGACGCAGCAGCGTCGACTTCCCTCCCCCCGAGGGCCCCACAAAGGCCAGGACCTTGACGGAATCGTCGAAAGCGAAACTCAGTCCATTGAGCGCGCGACTTCCGGCATAGGCCTTGCACAAATCCTGGGCTTCAATGCTCATAGCGGAAACGTTGTTCCATGCGACGGCTCCACAGGGAGATGGGCAGCGTCAGGAGGAGGTAGCCAAACACCAGGGGGAGGTAGGCCTCAAAGGTCGCATAGGTGTTCGCATTGACCTCGCGCGCCTGCATGGTGAACTCGGGCACACTGATCACGAAGAGGAGCGAGGAGTCTTTCACCAAGTTCGCAAACTGCCCCGTCGCGGCGGGGAGGATGCGCCGCACCGCCTGGGGCAGCACGACGAAGCGGTAGATTTGGTACTCGCTCAGGCCAATGGCCCGCGCCGAGAGCCACTGGGTGGCGGGTATGGACTCGATGCCCGCCCGGAAGATCTCGGCGAGATAGGCCGCAGAAAAGCAGGAGAGGATGACCAAGCCGACGCCCCAACGACTGTCCCACCCGAGGGCGTGAGCGATGAGGTAATAGCCGATCAGGATCTGGGTCAGCAAAGGAGTGCCGCGAATGAACTCCACGTAGACCCGGCAGAGACCGGCGGTAAAGGCGCGCTCCGACAGTTGCCCCGCCGTCAGCAAAGCCCCCACAAAGAGGCTGAGGATCAGGGCCGCGAAGGCGATCCCCAGGGTCACCCCCCATCCGGAAATCAGGTTGCTCCAATACGGGGCAAGCGCCTCCCAGCGAAATTCATAGCGGGCCACCTCCCAAAGCACGAAGGCGAAAAGGCCCATCAGGAGGACCGTCACAAGGGCATTGAGGGCGGATTTCCACACAGCGGTTCAAGCGGTCGGCCGTTCCCCCACCAGACCAGAGCCTTCGTTTCGGGCTCGGCGGGCGCGGTCAACGGAATCGGCACAGCCTTTTTCTGCCCGATCGGGAAGTCAATTTTTTATTGGATCCATACCCCTACGGGCATCGGCCACCCAGGCACTCTAGCAATTCTAAAATTTCCTGTTGTTTTTTAGTTAATTCTTGCTAAATGCCATGTGTTACGGTATTTATTATTATTATTGGCCCTCTGTTTTTTCCCCTTTCCCATCCTCTATGAGAGTTCAAGACCTCGCCACCGTGGCCGGAGCCGGCATCCTTTCTCTTGCCGCCCTACTGCTGATCGGGAGAGAGGAGCCTTCCCTCGGGGAACTCTCCCAAACAGGGGCCGCCGAGTCCTTTCAGGACAATTCCAGCCTGGTGACCAGCGCCCTGCCGGCCCCCACGGCCGAGCCCCCCACCCAGGCGGAGGCCGCATCGAGCGTCCCCGAGTCGTCTGCCTCCGAGGCGCCCCCCGCCGTGGAAGGCGTCCCCGGCCCCATCGAAGCCCCGGCTCCGATCGCCTCCGTGGAGGACCCGCCCGCACCAGTGGCCGCGCCTGCGGCGGAGACGAATGAGGAGCAGGAAAATCCCCTTTCCCAATCCTTCCTCAAGGCGATCGCCGAAGCCTCGGACAAGGCTGAAGCGCCCAAGACCGATCCCAATGCCCAGGAGCAGCCCTCCATCATCGAGGAGACTCCCGACGGCTTCTGGCTGAAGTCCGCGAAGCTCAATGATGTCTTCCAGCACCTGGCCCAGCTCGGCAACTACCAATACTTCCACAACACCGAGATCGAGGGACCGACCTTCATCGTGACCGGCCAGCTCATGAACGACGATCCCATCCGGCAGATGGAAGAACTGGCCCTGATGTACGGAATCACCATCCACAAGAAGGGGAACACCGTCTACGCCCTGACTTCGTCCCAACTGTCCCGCCTGCCCACCGAGCCCTTCCGCTATCAGCTCAAGTATCTCCGCCCCAAGGACATCGACCAGATCAAGCTGATCCTGCAGCCCTTCCTCACCCCGGGCTCGGGCATCATCGAATACGAGTCCAAGACGAACACGCTCATCGTCATGGACAATGCCCGCAAGCTCGACGCCCTGAGCATTTTTCTTTCGCAGATCGACCAGCCCAAACAGCAGGTCGCCATTGAAACCCGCATCCTTCGCGTCACCAGCGACTCCAGCAACCGCATTGGCGTCGACTGGTCCTCTGTGCTTGGCGAAAACGGCACCACCATCAGTGCCGCCTCGAGCCTGAACGCCCTCTTCAACCTGCCCGACCTCAGCACGGCGGCCTCCTTCGTGACCGTGGACAACGACGGGAACAACCTCACCACGGTGCAGACCTCGGCCAATGGCGAGTTCCGCACCCCCGGGGATCAGGGCGGCTCCGGCAGCCTCGTGCTCTCGCCCCTCCAGCTCAGCGCCGTCCTCCGCGCCCTGAATGCGGGAGGCCTGGCCCAGCAGGAGTCGAGCCCCACCCTCATCGCCGAGGACAACGAGGAAGGCTTGATCTCCATCATCGACCGCATCCCGATCGTGACCTCGACGGTGACCATCACCGATGGCAGCCAGAACATCACGGACGAGGTTCGTTACAAAATCGACGAGGAAGACGCCGCCGGGGACCCCACCACCACGCGCGAAGTCGGCGTTTCCGTCTCGGTGACCCCCACCATCCTTCCGGACAACACCATCCGCATGGCCCTGCGGCCCCGCTCCGCCCAAGTCACCGAATACGTCTCCACCCCCTCGGGCAACCTCTATCCCCGCGTGAATGAATCCACTGTGACCACCACGGCCCGCGTTCCCAACGGACACTCCCTGCTCATTGGTGGTTTCTATGAGGAAATCCAGACCGATAGCTCGAACAAGGTTCCCGTCCTGGGGGACATCCCGGCGGTGAACCTGCTCTTCAAGTCGAGCACCAAGGAGAAAAAGAACACCAGTCTCGTCTTCATCGTCACTCCGAAGCTCTATCGGCCCGAGAAGGGGCAGGAGAACGACATCATGAGCCACGAGATCCACGAGAGCCATATCCTGCCCTCGGATTACAGCTACCCCGATCCCCGCAATCCCGGCAGCAATTACCGCTCGGATTTCCGCACCACCTTGAACAACGCTTTCCGTCGGAGCGAACCGGATGCGCCCTCCCACCTGCTCCATCCCGAGCATCCCTACAACCGCCCCGAGTCCCTCCCCACGCACGGAAAGAGCGAAGACGAACCCCAGTTTGCCCCCGCCGGCAACCGACCCGAGGTCTCGGTGCGCCCTGTCGGGTCCAAAAAGAACAGCGGCCTCCTCGGGAAGATGTTCGGCGGGAACAAGAGAAAATAGTTCCCATGAGCCACGCGTCCGCCCCCGACATTAACGCGACCGCTGCCTCTTCCAGCTCTCCCTCGGCCTCCCACCACGCACCCCGGGTGGGGGCCGCTCCGGAGAACGGCGTCGATGCGAGCCGTGCGTCGTCCATGGAGCTGCTGCGCCGCCAGATGGCGCACTGCGGGGAGTACACCTATCAGGCCCTCAACAAGATCGGGAAGCTCAGCCCCGAGGACACGAGCCGCATCACCCAGCTCTACCTCAAGTACCTCTCGGGCGTCGAGAAGGGCCGCCCCTTCACCGACTCCCTGACCTTTCTTTGCCTGGAAGGCTGGAAGCGTCCCGAAATCGACGCTCGCGACACCATCCTGATCCTGACAAAGGCACTGACGAGCTATTCCAAGACGAAAATCGCCCACCTGTCCTTCGCCCAGCACACCGGCACGCCCATCGAGTTCTACAACGCCTTCCCGGCCATTTCGGAGATCTGCCGCTTGCTGGGCACTCCCATCATCCAGGTCAACGAGAAGGATTTCTTCACCGTCACCAGCGTGAACCCCTTCACCGCCTCGGCGGCGGCCCGACTCATCTCCAACGAAATCCAGCAGGAGACCGGTCGCAAGCCCTTCCACTTCGTGACCACGACCGATCTCAACGCCCTGAAATACCTGCACGGTCGACATTTCGGCGCATGAACCTGAATATCGGCATCCCTCTCAACGAAACCATCACGGACGCGGTGGTGGATCAGCTGATTTCCTACGACCCCTCGCTCGGCGAGCGCTCGCGCGAGGACATTCCGCGGACCTGCACCAACAATCGCATCCTGGCGGCGATCGGGTCCATCACCGGTCTTCCCCTCTTCCTCAAGATCAAAGATTTCGTGGATCGCTCCCTGCTGGAACAAAGCGATCCCAACCTCCTCAACCGGGGCATGTTCGTCCCGCTCTGCAAGGAGGACGGTCAGATTTACATCGCCGTGGCCAATCCCTGGGATCCCACCGCGATAGACAGCGTCTCTCAGCAGTATCCGGAGCTCGAGGTCGTGCGCATTCTCTCCCCTGCGGCCGAGATCACCCAGGTGATTGAGAGCATTGCCCGGACCACGGGCCCCTCCCAGTCGGAGATTGACGCCATCGAGGTCGACGAGGACTCGGAGGTGATCAACGACTTCAACGTTTCCGAGAAGCACGACGAGCCGCTCGCCCAGCTCGTGGCCAAGATGGTCTCTGACGGCATCAAGAACCGCGCCTCTGACATCCACGTGAAGTGCGAAAAGGATCGCGTCCATTACAGCTACCGGATCGACGGCGACATGGGGGAAAAGTATGAGATCCCCTGGAAACTGAAGGACCGCGTGGACGCCTTTCTCCTCAATCTCATGGGACTGGCTCCGGAGGAACGGGCCAAGCGCCCCGGGATCTCGGGTCGCTTCACCGTGAATTACCTGCGGCGCTCCATCGACATGCGCTTCGAGAGGCACCGCACCTATCGGGGCTACCACATCACCATGCGGATCCTCGACAAGAGCCACTTCGAGGCCAAGCTGGGCGTCGGTTCCCTCGCCTTCGACGCCGCCACGCTCTTCGAGCTGGAGCGGGTCATGGCCATCCCCGCAGGCATCATCGTCATGTCGGGCCCGACCGGTTCCGGCAAGTCCACGACTCTCAACGCCATGCTGCGGGAACTGAACCGGCCGGAGGACAACATCCTCACCCTGGAAAACCCGGTCGAGGACGAGATCCCCGGCGTCATCCACTGCGACATCCGCCCCTCGGAGTTCAAGCCCATGATCGCCTCCTTCATGCGCTCGGACCCTGACATCATCCTCATGGGTGAGGTCCGGGACTACGATTCTGCAGAGCTGGCCATCGAGGCCGCCATCACCGGGCACAAGGTGCTCACCACCATCCACACTCCGCGGGCCTCGCAGATCATCGAGCGCTTCGAGCAGCTCGGCATCGAACGCTGGAAAATCGCCCAGACTTTGAAGGCGGCCTGCGCGCAGCGCCTCATCAAACTGCTCTGCCCCTACTGCAAAATCCGCAAGCCCGGCCTAACCGAGCGCGATGTCCGCAAGTACAACCTCGGCGAGGAGTGGCGCGAGACGCCCATCTTCCACCGCAATGTCGAAGGCTGCCCGGAATGCCATGGCCGAGGCTACATGGGCCGCGCCGCGATCCTGGAAATCATTCCCATCACGCCGGAATGGTCCGACGCCCTCTCCAAGGGAACCCTCAGCCCCTACGAATTGGAACTGGCCGTCAGGCAGCAGGGGATCCTGCCCTCGCTGCGAACGAGTGGTCTGAAATTGGTGCGCGAGGGTCGCACCGACCTCGATGCCCTCCGCAAGGCCATCGACATGTCTGTCACCGATTGAACTTTCCGATTTGCGCCGAATGAAAGACACCGAATCCGCCCCTGCTTCCGCAGCACAGGCCGCCTTGGCGGCGCGCATCAAGGAAAAGCAGGCGGCCATGTCCGGTCACCACGCTCCCGGAGGGGCGGGCGAGGGCAAGAAGCCCCTTTTCTCCAAGTCGGATCGCAATGCCAAGTACCCGCCCAAGGAGCTCATCAAGCTCTGTCGCGCCATGGCCTCCATGCTGCGCGCCAACATCAACACGGCCGACGCCCTCAAGTACTACTCCAACGGCCACCCCTCCCCCTTCGTGCGCGCCACGCTGAAGACGGTGCGCGACCAGATCGAAATGGGGCAGCCGGCCTACGCGGCTTTCGCCAAGTCAGGCAAGTTCGACGACAAGTTCATCTCCCTGGTCCGGGCGGGCACGGATGCGGGCCAGATCGACCAGGCCTTCGAATCCATCGCCCATCGCCTCAAGAAGGAAGCCGAGTTCAAATCGAAGATGCGCAAGGCCACGGTCATGCCCTGCTGCATCATCTTCGCCCTCATCCTCCTCTTCATCGGGGCGCAGCTGAAGATCGTGCCCGAGATCGAGAAGATCATCCGCGACGTGGGCCAGGAGCCCGACACCATTTCCGGCATCCTCTTCAAGGTCAGCCACGTCATCCAGAAGATCTGGGTCCTGATCATTGGGGCCCTCGTCGGGGCAGCCTCGGCCTTCCTGTTTCTCCCCAAAGTGCGCGCCTCGGTTACTTTCTTCCTCATGGCGCGCTGGCGCCTCCTCCGTCGACTCGTCATGGGGATGCGACAACTCCTCTTCCTCGGAACCATGGAGATGCTCCACTCCAACGGCATCAACCTCTTCCGCTCCGTAGAGATTGCCGCGGAGTCCCTCAAGGGGACCCCCATGCACCAGGAGCTGGTCAATGCGGGCAATCGCTACATCGAGACCGGCCTCCCCTTCTCGGAAGCCATCCGCAAGTTCACCTCCTGCGATCCTCAGGTCGCCCACCTCATCTCCATCGGTGAAAAATCCTCCTCGCTCCCCCTCCAGTTGAAGCTCCTCACCACCATGTACGAGGAGGACGTCGACCAGATCGTCAACGAATTCGCCCAGGTCGTGAACATCATCGTGATGATGGCCGCGGCCGTCCTCATCACCATGGTCTTCATCGGGGCCTTCCTCCCCATCTTCCTGATGGGACCGAAGATGATGAACAGCGCCATGTAAACACAGGCTCGCGTCCGGCCTGGATCCGGGCGGCCTGACCGCACTTTTTCCGACAAACGAACACCGCAGACCACCCATGCAACAAACCGCCATCGACCGCTGGCTCCGCAAGGAATTCGTCTACGTGCACAAGATCTATTGCAACACCCTCCCGCCCGTCCTGCCGGACAAGGTGGAGCTGGAGGAGGCCGAGGAAGGGTCCAGCGGGCTCTATCGCTACTGTTTCACCGCCCGGAACGACCGCCAGCTCAGCGAGCTGACGGCCCTCCTCGAAGTCTCCAGCATCACCTACACCAGCCGGGTTCACGAACGGGGCGGGGCGGTTGGCCGCCTCTTCAACAACCCGAACCAAAGTTTCACCTCCCAGGTCGCCTGGGCGGTCCTGGTCCTGGCCATCGTGGCCTTCGCCTTTTCCAGCCTGCCCGGGCAGATCTGGGCCTACCTGATGGCCGATAGTCCCACGCCGGCCTCGCAGGCCAAAAAACCTTCCGCCCGCGCCACCGCCCTGGCGGAATGAGCCCCTACTCCCCTCGATCATGATACCCACCCCATTCCCTGACCGAGGCCTCCGTCTGTCCGTCCCGAGACAAGGGGGATTCTCCCTGGTGGAAGTCACCTTGGTCATCGGACTGATGCTCGGCCTGGCGGCCGTGGTCATCTACTCGGTTTCTTCGATCAACGACTGGCGACGCGGGCGCGAGGCCGCCGAGAAGCTGCGCTCGGTCTACATCGCCCAGAAAAGCTACCTCGCCGATCACCCCGCCAAGGACCGCAGCACCCTCACCGCGGAGGAGCTCATTCCCTACTTGCCGGGCAACGCCAACGCCCTCCCCACCCACGCAGGATTGGCCGGGGAATCCTTGACCCTGGATTTCAAGTCCATGCCACCGGTCTTCCGCAACGGCAGCAACGCCTACGACCCCTCCGGATCGAATTCGGACGGACTCTGGGATGTGGGGACCCACTGAAGCCTGGCCCGGCGACCGCCAAGCCTGCACCCGTGTCCCTGTCAGGCTGCGCCAGCCTGGGATGTTCAGAGGCGATCGACTTCCTGCTGGACCCAATCCTCGCCCCGCCCGAGCAGCTCCGCCATGCGACGCGCCACTTTCGGTGCCGCGCGGCGTGAAGCGGCCTCGTCGAGGAAGCGAGCCCGGGTCCGTCGGCTGAGAACATCGTCGAGAGTCAGGGCCATTTCCTCGCGCACGGCGCGATCCACCTCGCCCATGCAATAGGGCAACTCGGGGTCCAGGGGCGTCAGGTCCTGCGGCGCTGAGGGCCCCCGCAGGGGCAGGTCTGCTGTTGCACAGGGGCGCACGGGCAGTCCGCCCACGGCGGCGGCGAGATCCACCGCCTCCTCCCCCATCTGGCGGCAGGTTGTCCATTTTCCCCCGGTCATCGTCACCAGCCCGGAGGCACTCGCAAAGAGGACGTGACTGCGCGAGAGCGTGGCCGAGGCCGCCCCTCCCCGCCCCTTGGGCGGCTTCGCCAGCGGACGCAGTCCGGCAAAGACAGCGCGGATGTCGTCGTGAGTCGGAGCGGTTTCAAGATAGCGGGCCGCGTGGCGGATCAGGTATTCAATCTCCTCCTCCAGGGGACGGGGATGCAGTGAGAGGGCAACGCCATCCGTATCGGTCGTGCCTAACAAAACCCGATTTTTCCATGGGATCAGGAAGAGGACCCGACTGTCTTCGGTCTTGGGAATCATGACGGCCGAGTCCCCACCGAGAAAGCGGCGCTCCAGCACCAGATGTATGCCCTGACTGGGACGCACCGCGCTCTCCACTTCGGGCTCGTCGAGGCGACGGATCTCGTCGACAAAGACACCGGTGGCGTTGACCACCACTCGGGAGCGCAAGTGCCACTCCCGATTCTCAATTTCCGACCGGACCTCGACCCCGCGGACTTTTCCACCCTCCTTCGTCAGTCCGACCACCCGGGCCTGGTTCAGAACCACCGCCCCCTCGGCCACGGCCGTGCGGGCCATGGCCAGGGCGAGGGCGGCGTCGTCAAACTGGCCATCCCAATAGTGGGTCCCCCCGCGCAAGCCGCGCTGCCTCAGGTTCGGGATCCGGTCACGCACCTCCCCCGGACTGAGGTGGCCAGTCCTACCAATCCCCCAATCCCCGGCCAACTGATCGTAGAGGGTCAGGCCGGTCCCGTAGAAAACCCGCTCGTAAAAGCGATAGGCCGGAACGACGAAGGAGAGCGGCTCGACCAGACCCGGGGCGTTGCGGAGCAGCCGTCCGCGCTCGCGCAGCGATTCTCGCACCAGGCCGATCTCGCCATTGCGCAGGTAGCGCACGCCGCCGTGAATCAGCTTGGTGCTCTTCGAGGAGGTGCCCTCGGCAAAGTCGGCCTGTTCCAGGAGGACGGTGCGATAACCGCGCGAAGCCGCATCCAGGGCCGTGGCCAAGCCGGTCGCCCCCCCTCCGATGATGATGATGTCCCAAGTTTCCTTTGGATCCGAGAGGCGTGCGATCTGTTCGGCTCGATTCAATCTCGGGCAGTATGGGAATCCGGGGGAAGAATGTCAATCCTCCTCCCCGAGAGCGCCGTTCCCTCCCGCGATCGCGCGCGTTCTCCTCAGGCGCGGAATTCGATATCCATAGAACTCTATAGAGTTCCATAGCATGACCGACAATCAGGCCCAGCGGGCCTACCGCCACCTACGACAAAAGCTGCTGGAAGGTTCCGTGTCTCCGGGATCCCGACTCTCCTACAGCTCCATCGGGCGCGAGATCGGCGTCAGCGCCACCCCGGTGCGCGAGGCCGTCGGTCAGCTTGCCAGCGAGGGCTTTGTCGAGCTCGTTCCCCAGCTCGGGGCCATCGTGCGCAGTCTGACCCGGGAGGAAGCAATCGAACTCTACGAGCTGCGGGAGGCGCTCGAATGCTTTGCCATCCAGCGCACGGCGGAGCGCGCCGGGGAGCCCCTTCTATCCGAACTGCAGGAGAACCTGCGCGCTTCCGCCGGGCTCGTCGCCAAGCTGCGCCGCTCAGGACGCAAGGCCGCGGCGAAGTCCCTCGCCGATCCCTTTCATGCCCTCGACCTCTCCTTTCACATGATCCTCCTCGAAGCGGCCGGAAACCGTCGCATGCTCAAGGTCGTGGGCGATTCCCACATTCTCGCCCGCATCTTCCAGGCCGATCGCCACGCCTTCCGCCTCGACATACTCGAGACCACCCTAACTGAGCACGAGGCCATCGCCACGGCCCTGCGGCGCCGCGATGCCGGGGCCGCCGAGGAGGCGATGCGCCGGCACATCCGCCACAGTCTCGAGCTCACCCTGAACGAAGCCGCCCGCACCAGGAAGGACCGGTGGTGGCTTCGATAGGATTCCACCGCGCATTCCCCCATTTCTCATCGCGACCCCCTCTTTCCCCATGAAGTTCGTCCCCTTGCTCGCCACCGCCCTCTGCCTCTCCCTCCCCCTCACCGCCGCCGAGGAGGACTGGAAGCTGAGGCAGCTCCCCTACAACCACCCCGGCCTCGTCGTCGACCTCGGAGTGGGCCTGTGGGCCTGGCCCATGCCCATGGACTACAACGGCGACGGCAAGACCGACCTGCTCGTCTCCTGTCCTGACAAACCCTCCAACGGCGTTTGGTACTTCGAGAACGTCGGCGCCCCCGGAGAGAAGATGCCGGTGTTCAGGCCCGGCGTCCGGCTCGGTCCCACCAAGCACAATTTTCAAGTCTCCTATGTCAACGGAGAGCCCCGCATTCTCGAACCGGGACACGAGCACCGCGCCTTTCGCGAGACGAGGTTCGAGAAGCCGATCCGCATCTATCCCAAGAACAACGTCCATGAGAACCCCGTTCGCGCCAACATGTGGCGCTATGTCGACTACGACGGCGATGGAATCCACGACCTCATCGTCGGCGTGGGCGACTGGACGGACCTCGTCTGGGACCAGGCCTACGACGCCCAGGGACGCTGGCGCAACGGTCCCCTGCGCGGCTACGTTTATCTCATCGCGAACGAGGGCACGGACGCAGCACCCCAATACGCCGACACGCCCGTGAAGCTGCGCAGCGAGGACGGAAGCCTCATCGAGACCTTCGGCTGGCCCTCGCCCAACTTTGCGGACTTCGACGGAGACGGGGACCTCGACCTGCTCTGCGGCGAATTTCTCGACGGCTTCACCTACTTCGAGAACATCGGCACGCGGACGGAGCCCCGCTACGCCCGGGGACGCCGCCTTGACGGTTCCGACGGCCAGCCCCTCGTCATGCACGTGCAGATGATCACCCCGACGGCTTACGACTGGACCGGAGATGGACACATGGACCTCATCGTCGGTGACGAGGACGGGCGCGTCGCCCTCGTCGAGCACAGCGGGGAAATTCGCGACGGCCTGCCCGTCTTCCACCAGCCGGCCTATTTTCAGCAAGAAGCCGACACCCTCAAGTTCGGCGCCCTCTCTACCCCCTTCGTCATCGATTGGGATGGGGACGGACTTCAGGACATTCTCTGTGGCAACACCGCGGGAAACATCGCCTTTTTCAAGAATCTCGGCATGGGCGAGAACCAGCTTCCCAAATGGGATGCGCCGATCCTCCTCGAGACAACGGAGGGCCAGACCTTCCGCGTCCTCGCGGGCCCCAACGGATCCGTCCAGGGCCCCTGCGAGGCCAAGTGGGGTTACACCAGCCTGTCCGCCGCGGATTGGGATGGGGACGGCAAGCTCGACATCATCTACAACTCCATCCTCGGTCGACTCGGGTGGCTACGCGGCACGGGCGATCCCCGGCGCGTGGAGCCCACAGTCTTCGACTCCGGATTGAAGGAGTACCCGCCCCGATGGCAGTGGTGGCAGACTCCCTGCAGCGACACCCTCACGCAGTGGCGCACCACCCCGCTGGTCATGGACTACGACGGGGACGGCAAGCTCGACCTCATCGCCCTCGACCAAGAGGGCTACCTGGCCCTGCGCCGCGGCGGCGGCCGGGCGGAACGTGTCTTCGTCGACGAGGACCTCCAGCCCCTCCAGCTCAATGCTCACTCTGCCGGGCGCAGCGGGCGAGCCCAGCTGACCATGACCGACTGGGATGGCGACGGCCGACTCGACTTGCTGGTCAATTCGCAGAACGCCGTCTGGTATCGCCATGTCGGCGAAGCCGATGGCCGGGTCATCCTGAAGAAGATCGGCAACGTCACCGAGCGAGATGTCTCCGGTCACAACACCGCCCCCACGGTGGCCGATTTCGATGGCGACGGCGTGCCGGAGTTGGTCCTCGGCGCCGAAGATGGCCGCCTCTACTACCTGCGCCGCGACGAGGGCATCGCCTATCCCGAGGACGCCCTGAAGCCGCGCCCTCCTGTGGAGAAGAAACCAGCGCGTTTCCCCGGCTTCGTCTTGGAGGAGTTCATCTACGACCAGGCCCCCTTCCCGCAATGCCATGCCTCGACCCTCGCCGAAACCGACCGCGGGCTCGTCGCCGCTTGGTTCGGAGGGACCAAGGAGAAGGATCCCGATGTCGGCATCTGGTCGAGCTATCACGACGGAGCCAGCTGGAGCCGCCCTGTCGAATGGGCCAACGGCATCCAGCACGAGGGCAAGCGGCATCCCTGCTGGAACCCAGTCCTCTGGCAGGCCCCCGGAGACGGACCGACCTATCTTTTCTTCAAGGTCGGACCCGACCCACAAAGCTGGTGGGGCGAGCTCATGGTCAGCTACGACCGCGGACGCTCCTTCCGGCACCGCCGCCGTCTTCCTGAGGGCATCGATGGTCCGGTCCGTGGCAAACCCATTGCCCTCGCGGATGGCAGCCTGCTCTGCCCCTCCTCCACCGAGCACGACAACGACTGGCGCTTCCACTTCGAGGTCCTCACCGACCTGGACCAGCCCGAGCTCGGCACCTCGTGGCGACGTCACGAACCCGAGGTCCAGCCCTATCAAGTCATCCAACCCACGGTGCTGACCCTTGCCGACGGCAGCTTGCGCAGCCTCTACCGCTCCAAGAACGTGAAGATCATCAGCAATCGCTCCACCGATGGGGGCCGCAGCTGGAGCGACCTGGAAGAGACCAACCTTCCCAACAACAACTCCGGCATCGAGGCGCTCACCCTGGCCGATGGTCGGCATCTTCTTCTCTACAACCACATCGGCGGGGATCGCCAGGACGGCTGGGGCAAGCGCAATATCCTGAACCTCGCCATCAGCCAGGACGGCATCCACTGGGAGGCGGTCGCCTTCATCGAGAAGGAGGAAAAGGGCGAGTTCTCCTATCCCGCCATGATCCAGACCCGCGACGGACTCGTCCACATGACCTACACCTGGAACCGGCAGAAGATCAAACACCTCGTCGTCGATCCCGCCAAGCTGGAGCCACAGCCCCTCACCCTCTTCGATACCGAGGACGCCAAATCACCTAATTGACCTCCCTCACCGGATTGCCAGTCCCCACCCCTCTGCCCGCTGATGGCCCCACGCTACACCGGCATCGTTCCTCCCCTGGTAACGCCCCTGCATGGTCGCGACGAGCTCGACGGCGAGGGGTTGGAGCGGCTCATCGAGCGACTCATCGGGGGCGGGGTCTCGGGCCTGTTTCTGCTGGGCACCACCGGCGAGGCTCCCAGTCTCAGTTATCGACTGCGCCGAGAACTCGTGGAGCGCGCCTGCCGCCACGTCGCGGGGCGCGTTCCCGTGCTCGTCGGCATCACTGACACCTCCCTGGTCGAGTCGGCTGGCCTGGCCCGCCATGCCGCCGATTGCGGGGCGGAGGCGGTGGTCAGCGCCGCGCCCTATTACTTCCCCGCTGGCCAGGCCGAGTTGAGGGAGTTCTTCGAGGAACTCCTCCCGGAATTGCCCCTGCCCCTGATGCTCTACAACATGCCGGCCCTGACCAAGGTCGCCTTTTCCGACGAGGTGGTCTCCTGGGCCCTGCAGCAAGAGGGCATCGCGGGGCTGAAGGACAGTTCCGGGGATTTGGTTTATTTCCGGCACATGCGACGGCTGGCGGCAAACTCGCGTCCCGACTGGTCCTTTCTGGTCGGCCCCGAGGAGCTCCTCGCCGAGTCCGTCCTGCTCGGGGGGCACGGAGGGATCAACGGGGGCGCCAACCTCCATCCCTCCCTCTACGTGGCTCTCTACGAGGCAGCCAAGGAGGGAAATGTCGCCCTCGCCCGCAAGCTGAGCGAGCAGGTCATGGCCCTCAGCGAATCCCTTTACCACGTGGGACGCCACGGTTCGGCCATCATCAAGGGCTTGAAATGCGCCCTCTCCATCCTCGGCGTCTGTGATGACTTCATGGCGGCTCCCTTTCACCGGTTTCAGGAGAGGGAAAGGGAGGTCATACGAAAGCGCTTGGAGGAACTAGGAATTTCGGGATGAACCCTTGTCAGGAACGATGCGTCGACGGCTTCCATTCACTCTCATCGCGGCGCAGGCCTGCCCGAGCCTGCCAACTAGGGCGGCGTTGGAGGGCTCGACTGAATTCATACCGCTTCGTCCGGCTTGTTTGGTGACTCCCGGGAAAGTGAGTCGCCATCCGAGCTCGTCCCTTTGGCAACGGTTGGCGTGCGGGACTGGGTCTTCCTAAAGCCAGGCGAAAAGCGGCGCCATACAGCGGTCCCCAATTTCCCCATGAACAGCCAACGCCTCCTCCTCGCCGCCAGCGGCGACGCCCGCCTCTCCGCCAACCGACGCTGCTGGCCGGCCCAGTCCGCGATGGAAAGCGATCTCGTCGCTGCCTTCGCCGACCTCGGCGCCAGCGTCGAGCGCCTCCACTCCTACGACCCCGTGGCGGGTCACGGATTCCTCGACTCGCAGAAGCGCTGCCTCGAAGTCTTCCGCGACATCGACAAGGACGCTCCCCTCGTCGTCGCGGAAAGCGTCTGGCAATATAGCCACCACGTCCTCGCCGGGCTGATTGGCCATCGCGGCCCCATCCTCACCGTGGCGAACTGGTCGGGACAGTGGCCCGGCCTCGTGGGGCTGCTGAACCTGAACGGCTGCCTCCTCAAGGCGGGCGTGCCCTACGCAACGCTCTGGGCCGAGGACTTCGCCGATCCCAGCGTCCGGGCGAAGCTGCGCGAATGGCTCGACACCGGGGCGGTGCGCCAAGACCTCTCCCATTGCCGCCTCTACCGCTCCGGCGACTCCGAACCCGAGGCCATCGGACGCGAACTCGCCGCCAACTTCCGCTCCCAGCGCTCCATCATGGGCGTCTTCGACGAGGGCTGCATGGGCATGTACAACGCCATCCTGCCCGACGAGCTGCTTTTCCCCCTCGGGGTCTTCAAGGAGCGCCTTTCCCAGAGTGCCCTCCTTTATGCCATGGGCCATGTCTCCCATGAGGAGGCGGAGGAGGTCGTCACCTGGCTCGTCGAGCGCGGCTTCCAATTCCATTTTGGAGAAGATCCCACCACCGAACTGACCCGCGAGCAGGTCCTCGAGCAAGCTCGCATGTATCTCGCCGCCTGCCGACTCGGCGACGCCTTTGGCTGCGACGCCATCGGCATTCAGTACCAGCTCGGCCTGAAGGATCTCTGTGCCGCCTCGGACCTCGTCGAGGGCCTTCTCAACAACCGGGTTCGCCCCCCCGCTAGGCGGGCCGACGGATCCATCATCCGCGACGGGGATGCCATTCCTCACTTCAATGAAGTCGACGAATGCGCCGGCCTCGATGCGCTGCTCCTTCGAGAAGTCCACCGTCATTACGGGGAACCCGTGGAAACCACCCTGCACGACTTGCGTTGGGGCGACGAGGACGCCAGCGGCACACGGGAGGAATACATCTGGGTGCTGGAGATCAGCGGGGCGGCTCCGCCCGACCACCACATCGGCGGCCTCGCGGGATCGCATGGCTACCGGCAGCCAGCCATGTTTTTTCCCAAGGGGGGCGCCACCTGCTCCGGCGTGGCCCGCCCTGGAGACATCGTCTGGAGCCGGATCTTCGTTGCGGAAGGCCGTCTCCATCTCGACATCGGCCTCGGACGAGTGGTCTCCCTTCCCGAGGAGGAAACCCGGCGGCGTCTCGAGGCCACGACACGCGAATGGCCCATCATGCACGCCGTCCTGGAGGACGTCACACGGGACCAGATGATGGCCCGACACGCCTCCAATCACATCCAGGTCGTCTACGCCCGAGATCCCACGGCCGCCCGGCGCTGTCTCCTCGCCCGCGCGGCCATGGCCGACGAACTCGGCATCACGGTGACCCTTTGCGGGGCGCATTCCCTCGGACTCTAGGAGGGGGCATGGCGCAGGGCACCGGGCAGAAGTGGAAAATTAGCGAAGTGCCCCGGAGATCGCCGGCGGAACCATGCGGTCTTCGCCCTAACCGAGCGCCCTGAGACCCATCCTGGATCAGGCCCTTCTCGCAATCGCCCGACGCATCAATTGCAGCAAGGCCCAGAGCAAGAGGATACCCGAGAATCCCGCGAGGGGCAATCGGGGATGCTGACGCAGGATCTTCAGCCAATGACGGCTGCCGGCAAAGGACTCCGAGGGCCAGGTTAGGTTGAGGAAAAAGGCGTGCTGCTTTCCCAGCGGCGCCGTGGTTTCGACGATCAGCTCCCCCTCCTCCTGACGCGATCTCCACAAGGGGCCCTTCCGTTCGGGATCGGGCTCGGCTCCCGTGACCGAGGGCGTGTGGTGGGTAAAGCTCACCCCCGCGGGCAGGCGGACCCTTACGCGCGCCTCGTGGATCGGCAGGGCGGGAAGGGGACCGGTGATATCGAGGCTGGTGGAATAGGTCCCCCGCCCCTGACGCCAATCCCCCTCCATGCGCCCCCGAACTCGGTAGTGATGCACGCGGTGCTCCAAGAGGTGCTCGGACTCTCCGATGTAGAGCGTCACAAATCCTTCCCCGAGTTTCATATGGTAGGGTTCCTCCGCCCCGTCGCGATTCACTTCGAGGATTTCCAGCTCCTTGTCGAGAACCAGCCCCCCCGGCCCTCGAAAAACGGTGAGGTAATTTAAGAGAGGCCCCCTCTGGATGGATTGGCCGGCGACCTCGAGCCGGAAGCGTTGTTCAAAGTCGATACGCCCGTCCCGGTGGAACTGATAGTCCACCTCGAGATCGTGGAAATGCTCGCCGGAATCGGGGGGCGGCACCGCTTCGTCTCCCAGGCAGGGGAAGATGCCGATCCACAAGATCGCGAGGACGCGCCCCCAGCCACCACAGATCTTTGCGACGCTGCGATACCTCGCAGCGGGCCATTCCCCGGACATGAATGCAAACAGATTCAACGAGAGCCACGCTAGCCCAGCTCCCCTTGAAATCCTTTAAAAAAATTGCGAAAATTACAGCTTTTCCAAAAGCTTGTCGTGGATCCCGCCGAAGCCCCCATTGCTGAAGACCACGATGACGTCTCCGTCAGCCGCTTCCCGTTCCAGGCGCGCCACGATGGCCTCAACATCCGGCTCGTAGAAGGAGGGAAGCCCCCGCTCGCGCAGAGTCTGCATGAGCAGATCGGGATCGAGACGTTCCTCCTCGGCCAGCAACTCTGCCCGAGCCACCGCCGCCAGACAGACTGCATCGGCCTGCCCCAAGGCCTCGGCCAAGCTCTCCTGAAAAACGCGGCGACGCGTCGTGTTGGAACGCGGCTCAAAAATGGCCCACAGTCGGGCTCCGGGAAAGCGGTGCCTCATGCCAGCAATGGCCTCGCGGATTGCGGTGGGGTGGTGTCCGAAGTCGTCGACCACCACGATGCCCCGGCCGGTCGTGCCGCGCACCTCCTGGCGACGCTTCACGCTTCGGAAGGCGGCCACGGCACGCCGAATTGCCTCGGGCTCGACACCGGCGAAGCGCGCTGCCGTGATGGCCATGGCGGCGTTGCGGACATTGTACTCGCCGTTGAGGACCGTCTCGTAACGTTCCCCCTCAAGCGTGAAGGCGGTGCCATCACGGCGGTAGTCGACCTCGGTGATGCGAGCTTCGCAATCCGTGGCGAAGCCCACCCGCTTCATCGGGGAATGGCCCTCCCGGGCAAAGACCGCCAGGGCATTGGCGTCGTCTCCATTGAGCAAAACCAAGCCATTGTCCGGCACGAGGCGGATGAGGTGGCCGAAGGTGCGCTTGACCGCATCGAGATCGGCAAAGATGTCGGCGTGATCAAACTCGAGATTGTTGACGATGACCAGCTCGGGCAGGTAGTGAACGAACTTGGAGCGCTTGTCGAAAAAGGCGCTGTCGTACTCGTCGCCCTCTAGCACGACGATCTCGGATCCGTCAAAACGCGCGCCCTGTCCCAGATTCTCGGGGATGCCGCCAATGACGAAATCGGGATGTCGACCCGCCGATTCGAGGATCCAGGCCAGCAGGGAAGAGGTCGTGGTTTTGCCATGGGTCCCCGAAACGACGAAATTCCTTTTGCCGCGCAGAATCTGTTCGCGGAGCAGCTCGGGCAAGGAAACGTAGTGGCGCTTGCTTCTCAGGACAGCTTCCACTTCGGGATTGCCTCGGCTCTGGGCGTTGCCGATGACGAAAAGATCGACGTCCTCCGGCAGGTTCTCGGCCCGATAGCCATCGAGGATGGAAATCCCCCGCGACTCCAAAAAGGACTTCATCGGATCGTAGACCGAGGAATCGGATCCCGTCACCCGGTAGCCCGCGTCGCGGAAGGCCGCGGCCACGGAGCCCATGGCGGTGCCGCAGATCCCCATGAAATAAAGATGTTTGGCTGCTTCGGTGGAGGCGCTCATAGAGAAAGGGGGCCGGAGCCCCAAGCAGTCTCTCTAAGCTCCCTCCCCCCGGCCCGCAATGCCTTTTGTTCGGGAGAACGTGCCAGACGGGACGCTTTCTTACTGGCCTTTTTTCCCCCGTCCCGCCTAGCCCCAGACGGTCTCCTGGCGCACGCCAATGCGGCAATTGACCGCCTCTGGGCTCGGCGCGAAGCTCGCTTATGAGCAGTTTTGTGAAGCATCAGGCTCCCGCCAGATCCTCGGCGAAGGTCGCCCTTCTCCTCGGGGGAATTTGGGCGGCGCTTCTCGGTGCCATCTGGTTCGCCTATCGCGAGGGAGCAGAGCCCGGTGGCTTTCTCCACTTTCTCGCCCGCTTTCACGTGCTCATCGTCCACCTCCCTATCGGGCTCATTTTTTTGGCCCTGGTGATGGACCTGCTCAGCCACCTGCGCTCCTTCGCCTACCTGAACCCCGCGCTTCCCTTCGTGCTCTGGCTGAGCTTCTTGGGTTCGATCGGCGCCACCCTGGCCGGCTACCTGCTCATGACTCTGGAGGACTATTCCGGTCGGGCCATGGACCTGCATCTCTACTTTGGCCTTGCCGTCGTGGTCTTCATCCTCCTGGCACTGGTCTTCAGCGTGAAGGGCTGGCGCGTGCTTTCCGGTCTTGGAACGGCGGGAGCCGCCTTTGCCACCATGGCCAGCGGCCACTTCGGTGGGGCCATGGTGCACGAGGCCAACTACTTGACCCAATACGCTCCGGAACCCCTCAAGCCGGCGCTTCTCGTCGGCATCAAGCACCCGAGACACGAGGAGCCTGAAGCCCCCGTCGCAGAAGAAGACAAGGAATCCAAACCCCTGAGCGATCGGCTCGTTTACGCGGACTTCGTCGTTCCCATCCTCGAAAAGAGCTGCAATGAATGCCACAACGAGAACAAGACCAAGGGCAAGCTTCGCATGGACAATTTCGAAGTGCTCATGGCCGGAGCCGAGGGTTCGGATTTCCCCACCGTGGTGCCTGGGGATGCCGAGGCTTCGGAGCTGATTGTGCGCGTGCTTCTGAATCCAGAAGACGACGAGTTCATGCCCCCGCAAGGAGATCCCCTCCATCCCGCGGAGATCGATCTGCTGAAACGCTGGATTCAGGCAGGAGCCAAGGCCGACACCACCGTGGCCCAACTGGGCGAAGATCCCGCCATCGCCGAAACCGTGGCCGCCGTCGCCGCCCTGCACTCGGGGGAGAAAGTCGACCTCGCGGCGACACACGCTCCCTCGCCTTCGATCTGGGACACCCTCTCTCCCGAGGAACAGGCGGATCGACTGGCCGCGCTCAACGAAGCAGCCGAAAAATACCATTTCTCCGTCATGCCCATTTCCGCGGAGGACGACCGACTGCGCATCAACGTGGTCAATGCCGCGAAACAGTTCGGGGATGAAACGCTCCAACTCCTCGAGCCCGTGGCCGAGCGAATTGTCTGGCTCGACCTGGCGCGCAGCCAGGTCACCGACCAGGGCATGAAGACCGTGGGAAAAATGGCCAACTTGGAGCGTCTGCACCTGGAGAACACGGCCATCACCGATGCGGGGATCGCCGAGCTGTCCGCCCTCTCCCGTTTGGAATACCTCAATCTCTATGGCACCAAGGTGGGGAACGGGATCTTTGCGACCTTTGAGAAACTGCCCAAGCTAAAGAAGGTCTACGTCTGGCAGACCGAAGTCGATCCAGCCCGCGCCAAGGCTTTCGAGCGCAGCGTCAATCTTGAGATCAATACAGGAGTGGAACTGGCCTCTCCCCCGCCGCCACCAGCTCCGCAAGAGATCAAAGTGACGCCGGCACCGCAGGAAGAGGAGAAAAAAGCCCCGGCGAAGCCCGCGGAGCCGGCCAAGGCCGCCGAAGCCAAACCCGCCCCTCAGCCCAAGCC